>CAZTNI010000001.1:0-316078 GCA_964615415.1 uncultured Candidatus Saccharibacteria bacterium
TTGCATGCCTTATCCACGCCGCCAGCATTCATCCTGAGCTAGGATCAAACTCTGACAATAAGAGATGGTATTCCTACCATCAATTTTTCTAGATTAACGGAACAAGAGAAAATGTATTTCCCTTGTTGCCTTCCTTTGGATAAAAAGAAGGACTTCTTTTGCTTGCTTTATACTCGCCGCTTTCCTCTTGTAAAAGACGCGCTCGAGTCATTGATCGGTGTGATCAATTACTTACAATTACATATTCATCTGTCAAAAAACAAAGACCGCCTGTAGGCGGCTTCTCTCCCGTAAGAACCAGGCAAAAAGCTACCATCAGATAGTCATAGGGGCATTATATACATATATAGCCCAGAGTCAAGCTAAAAGGGTGCCGTAAAATAAGGGCTTTTTGGTACTTGTAAAATACACAGTTTATGGTATAATTAACTCAATTACATCACTCTAAAGTTCTTGAATTGCCATGGGTCTGCTGTTGCAATATCTTCTGCAAAGAGCGGGTCTTTGCGGGCACGTAGTGGCGTCCAACTCGTATACTTGCCGTGGACAATGCCCAGGTACGGCGTGGCGATTTCTAAAATACGACGAAAGTCGAGATCTTCTGGCTCAAGTATGCCGCGCTGCTGGTTTTCTAGCGTCCAGATAATGCCCGCGAGCGCCCCTGCAGCAACCTGAGTCGTGGTGGCGTTTTGGTGCGGGACCAGTTCGCGCACCTGCGCAATAGAAAGGTCCGAGCCATACCAGTACCCACGTTTTTTGTGACCCATAATAAGTACACCAAGCTCGTCTGAACCGCGCGCTATCTCATCCATCAAAATGCGTTTTTTGCGCGGCTGCTTCCAGTTGTTGCCCGCATACTCCCGCAGCGAAAGCACTGCGTCGTCACATGGGTGGTAGGCGTACATGACCGTTGGTCGATACGACGTCTGTCCGTTTTCAACAACAGTAAAGTAGTCCGCCGTAGTAATAGACTCAATGTGCGTAATCAGGTAGCCATGGTAGGTACCTTCGCGCGGTGTCCAGGAACGCACGGGGGTTAGTGCTCCCGGACGGTCAAGATAAATTGCCGCCTTTGCACCAACAGTATGTTCATGTGCGTCGGTAGGCAATTCTTTCTCATGACTTCCCCACCCCAGCTCGACCGGCATTGTTGCCTCGCTTAAAAAACCATCTACTGACCACGTATTTACAAATTCATCAGGCTGTTTAAATGTGGGCGACGCCTGCGTATCACGCTCGGCAACCTGGATAGTGCGCACGCGCAAACTTTGCATCAGTTTTGCCCACTCTTCTTGCGATTTAGGCACCTCGGGCACTATGCCGGTGTCCTTTGCAATCGTATCGCGAGCAATGTTGAGCAGTGCTTCTTTAAGAAAATGCGATACAAGACCTGGATTAGCACCGTGGTTTACAACCGCAGTAGGACCATTGGCGTTTTTCTTTTTTAATTCAAGAAACTGCTCGCGCTCAACATAGTTGGTACGGTCTGCCACGGTCAGTTTTGCATCGGTTGAAAATCCTGGCCACCGCTCGGTCGAGGTGTCGAGATAAAGCACATCGTGCTTTTGGCACCAGAGTATTAAGTCGGCAGAGGACACGTCGACAGACAGGTTCAAAAGAAAATCCTTGGCCGCAAGATGTTTCTTAAGGACCACTCCGTAATTTTCTGGCGTAAGAGTTTCTACCACAAAGACAACACCGTTTTCTGCCGCGACCGCCTTACCCCCTTCGTCTGCGGCAACAATTTTAATACGCTCCGGCGTAATGTCGGTGTGCTTCAGTAGCATCGGTAGCACACCCTGGCCAATAGAGCCGCACCCTAGCATCAAAAGGCGCCCCGGAAAGACAGCCTTCGTATAGAGATCTTTTGTGTTTGAGTTTGTGCCGTTGGCGCCACCCCCCTGCAGGTCGCCGTTTTTTTCTTCCATTTCCGAAAAATGCTAAGTAACTTCTGTATTGTCGTACTTTGTAGAAAAAAGTAAAGCTTTTTTGTGAACTTTTTTTGAAAATTTCTTAGGGTTTACTCTGAACTTGTTGAAGGGCGGCTTCCACCTGGGCAAAAAGTTCCTCCGGAGTGCCGTCATTTTGTAAAACCACGTCCGACATTTCAATAACCCCTTTAATGTTCATGTCCCATTTTTCAGACGCATTCATTTCCCGATCTTCTTGGGCACAAAAATGTTCAAAACTAATTTTGTCGAGCTCGGTTCCACGCAGCACGACGCGTTCATAGCGCAGCTTGCGATCCGCATCAACTCCAAACAACACAGCCCCTTTTGCTTTTAAAAATTCTGCTTCTCCGATGACGCGCAGCGCCTCAATAACTGCGTCGCCGCCTGCCCCGGTAGCACGAGCGTAGTTTGTCTCGACCAAATACGCTGGTCCGTACATTTGTCGCAGATCGTTTGCAACCAGGCGTGTATTGTCGCGGTTAACGGGCAGCCCTCGTTTCTTTATTTCTTCAATAATGAGGGCACTGTTAGAGTAGTGCGTAAAACCCTTCGTTTTGAGATACTCGACAACCGTTCCCTTCCCTGCCCCATTTGTGCCAGTAATGCCGATTATCATAGGATGTATTGTACAAAATCTGCCAACATACGGATACCGAAACCAGCCAAGATGAGCGCAATACCTGTAAACACAAAACGCATCACTTTTTCATTTGTCAGGGTCTTTCGAGAAAAAACAAAAACCAAAACCATCATGAAAGTAGTAATGGCCCACCCTATTTCAAACAAGAAGAAGTACGAAGTTGCTGCCAGGGTCAAACCCCAACTTTCTGAAAGTTTCCAGATGAGAGGAAAACAGACTGTGGTCCAAAAGACATATAGCGGCGCATTCGTTGCGGAAAGTAAAAATATCTTAGTAGGAGAAAATAATATAACCTCATCTTTGACTGTCACTGACCGAAGATGGAACACCTGCCACGCAAAATACATAAGAACTAACCCACCAACCAGTGCAATCCATCGAAACACCTCTTGCGACAAGCCTAATTGAACAGCAGTAATTAATAACGCCCCCGCGATTACTATTTCTGAGATCAGCGCCCAGACAAAAGCTCTGAGAGCGGCTTTCAAGCCACCCTGCAATGTACTGACCAATAGGATGGTAAGGACTGCCCCGGGTATAACACCCCCGACAGCACCTAACATAAAAGCTTGTAGTAATACATCCATATTCAATTATTTTACCGCTTTTCACTCAAAAGAGCTTGGACGGCTTCTTCAGCAACCTCAAACTTCTTTAACACTTCTTTGCAGTATGGGTTAAAACGAAATACGTCTTGAAAAAGCTCTGTGTCGTGACGCACACTTTCCATCGCATCCATCAAAAAGCCAAAAGATACTGTGTCTATTGGCGTGCGCCCAAAACCCGCACGAGCAACACTCTGGCCGATAAAGTGGGTCAGGAACAGTGTTTCAGCCAAGTGCTGGTCGTGCTGTTCTGGACTCATCTCTACTACGTCAAAACCACACTCCTTTAAAAAAGATACCGCCGCCGCTCGTTGTTCTTGGGGGATTGTACTTTCTGTTATGACAATCCGGAAACCTGCCACATCTCCGCCGCGCTTTGCATAACTTTCTGGTCCCCACATTGGGTGCGTTGCTACCCAACGAGACGCAGGGGCCAATCGTTTCAAAATCTCTACTGTATGCATTTTTACCGTCGCAACATCCACCAACACAGTGTGCTCACCTATAAAGGGAAGTATCTTTTGCAGATTTTCTTCAAACGTATGAATAGGCACGGATAAAATAACTGCGTCGCTTTTTGCAACTTCTTCTAACGAGAAGAAAAGGGTGCCATCTGGCTGCGCGCGCGAAGAGAAAATACGCACCTGCGCATCTGGTACAAAACGCTTTACTAGTTGGTGCGTTAATGCACCAAACTTTCCATACCCAACAATACCAACGGTCATTTCTATTTAGTTTTGCGCGACCACTTTTCCCACACAACCAAGAGTGGCGATGCGAGGAAGATAGATGAGTAGGTTCCCGCGAACATGCCGACAATAAGTGTGAGTGCGAAGTTTTGCGTTGCAACCGGGCCAAGGAAATACAATGAGAAAAGCACGATAATAACCGTGACCGACGTCGTAACTGAACGTGTGATGGTTTGGTTGATACTGCGGCCCACAACACTCTCAAACTCTTCGTGTTTATGATGCTCTTCGTTGCGACGAAGATTCTCGCGGATGCGGTCGAAGATGACGATCGTGTCGTTGATAGAAATACCAAGGATAGTAAGAAGTGCCACAATAAAGAGCGAGTCTACTTCTGCACCATGGAAGTGACCTAAATAGGCAAAGAGGCCCATCGGCACGACGATGTCGTGGAGCAACGTAACAATAGCTACAACGCCATACTTCCATGACTGTACCGGCTTTGATACACCGCGAAATGCGAAAGCAATAAACAAAATGGTGCAGGTGACAACAAGCGCAATAGCGATCCACGCCTTGTTGCGCAGCTCCTCGCCAATAATAGGTCCGACCGAGTTAAACTGGTCTTCCTGTACGGCACCAAGGGTACCAAGCGCCTCTACAAGGTCTGCCTTTTCGTCTGTTGTAAGGTCGCGCTGGCGCAGCACGTAGCTATTGTCGCTAGATGGCTGCACACGAACCTCACCGAGCTGAAGTGGCGCGACTGCTTCGTGAACCTGCTCTGACGTTGGACGGCCGTCCGGATAGGTAACTTCAAGGAATGACCCTCCTGCAAGGTCGATACCTGGTTTGAGTCCCCACGCGAAGAGCGCAGTAAGGGAAAGGATAGTAAGCGCTGCCGGCAAGATAAAGAAATATTTAAGATTCTTCGTGATATTCATAGAAATTACTTCTTTAGGCCTGAGCGCAGGAGGAAGTGGCCAAGCTTACTCTCCCCGCTTACGCCAAGCGCCAAGAGGAATGTGCGAGAGATAGTGATAGCAGAGAGCATTGAAACGATAACACCGAGGCCGAACACCAGCGCAAAGCCCTTAATGAGCGATGTGCCGAACCAAAAGAGGATAACTGCAGCGATGATGTGCGCGATGTTTGAGTCGCGGATAGCGAGCCATGCACGAGCAAATCCTTCGCGAATAGCGTCTTGTGCCTTTTTGCCTGCGGCAAGTTCTTCCTTAAGACGTTCAGCAATGAGCACGTTGGCATCCACCGCAAGACCGACAGAAAGAATGAAGCCTGCGATACCAGCAGCAGTCAGCACGACCGGAATAAGCTTAAAGAGGATGAGCATCAAGATCACGTAGATACCAAGCGACACGACCGCCACCAACCCAGGCAGACGGTACCAAAGAATCATGAAAAGCGAGAGCGCCAAAAAACCAACAACGCTGGCCACCACACCCGCACGCACAGCCTTCTCACCCAAGGTTGCGCCGATAGTTTGCGTACTCACGAGCTCGATAGGTACCGGAAGCGCACCAAGATTAAGGTTGCGCACCATTTCGCGTGCACTTTCAGCAGAGAAGTTACCACTAATGATCGCTGTACCTTCAGTAATTTTGTCTTGAATTATTGGTGCAGAGATAAGTTCTCCATCGAGGAAAATAGCGAGGAAGCGGCCGACGTTTACTGAGGTGATGTCTGCAAACAACTGACGCCCCTCAGAGTTAAAGTCGATACGTACAACCGGTGCAGAGGGTACTGCGATCCCGCCGCCCGCATTAAACTCGAGTGCTGCGCGAGAGAGATATTTACCCGTCAATCCAGTATCTTCAAATGCTTCCTGATTTACTTCTCCTGCGTCAGTAACCACACTGTTCTCCATCCCCTGCTTTACGAGGCGGAACTCAAGGAGTGGGGTTTCGCCAATAAGACGCACCGCTTCTTCAACATCAGTAATACCAGGAAGCTCCACAACGAGGCGACGCTCGCCGCCACCCAAGGCACCACCTTGTACTGTCTGTACTACCGGCTCGCCGACACCAAAAGCGTTTACACGGCGCTCGATAACATCGCGGAGCGCTGAGAGAGACTCCTCTACAGAAGACGGTTCGAGCTTGCTTATGTCTGCACGATAGAGGAGCTGCGTACCGCCGGAGAGGTCGAGACCAAGTTTAAAGTCATAACGGCCATCCTTGCCGGTCGTATTCCAAGCAAAAAAGGCGAGAACCGCCGCAACAATGAGTATAAGTACCGCGCTATAGCGCAACCGGAACATGCCGTGAGAATAGCAAATAAAGCCTATTTAGGCAAAGGTTTTATTTGTGACCTACGAGCGTAAAAAGGTTCTTAAAAATCATCGCAACAGAGATGGGCCCCAGGCCGCCGGGAACAGGGGTAAAGACAGATGCTACTTCCGCACAGCGCGGGTCGGCGTCACCCGAGAGTTTGCCTCCCTGCTCGCTCGTGCCTGCGTCTATAAGCACAACTCCTTCTTTCAACATTTCTGGCTTCACCATGCCAGGGTTGCCTACTCCAAGCACCACAACGTCAGCATCTTTCAGTTCTGAAAGCGAACCTTGCTTGTCGGTAACAACAAACACTTCTGCACCAGCATCTTCCAAAAGGTTTTTAACTGGCAGACCAACCAAGCGTCCGGCGCCAACGACTACCGCTTTTTTGCCACGAACCGATACATTCTCTCGGCTCAATACTTCTGCAACTGCCGCAGCAACAGGCGAAAGCACAATCGGACGCGGACCCAAACCATCAACATCTTTTTCGGGCGGCAATTTTGCAAGCAGCTCGTCCGCATTCGCAATCGGCAGCTGCACAATAACGCCGTCGCACTCCAGAGCCTTATCAAATTCAGCAGAGGTAAAGCGTTTAAGGGTAACGCCAATTTTTGCCGCGGTGCGCTCTTTAATTTTTACAAACGACTGTGATGCTGCATTTGCTTCATCCATAACAACCCCCAAGGTGTAGTTTCCCCTGAGACTCGTGACGATCTCTTCAGCAATTTTCTTCCCGTCGATTATCATGCTAGTTTTTCAGATCCTTAAAGATAGCAAGAAGATTGGAAACATGCGAAGCCCATGAGAATTTTTCTTGCAGCAGTTTTGTGCCACCCTCTATAATATTTTTTTGCAGCGACAGATCACTGAACACCCGTGCAATTGCCGCTGCAAGCGCTTGGTCGTCTCCTACCTCTACCAGCAAGCCTGTTTTTTCGTGATAGACCGTTTCGTTTGTGCCGGGAATATTCGTCGCAACAATAGGAGTCTTCGTTGCAAAACTTTCAAGCACGATGTGCGGTAACCCTTCGTACGTAGAGTTAAGCACCTGCAAGGTCGACTCTTGTTGGTAGCGGAGCGCTACGTCGTGCTCAACACGCCCTAAAAATATAACTCTCTCTCCTACCCCCTTTTCTTTCGCTAGGCGCATGAGCGACTCTTTTTCCGGCCCATCACCTGCAATAACTAGTTTTACTTGTGGAAATTGCTGCACCAGGAGTCCAAGCGCGCGGATAATGCCATCGACCCCCTTCCATGCAGTAAGGCGGGCAGTGGTAATAATGTGGAATGGTTGCCGCGTAATAGATGCGTCCACCTTTACATCCTCAACAGCATTGTAGTTCACCACTCCCCGTTCTGGCCGCACCTGGTACTCTCGCACCAGCGCATCGCGAAGATACGCCGAAGGGGTTGCAACGACCGCAACATTACGGAGCACAACTCCCTCTACCCATTTCATGAGGCGAATTTTTATTCCCCCATCTGGATGCGCCAAAAAATCTTCCAATCGCTTCGTGGTTTGCCGAGATTGTGTTGCTCGCTCCCACGCCTCGTCGCCCACAAATTTAATAACAACAGGAATTCTGCGTAACTTCCCTACTAGCATTGCCGGAAGTCCTGCAGCCATAGCATTTTGTGCGTAGATAACATCTGCCCCTTTTGCTTCCTTGTAAAGAGTAAAGAAAAAAGACGGCAATCGTAGCGGCAACGGACGACTCTTCTTGACCCGCACCAAGCGAGTTCCTTCCACCGCTTCGCCTGCATCAGTATAGGCAACAACTGTAATAGTATGTTCGCCTCTCAGTCGCTTCGCGATCTCGATCGTATATGTTGCTGGTCCGCCAATCTCCGGCGGATAAATGGGTGTCGCAAGAAGAATCTTCATTCGTCGCATTATACCCTCTATGTACGCGGGTGTATTTTCTCTCTATACCAAACAATCTGACGGGCCAACCCTTCTTCAGGAGAGATCGTTGGATTATAGCCAAGCACTTTGCGCGCTTTTGCGATATTTGCAGAAGTCTCAAGTTGGTCACCAGGGCGCGGCGGCTGGTATGCAATACGCGCTTTTTTACCCATCAAGCGTTCTACGATCGCTATTCCTTCTCCGGTAGTAATAGTTTTATCGTTACCGATATTAAAAATTTCATTCACCACTTTATCTTGATGCTCCAATACTGCAAGACATGCTTTTACTATATCCTCAACGTGAGTATAGCTGCGTATATGTTTTTCAGAACCTTCGTGCAGAGGAAATTCTTCGCCCTTTTCAATACTACGAATCAGCTTGTGATATAGCTTCTCCGGTCGTTCGCGCTCGCCGTACACAGAAAACAGACGCAGGGCCGTTGCAGGAACTTTTTTATCGCGCGAGTATGCAAGCGCTAGCTGCTCCCCCGCAAGTTTGGTAACACCGTAATAGGACGCCGGTTTTAATTCGCTGGTCTCGTCTCCCGCTGCTTGTTTACCGTACACAGAAGAAGTGGAAATATATACAAACAGTTTTACTCCTGCACGATGCGCCGCTTCAAGCAGAGTATGTGTCGCGATTACATTGTTTTTAAGATAATCCTCAAAGGGCGTCGTAGCAGAAATACCTGGCTGCGCTGCAAAGTGATAAATAATATCCGCGCCCGCAACATAGTAGTCGAGGTCTGCATTTGTAAGGTCTGCCTCTACAAACTGCACACCCGCAGCTTTAATATCCTCTGCGGTTATATCTTTCAGCGTACGGTCATAGTACGAAGAAAAAGAGTCCATCCCTCGGACCGCATGTCCTTTCTTTATAAGAGCCTCGGCCACATGTGACCCAACCGCTCCCGCAGCGCCAGTAACTAGAATATTCATATCGCCGTAGTGTTATGTCTTATTTCTGAAATTTAGTCAATGCGCACTTCGACCAATATTGACTTATGTAAATAAATATTATATTGTTTAAAAGGCAGTTCTCTGCCTATGTACTACAACCTAGGAAACGGCCGTGCCGTTTCCGAAGAAGCGGCCGTGCCGCAGGAGGTCTACATGAGACTGAGAATAAGAAATTGGTTGCGAAGCTTTCTTCGCACCGAAGCAAAAACAGACTCCTCGACGGAGGGGTATCTCCGCGAATTCCCCTGGCTTCGTCAGCTGATCCCCTTGGGTAGGCAGGTTAAGTCCTGGTTCGACTCCAATGGAATCTCGGTGATAAAGCTAGACGAAAAAAGTGATTCTGTTCTGAAGGCAGAATCCCGCGGCGTGTTCAGCTTCGGCCTTGATCACGAGATGTACTATTTTGTGAGCAAGAGCGGCGAAATACTCGGATACACCAAAACCTTTCCTCGTTCAGAAAAGGTGATGAAAACCTTCCACCGGCTTCAGCAAAAAGCCGACGAGACGCGGTACTTGGTCCGAGTGTATGTGGGCGGCAGCAGCGAAGGCCCAACTCTAGCCACAATCACCATCTACAAGTTCCCTCCTGACACTACTCCCGTCGTATACCGAGAAGAGTATAAGCGGAGGGAGTGGGCAAAAAGCGTGCTCGAGTCCAGAAGAGCACAAGAAGAAGCTCGACAACTTATTTCCTAAAATCTTCAAGCCCGGCGCGAAGCGCCGGGCTTTTATTTATATAAATTTTTTAACTCCTCTATCCCTTCTGCAAATGAGATGGTTGGCTCCCAAGTAAGCAGCTCTTTTGCTTTACTAATCCCCGCCACACTCGCGCGAGGCTCAAGACGTGGAGGAAGGTTTACTGTTTCGCCGCCGATCAGCGCTGCAATATCGTTTACCGATGTTTCGACGCCAGTACCAATATTAACAACCTCCGCCTTGCCTACTTTTTTACTCTCGGCAGCAAGAATATTTGCACGAGCCACATCGCGCACATGTACATAGTCGCGCGTTTGTGTGCCGTCACCCACAATAGTCAGCGGCTTCCCCTCTTTTTTCTGACGTAAAAAGGTGCCGATTGCCGAAGCATACGCCCCTGTCCCGCGCATACGCGGACCGTAGATATTAAAACAACGAAGTGCTACAGACTGCACACCATATATTTCGCTCCATCCTTGAAGCGCAATTTCGCTCATATACTTCTGGAGCGCGTACGGACTCTTTGGTCGAGCTTCCATAGTCTCTACTAATGGCAACATGTCTTGGTCGCCATAGCACGACGCAGACGACATTAAAACCACGCGCGCATTTGCACCAGTTTTACGAACCGCTTCCAACACTGAAAGTGTGCCGTCAGTATTTACTGAATGTGATTCGCGCGGAAATTCAATCGAGTATTGCACACTCGGCAGCGCTGCGGCATGAAATATGACCGTCGCTCCGTCTACGATCGGTAGAATCTTTTCTGCATCACGCACATCTACTTCGTGATACGTTGCACCTGCATTCAAATACTCTGCTTCTTTACCGAGCACAAAGGTGTCTATAACGTGCACTTCGTCGCCACGCTCAAGCAACATCTTAACCAGATGAGACCCGACAAATCCGCCACCACCTGTTACGACAACTTTTCTCTTCTCCATGTTACGCATTGCCGCCTACCAATAAGCGGCGAACTGTTTTAATTGCAATGATTAAATCGAGCGTGAGCGACCTATGTTTTAAATAGTACAAGTCGTACGAAAGTTTCATCTTTGTTGCTTCCACGTCGGCACCATGGTGCGGGTCCGCATGGTAGTAGAGCTGCGCCCACCCCGAGAGTCCCGGCTTTATAAGGTGGCGGATACCATAGTACGGGATCTGCTTTTCATAATGTTCTACAAGCGACGGGAATTCGAGACGCGGACCAATAAGCGACAGGTCTCCTTTTACAACACTCCAGAGCTGTGGAAGTTCGTCGAGGCGCGTGATGCGGAGCACGCGCCCGACGCGTGTGACGCGAAGTGTCGTTGAGCCCCGTGCGCCATAGTTACCATTGTCGTTCCCGGACATAGTACGGAACTTCCAAATCCGGACCACTCTATTGTCTTGACCTATACGCTCTTGCGGAATAAACACCGGTCCGCGGTCATCAAGTGTAATAGCAAGAGCCACAAACGGATAAAAGACAAGCGACATAACACCAACAACAATCCCGCCTACAATATCCATCCCCCGTTTAACTGAGTCGTACAGCTGATGCGTAGAGCGCGACACGTTGCGCGCAAGCCATGTCTCATCAAGGACCGAGAGTGGGATACGGCCAAACACCTCTTCATAGAGAGACATTGCATCAAAGAAACGTACTCCCCGGAAGAGCAGGTTATACATTTGTGGGAACGCTGCCGCAACGCGCGAGTCACTAAAATCGGCAATGATGTAGCGTACGTTGTGCTCGCGGATTGCCTCCTCTACATCAAGCGCGACCGGGGCGCTCGCTGGCGAAATAGTTTCAATAATCCGCACCGGCGCATTACGAGCACGCATGAGCGCACCAACCAAGTCATGCACTTCTTTACTATCGCCCACAACAATTGCAGCCTCGGTCTTCTGGAGCCCAAGCCACGGAAAGATGAACACTCGCCACAAAAAGACGAGCAGGAATGAAACGGCCAAGTAAATAAGGAGGATTGTTTTTGGCGAAATGCCGAACACAGGGATAAAAAAGAAAAAGAGTGCGGCAATGATAACGTTGAGTGTTTGCGCCACAAGTAGCGCAACGGAAACTGATCGACGAGCTAAAAGGATCGAGCGACGCTCATAGAGACCTGCAATAAAAAATATGCCAATCCATACAATAAACAAGAAAGAAAACGGCACTAAGTGGTCTGCAAACACCTCCCATGTAGGCGCGCTAAAGGTGCGCAGCGAAAGCGAGAGCCACAGCGCAAACACAAAAAAGAAGAGATCTCCGACAAATAATATGAGCGTCCGTGGGCGGAAGTGATTTGTCATATGTCGGTATATATAGTACAACAATTATTGTAAATCTCAAGTTTCTTTGCTATGCGCACCAAGATTTTATACGTGATCACAAAGGCAAACTGGGGCGGCGCACAGCGCTACGTATTCGACTTGGCTACCCACCTTCCAAAAGAGGCATTTGACGTGCACGTTGCATACGGTCGCGAAGGTCGCCTCGCAACCGAGCTAAAAAAAGCAGGGATTACCTGTCACCACATTCCTTCTCTCCAGCGCGATGTGGCATTTGGCGCAGACGCCAGAAGTTTTTCTACCCTGTACGCATTATTTAAAAACGTACGTCCTCATGTGGTGCATCTCAATTCTTCAAAAGTGGGAGGCTTAGGAAGCCTCGCAGCGCGCCTAGCCGGAGTAAAAAGAATTATTTTTACTGCGCACGGCTGGCCGTTTTGGGAAAAACGAAGTGCTCCCGTGCGCGCTCTTATTTGGCTCATTTCGTGGTGCACTGCCCTCCTCTCTCATACGGTCATTGTCATATCAAACTATGACCTTGCTGTTGCACGAAAAATGCCGTTTGTGTCTAAAAAAATAGTACGTATTTATAACGGCATAGACCTCCACACACAGTTTGGAAGTGGCGATAAAATCCGCGCCGCCTTCCCAACAGGGGCGCATATTACCGGTACTGTGGGAGAACTTACTACAAACAAAAACCAGATTGCGCTTATTGAAGCAGCAAAGGATAACACTGACATGTACGTCGCTATTGTCGGCGAAGGAGAATTGCGCGCGCGTCTGGAAGAAAAAATTAAAGAGCATAAGCTAGAGGAGCGCGTCAAACTATTTGGGTTTATTCCCGCAGTAGACGCAATGAAAGGGTTCGACACCTTTGTGCTTCCTTCTATCAAAGAAGGTCTCCCCTACGTACTCCTCGAAGCAAAGGCTGCCGGGGTACCTATTGTCGCTAACCGTGTTGGCGGCGTTGGAGAAGTGCTTGATACTGCCCTTACTGCCTTCTCGCTCGAGCGGATGGTAGAAGAAACGATCGCGCTATACGTCAAATGAGCCGCTAAATTCTTTCTCGAGCCCTTCGCGATGAATCGCGCGCGAGTAGCGACGTTGACCAGAGAGAATGCCGAGCGCTAGGAACTCTGCAAGCAAGTGCGACCCGCCATAACTCATAAACGGGATGGTGGTACCTGTCACCGGAAGAAGGCCGAGATTAATACCGGCATGCAACGTAAAGTGTGCCGCAAAGTAACACAGCACACCGATTGAAAATAAGGTCTCAAAGTTAGAAGCCCCGTGTGCCGCAACACGTATAATCCGCACGAAAATAATTCCATAGAGACCAAAGACGATACCAATACCGACAAACCCCCACTCTTCAGCAAACGCCGCAAAAATAAAGTCTGTTTGATATTCCGGCAGGAAGCGCAATTTACTTTGTGTCCCATACCCTATTCCCTTTCCAAAAAGTTCTCCTGACCCCACAGCCACAGTGGACTGATACGCGTTGTACCCCGCACCATGAATATCTGCGGTTGGGTTGATAAACGTCATGATGCGCGCACGCTGATAGTCTTGGAAGCCAAAGAACCACAGCCCTGTAAACGACACTACACCCACTAAACAAATAGCAGCGAGGTGGAGGCGCGAAATACCTGACACCAGCACCATCCCCAACCAAATGAAAAAGATAATGAGTGCTGAGCCAAAATCAGGCTGCAAAGCAACAAGAAAAAATACCACCGCCGCATACGCGCCAGACACTAAAATGTGCCGCACGTTGCGGATCTCCATGTGCCTGCGAGAAAAATATTTCGCAAGCGTAATAATGAGTGCGAGTTTTACAAACTCTACCGGCTGCAGCGCAAAGGGACCGATGTCGAACCACGAACGCGCACCCTGCATCGCCTCTCCTAAAATAACCAGTAAAATAAGCGGGACAAGGCATGCTGCGTAGACAATCGCTGCAACACTGCCGCGGCGCAAGAAGCGCCAGTCAATAAGCGACGCTCCAAAAAAGACAGTCACTCCTACAAAAATCCATATAATCTGACGCGCGAAAAATGGATCCTCCGGTGTAAAGGAGTCCATAGTTACCAACCCGAATACACAGAGCACAAGCGCACAGGCAAGCGTGATCCAGTCTACTGATTTAAATTTCGATTGTAGGAAAGAAAAGACATGCATTAGAAGGGCGCCTAGAATGATGGAAGAACCGTGATTTCAGCGCGCACGATGTTCGACACACCACCTGGCCACGTAAAGATTACATCCTGAGAGGACTTGCGCTCAATAGTATCTATGATGCTTTCTGATGCGGCACGGGCAACATTCTGCACATCAAACAACACTGCAGTTACAACTATTTTCCCCGTAGAAGAGAAACCGTCGTTAATGACTTTGACCGCCAGTCGCGAAGCATCAGCGTTAAGATCCTGCGCAGTCACACGCACTTCTTTAAACTGCTCTGCCGAGATTTTTCTCCATACCGGAACCTCAGAGAATGCAAACAGTGTGCGCGCCACAGTGCGGTTCCCAATGTCGATATTTGTTTCCACAATTGGGATCGTGACGACCGGCGGCAAGTCCATGACACCTGTACGCTCAGTCACAAGTGTATTGTCTGCAGCAAGGAGTTGGAATCGATAACTCACCTGGCGAGCTCCAGCACCAATATTGTTGTTCTGCACATATGCAGCAGCGGTGTAATTTTTAGGCCCGTTTTCAAACGAACGAGCCCAGAGCACGACCGGCGCTTTTGATTGATCCTCACAAATAAGCGCACAAGCGCCGCCACAGTCGATACCTACTTCCGTACCATTTTGCTTCCCATCAAAGCACGTGGGTGTGCGAGTAAAAAAAGTTGCATAGAGAGTAACAAGAAGCACGAGCAGGATCACTCCTCCTACCGCCGTATACAGAACTTTTCTCCGTGCTCCCCAGCCGATAAATGCCATATAGGAGCAATTGTAGCAGAAAAGAAAAGGCTCCAGCATAGCAGTACTGGAGCCTCACAAGTTACCACACAACGAGAGGAATACGTTGCTGAAGCCGCTCGACCAGTTTAGGAACTCGTGCACGAACCTGTTCAAGAAGCTCGCCTGCCTTTTTAAGCGTACTGATAGGAAAGGCAAATATCCACGCCTCTTCAAGCTCGTCAGCACCGAGCTCTTCCATGAGCGTCCACGCTTGCATAACGACTGTTTGGTCCGATTCAATTTTCTCAACCAATGTTTCAAACTGGTCGAGATCAAGCCAGTCACGCGTTGGCGCCCAGAGAGCAAAGACAACCTGGGCAAGATCTTTTGCCCGCTCTGCGATACTTTTCTTTCTTGCGGATACCATCAATCAACCTCCTAGATGTATTTGCGCGTCCAAAAAATACTGTACTACAAAAAGCACATTTTACAATGTGCTCGTTAGAAATAGTTTAGACCCTCTGTTCTGGCGGCTAGCTACTCTCCCGACCGGTAAAGGCAGGTACCATCGCCACTAGTGAGCTTAACTTCCGTGTTCGGAATGAGAACGGGTGTGACCCCACCGTTGAGCCACCAAAACAGAATTTCTAAAACTAGGTAGAAACTTTCTTACAACAACAAATTATTGCGATTCTCAAGCAAACTCTTCCCCTTATGATAAAGGGGTAGGAACTTGATCGATTAGTACTTCTCGCCTCAACACGTTGCCGTGCGTACAGCTAAAGCCTATCAACGTCATCATCTCTAACGGATCTTAATGATTACTCATCTTTGAGTCGGCTTCGTGCTTAGATGCTTTCAGCACTTATCCAATCCCGACATAGCTACCCAGCAATGCCCTTGGCAGGACAGCTGGCAGACCAGTGGTCGGTTCACTCCGGTCCTCTCGTACTAGGAGCAAATCTCATCAATAATCGACGCCTGCAGTAGATAGGAGACCAACCTGTCTCACGCATGTTCTCCACGAATTACTTCGTGCATTGGACTATAACTTATTCTCTTTTTGAGAGAACGCTCATGATTAGTCTCTACGGGCATTCTTTCGAATTTCCCTCGGTATTGTCCTTCGATTGTTAATCGAGTCGGAGTCTACCGATATCAATGAGCTTGTTCTCGACTTTTTACATCGAGACCGCCGTGATTTTGGTTGTTCTCACTTTCTTTCTTTTTATATATTCAGATTAAACGAAACGTTTTGTAACAGTTTTTATTTACTTCGACGGTTCAGACTGTATTGAAGCCAACTTTCGTTAGCATCAAAACGGTCTGAACCCAGCTCGCGTAACACTTTAATTGGCGAACAGCCAAACCCTTGGGAGCTTCTCCACCCCCGGGATGTGTTGAGCCGACATCGAGGTGCCGAACTCCGCCGTCGCTATGGACGCTTAGGCGGAACTAGCCTGTTATCCCCAGAGTAGCTTTTATCAGATAATCTTCCACGGCTTCTAATGCCTATGGTCGGTTCACTATGTCCTGCTTTCGCACCTGCTTGTCATTTACGACTTGCAGTCAAGCACCCTTTTGCCATTACGCTATCGGCACGGTTTCCATTCGCGCCTAGGGTACCTTAATGAACTCCTCCGTTACTTTTTAGGAGGATAGCGCCCCACTAAAACTACCCACCAGATACTGTTTCGATACGTTTTTGCCGTACCGGTTAGCGCATACAATCCGACAGAGTGGTATTTCACTGACGAGTATTCCAGAACCGAAATCCTGAACATAACCTCTCCCACCTATGCTACGCAGTAAAACCGTATGTGCAATATCAAGCTGTAGTAAAGCTTCTGGGGTCTTTTCGTCTATCTGCAGGTAACCGGCATCTTCACCGGTATTGTATTTTCACCGAGCTGTGCTCCGAGACAGTTCCCCAGTCGTTACACTATTCGTGCGCGTCTGAACTTACCAGACAAGGAATTTCGCTACCTTAGGACGATTATAGTTATCGCCGACATTCACCAGGGCTTACACAGTTCACCAATACATCTTGCGACATATCAACGACCGTGGTTGACCTTCTGGCATTGGTCAAGTGTCACCCCCTATACATCCTCTTACGAGTTCGCAGGGAGCTGTGTTTTTGGTAAACAGTCGCCAGGGATACTTTCGCTGCGGCCCTAATAAATTAGGGCAGGCCTTATACCGAAGGTACGGCCGCTTTTTTGCCGAGTTCCTTGGAGCACACTCACTCGTTCGTCTTGCTCTACTCGAGCTGATCACCTGTGTCGGTTTGCGGTACGGTCGTACGTGTATTTAAGTTTAGAAGTTTTTCTCGGCAGACTCTGCGCAATAGTCCCATGGAGTTGCCCCCATAGTACCCCGCTACGTTGATGCTTGCATTAAAGCAACAGACCGGATTTTCCTGGTCTGCACATCTACAGTCACGGACGCCAATCCAATAAGACGCCATTACTTTTGTTCTGCGTCACTCCATCACATACACGCCGGTGTAGGAATATTAACCTACTGTCCATCGCCTGCGGCTTTCGCCATCGGCTTAGGCCCGACTAACCCTTGGCTGATCACCATCGCCAAGGAAACCTTGATCTTTCGACGTGCGGGGCTCTCACCCGCATTGCGGTTACTTGTGCCTGCATTCTCTCTCCATAACGCTCCACCATGGGTCGCCCCTTTGGCTTCATCGCGATACGGATGCTCTCTTACCACGTACACTAGCCGAAGCTAATGCACATCCTCAGTTTCGGTACTACGTTTTAGCCCCGATTATCTTTGGCGCGAAATCTCTCGATGAGTGAGCTGTTACGCTTTCTTTTAATGATGGCTGCTTCTAAGCCAACATCCTCATTGTCTGAGAAATCTCACCTCCTTGTGATGTACTTAACACGAATTTTGGGACCTTAACTTGAGATCTAGGACTCTTCTCCTTTTGTACGGTGGAGCTTAGCCCCCACGTACTAACTGCCGTATAACAATAGTGGTATTCGGAGTTTGATAGAATCCACGATCTTTCGACCTGTTGGACTCTTCCAGTGCTCTACCCCCACTACTCAATAAATACGACGCCAGCCCAAAAGCTGTTTCAGAGAGAACCAGCTATTACAAGGTTCGATTAGCTTTTCACTCCAACCCACAAGTCATCCGATAGTTTTGAACGGCTAAACGGTTCGGGCCTCCGCTGAGATTTCTCTCAGCTTCACCCTGCTCATGGGTAGCTCACCTTGCTTCGGGTCTTATGCACACCACAGACGCGCTATTCACACTCGGTTTCCCTTCGACTCCAGAGTTTTACTCCTTAGTCATACGCGGTGTACATAAACTCGCAGGCTCATTCTTCAATAGGCACGCCGTCGAGGAGTTACCCCCTCTTCGACTCCTTGTAGACATATGGTTTCAGATCTATTTCACTCCCTTCATCAGGGTTCTTTTCACCTTTCCCTCGCGGTACTAGTTCACTATCGGTCTTTAAAAGTATGTAGCCTTACCGGTTAGTTCCGGCACGTTCACTCAAGCCATTCGTGTCTTGAGCTACTCAAGGACAATTAAGAAGTCATTTCGATTTCGCCTACGGGACTTTCACCCTCTAGGGCTCTGCTTCCCAGCAGATTCGGCTATCTAATGTTTTGTAACTTCTTTCCACTGAAGGACTAATTGCCTTATAACCCCGCGAATTTCTCGTACCACTCAAAATAAATTTGAATGGTCTGAGAAACTCGACGGTTTGGGCTGCTTCGCTTTCGCTCGCCGCTACTTACGAAATACTTATTAGTTTCTTTTCCTCTTGGTACTGAGATGTTTCACTTCCCAAGGTTTGCATCTGTATTGCTACAGATTCTAGAAATTTCTTTCTAGAGAGTTTCCTCATTCAGAGATCTCCGGATCGAAGGTTGCTTGGCACCTCCCCGAAGCATATCGCCGCCACGCCGCGTCTTTCATCGCCTTTTAAAGCCAAGGCATCCACCATACGCCCTTATTGTTCCCTTCCTCCTTTATCAGAAGAAAAAGGAAGCTTGAGAACCGCAATAATTTGTTGTTGTGTTTATGTTTGCGTACAAATGCTCGGTAGCATTTGCACGACTTTTTTGTTTCTACCCTCCACCTACACATCCTCGAAAAGACCCGCTTGGAAAGCGGTTGTGTAGTGGAATTCAGTTGTCAAAGGTCGCCATCAGTTGAGCATTAAAAAATCCCGCATCTTGCGGGACAACACACGAAGCAAAAGCCGTGTCTTATCGCCGCTTAGTGGAATTAATCTTGGTCAACATATGGATACAAAGGAGTATATACCCTATATATATACGTGTCAAATATAGTGGCTCTACCCCAGCCGTAGGGTTTTAGCTTTAAAAATAAGAGGATCTCGGCAGTTGACAAAGTACAAAAATAGGAGTATAATTAACAATAGAATAACTTCCTCTAAGTTGGAGCAAAGCAGTGAACGCTAAAGAGTTTCTAAGAGGCAATTCCATCCTGAATGGAGTGAGCGGTCTTTCCCTCAGATTCGGAAAGTTGCTCATCACCATCCTTGAGGAGATGGTCAACGACCAGGCCTCTCTCTCGAGAAGCCAGCAGAAGCAGGTGCATCAGATCATTCACCAGCTCATACTGTTTGGCAAAGGACATGAGAATCCTGAGATGGATGTCTTCATGAGCGTGGTACATCTCGCCACCTACATCAACACCTGCAGGGCAGATTAATACTCTCCCCTGCAACAAACACCGCCGCCGACCAAAAGTCGGCGGCTTTCTTTTATACAAAAAACCGCTCCAGAATTGGAGCGGTTTTTTTAAAACAACACGAAAGAAAAATTAGTGGTTATGGTGCTTCATGTCCTCGCGCGTACGCTCGAGGAATTTTGCTGCTGCATCCTGACCACCCAAACCGAATGCCAAACCGAATGCGAGCGAGAGTGCAACCACGATACCCATGAAGAGCGTCTGGAAGTACTGCGCACCAATGCCGAGCTGTGAGAGCGCAACAATGATAGCGAATGCCCAGATTGCCCAACGAGTAACGGTGCCTGCAAATCCTGCAGAGCGGATCCCCGCTGCGCGTGCTGCACCGGTAACAACACCTTGCGCAACTTCAGCAATAACTGCTGCGACGAGCAAGATGAGTACTGCGACAATAACCTGTGGCAAGAATGAGATAACTACCTGCTGCAAGAAGAGTGTTACCGGCGTGAGACCCAGCATCTGGAGCGCTACGATAAGCACCCAGATGATGATGAACCACTTTACCAAGCCACCCAAGAACGCACCTGAGTCGAGCGTGTATCCCGCGCGATTCACAATGCCTTCGATGCCTGCGGTCTTAAGTGCGTGATCCACCTTCACTGCACGAACTGCCTGCGCGATAATTCTTCCTACCAAAACGCCCACGAACCACCCAACGAGGAAGATAACAACCGCGAAGAGAAGATTAGGGATGAATGCCACAACGCTCTGCAAAAGGTTGTAGAACGATTGCTGGAGCACATCAGCCCATGACTGTACGATCATATAATAAAAGCTGCTAAGTCGTTAGAACTAATAGTTTCGACACCTTCATTGTAGCAACCAGGGGTCCTTCGTGAAGCTTCAATGTGGATAAAATGAATGTGCTAATAAGCAACTATTTAAGGCCTATGTCGAGCTTGTCGAGTATTACTTTGTGTGGGAAATCGAAAACGTCGCGGATAAGCCGGTCGCTCACGTTCATGCGGTAAAAGAAGTCTGCCGTTGAGAGATACGAGAAGCGGATCTCCTTCCCTATTTCGGACTCAAGCACCTTTATTTTTTCTTTAAGTTGCTTCTCTTTAAAACGGTCCCCCACCACCAGCAGGTCGACCGAGCCTTCTTCATCTCCTACAAAAAAACCGCCAAGTACCACAAGCTTTACGAGTCCGGTTGCTTTAATAAGCGAGTACACTTCCTCGCCGCGTGCAGGCGCATTTAGCAAAAGACTCTGGAGCGGCTGCAAGTAAAGAAAATCTTCATTAAGGATGTAGCGGATGCCGCGCGCATTGCGGATGCGCTTTACTACCTCGGCAGCGTAGAGCACTGCCATTTCCTGCTTCACCTCCCCTACCCCAACCCGAGAAAGCGAGGAGATAGCACTTACCGTAAAGTAGAGGCTCGGGTTAAACAAAAACAGGCGCAGGAGCTTGAGTCGAGCTTGGCTTCCGAAGAGTTTAGCAAGTGGATCAGTCATACAGAAAAGCAGTAATGTACTAGCTATTCTATGCAAAACCACCCCCTAACGCAAAGGTGGACAAAAACATAAAAAACCGGTCATCAAAAATGATGACCGGACAGAGAAGAAAAACAGAGAAGAAAAGTACAAAAGAACAAGATTGAAGAAGAACAAAAAACAGAAGAATAAGAGAACAAAGAAACAAGAAGTAAAGATAAAGAACAAAAGAATATAGAAGAAATAAGGAGAGCATACGAACGTAGAGGCTCGAAAACAGTGCACCGCCCCGCCGCTCGAAAAGACCCCACCCACCCCGCCTAATCGAACATCCGCTTATTACTACTCCCCCGCAAAAGAAAAGGTTTCAAAAAGAAAACCGCCGGCACTTGGCCGGCGGCAGTTCAACTTCCAATATCAATAACCCGATCGCCGACAATAACGAAAATTTCATCGCGGCGACGGACAGGCGGCTCTTCAGCAAGTTTTATTGTTTCATCGCAGTTGCCGTCACAACCGAGTACAGGACATGACGGCTTATGCCTCACTTCACTGCGGAAGCGCTTGCACGCGCCATTGATCTGTAGGTTGTGGTCAGTCTCCTGCCACCCGCAGTGTTTGCATCTTTCTCCATTAGCCACGAAGCTTCTCCTTTAGAGTTGCATCTAGCGTGACTCTACCCCAAAACAAAAAACCGGCAAGTGCCGGTTTTTTGGTGGAAACAAATTGAGTGAATTACTTCAACTCAACCTTGCCGCCTGCTGCTTCGATAGTCTTCTTAAGCGCCTCTGCCTCCTCCTTCTTCATTCCTTCCTTGAGGAGTGCTGGAGCTGCATCTACCAAGTCCTTAGCCTCTTTAAGACCAAGACCGAGCGCATCCTTAACTGCCTTAATAACTGCTACTTTCTGTGCGCCACCGTCTGTAAGGTGAACGTTGAAAGCAGACTTCTCTTCACCTGCGCCAGCACCTGCTGCGCCTGGAGCTGCTACTGCAACTGCTGCTGCAGAAACACCCCACTTCTCCTCAATTGCCTTGACGAGAGTGTGGAGCTCCAAGACTGACATCTTCTCTACTGCCTCAATGATTTGGTTCTGATCCATATCTAGAATCTAAATAATAATTATTCTTTCTTTTTTGCGACCTCACTCAACACCACAGCGAAGCGCTGGCGCGGTGAGTTGATAACCTGAGCAAACATTCCACGAAGTGTTTCCATGCCAGGAATTGCTGCAATAGAAGCAATTTCGTCTTTGTTGACGTACTTGTTGCCAAATACACCTCCAACAAATGCGAAATGTTCCGGAAACTTCTTTACAAAGACTGCTAATTCGCGTGCTGGAGCAAGCTCGTCCTCACCATAGGCAAGTCCTACTTCTCCTTCAAGTACCGGCAGCTCACCTGCATACTTTGCGTCCGTAAGGGCGCGACGCATGAGCGACTTCTTTGCAACGGTATAGCCAACGTTCTGAGCACGAAGTGCTTTGCGCATTTCGTTCTGCTCGGCAACGGTCATACCTTTGAAGTTTGCAAACACGAGTGTCTTTGCTTTTGAAACAGCGTCACCCAACTTTGCTACAATTTCCTCTTTTTTCTGACGTGTAATTGCCATAATTTTTTGGGCAAATAAAATGCCCTTCTACACTTGTTTTGTAAAGGGCGTTGAGTTCGACCTCTGCGTAGGAGTTCTCTGTATTAACCCCCTTTCGGGGTTCCTACGGTCTTCGCGGCCCTTAGGCACTACATTACTTCGGAGAAGCGACACTGTCAACTGCGGTCGGAGGCACCAGGGTTGAGGCCACAACAAGGACACCGAATGCCCCGCCAATAATGAGCACGAAGGCGAAAAAGAATTTAGTGAATGTTTTTGTAAAAAAGCGATTCTTCATTAGCGTCCAGCTTGATACTCACCTAACAATTGTAGCAGATCTGGATTGTCTGGATTTGCTCGGAGACCCTGCGCAAGAATGTCACCATCGAGCTCTGTATCGGTTTTATAGAGATAGTGATAGAGCATGTAGAGGTTGCGGTATCCGTCTACATGTTTGGGCTTCAGTTCGATCGACTTTGTAAAGCTCGCTTCTGCTTTTGGATAATCCTTAAGCGTGTGCATATACAGGTCGCCCAGGTTTGAGTAGGCCAGGTAGTGGTTAGGCGCCACTTGGGTAATATAGGTCCACACTTCAAGTGCACCTTCCGTGTCTCCTGCAATGCGGCGATTGTTGCCAAGCTCCATCCAGAAATTCATACGCATATTATCTTTACGTAAACCTTCGGTAAGGATCTGAATATTTGTGCGAAGTTGTTGCGCTACATGTTCCGGAATAGCTGGGTCTATCGTTACTTCCCTATCAAGCGAGGGCTGAGGAATCGACGGGTTTTCTACGTTGATCACCTCAACATCCGCACCATCCAGCCCCGTGCCTCCAAGAGAAATCCCTCCACTACTGTTTTGCAAGAAGGTAAACGCGCCAGTATTCAACATATAAAAACCGACACCTATAAGCGCTGCAAACAATAAACCAACAAGCGGAAGGACGTTTTTAACCATTACCCTAGTGTACAAAATACTTACGCAACACAAAAGCCCCCTCTTTCGAGGGGGCTTTTGCTGCGTTGGAGAGAAGACTAGCTTCTTCCGTGGCTTAATCCGTTTCTAGGCGTACCTAGAGTGGGATTAGTTAGAGCGGCTCTGAGTCAAACCGTTTGAAGGAAGACCCGGAACGCCGTAACCGTTTGCCCAGTCAACATCAATGAAGGCCGAAGTCGTCGTTGAGTTGCCTGACCATACGAAGTTGTGGTTACCCGCTGCTGACGATGAGAGAGCAGACGAGGTAGCTGTGTAGTAACCACTCGTGAGGTTCGTCGGATATGCCGAGTCACCCTTAAGAGTAGTGTTTACACTCCAGTTCGTAGCGCCTGATCCAGGCGTTGCGGTACCACGGAGCTCGAAGTAGTACGTCGAGCCAGCCGGGATAGCAATTGGGTTAGAAGACGGAGCGTGTACAACTATACCTGAACCGTTCGGATCTACGTCACCTGAACCGATGAGACCTGCTGAGCCCTGGCCTGAGATCGGAGATGAGTAAGAAGAATCCGTGTACACGTAGAGGTTAGTGTCTACGACCGATACTGACGAAGTTGAGAGTGAGAACTCGAGGTGTGAGAGACCAATTGGGCCAGCACTATTAGCCGTTACCGTGAAGCGGATGAGGCCGGTGTTGCCGTTAGCACCAGTTGAGCTCAAACCTGAACCGAGAGCCACTGTTGGGTAAGACTTGAATGCACGGAAGCCTGCTGAGCTACCCGATGCTCCTACGCGGAGAGTTGTACCTGATGAGAGGCCGTTACCTTCTGCGTTAAGAGGATTGATTGCGAGAAGCTTGCCTGCTGTACCGCTCTGAGCTGAGCCAATGCCTGCAAGGTTAACCTTAACAGTCAAGAGCTTGTCAGTGTCCTTAGGAAGCGTAATTGGGCTATTGAGCGTAGACGTTGCCGTCTCGTTGTTACCCGTGAAGTACGCAGTACCTACGAGAGTTGCACCATCGTAGATGTTTGCCTGGATGATATCGTTGTATGCTGCTGAACCATCGCTTGCAGTGAGAGAAAGACCAACCTTTGTAAGGCTAACTTCCTCGTTAGAAGCGCGGAACTTAACAACAGTACCAGTTACACCTGATGAGCCTGCAGCTACCGTCGTGTAAGACGGAGATGAAGCATCAACTGAAACTGCGAATGATCCGGTAGAAACAGTCATGAGACCGCTGTATACACCACCTGCAGCTGAAACTGAGATAGATGTACCAGAAGTTACGCCTGTTGCTGACCAAGTACCTGCATTGATACCGAATTTACCGGCACCAGCTGCTGATGAACCAACGTTACACTTGAGATCAAGAGACTTAACTGTGCCTTTCGTTACAGTAAGAGAATTGTCGAGTGAGAACGTAGTGAGACCATCTGCGGTGACAGAGTTAACTACACGAGAGCCAGTGTTGAGGCCTGTTGAGCCATCAAAGAGCTGACAACCAGTGAGGTAGTTCTCGAGAGTTCCTGTGTCGCTGCTGAAGTAGATCGGGAGACCTGAGATGCGAACATCTTCACCTGACTGTGATGCGTCAAGCTGGATAGTTGCAAATGTGTAACCCTGTACGCCTGCCACAATGTTCTGTGATGCTGGCTGTGAGCCTGCAGTTACAGAAAGTGAGCCAGCCTTCACCGTCATGGTGTTCATGTCGAACGTACCAGTTGAGATGGTGATGCTGTTACCTGAAGTCTGACCAACTGGTGATGACCAGCTAGACGGAACGGTAGTAGCGTAGATCGTTGCGTTGTTTGAAGCAGTAGATGGGAGCTTACCCTTGATGGTGTAAACCTTGCGACCTACTGGGAAGGTAACTGAGTCAGTGAAGGTTGCAGTCATAACACCTGATGACCAAGTGGTATCAACTGGACCTGCAACAACTGCACCATTCGAGTCAACAATAGTAACTGAAGTCAAAAGACCAGTTGCTGCTGTTGAAGTTGAGAAGGTAACAGTCATGCCTGAAACAGCAACTGCCTCACCTGCGAAGTTAGTTGCGAAACCGCCGAGAGGCTGGTTAGCAACACCCGGAGCGATGTTCTGAGAAGCAACCTCCGTAGCCTTGCCGATAAGAGTTACTGTACCTGGGTTGATGGTAACAGTGTACGCATCATACCAAGGAGTGTACGTACCTGATGGAGCTACACCATAGTTGTAGGTCTGACCAACAAAGTATACATCTGTAACTTTGTCGATATCAAACGCAACAGTGCGTGATGCGCTGTTTGAACCAGTGAGGTCACCCTGTACGTATACGTCAACTGAGTTGCCCTTGAGGATTGTTACACCGCCTGGGAACGTAGTTGTGTAGTAACGACCTGTTGCATCGATAGTTGCAGGATATGCAGTACCGTTTACATAGGTCATGATGTTGCTGATGTCAGCTGCTGAAGCTGTACCAACCTGGCGCCAGCGGATGCTGAAGAGCTTAAGATCCTCTGCTGATCCTGCTGTGAAGCGGATACCAGAGAAGCGGACAGCTGTGTCACCGAGGTTCTTGTTCGTGTTTGCACCTGGGTCATACGAAGATGACGTAGTAGAAACTGAACCAAGAGACAACGTTGTGTTGATCGTGTGAGATGCGCCTGTGATCGGGAGAGAGCCTGCTACCGGGACAGTTGCAGCTACTGCAACAACCTGGAGAGAAACAATCTGGCCCGAAACGTTTGAAGCTGATGCAATGTTACCTGCAACAGTGAGAGTCTTAGTCTCGCCAGGGTTGATGGTGAATGAATCACCGATCGTTGCCTGGTGGTTACTGTTGAGAGTCTTTGCAGTACCGAGCTGAACGCTGTTTGCTGCATCGATGAGCACAATGCCACCGAAGTTTGAGTCAACGCCGAGACCTGTGCGTTCAACTGTAATACCGTTAACCGTTGCTACGCTGCCAGAATTATTCTTGAGCGTAATAGTGGTGAACGGAACGCGTGCTGCACCCTGTGGTGCAAGAGCGTTAGCAGGCTGTGCACCTGCCATAACAGTGATACCAGGACCAGTTACAACTGGGCCAGTAGAACCACCACCGCAGACAAGGGCTGCCTGAGCGCGGCTCTTAGCACCGAAGTAACCAGCGACCGGGGTAAGACCGTACTTGGTCTGGAACTTCATAACTGCGGCCTTTGTTGCAGGACCGAAGGTTGAAGTCTCGTTACCAGGAGAACCTGCACCAGTTGCTGCAACCATAGTTGCTGCATCACCGTTGAGGAACTTCTGGAGCGCCATTACATCTGCACCCGTAGAACCCTGTTGAAGGTCGCGAGTGTAGGTGTAGCACGTACCGCCAGTAGACGGAGTTGAAGGATTGCCTGAAGTAGGCTGACCGCGGAGCGATGCGTTGACGTTGTTGATCGTCGTCTGATCAGCTCCGAACGATGAGAGGAGAGAAAGGATCGATGAGATCTGGCTCTCCGTCAAAGCCGCGCGAGCTGGTGCTGCAAAGCTGCCGAAGGCAACTGAAGCAACCAACGCTGCGCCGACCGCCAATGCGATGAGGCGCGTAGAACTGTTAGTAAGGCTGATATTCATAATTAACTAATTCGAACTTCTAATAATTACTTGTAATCACTTATAAAGCGAACAATTCTACCTGCCTTCAAACCCCCCGCATCGCTCCTATTAAAGGAGGGGGAGGCACGAAGTGTTTGGTAGCAAAAATAGGATGTGGAATTTCTGTCGTGCAATCGTAACGGGACAAGGTAATTTCTGGAGAACACAAATACTGACGCTCTAAGCAATAATTGCTTACAACGTCTTCATGTAACATTTCGCGAACGCATCGCGTATTAAATTGTCAACGAACCATCATGCAGACTTCACACCATCTTTACAGATATGCGGAATGACAGCCACTCGCACCATTATATAGGGCGCGTGAAGGTGCCTGCAAAAAAGCCGTGTGGATAAACACTTTCGTGCTCATCTGACGAGCGGTCGACAAGAACGGTAATAAGCCCCCAGAGGGGCCGTTTCGTCGTTGTTTTCCGCCCACAGAACATACACTAATTGGGCGCTAGAGTCAATCAATACACTCCTAGGCAGTGGGGGTGGCAAAATAGAGACTCCAGCGACGTTCACCCTCTCGCCGTACAAGACCCTTATCTATAAGGCTTCCGAGCTCCCGCTGGACCGTTTTAGGGCTACAATTGCGCACCACAGCCGTTATGTCCTTTATGGAAACACCGTTGTTTTTCCTGACTATTTCGAGTATTAAGGACGTTCGTTCTCCTGGCTCTTCTGGAGTGGCCGGAGTAGGCTTTTCTTTCTTAGAAAAGTGTCCTTTTTGAGTGTCTTTAACAGTAACTGGCACACCCGACAAAGACTCAAACTCTGAGTGTATGGTCGGCGCTGCAGACTGGAGGTACAGGCTCTCCGGAACTGCAAAATCTTCAACCGATATAAACGGCGATGGGTGGCTACGTCCTGTTATCTTAGCCACCAACTGCTCATATTCGTTAATTAAAATAAGGCCAGTTTCTTTTCCTATAAGCCCTCGAGTGCCGAGGAGCCGCAACAGTGACAACAGTGCAAATAGCTCTCCCAAGAGCACCTGTACCGATACGCTTCCTGCCACCATGCGCACTATAAGAGAAGGAAGGGAAGAGGAGAGGGAAGTCAGAGCCTTAAAGTCAGAGTCGTCTGACGTATCAGACTTTTGCACCAACATTATAAGGACATGCGCAATTTTTTCTGACTTCAAATAGCAAAAGTACCAGTCGCTTTGACCTTTAAAAAGATCTGAATTTAATGCTGTTTTATGAAAGTCATTTTTCATGCCGAGATTTTATGTCCTATACCCTGTCCTATCTAATGTCCTTTAAAAAGTTATCCACAATCAAGGACATCTGTGTCTTTAATCGTAGCTCTCGTTTCCTTTAAGCGCAATCTAGAAAGAGCCGTGATACTATGGTGTGCATGGCGCGCAAGAGTAGTAAACGAGAAAGTCGGTTTAATCCCCTTGCCTCTCTCCCTACCGACACAAAAAAATCCGTTATTGTTGTGCTCTTCATTATTGTTGGCATGTTCTTAACCCTCGCCGCGTTTGGATACGCTGGCGTTGTTGGTACTGATGCGTACCAGTTCTTTGTGTATCTATTAGGGGTTGGTTACTTCCTCCTCCCTCTCCTCTTTTTCCTTCTTGCAGGTAACATGTTCCGAGCCGAGGATTCTGCCTCAGGCCTTTCCCCTTTCAAAATTATCGCGAGCGCTGTGTTTATTTTTGCCGGCTTGGGCTTTGTAACTATTGTGAGTGGAGACGGTGGCCTCGTAGGGTCTTCTATTGCTGACCCGTTGGTTGAATTGTTCGACATGTACGTCGCCATGATCGCTTTAGGAGGAGTATCTCTTATTTCACTCCTTATACTGCTTGAGGGGCGCATCTCACTAGAGCCGTTTGCATTTTTCAAACACCTCATCACCTTCCCTGCGCAACTATATAGAAAGCTCTTTAAGCGCTCTGACGCAGGAGAAGATACGGAACTACTTGTAAACGGTGCGCCTATAGAAGACGAAGAGGAGGGGGCGCAAGACGAGGAGCCTCAAACGTACACCAAACAGGCTCCCGAACCTGCCAAGGCTCAAAAAGCTGCCGAGGCGCAACCAGCACAGACTGGCGGCGGACTCTTCTCTACTCTTGAAGGGTTGCTTGGAGAATACACACCCCCGCCACTTTCTTTGCTTGAGAGAGACAAGGGCCGCCCAGGCGTGGGAGACATAAAAGCAAACGCAAATATCATTAAGCGCACGCTCGCTAACTTCGGTATTGTTGTAGAGCTCGACGAGATTTCTATAGGACCGTCAGTTACCCGCTACGCGATTAAACCCGCAGAAGGAGTTCGCCTTTCAAAGATTGTTGCTCTGCAACAAAACTTAGCGCTTGCGCTTGCAGCAAAGGGCGGTATCCGTATCGAAGCTCCAATTCCAGGCAAATCGCTCGTCGGTATTGAAGTGCCAAACACCGCAAAAGTGACTGTAGGCCTTGGTACCTTGCTCGACTCGAAAGATTTTTCTGATTCACCGAAACCACTTCTTGTGGCGCTTGGGCGCGATATTACCGGCAACTCAATCTTTTCAAATATCGCGAAGATGCCGCACGCGCTTGTTGCAGGTGCAACAGGCTCAGGCAAGTCGGTAACGATCCACGCCATAATTAACTCGCTCCTGTTCCGCTGCGGTCCACAACAGCTCCGCTTCCTCATGATCGACCCAAAGCGTGTTGAATTGACGCTCTACAACGCAATCCCACACCAACTCACTCCTGTAATTACTGATCCTAAGAAAGCTATTGCTGCTTTGCGCTGGGCCGGCAAGGAAATGGATCGTCGCTACAATATCTTGCAAGAAAATCGCGTTCGCGACATTGGGTCATATCACGAAAACATTCTTGCACCCGCGCTTGAAAAACTCCGCAAGAAAGGCGCACCAGATGAAGGTGAAACTGTGCCGGAAGCAATGCCATACATTGTCATTATTATCGATGAGTTGGCGGATATTATGCAGACCTTCCCTCGCGAACTTGAAGCAGCGATCGTGCGCCTTGCACAGATGAGCCGTGCGGTCGGTATACATCTTGTCCTTTCAACACAGCGTCCGTCTGTAAATGTTATTACCGGTCTTATTAAAGCCAACGTTCCAACACGCGTTGCGCTGCAAGTAGCTTCACAAATAGACTCCCGCACTATCCTTGACCAGGGCGGCGCAGAAAGCCTGCTCGGCGCGGGCGACATGCTCTACCTTTCTACCGACATGAATAAACCGACGCGCTTGCAAAGCGCATTCATTAGCGAAAACGAGGTTAAAAAAGTTGTCGACTTTATTACAGAAAACAACGAAGCGGAGTTGCCTATCGATATCGGCGCGACACAAAGCAGCTCAGGTGGTAGCAGTGGTGGCGGATTCGATAGTGAAGGTGGTGACGATGTTGATGATGATATGTATGAAGCAGCGCGTGCTGCGGTGATTGAAGCTGGCAAAGCTTCTACGTCGTATATCCAGCGCAAACTCCGTGTAGGATACGCTCGCGCTGCGCGCCTTATGGATATTCTTGAGGAACGAGGTGTAATTGGTCCTGCAGACGGCGCAAAACCACGTGAGGTGCTCGACAAAGGCGGCACGGCTCCTGCCGAAGCAGGCCAATCCGGCGAACTATGAGAACCACGCCCACGCTGCGACGCGCACTCTTTGGTATAGGCAGTGTTTTCCTTGTTGTTGGTATCGTCGGGTACGGTTTCTTTGAAGCGCGGAGACTTGTGCAAGGTCCGATAATCACTATACTTGCCCCAGTGGACGGAAGCGCCACTTCTTCCCCCACCGTCACTATTTCAGGTATCGCAGAAAACGTTTCGTTCTTAAGCATCAACGATCGCGCAATTTTAACTGACGAGCAGGGCCATTTTTTAGAACACATTGCCCTGCCTCAAGGAGTGTCCGTGCTTTCTGTCGCAGCAAAAGATCGGTTTGGTCGCAGTACTTCACGTCTGATCCACATTACTATCGTAACCTACTGTCCATTGGGCTCGGCATAAACAGCTCACCTACACATATATGGCAAAATTTGGCAAAGATAAGGAAAAGAAAGCTCCTCGCAGCGAACGAGACAACAGCTCAATTGAAGCAGCTATCCGCGAGATCCAGACCAAGTTCGGTGACGAAGCGATTATGAAGCTAGGTGACGCTCCAAAGGTGGACGTCGATGTTATTCCTTCAGGCTCTATTGGTCTCGACTGGGCACTTGGCATTGGTGGCTACCCTCGCGGCCGCATTATCGAAATTTTTGGTCCAGAATCATCAGGCAAGACTACCCTCACCCTGCACGCCATCGCTGAGGCTCAGAAAAAAGGCGGCGTATGCGCATTTATCGACGCAGAACATGCGCTCGACCCAGACTATGCACAAAAAATTGGCGTAAACATCAACAACCTCCTTGTGTCACAGCCAGATACAGGCGAACAAGCACTCGAGATCGTTGAGTCGCTCGTACGCTCCGGCAAACTCGACATTATTGTTGTCGACTCCGTAGCTGCTCTTACACCGAAAGACGAGATTGAGGGCGAAATGGGCCAAAGCCATGTAGGTAAACAGGCTCGCCTCATGTCTCAAGCACTTCGCAAGTTGACCGGTATCGTCTCGCGCTCAAAGACGGTAGTTATTTTCATCAACCAGATCCGCATGCAGATCGGCGTTATGTTTGGCAACCCAGAAACAACACCGGGCGGCAAGGCACTGAAGTTCTATACCTCAGTACGCCTTGATATCCGCCGCATTGCACAGATTAAAAAAGGTGAAGAAGTCGTTGGCGGACGCCACCGCGTAAAGGTTGTTAAAAACAAAGTTGCGGCTCCCTTCCGCACCACTGAATTTGACCTCATGTACAACGAGGGTATCTCAACCGAAGGCGAACTGCTTGCACTTGGCGAACGCCTTGGCGCAATACAGAAAAGCGGCTCTTCGTACAGCTTTGGCGAAGAAAAACTCGGCCGTGGCTACGACGCAGCACGCACATACCTTCGAGAAAATAAAAAGGTGTCTAACGACCTCCTGAAAGCAATCAGAAAAGGTCTTGAGGAAAACGCCTCAAGCGGTAGCAACGCGGGTAGTGGTGAAGGATCGAGCGACTCGGACGAATAGAGAAAGCAGCGCAGCGCCTCCCACAAGTAGCCACACTTGCACCACAAGTGTGGTACTTACTATCGCAGAAACCACAAAGGTGGCGACCCCTGTCATGCCCCCATTAGTCACCGCAAGAAAGTTTTGCGCTACGTTTGGCACTGACACAAACGTACTAATGCCAATTATCGACGCAACAAGTGCGTAGCACTGCAGCGCGAACGGGTTCGTAAGTTTACGTACGGTATATATAAGCCCGACAGAGGCCATTACTTTTTTCTCGAGAGTGGTCATGGTGTGTTGTTGATGGAATTATAAACCCGTTTGAATTCTTGTTTTGCTCGATGTACACGTGTCTTGATGGCCCCCACAGACACTCCTTCAGTAGCGGCTATTTCTTCCTGCGACTTCCCTTCTATAAAAAAGGCTGCGAGCGCGTTTGCAAACATGTCAGGCATTCGTTTCAATACTGAGGCAACTACGTCTGAAAGTTCTTTCTTGCCAAACTGCTCAACACTCTTGTCCGGAATCAGTTCCAAAATTTCTGGCTCAAGGTCGGCACGCACTCCCCGCTCCCTCTTCCCTTTCATGTAGTGCGTAAGCGCCGTGTTAACCAAGATGCGATACCCCCAGGACGAGAATGTAGCCCCCTCCACCTTCTTAAACTTCTTTGCATTAAGGTAAATCTTGGTGAAAGCTTCTTGGACCACGTCTTCAGCCTCTTCTTTACCACGCACAATGCTGAGTGCTTTGCGCAAGAAAGGCGCTTCATACTTGCGTACGAGATGTACAAAGAGCGAAGGATGCGTAACTGAAGCCGCCAGCAACTCTTCGTCGCTATATGCCCCAATATCCTCGTCTTCTAGATACTTCCCCATGGTTACAGGATATATCATAGGCTACTCCTTACAACTCTTGTGGATGGAAGAAGTTTCAAGTACACTGCCAGTATTGCCCGCCAGAACCGGCGGATTTTAATTTAAAAATATGTTGGAATATAACGAAATTCTCCCTAAAAAGGTTATTTTACTCGACGGCGAACCGTACGAAGTGCTTGACGCACACGTCTTCCGCAAGCAGCAGCGCAAGCCGGTTAACCAGACCAAGCTTCGCCACCTTATTACCGGCAAGGTAACTGAACAGGCGTTCCATGTATCTGAAAAGGTTGAAGAGGCTGAACTCTCGAGCAAGGAGGTAAAGTACCTCTTTACCAACCGCGGCGAGTTCTGGTTCTGCGACCCAAGCAATCCTGCAGATCGCTTTAAGCTCGACGCTGCAGTAATCGGTTCACAGTCTGCGTTCATGAAAGTAAACTCAACAGCCGAGGCGATTATCTTTGATGAAAAAATTATCGGCTTACGTATGCCTATTAAGGTTGATCTTGTTGTAAAAGAAGCTCCTCCTGCGGTACGCGGCAACACCGCACAAGGCGGCACCAAGCAGATTGTGCTTGAAACAGGCGCCACAGTGAACGCTCCCCTCTTCGTAAACGAAGGAGATATTGTACGCATCAACACACAAGAAGGAGTCTACGTTGAGCGCGTCGACAAGAAGTAACAAGGGCACAAACTAAAAATACCCCTGTGCTCCGGAGAGATATACCTCACTCCTGCACACAGGGGTATTTTTAGTTTGCGAGTACGCTACTAGCGAACGATAAACGGCATGAGCGCCATGAAGCGTGCGCGTTTAATCGCCTGAGAAAGTTCACGCTGTGCTGCCGCAGTAAGACCAGTGCGGCGACGTGGCATGATTTTGCCATGTGGATTAACGAACTTCTTCAAAGTCTCGATGTCTTTGTAATCAATATGTTGGATTTGTGTGTATTCTTTTTGCATAAACGTGTGTTGATGAAACTTTAGAACGGAATATCGTCTGGGTTAATGTCCTCTTCTGGGTAGTCGATCGTGTCTTCTTTAGGAGCTTTCTGTGGAGCTTCTGCGTCGCTTTCGCGATTAAATGAACCTCCTTGAGCGCTACCGCCTCCGGTACTGCGAGGACCAAACTGTACGCGCTCAGCAATAATTTCAGTGCGGTACTGCTTCCCCTTCTCGCCTTCCCATGAGCGAGTCTGCAAGCGGCCTTCTACCAACACTGCGCTTCCCTTTTTAAGATACTGCGCAATAATGTCTGCCTGGCGACCAAAGACCACAACATTGTGGAACTCTACTGCCTCTTGCTTCGTGCCGTCTGCTTTTTTAAAGACCCGATTCGTTGCAACGCTGAAGGACGCTACTTGTCCACCCGACGGAAGTGCTCGGACCTCAGGGTCGCGAGTCAGATTTCCGTAGATCATTGCCTTGTTGATATACATGGGGGTTTAGGAAACGAGCGCGTCAATACTTTTGTCGAGCTCTTCTTCAGAAACCACTGTCTTTGCTTCTGGCTCAGCAGCTGGCTTCTTAATGGTTTCGCCTTCAAGGCGGTCAGAGGTAAACACAGCGCGACGTGGCGCAACCGTTACGTCTTCGCGAACCGTCTCGATAAGGAGATGACGGAAGATTTCGTTCGTATTGCGGAGGTACGACTCGAACGCTGGAATAGACTCCTTCTCAACTGCAAACTTTACCCAACCAAAGTATGATTCGTTATACTTTTCGCGCTTACCGGTAGCTGCACGCTCAACGGTGTACGCAAGCACAAATTTTTCTGGAGCACCTTCACTAATAATTTCTGCACCACCTTTAGCGAGTTCAGAACGAAGGCCCTCCACTGCTGAAGCAACTGCTACTTCATCAAGAGTAGGTACGAGATGGTACCCAATCTCGTAGATCGGGCGGCCATCGGCCTGCTTATTCGCTTGGGTTAAGGAATCCTTAGATTCCTGCGACTTTTCTGCCATGAACACACCTTATCACACCCCAAGAGACTTGTAAATAAAAAGCGCTCCGGGGTTACCGTAGCGCTTTTTCGGCAGGGAGCGCGTCCCAGACGAAATAGTTATTCTTGTCCTTTTGATGCTCGACATACCCTTCTAGCTTGTACCACCGATCAGGGAGATAAACGTCGAACACATACATATGGAACTGGCTGTACACGCCAGGGAACGAGGTCGAAGGAAGTGGCCCCTTAACAAACCCTGGCTGCGGACTGAGCGGCAGCCGCTCAGTAATTCCCAACTCTTCTCTCAGAGCGCGGTATGCCGCTTCAATCGGATCCTCACCAGGCACCATCTTCTCTCCAACACTCATGAGAAGATCTGCTCGGACCTTCTCCCGACCATCTTCGAAAACCTGTTTCTCTTCGCGCAGCCGGAGTGTGCGCCCGTTCTCAACATGGTAAATGTTGAGGCAGGCTCCCGTCCCGATCTTGAGCAGACGGCCGTGTTCTGACGCCAGCGTCGATTCTCCAGAGTTGAGTTCGGAGAGCAAATGCTCGATCGTCTTGGCCGAACCAGTTCCCCATAGTTCGAGAGGAACGCTCCGAGCCCGCAGATAGGCCCGGAGTTCTTCGATAGTTTTCACCGGACTCTCCTTTCTCTGTTTCCAATGATCCTAATTTTAATTATACACCCTTTTTAGTTATTTGTCAATAGAAAATACCCGTTGTGAATTAAGGAGAATGTGCGCTGCCACATCGTCTACAGCAAGATTTTTTATTGCGGCGATTTTAACGACTACATGTTCTACATAGACCGGTTCGTTGCGCTTGCCGCGGTACGGCACCGGTGCTGCGAATGGAGAGTCAGTTTCTGAAAGAATACGGTCCATAGGCGCAACGCGAATAGACTCGTCATACATGTCGGTGTAGGTAATCGGCCCAGGGAAAGACAGGTAGCAGCCGAGGTTTAAGTACTGCTGCGCAAGTTCCCCGCTACCGGTAAAGAAATGGATAATAACTGGCACCGAGACTTTTTTCTCGCTTAAAATCTGCAACATGTCGTCGTGCGCGTTGCGGCAGTGAATGATGAGTGGCTTCCCTACTCGCTCCGCAAGCGCCACCTGCACTTCAAACCGCTCTTTTTGCGCAGCCTTTTCTTCTGCTGTGCCGCCGCTTCTAAAGTAGTCGAGGCCGCACTCGCCTATTGCTACGACCTTAGGGTCTCTCGCCAAGGCTTCGTACTTTTCGACATCAAAAACTTCTTCTTTATTGTCATTTGGATGCAGTCCAACTGCGGCCCACAAAAAGTCGTGCTGTTGCGCAAGAGTAAGCCCCGCCTCACTTTCTTTCAGGTCAGTCCCTACAACTATTCCTCCCACCCCCTTTTCTTGCATGCGCGTAAACATAGCCTCTCGGTCGGCATCAAACTGCGAAAGCTGCGGATGGCAATGTGCGTCAAAAAATTTCATACTATCGTTTTGCAAGATCAGCATTAGATCCTTTTATTACTTTTCCTAGATAAGGTAGTAATTGTTTTTTATATTCTGCAAAAGTTTTTTCATCTTCAGCCGTGAGTTTTCCTATTTTTTGAAGCTCAATTTCAAATACATTTCCAACTCCTTTCACCGTGTCTAAATTAAAAACCGTATTCCCTTTTTTCCAAAGTTCCCGAGTTTTTTCTACCACTGAAAAAACTCCCAACACCTGCTCAAGGTATGGCAGCAAATCCTTATCTTTTATCGAGTAGAGTTTTACTTCTGCAACCGTGCCCTTCTTGTCTCCAAACGCGGGGCGTGTGTAATACACTGCGGTTTGAGTACTATTCTCGAGTCTAATTTTTAATCGAGCAGGCACACCAGACCGTTTCGGCAGGTTAAAAAAGTAATCTTTTTGTTTTTTAACTTCCTGCCTTTGAGCGCCTAGCTCTTTCAAGATTTTCCTCAGTGGAACGAAATCCTCACAAAAATGTTTGAGTTCGAGATTGGTTTTTGATTGCATGATTTAGTCTTTGCGGGGGAATAAGTTTTCTGGCTTTTTGTTTGCTGCAATTGCTGCGAGAATTTTTTCTGAAGTTTCTGGCAGGAATGGCGAGAGTAATTGCGCTGCAGCGCCAAGTTCATGCACCAGGTTTACAATAAGCTCCTTCCCTTTTTCTTTATCAGTCTTTATTACCTTAAATGGTTCGGTTCGTGTAATTTCCTGGTCGATAGCTTGAACACGTCGGAACACTTCAGATATCGCCTCGTTTACTTGATAATTCTTAAATGCAGCAGTATACGCCTCAGGATATACAACTTTTTCTATCACAACAGGAGCATCGAGATGTGTTTGCGCAAGCTGCATAATGCGTGCAGCCAAGTTACCAAGACCGTTCGCCAGGTTTGCGTTATAAAGCTCTTTAAATTGCTCCATCGTAAAGTCGCTGTCTTCAAACGGGTGGATATGGCGCACCAGGTAATAACGAAGTGCGTCCGTGCCATAGTCCTTCGCTACTGCAATTGGGTCAATAACATTGCCGAGCGATTTACTCATCTTTTGTCCCCCACTCGTAATGAAGCCGTGGTAGACCACTTTGTCGGTATTTTTTACTCCACCCGACATGAGCATTGCTTGCCAGATAATAGACTGGAAGCGCACCTGGTCTTTACCAGCCACCTGTACAACCTCTCCATCCTCCCAGAACTTTTTAAAGTTCCCCTCTTTGTCGTCTGGCCAGCCTAACGTAGAGATGTAGTTCGTAAGCGCATCGAACCACACGTACATCACCTGCGTCTCATCATCCGGCACCGGAATACCCCAACTCATGCGAGCTTTCTCGCGAGAAATACTGAAATCTTCAAGCCCTGCTTCTATAAAATTAATTGCTTCTTCGCGACGCCAGTCCGGCAGCACCACCTCTTCATTTGCAAGATAGGCAAGCAACTTATCTTTGTATGCACTCAAGCGGAAGAAATAATTCTCTTCTTCGATTTCCTGAAGCTCCATGTTCGGATGGTTTGGGCATTTTCCGTCTACCACATCGCTCTCGCGCAAAAAAGCTTCATCGCCTACGCAGTACAGACCCTTATACTTCTTTTTGTAAATATCTCCCGCCACAGCGCAGCGCTTCCAGAGTTCTTGTGCGGCGTATATATGCAACGGGTCAGTGGTGCGAATAAATGCGTTATAGGAAAGATTGAGAGCATCTTTCAATTTGGCAACCTCGCCTGCATAAAAATCTACATATGCCTGCACTTCCTCGCCTGCTTCGGTTGCTTTTTGGAAGATTTTCTGTCCGTGTTCATCGGTCCCCGTAGTAAAAAACACTTCGCGTCCCAAGAGTCGCTGATACCGCGCAATAGCATCTGCCTGCACTATTTCCAGCGCAAAACCAATATGCGGAGCTGTGTTCACATACGGGAGCGTCGTGGTGAGGTAAAAAGGCTTGTTTTCCATGAATCAAACCTACCCTTCCTGGCCTTCTTTCGCAAGGTGCTCGCCGTGAGCAAGTGCGTGTGTTTTGCGCTTATTAATGTCTGAAACGAGTTCTTGGATGGCGCCCGCGATAGGCACCGACAGAAGTACTCCAAGGAACCCAAGGAGTTTATACCCTACCAAGAGGGCCAAAATAACAAGAAGAGGCGGCACCCCGACAACCTTTTTAACTACGACAGGGTAAATAAGATGTGCTTCAAACTGCTGTACCACCAGGTACAAACCAGCCACTAACCCTGCTTCGGTCACTCCTCCGGCAACAAAGGCAATAGCAATCGCGGGCACAGCGGCAATAAACTGCCCGAACACAGGAATCAGTTCCATAAGACCAGCCAAGACCGCCAACAAGAGCGCATAGGGTACGCCAAGAATTGTAAGACCCAAGTAGAGCAAAATACCGACAATGACACCAAGCACGAGCTGCCCTTGCATCCACTTCCCTATTTTGTCTTGCGAGCGTTTCCAGAGGTCTAAGACATATGCCTGGTGCTTCACCGGTGTGACAACGCGCAAGAAGTCATCAACACCCGTTTCTTGTACTGAAAAATAAAAAGAAAAGACGACGATAAGCACAAACGAGGTAATACCGCCGAAGAATGCTGAAAAGGTGGTAAACACTCCTCCGGTTGTATCGGTAAGCGTTTTAGAAATACTATCGAGCAGCTGGGCCGAAGATACAGAATTCCCAATACTTGAAGGAAGCCATCCTGGCGCAAGTGACGAGAAGTTGAGTGACGCGAGTGTCTCAGGTAAGCGACTAAGGAATATCGCTGCTTCGTCCAAAATTGGCGGCACAAACGCGACCAAGAGTCCGAAAAAAGTCCCCAGTACCAGCAAGTAGCTGACTATAACACCCCAAATACGCGGCACTCCGCGCTTCGTAAACGCATGCACCGCAGGCTCAATTGAGGACGCAATCACAATTGCCGTAAGCACAATTAACACGAGGTCGCGCAGGTAAAAGAGCAATCCCACCAACAGCACCAGTAAAATGGCAACAAAGATGCTGCCTGCTGAAATAGTTATCGAGAGAGGTTTCATTACCTCTATAGTACCACTTCCAGTTGTGAGGAAAGGAGGGAGGAGAGTTCGCTTACCGGAACACGCTTTTGTTCACCCGTATCGCGGTCACGCACCGTTACTGTGTCTTTCAGTTCTGGCGTCTCGCCCAATGTGTCAAAATCGATCGTGATGCACCACGGCGTACCAATTTCGTCCTGGCGGCGGTAACGCTTCCCTACGTTGCCGTTGTCGTCCCACATAATCTGCGGGATTTTTTTCTTAAGATCTGTGTAAATTTCGCGCGCCTTCGCCACAAGTTCCGGTTTGTTTTTAAGGAGTGGAAATACTGCAGCTTTAATAGGTGCAAGGTGCGGCGGAAGTTTCAATACCGTGCGCACTTCCCCACCCAACTCGTCTTCAGTGTAGGCCTTTGCAAGCACCGCGAGCACATGACGACCGAGACCAAACGTAGGTTCAAGCACATGCGGCACGAGTTTTTCGTTCGTTGTTGGATCGAGGTATGACAAATCCACCTCACTGTTTGTAATATGATTCTTTAAATCGAAGTCTGTGCGGTACGCAAGACCGCCGATTTCATCAAACTTGTGGGGGTATTTAAAGTGAAAGTCGACCGTGCGCTTACTGTAGTGAGCACGCTCGCCGTCTGGAATCTCGATCTCTTTTATATCTTCTTTTGCAAAGCCGAGTGCCGCAAACCATGTACGCATTTGTGAGAGCCAGTATTCAAACTTTTCTTGCCACTCTGCTTCTTTAAAGAAGTATTCGAACTCCATGATCTCAAGCTCGCGCACACGGAAGATAAAGTCGCGCGGCGCGATTTCGTTGCGGAAGTTGCGGCCAATTTGCGCGATACCGAACGGGAGCTTTGGATGGTACGAGTCGAGGATGTTTTTAAAATTTACAAACATACCCTGTGCAGTTTCAGGACGCAAATAGACGGTCGTGTCCGCACCATCAACAGAACCGACAGTCGTTCGGAACATCATATTAAACTGCTGCGGCGCGGTCAGTTCATTACCGTCAGGGCTTTTAATTCCCTTTTCTTTAATAACCTCGCCCATTTGCGCGAGTGTCATCCCGGTTGGGTTTACTCCCACTTCCTCAAGCAAGTGGTCTGCACGGTAGCGCTTTTTTGTCTTAACATCTGCAACCAGCGGGTCCGCAAAACCAGCAACGTGGCCAGACGCCTCCCACACCTTCGGATTCATTAAGATAGCCGAGTCGAGGCCGTACATGTCGTCGCGAGAGTCGACAAACATCCTCCACCACAAATTTTCGATATTTTTCTTCAGCGCCACGCCAAGCGGTCCGTAATCCCAGGTACCCGCAAGGCCGCCATAGATCTCCGAACCTTGGTATACGAACCCTCGCCGTTTTGCGAGAGAGACGATTTTCTCCATAGTTGATTCAGATTGAGACATAACTGTCATCATGGCATATTGTCGCTTTTAGCTCAAATAAAAAGAAGGCCGCCGCACCCTAGAAGGGGTGCGGCGGATACAAAGGAATATAGCCCCAGGCGCTACATGCGATGACGAAAAATGATCCCGTCATCGAGAGCACGAGGATAGGAATTCCTAGCCCAAGGAGCAGAGAGCCACAACCCGCCATTACTATGCCGACTAAGCAGAAACACACATGGCTGGTCATGAGACGAAAATATCTGCTTCATAGCGACGACTAACTTGTCGCGAAGGGGCTGATCCTTGAGAACCAGTCGGATTGCAGGACCATCGCCGGGCTTACAGAGGGAATGGCCAAGTTCAAGGATGCGCGCCCAGATATTGGCAATCGTTGGATTTTCGGTGAAGCCGAGTTCACCTACCGTAACACGAGAAAACTTCACCCTCTCCCGCTCACCCGGCTCCCAACCACGTCTGGACATAATGTCCTCTATGCAGTCATCAGGCATAATAATACTCTCAGATTTCAACTCCCCAAGGAGTTGTTCTTTAGACTTCCCCCCAACTTCGATGTCCAAATAGACTGGAAAGATCGAACTCTGCTGTGATATGTCCAAGTCAGTTTGCTTTGGAGTAGTTGTTGCTGTCATCGTTATCTCCCTGAAACAGTTGACTCGTAAATCCGAGACGAACACCTAGATCCCTGATCTGACGACACTAGAACATAATTTATTTTGCAATGCAAATATCTTAAAGAAGGTCGCAGGTAAAGCTAGATTATTTTGGCGCAACAATGTCCACTCCACCAGGACCACTGTCTCCTACTAGGCGTGTTGTCGACGGATTTGCCGTAGCGCGTACCGGCACCTGCACAAAACGATCTTGGCCGGTTAACACTACTTCGCTTGTTAAGTCTGGCGACTTACCCACCTGGCTCGTACTTGGCACAATCGTTACCTGGAAGGCAGCCTGTAGTGCTGCTTGGGTGTACCCTACACCCGCTTTAATGTCACCAATGTTCCATCGCACAGTGCGACTTGCTGCGTCGTAGGTTATGCCGCTTCCTGAAGGACTCGACATAAATTGTACATAAGACGGCAGCGTTGCAGAGACAGACGCATTCGCAACGGTGTTTGCAGAGTTTTTCACTCCCCAGACAATCGTGTACGAAGTCGCTTGTTCGGCGCGCGGCGGCATTGGTCCGATATTTTGGAAACCGCCCGTGTAGTGCAGCGTTTTTACATCAAGCGTTGCTTGGGACGCAAGCTGCACTCGCGCGGTCGCCGCAGATGCAACCGATTCCGGCGCCCCGCCACCTCCCTGACGCACACCGCGCACCTGTAAATTAAGTTCGATAGTTGGGTTTGTAATAAGCACGCCTGCTTCTCCGGGCTTCAGTGTACTAAATGAGAAGTGGAAGGTTCCTGTTTCGCCTGGCTGTACCGTCGCAAGAGAATTGTTTTGATCTTTAGACCAAATAATCGCAGTTTGTGCGGATTGGTAAAATCCATTTCCGGCACTAATAGCATTTTTGTTAAGAGCAGGACCAGCAAATGACAAAATTAACTCCACGTTTGAGACCGGATCAGGGAGATTGTTCTTCCACGTCACCGTACCTTCGAGCTGCTCGCCCGCAGCAACAGAGATAGTTTTTCCTGTTTGCCCCTCGACTGCGATCGTTGCAGAAATAAACGGCTGCCGCACGGTAACAGTCTGCGGCATGATAAGGAACGGGACTTTAATTTTTGTATCGGTCTGGTCGCTGTTTGACCCCGCAAAGAAGCGGAAGACGCGTTCATCACCATCTTGTCCTTCAAGGGCACCGGTAATTTTAATAGTGCGCGATGCGCCCGGCTGTAGTGTCCCTAGTCGCCAAAACGTACCCCCTGCATCTGCCTGTGGCTGTGTTGTTCCGACCGTAAATCCAAATGGATACTGTCCTTGCAGCACTAAATTCTCGACAGGCGTTGTTGCATTAGAACGCACGGTCACGTCCATAGAAATCTCACCCCCCGTTGTTGTGTCAGTTGGCGCAGATACAGTAATTGAAACGGGAGAGGAGCCTATCGTGTACGTCGTTTCCGTTTGCTTTTGGAAAACTGCGTTTGAATTTTTAACACTATATTCAAGCGTTGCACGGATTGTTTGCGTTTCCCCTTCTTGTCCAAACACAAGAGCAGAAGCTGTTTGTTTTATTTGTTCACCTGCAGGAATCGTGCCAATAGTGTGACGGTCGTACGTCAGCTCCTGCGCTGGGTTAGCAGCACTGCGCGTGCCATCCGGGTACGTCAAAATAAGATCCGCAAGCTCGAGGTCAGTTTGGTTGCGGTTGGTAATAATAAACTGGAATGTTGCTTCCTTTCCTCCATCAATCAAAGACGGTGCCACTATTTCAATATCGATGTTCTGTGGAGAGATAGTATTCACTCCTCCTAAAATCATATAAGCGGCGGCGGCAAGTGACAGGAAGAAGAACGCGGCCGAACCGAGCAAAAATTTAGTAGCCATAGACATACGAGATTTGGTTTGTAGTGGTTGTGACGGCTGAGGTACACCACTTGTTACACCTTCCGGCGTTGCAGCAGGTTCCCAAGCACGAGGAGCATCTGCAGTGCTCGGACTAAGGCTCGAGCGGTCTTCTGCAGGCGGTTTAATATCACTTTGACGAGCATAGAGCGCGCGTTTAAGCTTCTCTACCCCGCTTTTCTCTTCGGGAACCATATCTCTAAAGTATACTACAGGTGCGTCGCAGCCAAAGATTCATTGATCGTGCGGATTAAAAAGCCCTTTACTACCTGAGCCTGGAGCGCAAGCTCCTCAGTAATATTCTCTTCACCTACAAATGGTGCAAGTTCAGAGATGCGTGGCACGTACCCCAGCTGGGACAATATACGCAACACAAGTACCCACTCGGCGCTTTCAATCTCTTCCTTCGTGTGAGACGCTGCAAAAAATGAAAACCCTTGGCGTACGGCGACGTACAGTTTGTCTCCCCGCTCTTCACCATGAATCAGACGAAGCAGGAGTCGCGAGACTCTCCCCACTGCAACTTTCCCCTCACGCGTCGAAGGTACAAGATCACGAGAAATAGTTTCTACTCCGGTCACTTTCCACTCATGCTTACCGCGCACAAATGAAAACCGTCCTTCGGTAAGCACCTCAAGGCCGTAGCGTAATTTAGATTTTCCTAAGCGAGCACTACGTGCAGTAGCGCGGATCAATCCGAGCTCTTTCGTAAAAATTGCAACTTGTGTATTAGCCTCTCCTACTCCACGTTTCGCTAACACCACTCCGTCGCTGACATGGATTTTATGCATACCTATCCCTTCAGGGTAATACCCTGCACCAGTGCTGCCGCTGCAGCGTCTCCGACTTCTACCTCAAGTGCTGCAAGGCCGGTTTCTTCCATAATCTCTGATTTATATTTCACCACCAAAGCCTCGCCTTCAAGATTCGTCTGCATACTGACTTGAGGGCGATCACCGATTGAAAGATTCGCCTGCTTGCGGAATTCTTGCACGGCCCGAATCGTGTCACGCAAAAGTCCCTCTTCTTTCAATTCTGGAGTTAGAGTCGTATCAAGCAAGACTTCTCCTTCCATAGACGCGTCTTGGGTAAGCGCCTTAACATTAAGCTCGTCTTTGAGTATCTCTTGCACTTGTAGATTCGTCGGCAGAACTTTCACCGCCATAGACGCAAGAGGTTGACGCACTTTAATCCCCGCCTTGTCACGCGCCTGGAGACCAAGCGACGCGAGCTTGCGTGTTGTTTCCATTTGCTCAATAAGCAACGTGTCAACATTTCCTGCAGTAGGCCACGACGTAAGGTGCACACTTTCCGCATCGCCGCCAACATCTTTATACAAACGCTCTGCAATGAACGGCATAAGAGGAGCACTAAGCTGTGCGAGTGTCAGAAGCACATAACGCTGTGTTGCAAGCGCATACTGTTTGTCTTCTGCATCCTTCCCCTTCACGCGGTCACGCGAGCGGCGTACATACCACGTAGAATAATCATCAATGAACGATCGCAGCGCGCGGCAAGCACCCGGGGTGTCGTACGCATCAAGCGCAGCAGTGATCGAAGAAGTGGTTTGATTAAGACGCGACAGTACCCAACGGTCGAGTACATGCGTACTGTTTGCTGCTTGTGTTGAGCCATCATACTCCGCCTTGTAGAGCTCGAAAAACTTATAGCAATTCCAGAGCATCTGCACGACGCGATTATGTACCTCGCGCACTTCCTCGTCGCGGAAACTAAAGTCCTCTGCCTGCATCACCACACTGTTCATGAGGTAAAAGCGCATCGCATCCGCACCAAACATGTCCATCACCAAAAGCGGGTCGGTGTAGTTACCCTTCGACTTCGACATCTTCGAGCCGTCATTAGCAAGAATATTGCCCGTGGTCACAACGTTACGGAACGACAACTTATTAAACAGGAGTACGCCCATAGCGTGCATGTAGTAAAACCAGGTGCGCGTCTGTGCAATATACTCGGCAATAAAGTCTGCCGGGTATGCTTTCGGACGCAATCCAAAGAAGCGCTCCGGATTCACCACATCTTTTTTCATCGGGTAGTGCTCGGATGCAAACGGCATAGCGCCGGACTCCACCCAACAGTCGATGACTTCCGGAATGCGTTCATACTGTCTCCCCTTCTCGTCTACGAGCGTAATCGCGTCTATGTATGGTCGATGCAAGTCGAGATCGTACTGTTTTGTGTGTGGAAACGGCACAAAGTCGATCGGGCGGATTTCTCCATTACGCAAAAACACTACGTCTCCAGCGCCTGCAATACACTCCGCAATAGTTTTACGCTCGACAATCGTGTTAAGAAGCCACGCCGGGCGCTCATGTGTCACGATCAAAATATTTTTCCCCGCATAGCGACGCTCAATTTCAAAAATAAAGTCGCCGACACGCTCGCGGATCTGGGTATATGTCTCTGCGCCATCAGTCACGGTAGTAAATGGATCGCCATGGCTGTTAAACGACGCGCGCCACTCGATAACCGGCTTTCCGTTAAATATACCTACGTCGATTTCTCGCAGACGCTCATCAACCATTACTGCCGAGTCCGACACACCAAGGACCTTTTGTGCGATCTTTGCTGTCTCGCGCGTACGTACCAGGGGCGACATGATAATGAGGTCGATTTTATTTTTTTGCGCAAATGTTTTTACTTGCGCTTCGACTCCTGCCTTCCCCTCTTCAGTCAGGTGGTTATTCGGGTCGCCCTTAGAGTCGAAAATCTGGTCGACATTGCTCTTCGCCTGACCATGACGCATCACAAAATATTTGTTGCCCGAGCGTTTTGTCTTTTTTGTCAGCTCGTCGATGCTACCCACCACCATAACCTTGTCACCTTTCTTTTCCTTCCAAATAGGAAGTGGCGACGCCCAAAAACGATTGCGGGAAATGGTCCAGTCCGGCGCATTCTCCAGATTATTCTTAAAGCGGCCATGCTTTAGGTGTTCAGGCACCCAGGTGATTTTTTCGTTTTCAGAAAGCATCTTTGCCTTCACCTTTTGGATATTGATGAACCAAGACCCGACCGCGTTGTAAATAAGTGGCGTGCCGCAGCGGTAGCAGTGTGGGTACGAGTGCGTATGCGGCTCTTTTTTATAGAGCAGCCCGCGCTTTTCTAGATCTTCTTTAATAAATTTCTCTCCTTTTTTAAGATACTGACCACGCAGTGCTTCTGGAACAAGATCGTTATACGTCCCGTTTGCATTCAAAAGCTGCACCATCGGCAACTTTTCTTTCTGTCCGAGCGCAAAGTCGTCTTCACCGTACATTGGCGCAATGTGCACGATACCAGTACCGTCTGCAGTCGTTACAAAGTCTCCTGCAACTACGACGTACTTTTTCCCTTTTACTCCTGCGATAGCAGGCACAGCAAAGAGAGGCTCGTATTCAACTCCAAGCAGTTCTGCACCCATGAGCGCCTTCACTACTTTTGAACCTTCCGGCATGCGCTCTGCGGCCATGAGCAAATGCTCAACGCCTTCTTGTACCACTACGTACGAAATATCTTTTCCTACCGCAAGCGCTACATTACCCGGCAAGGTCCACGGCGTTGTCGTCCACGCAACGATAGATGTGTTTTGCGGCAGACCAGACTTCTCAGGATTTTTTATTTTAAATTTTACGTACGCGGTTTCTTCCGTAATATCTTTGTACGTGTTGTCCATCGCGATCTCCGCCTTTGCAAGCGGTGTTTCGCAGTGCGTACAGTACATCAAGACCTTGCGACCTTCGTAGAGCAGCTTCTTGCTATCCAAACGCTTAAGCGCCCACCAGACAGACTCGATGTACGAGTTGTCCATCGTCTTGTAGGAGTTTTTAAAGTCGACAAAGCGACCAACACGGTCGACATACTTCTCCCAGTCGTCCACGTAGCGCAGCACCATCGAGCGTGCGGTTTCATTAAACACATCGATGCCGATATTGAGAATATCTTTCTTGCTCTTAAGCTCGAGCTTCTTCTCGACCATGCTTTCGATAGGTAGACCGTGCGTGTCCCAACCCCACCGGCGTGGAACATGGTAGCCGCGCATCGTTTTATAGCGCGGAATTACGTCTTTAATGACAGAAGAAAGGAGCGACCCCGAGTGCGGCAAGCCGGTCGCAAATGGTGGACCATCATAAAAAATAAACTCGCCCTTTGGAGACTTCTTTTGGAGCGACTTTTCAAAAATATGATTCTCTTTCCAGAAGGCAAGCACTTCCTCCTCGCGCTTGGCAACTTCCGACTTCCCGGTCGACATAAAGCAAAATATAGCACTTTTGCTACATTTTTTCAGGTGCTGGAATACCTAATACATGGAGACCCTTCGCGAGCGTTTGCTCCACCGCTTCCGTAAGCAAGACACCATAGTGCGGATTACTGCCCCCTATTACTCGTTCGTTTGCATACCAACTGTTAAATGCTGCGGCGAGTTCGGTTATATACGTCGTTACATAGTGTGGCTCAAGTTCTTTCGCAGCACGCTCAACTGCGTCTGGGAAATGCAGCAGCGTTTTTTCAAGCACCGAGGCAGTAAGAGGAGCATCACTTGTATTCCCTACTATCCCCGCCTCCTTGGCAGCATTCATGAGAGAGAGTGCTCGCGTGTGTGCGTACTGTATATACGGACCAGAATCTCCTTCGAGCGAGAGCGACTTTGCCGGATCGAAAATAATATCTTTGCCGCTCCCCTGCTTTAACACTTCGTACTTAATACCTCCCACGGCAACCTCTTCTGCAATCTTGTCAGCATCAGGAAGGTTTCGGTCGCGCATTTTTTCCTTCGCGTCTTCCGTAAGCTCAGCAATGAGCGACTCGCCGGTAATAACGTTCCCCTTGCGAGACGACATTTTCCCCGAGGCAAAACGCATCATGCCGTGCGTGACGTGTTTTGTTTTTGCAGCAATGTCTGCAATTGCGGGAATCTGCTTCGCGGCAGCAAGCACCACTTTAAAATAATCTTTCTGCTCGCTTGCAGTTACTGTAATAGACTCATCCACGCTCACTGTCTCTTGTTTGAGCTGCAAAAGCCCGAGGTCTTTTGCCTCGTATGTTGGCAACCCCTGCGACGTTATGAAAACGCGCGTATGCTCGCCATGAAAAACAATCGCTCCTTCGCTTTCCTCAAACACATTTTTATTCTCGTTTACTAACTGAAGCGCGATCGGCGCTGTCTGACTTTCAAAAAAGTAATGGTCAAACTTTGTACCTAACACTTTGTACAACTCTTCAAAATGCTCGAGTGATTCCTTGCGGCCCTGGTCATAGAGCGCGCTCACCGTAGCGTCGCTCTTGTCGTACACTTTTTTATTTATCGCATCGATCTCCTCTTTATGTGCCTCGTACTCGTTGTTTCCATAGACATACGCCTCGCCCCAGCGGAGTTCTGGTTTTTGCATCCTGCCCCAGATTGCCTTCGCCACATGCTGCCCCACATCACCTTGGTAGTTAGCCCGAATTACTTGCGCACCACCGCGCTCGAGCAAGCGTGCAACACTTTCCCCTATTGTGTTGCTCATGAGATGACCAATATGAAACTCTTTAAAAGGGTTCGGGTCGGTAAATTCAACCATTATTTTCTTGCCGGCATAGACGCTATTCTTCCCCCACGGCTCTTTTGTTGCAGCCTCTACCTCGCTCGTTATCGCATCGCGCGAGAGAAAGAAGTTTATAAAACCTGCACCTGCAACTTCAATTTTTTCTATTGACGAAAGCGACGAACCGCCAAACAGCTTCACTAAAAGTCCTGCAGATTTAGTTTTAGAAAATTTCGTTTTCAAGATTTCACTCAACTGTTCCGCGACTTCACGCGGATTTTTCTTCAAAGACTTTGCTGCCGCAAGAGCGGCGTTTGTAGAATAGTCACCATGCGCCATGTCCCCGGGCCGCTCCACAACAAAAGACACATCCCCCGCTTGTAGGCTTTGGAGGGCTTCTTTTACTGCCGCTTCTATAGACTCTCGTATCACGTATATAACACTAGCATTTGTAGGCTGTATAAAAAAGAAAGAGCCGGTTCCATTTCTGGAACCGGCTCGAATCGAACTCGGGTGTACTTGCTCGGTGTTAGCCGAGCGGCAAGAAGGTGCCGACGGTGTCGACACGGTCCGAGAAGACCTTGTACACCTGCACCTGGCCGTTCTGCTCGACTCGGTCGAGAGCCACGAACGTCCCACCGTTGAGGCCGGCCTTCCGGGCCTCCTGCACGGTCTCCATGCTGGGGTAGATCTGCACGTCGTGCACATCATCCCCGATCTCCATGAGAACCGTACGAAGCGGCTTCGGCGCGGACGCCGAGACCATGCCGCGAAGAACGGGCTGCGGCGTAACGACCGCCTTCCCGACCTTCTTGGCACCCTGGCCGCGAGGCTTCTCGATCTTGAACGCTTCGAGGAGCTTGCCGACCGTCTTGGTTTCCTCGTCGAAGGACTCGACGAGGATGACGGTCGTTCCGTGCGGCAACACCATCCACTCGGACGTGGTGACGGGAATGCCCCGCCGCCGCGCACCCTGCGCGTCGAAGCCGAAGATCACGTCGCGCGCGAGAAGCCGGTCGATCTTCGCCTGCTTCTGCGCCTGACGAGCAGCAACTTCCGCCGCACGCTGTGCATCCTCGGCAGCATTGCGCTGCCGGGCCGCCTCACGCGCAGCAGCCTCGTCCTTGGAGAAGACGAGCCTCTCCTTGTCGTTGAGGACAAAGCCCCGGCCGAGATACTCGGCAGCAGCCTCCTTGAGCAGGATCCGCTTCCGGATCCCCGAAGGCTCGTTGTTGACGAACGACGCAAGCGTGCGAACCTTTTCGATCCGCCCTTCACGACCCTTGCCAACGAGGGCGATGACCGGAGTGTCTCCCGCCATCGCCAGGATGCCGACACCGTCGAAGTCTTCCATGCCGGCGACGGCCTGGAAGGACCAGACCAGCTCGTCATCGATCGAGATCTTCGCGAGCACGAAGTTGAAGTGCTCCGGCAGATCCTTCTTGCGAAGAAGCTCGAGTTCGAGGGTCTTCCCCTCGACTTCGATCGTGCCGATCTCGACGTAGTGAGTCGAAGTGTCCTTGTTCTCGATGGTCACGAAACCAGGGAAGGAAATGCGGGAAACAATAGCGGTCATTGGTGTCCTCCTGGGACAGTGAGTGAATTTTCAAGATACCCCTACAGCTTGTAGAGGCAGGTTCTACCATTTACTATTGTATCACCTTTCGGCCAAAAAGTCAAGGTCTATTAGGGGCCTTATTTAAAGGGTTTTTATGAGGAGGTTATCGGGCGACTTGCTCCCATCGACTGTAAATGTGTTGCGGCCGATAAGGGCGCCGTTTTCAGTTTCCACGTTACAGCGCCACTTTCCCTCTCCTACAAGTAGGCTGCTGTAGCCGCGAAAGCCGCCTTGCCTGCCGCCACTAATTTCAAATGAGGTGCGGAACACGTCCTTCCACTTCCCTGCTTCCGCATCATACTTTTCCCATCGATGATAAATCGGTGCCATGAGTCCTGTCGGTGCAAAGACAGACGAATAACACGTCGCTTTGTCAGTCGCATCAGTGATGTGATACGTCGAACTCGTACTGCGCCAAAATACAAACCACGATGCTGGTTCGTACACCGCCCGGTAAATTGCATCATCAATAGGTGCAGGGAGCCGCTCGAGCGTGTGATATACCCCGATCTCTTTTAAGGAAAGTGGCACCGGCGGAATGATCCGCATAAAATAGAGACTCGTAAACAACACAAACACAAACCCGACCAAGAACGAAACTTCGTAGAGTTGATGTGCGCGCTCCCTGCCGCGCAACACAAGCCAATACACGAGCCCAAGGAACCCTGCGATAATAACCAGGCTAATTACTCCAGTCGCAAGAAAAACGAGCGTGCCTACGGAATGGAATACAAATGTTGGCAGCGCGATAATAAGATACGTAAACAACAAGGTGTAGTAGACCGCGATGTTAAATCGCAACTGTGCGTAGCGCGTTTTTAGAAACTCATTACCTATCAGCATGGCGCCGAGCATGCACAGAAAGAGCGCCGAACTCGCAAAGGTCCCACTCCTGCCGTAGAGCACAAGCATGTTACTTGCCAGACCTCCGAAGCAAAACTGGAGAATGAATATCAGAAAGAGCGGCTGGTACTCGGGGTGCGTTTCCTCGCGCCTAATCGTACGTAAGTTAAGAAAGATGATGAGTGCACCCGCAATGCCCAAGTACGACAGCAAAATAAGATTGTTGGTAGGACTATCCGGTCGATCAGCAATAAACAAATCGAAAATAAAGCCGGTTAAAATACCGACGATCATGATCCGCCGCTCGTAGCGGCGCCACAGTTCAACAGACTTCGACACACGCGATCGAAACCACTCCATGCTTCTATTTTACTCCCTCGCTAGACAAACGACTCGGGTATAGGAAAACGTGTGCAGAGCGCCTTAATTTCGGTTTTGATACTTTCAAGCTTCACTAGGTCAGTTTTATTTTTGAGCGCCTCGAGCATCAGCTCTGCAATACGGGCACTTTCTGCTTCTTTAAAGCCACGCGTGGTAATTGCGGGCGTACCGAAGCGAATACCAGAGGGGTCCATCGGTCCGCGCGTATCGTCTGCGATAGTGTTTTTATTAAGCGTCATACCTACCGTATCGAGGAGCGCCTCTGCTTCCTTACCAGGAATACCGAGTGAACCGAAGACATCCGCGAGTATGAGATGGTTCGATGTGCCACCGCCAAGCATGCGAATGTTGTGTGTGCGGAATACTTCTTCCATCGCCTTTGCGTTTTTAAGCACCTGTGCTGCGTAGGTTTTAAATGATGGATGGAGCGCCTCACCAAACGCGACTGCTTTTGCAGCAATAACATGCATAAGCGGACCGCCCTGGAGTCCTGGGAAGACTGCCTTGTCTACTTTTTTTGCAATCTCTTCGCTGTCGCGAGTTAGGATGATGCCGCCGCGCGGGCCGCGTAGTGTTTTGTGCGTCGTCGAGGTCATGACATCAAACCCATAGTCGAACGGATTCTTAACAACACCCGCCGCAATAAGTCCTGCAATGTGTGCAATGTCGATAACTGCATACGCCCCCACTTCCCGAGCAATAGACACAAACTTTTCGTAATCGAGTTCGCGAGAGTATGCAGAAAATCCTGCAAGGACAATTTTTGGCTTTGCCTCGATCGCAACACGGCGCATGTCGTCGTAGTCGATTTCGCCCGTGTCAGGGTTCTTCATCTTGTAACGCACAAAGTTGAAGAACTTTGTGATGTAGGTAACCGGATGGCCGTGCGTTAAGTGGCCACCGTGTGAGAGGTCCATACCAAGCACGGTATCCCCTGGCTGCAGGAGTGCCATATACATTGCGATGTTTGCGTTAGCGCCTGAGTGTGGCTGCACATTCGCAAACTTTGCACCAAAGAGTTTTTTTGCACGCTCAATAGCAAGTGTCTCTACAACGTCAGTAAACTGCTGCCCGCCGTAGTAGCGCTTGCCTGGGTAGCCTTCGGAATACTTGTTCGTAAAAATCGAGCCCTGCGCCTCACGCACCGCTTTTGAAACGTAATTTTCAGACGGAATAAGCTCTAAGCCTTCGCGTTCACGCTGCTCTTCGCCCTCAAGGGCTGCAAATACTTCTGTATCTTGTTTTTGAATAGATTCGTATAGGTTCATGGTAAAAGCCGTTAGTAGAATAATGCTCCCGTTTGTTGAATCCCTACACCATGACCCTACTATACCATTTTTAAAAGTCGTACTTCTTCTATTGTTTTGAGTACCTTCTCCAGCACCACCTCCTTTGGTTCGCCCGCGTCTATGACTCGGTGCGGCGCCACATGCGTAAATTCTTTAAAACCGTCGCGAACGCGGTTGTGGAAGTCGAGCTCGCGCTCGTCGAAGTGCGTCTGCTTCCCTACCCGGCGCTTTGCACGCGCGAGCGCAATAGAGGGCGCAACATCGAGGATTATGTAGCGGTCTGGAATAAATCCTTGCAAATAATGCGCGCGCATCGCCCAAAACAGGTCAATCAGCTGACGCTGCTCCTGAGCACAAATCTGGTACGCCCAGGTTGAAGAATCGAAGCGATCTGAAATAACCACCATCCCCTGCTTGAGTGCTGGGATCACTGTTTGGTTTAAGTGGTCGCGCCGTGCTGCCCAAAAGAGGCCGAACATAGTCTCTGCATCCGCATGTTTTGCATCGTCCGAAAGGATAAGTTCGCGGATCTTTTCGGCATATGGCGAGCCGCCCGGTTCCCTGGTCCAAAGGGCAGGAATACGCAGCTGCTCTAAGGCGGCAACAGCATCCTTCGACATAGTAGTAGTGCCCGTTCCCTCTCCGCCGTCGATCACAATGAATGTTCCAGAAGTAGTCATAGCAGTAATTACCGTGTGTTCGCGGCAACTATACCTTGCGATATAAAAATGTACAGATCTTGCAGAGCGTCCTGGGGTGGTATACTTCTTTGCGATATGGCGCTGTCTGACCGAAAGATTCTGGAAGCAATGGAGGAAGGTTCTGTAGTTATTGAACCTTTTAAGCGCGAAAACCTGGCAACTTCAAGCTACGACGTTACCTTGGGCGAATACTTTTTTGCTGAACAGCCGCCGAAACATTTTGAAAACCTCTACAATATTTACGACAAAAAACACGTAGAGCGTGTCTGGGGCACCGAGCCACACAAGGCAAAAACTGCAAAAGAAGTACTTAAGGATTATAAATTTGATTTCACAGGCATTTCTCCTGACGACAAAATTATTTTGCTTGCACCGGGCGAAACTATTTTAGGTCACACGAACGAGTTTATTGGCGGCCGGGAGCATATTACCACCATGATGAAGGCGCGCTCCAGCTTGGGCCGCAGCTTTATAGAGGTCTGTAAATGCGCAGGTTGGGGGGACGTCGGCTACATCAACCGCTGGACTATGGAAATTACCAACAACTCTTCCCACTACTACATTCCGCTTGTGGTTGGTCGTCGCATTGCCCAAATTATTTTCTACGAAACAGGTCCTATTTTGGAAAACGACTACGCAAAGAGTGGTAAATATCAAACTACTGGCTCGGTTGCACAGCTCAAAAAACAGTGGAAGCCGGAGAGCATGCTCCCTCGCCTCTATTTGGATCGTGATATAAAAAAGAAATAATTCACTATGATCTAACGCGCTACGTACATATTTACTCGATTGACTGAAATACCTCTATGCAATTTGAAGATCTGAAACATGTACGTCGCCCCCTCTCGGGCAATGGCAAAGTAGTAGTACTCGACACCGGCGCGCTCATAACGCCAGAAGCAAGCGCTATGCTCCAAGCGCTCCACTCGCGCTCGATCGGCGGAGTCGACTCCCACCTCGTAAAGCTCGCACAAAAAGGTGCTAAAAACTTCATGGACACGTACTACGTGGGGTACGGCGATAAGTCTATTGGCGACTGTGGCACGACAACCATCTTCGTTGAAGGAGTGTCCATGCTCGTTGCGAAAGCGATCCAGGACTCCCAACTTTATAACGGGCAGGAATCTTCGACACGCTACATCGACTTTACCTTCCAACCATTTGCAAACCCTGCAGGCACGCAAAAAGGCGCAGAAACATTAGAGTCACTCCGCACGTTTTACCTCCACGGTTTAGACGTAATGAAAGCCGAGCTCGCCAAGCGCCACCCGAAAGGCGCCGAGGAAGACGAGAAGGTGTGGCAAAAAGCAATTAACGCCCGCGCATTCGACATCATGCGCTCGTTCCTCCCTGCAGGTGCCGCAACAAACCTCGCATGGCATACCGAGCTGCGTCATGCTGCAGACCAGCTTGCACGTCTACGTAACCACCCACTTCCGGAAGTACGTGAAGTCGCTGCAGCGGTTACCGAAGCGCTTGACGAAGCGTACCCGAGTTCGTTTAAACAAAAACGCTACCCTGCTACCGAGGAATACACCCACAAGTGGATGGAAAGCTCGTACTACTACAACGACAATCCAGGAAGCGGCGCGAGCCTTGCTTCGACCGTACTCCACGGCATTACGCTCGAGAGAAACGCTATAGACTACAACTTACTGCGTTCGTATAAAACAATTCTTGAAACACGCCCCGTCAAAACCGAACCGCCGAAGTTTCTTGCAGAAGCTGGCACTATGCGCTTCTCCTTCTTGCTCGACTTCGGATCATTCCGCGACTTGCAGCGCCACCGCTCGCTCGTGCAGCGCATGCCGCTTTTAACCGACAAGCGCGGGTTCCACTTGTGGTACCTCGAGCAGATGCCGGAAACACTCAAGCAGGAAGCTATTGGCTTCCTTGCTCGTTACAGCAATGCAGTTGATGCACTTAAGCTTTCGTCGGTACTCACGCAGTACTACATTCCGATGGGCTACCAGGTGAGCTTGCGTATGACGGGAGACCTCCCTGCACTTATGTGGGTTGTGGAACTTCGCTCAGGTATTTCCGTCCACCCAACGCTCCGCATCGCTGCACAGCACATTGGACAGCTCATGCTTGAGCAGCTCGGCGGCGCAGGCTTAAAACTCTACATAGACGAAAGCGAAGACCGCTTTAACTACAAGCGCGGCACGCAAGACATAGTCGAGAAACAGTAGAAAGTAAAAAATAAAAGCCCGTGCTTTGGAGAGATATACCTCACTCCGACACACGGGCTTTTATTTTTTACTTCAGTTTAATTATTTTACATCAACACCCATTGAGCGGGCAGAACCAGCAACAACTTTCATTGCTTGCTCCATCGTGTGCGCATTGAGGTCTGGCATTTTGCGCTCTGCGATAGCCTGTACCTGCGCCTTTGTAAGCGTACCGATCTTTGCAGTATTTGGCTTACCACTTCCCTTCTCTTTACCGAGGGCCTTAAGGATAAGACCAGAAACCGGAGGAGTCTTGAGGATAAATGAGTAGGTGCGATCCTCGTATACAGAAATCTCTGCAGGGATCATGTCGCCACGCATGTCTTTAGATGCCTCGTTGAATTTCTTGATGAATTCACCGATGTTGATGCCGGCAGGACCGAGCACCTGACCCATGGCAGGGGTCATAGCCGCAGCGCCACCCGCCGCAACAATCTTGATTTTCTTGACTATCTTCTTTGCCATATGCCGAGTGATATTACCTTATATACGTTTGATTTGCAAAAAGTCCAATTCTACCGGGGTTTCGCGGCCAAACATAGCCACAAGGACCTTTACCTTGCCACGACTCTCGTCCACTTCACCCACCTTACCATCGAGGTCTTTAAACGGACCATCGACAATAACAACCGAGTCTCCAACCGTAAGGTCAATAGCATGTTTTACTGAACCCTCTGCAGCCTGCATGCGGCCCAAGAGCTCATCCACCTCCTTTTGCTGGAGCGGCACTGGGTTTACACCAGAACCAACGAAACCGGTTACGCGCGGCGTGTTGCGTACGACGAACCACGACTGGTCGTCTACGATCATCTCCACAAGCACGTAGCCTGGGTAGATCTTTTCATCTTCCTCGACGCGGCGACCGCCTTTAATTTTGACCGTGTGTTCTGTTGGTACAACCACGTTGAAAATCTTCTCTTGAAGACCGAGAGATTCGATGCGCTGCTTCAGGTTGCGAGCAACTGCGTTTTCATACCCTGCATAGGTGTGAATCGCATACCATGCCCGACCGAGACTAGAGTCTTGTTTTGCCATAGCTACAATGAAAAAAGTGAACTAAATAATGCGCTTAAGGATTGCTGAGAAGAGGTAGTCCAAAAGACCGAGGTATACCGCTACTGCGAGCGACAAACCGATAACAACAAGACTGTATGCGATTACTTGTGCACGAGTAGGCCACGATACATGCTTGAGCTCGCCCCGAACGTCTTTAATGTAGTTAAACATAGGGTTATTTTTGCCTAAGAAAAAAGGCCTCGGCGGCCTTTATTTCTCCCCTATCGTACCCCTTGTTGAAGGGGGTTGTCAAGAGTGGGATATTTAGCGAATTTCGTAGGTAACAGTAACGTATGAGGTGATTTTATTCTCTCCTGTTGAGATATCTGGAGCCTTAGACTGAGTTACTGCATTTTCAGCACCTCCCATGCCGTACGCTACATCACGAGCGTACATTGGCACTGGATAGCCACCAGTACTTTCGTTAAATGACACGACGCGTACCAAGTGCACCCCGAGTTGCTTCGCAAGGACATCTGCTTTTTCCTTTGCATCAGCGATAGCCTTGTTGCGTGCTTCGTCCTGAACCATATTTGGGTCATCGAAGGTGAACGTAAGACTGCTTACTTCAGTTGCACCTTTTGTGCCAACTCCTGCAAGCAGGTCACCTGCTTTCGCAGTATCACGAACTTTCACGGTAGTAGTCTGGCGCACCTCGTAGCCGCGAAGTACCTGACGACCACCTGGACAGTACGTACCAACAGCACACGTTACAGTCTCGTAATCGTATTGCGGATAAATATTGTAGCCAGTAGTGCGGATGTCCTTTTCAGCAATACCTGCGTCTTTCAGGTACGCAGACACTGCGTTCATTTTCGTCGTTGCATCTTCTTGTGCAGCGGCGACTGTCGGCTTAAGCGACGTAACCGAGAATGTAAACTCTGCAATATCTGGCACAGCAAACATTTCCCCCTCCCCACTAATGGTGATCGTATTGGCCGGCATAACACCTGCTCCTACATAGCGAAGCTCCATCATGGCTGCAACACTGCGAATACCCAAAAACACGGCAAGGATCACTACGGTAGCAAAAATTGCCACGCGCAGTCGCGAGCCCTGAGTTCCTTCAAACAACGGATTCATAGTTTATAAAACTAGTAAATAATTAATAACTCACTGTTACTGACGAGCTTGGACCTGTCTTATTACAGCCATAATGCTTTCGTACGGAAGTGCGCCAGAAATAGGCACCTGCACACCATTACCCGCAACGATGGTGAAGGGTGTGCCTTGGCCACCATTTTGCATAGCATCCGCTGTTTCTGTATCTATTTTAGAACCAAATTTTTCACTCGAAACACAAGATGCAAACGTCTGTGCATTAGCACCAAACTGCGTTGCAAGCTGGGCGTAGTATGCAGGACTCATCTTGCCTTGGTTACTCATAACAGCGTCGGTGAATTTCCAAAAGCCGTTATTGCCAAGCTGGTCCGCGATACATTCTGCGGCGAGTGCCGAAGGACGCGCCTGCGGATGAATACTTTCGAGTGGGAAATTGCGGTGTACCCAGGCGATCTGTCCGTTTGATTCTTCAGCAATGCGCTTGAGTGTCGGATAAATGCGGGCGCAGTACGGACACTGAAAATCCGAGTATTCAATAAGCATGATTGGCGCATCAGGAGAACCTACGATGTGGTCCTTGTCGGAGACAGGAGGCACATTAGTAGTTACCTGCTGTTCATTCGTGTTTACTGTAGGCACTGCTCCTGCAGACGCCGGTCCTGGAAAATAATTTGTAAATAATATTGCAGCGGCGATCAGAGCACCCGAGGCAAGAATAGCCATAGCGGGAGAAAATTCTACTTTTTTTGTTTCTGGCATAGTACTTGTAGTGAGGATAATCGAACTACTCAAGGCTACCGTCCTTCTTCTCTTTAAGCAAATCACGAATTTCTTCAAGCAAGCGCTCTTGTGCCGGCTTGTCGTGTGCAGGAACAGACTTCTCCCCTTCCCTAATCATGCGCTTACGTGCAGCAGAAAGGATTTTGAATACAATAAAGATCGAGAACGATACAAGAAGAAAGTTTATAAGCGCCTGAATAAACGAACCGTACTTTAGAACCACATCAGGCCGCACTGCAAACGAGAGCGTCTTAAAGTCCACGTTATTAGTAAGCAACCCAAGAAGCGGTGTGATCAAGTCTGCCACGAGCGAATTTACTACCGCAGTAAACGCAGTACCGATGATGACCGCAAATGCGAGCTCAAGCGCATTCCCTTTTACTGCAAAATTACGAAATTCTTTAAAAAACCCTTGTGTTGCTCCGATAATTTTTTCTTTTGCCATTGTAATTAGCGCTTGGTTTGCAAACGCTCAATATCGCCTAGTAATTTTTGTAATCGGTCTTGAATCTCAACAAGCGTGATTTCCTGCGCTATCCCCTTTTCGCGTAGCCGCTCTTCTTCAGTAATACCCTCAACATCTTCCTGAATTTCGTCGACATCCTCTTGAATCTCATCAACGTCTTCCTGAATTTCGTCGATATCTTCCTGGATCTCGTCGATATCGTGCTCAACCACCTCCAAACTCTCGGTCGTTTGGTTAATACTCATTTGGATAAAAATCGCGAGATAAATTGCCTCAAGCGACACCAAGGTAGTAAGCACAAGCAGCATGCGGTCAAAAGAAACAACATGGAAAAATGCTGCTCCAAAGCAGCTGACGAAAACCAAAGTATGAAACAAGATTGAAGATGGTGAACCTATCCACCGAGTCATGCGCGCAGATGCAGCATGTATCGCTTTTGACGTCCGACGTTCTCCCATACAAAAAATTGTAACACTAACGCACTTTCTTCCCTATCTTTGGGTGCCTACTGGGAATCGAACCCAGATTGCGAGTTCCACAAACTCGAGTGTTAACCGTTACACCATAGGCACCATATCTAGCACGCTCATGTTACAGCCGCGCACCATGTAGCTAACTATATATCAGAGTGCGCACTTATGCGCCAGGCTCCGAAGAAGTTTCTTTTGGTTTAAATGGGTATGCACTGCCCGTAATAGGAGCAGGCTTGATAACAAGACTTAACACGACAGACGCCACCAACACGGTAAGCGTAATACTGAGTGACAACACGGTTGGGATCTTAAAGATATCCATGAGCAGCATTTTTGTACCGATAAACCCGAGGATAATTGCAAGACCATAGGAGAGCAGGTGGAAGCGTTCATGTAAGCCTGCGAGCAAGAAATACAGAGCACGAAGTCCTAAAATCGCAAATATATTTGAGGTAAGCACAATGAACGGATCTGTGGTGACTGCGAAGATTGCAGGGATTGAATCGACCGCAAAGAGAATGTCGACAAGACCTATCATAATAACCGCGGCAAGGAGCGGTGTCGCTGCTTTGGCACCATTGTGTAGGGTAAAAAATTTCTCCCCTTCTAGCTTTGGAGCAATTTTAAGCCCGCGCCGCAGGAGTTTCATTGCAACACTACTTTCCAAGTCGGGCTCTTTGCCGATAGAGCGCCAAATTTTGATACCCGTATAGACCAAGAATCCGCCGAATATGTAGAGCACCCAGTGAAATTCTGAAATGAGCCACGCGCCGACAAATATCATAATTGCGCGGAGTACGATCGCAAACAAAATACCGAACATAAGGAGCCGCTTTTGAAATTCTGCAGGCACCGCAAAGAACGTAAATACGAGCAAGAATACGAAAATATTATCGACAGCGAGCGCCTTTTCGATCAAGTAGCCGGTAATAAACTCGAGCGACTTCTGGTTTGCAATCGCCTGTGCTGCAGGGTCAGCGCTCGCGCCTCCTAAGTACCACCACAGCCACCCCACAAACACGAAGGATAGGAAGACCCATGCCACAGACCATATCCCCGCTTCTTTAAGCGACACTTTGTGCGCCCCTTGTTTGCGCATGGCAAAAAAGTCGACACAAAGAGCAATCGTAACAAACACAATAAAGATTATCCAAACCATACAATGTGTGGTGCCCAGGAGAGGACTCGAACCTCCAAGCCTTGCGGCATATGCACCTCAAGCATACGCGTATACCAATTCCGCCACCTGGGCATGTAGAACACTATATACCAAAAAGCGCGTTGTCGCGCTTTTACTCCTGCACAGGAGCTGCTTCTGGAGCCGACGCAACTTCCTCTGAGGTTGAAGGAGTCTCGCGAGCCTCGACTGTCTCCTGCTTGCGCATCTGACGTTTTACATCGCGAGCAGCCTTGCGACGAATAAAGTACAGTTTTGAGCGGCGCGTACGAGTACGGCGCAACACTTCAACAGACTCGATTGCAGGAGAATAGAGCGGGAAGATTTTCTCTACCCCTACCCCGCTTGCAACGCGACGTACGGTAAACATTGCACCTGCTTCGGTGCCATGTTTAACCGCCAAAACAAGGCCCTCGAACGCCTGACGGCGGCTCTTGCCCTTCTCGACGATCTTCTGCCATACGCGGACAGTGTCGCCACTACGAAGCTCGAGCGCTGCGCGCTCCTTCATGTCGACTGGGGATGTTTTAACCGCTGATTTCATGTGGAAACTACTTTAGCACGGAGACATACGTCTGTCTAGAAAATGGTCTGGCCCGAGAGGTTCCAAGCCGATACGGGAGAACCGAGGACCTTTTCTAGGCAGATGTTGTCGCAGATGATAAACGCTGCTCTGCCTCTACAAAATCTTTAGGCAACGGGGCCTCAAAAAGTACTTCCTCCCCTGTTTCCGGGTGCCTAAAGGTAAGCGAGAGCGCATGGAGTGCGAGGCGCTCAAAACCAAGGATAGCTGGCCGCCCTGGCGCATACATAGAGTCTGCAACGATAGGATGTTGGATAGAAGCAAAGTGTACACGGATCTGGTGTGTACGGCCTGTCTTTGGAAACACTTCTGTATATGACGCTTCTTTAGTGCGGGCAATAACCCGAAATGCGGTTTGTGCGTCTCGCAACGTACCCTTCGCATCGCGCTTTGCCGTACGTGGACCTTTTCCGCCTCGACCTGAACCGATTGGTTTGTCGATTATGCCGCGTTCATCTTTAAGCTCGCCGTAAACAAACGCGCGGTACGCTTTCTTCACTTCTCGATTTTGAAATTGCGCTTTAAGCACATCGAACGCTTCCTGTGTGCGTGCCGCCACCAACACACCCGACGTTTCGCGGTCGATGCGGTGCACAATACCCGGACGCTCAATAAGCGAACCGTCTTGGAGTCGCTGCTCTTCCCCTACTCCCTTTATTTCTGGATATTCGGCAACAAGCCAGTCGACAAGAGTCTTCCAGTCATGTTTACCGTCGGCATGTACAGCAAGACCTGCAGGTTTATTAAGTACCAAGATGGAATCGTCTGCGTAGATGACTGTCGGCTGCATTGTTTCTTTTGTGGGCGATACAGGACTCGAACCTGTGACCTTCTCTGTGTAAAAGAGTTGCTCTACCAACTGAGCTAATCGCCCGTTCCATGCACAATACCAAGTTTATATCTGGGTCACAAGTCGAATTTTCTCGTCAGAAAATTCGCTCGCGACCCCGGCTCGCGGTTTCGCAAAACGCGAAACATCGCTACGCCCGACCAACGTATCAGAAAAACTGCCTCAAGGCAGTTCTTTCTGTCGTTGGTCCCCCCGGAGGGAATCGAACCCCCATAACCGGCTTAGAAGTCCGGTGTTCTATCCATTGAACTACGAGGGGAGGAGGTGCAAGTAGAGGGTACCATACGCAACAAAAATCGCGAGAACAACGAACGCAAACCAGAGGAAATATTTATTTACAACGGCAATAATTTGCGGACCGAATTTATACGAAAAGTAGCCGACAATCCAGATGCGCGCCGCGCGTCCTAAAAACATACCCGCCGCATATCCAATAAACGAAATTCCTAAAAATCCGGCAAGATACGTAAACGGCTTGTCTGGCAATAACGTAAACGCGATAAAAAACATAACAAAGAAAATGTTCCCATCGAGCAGTTGCTGTGTTACCTGGTGCGCCTCCCCTGCTCCTGTCCACTGCAGGAGGGCCTCGCCAAAGCCCTTAAACATGAACATGCCGATAAGGTAGCCGGTGATACCGCCAAGGAAGGTAAAGATAGTCGTGAGCACCATGTAGAATTTCCACTTCTCGCGACGCGCCAAAATCATCGCAGTCATAAGCGCTTCCGGCACTATCGGAGAAATAAAAGGCTCGAGGTACGACAGAAAACACAGCCAAAAAATGCCGTGCGGACCCTGCGCACGCGCAGCAAACCACGCCCACGACTTTTCCTTAATAGTCGTGATGTGCTCGAAGATAACGTGCATGCGAAAAATAGTTAGCGAACCGTAGAGCCTGGCGTTGCAGTCGTTTCAAATAGGGACAGCGGTTCTTCCCCGCCCCCAGTTGCAAGGATCATTGCCTGACTCTCCATACCCATCATCATGCGTGGCGCAAGATTTGTTACAAACGGACAACGCTTTCCTACCAACACTGTAGGGTCTGGAAAATATGCCGCAATGCCTGAGAGCACTTGGCGATCCTCGTTACCAAAATTAACCTGCAATTTAAGCAGCTTGTCGCTCCCTTCAATCTTTTCCGCAGACTTAATTTCTCCGATGCGGATCTCTACCTTCTTAAAATCATCAATTGAAATTTGTTCCATATATTCTTCAGTAAAACGTTCTTTGATCTTACTCCTTATTGCGATTACGGTCGAGATAACTCTGGAGTATGACTGCCGCCGCAGCTGCGTCTAACTTATCTTGCGAGGGATTTTGCTTACGAGACCCATCTGGCGCATATTGCCTAGCTGCGGCTGCGCTCGACATAAACTCAGCTTCATACACCACTTCTTTTCCGGTTAGTTCATGAAGATCTTTCTTAAATTGCTCAATATCTTCCATGACCAAGTTCGGCTCGTTCTGAAAATTGCGCGACTCGCCAAGGATAATTTTTTCCGCACCACTTTTTTGCACCTCTTCAGCAACGTTCGCCAAAGCCTCCTTCCCTGCCTCAACTACAGCAAGCGGAAATGCGAGACTGCCTGTGTCGTCGGACACTGCAAGTCCGATACGCTTCGTCCCATAATCAATGCCTATGTACTTCATCTGTGCGGAGGGGGTGAGATTCGAACTCACGGTACCTTGCGGTACTCCTGTTTTCAAGACAGGTGCGATAGACCACTCTGCCACCCCTCCAATGCAACACACAATAACCTATAAAAGTCTGGGTGTATACTAGTAGCAATGAACCCTGGAGAAGACAAGGAGTTTTCTTGGAGTACACAAACGCATGAACACCGAGAGCATAGTACCGACTGGTACTGGACATTTATTGTGGGAGCCTTGGCGCTCGCAGGCTTCGCTGTCTTTCTTGGAAATATTCTTTTTGCGATTATCGTTGTGATGGGTATTGGATCCATCCTCTTCCTTGCAGCACGCGGCCCTCGCGAGCATGTTATCCGTATTGATGAGCGCGGTGTGTCAGTCGACGGAACTCGCTATCCGTTTAACGCAATCCACTCATTTTGGATCGAGCGTGGTGTCGAAACACCTCGTCTATTTATAACCATGAACGGAGTCCTTTCTCCCCACCTGTCGATCCCTCTCTCAAACAAAGAAGAGGCTCTTAAAGTACAGCAACTGCTCAGCCGCGTTCTGACAGAAGAAGAGCAAGGACCTCATTTTGGAGAGAACTTGGCCCGCCTTATCGGGCTCTAGAAATTTCCTCTATTTCGTTGTATTCTCAACATTGCTTCCTTATGCCCTTGTCGTTCAATGGATAGGACGGCAGCTTGCGGAGCTGCTGATGTAGGTTCGATTCCTACCAGGGGCACACGATACAAATAAACCCGGCTTAAGCCGGGTTTATTTGTTCGCACGTGATCGCCGGGGGCGAAATCGAAAGCCGGAGCGCGACGGCGCGAGGCAGGGTCGTGCGAATTTTCACCAGAAAATTACGCCTGACCGATTCCTACTTTGAGTTGTGGGCCACACACATGACCACAAGAGTGTCTGTTTATCTATATCTCCTCAAACGTCGGGATAATATTTGCCGTTACCGACTGAGTCAGTTGCGAGGTCGTGCGACCGCGATCGATCGTACAGGTAAGTGTGTAGACCGTTTCTGCAGTAATAACCTGCGCGATACTTCCCTGCGAACCAGTGCCAATTTGAGTGCCGTTTGCTTTGACTGTACATGAACGAGCGTTATTAACACTCCACGCAACGGTTACATTGCTTCCGGTGCGCACTGACGTCGCAGGATAGTTACCGTTTACGGTGATTGAAGATGAGACCGGGAGGCACTGGTTGCCTACAACCGCGTATCCGGTATTAGCAGAACAGGATCCGTCGGTTTCCTGGTGACAATTTGCTGGAACTGAAGTCTGTGCACCTGCAAAGTTTGAACAAAGGTCGCTCGGTACACACTGATTTCCTGAAACTGTATAACCCACATTCGCATCACAAGTTCCATTTTGATTGCGATGACAATTGTTTGGCACCGTAAGTTGAGTACCGGAGAAGTTTGAACAGAGGTCCTCTGTTGCTGGAACACACGAACTTCCCTGGAGCACATACCCTGTTGGACATGACGACACACAAACGCCACTACTATTCATCACTTGTCCACCAGGACATGCCGAGACGCACTGCCCGTTTTGAGATACGTAGCCAAACGGCACGGTTCCTTGTTGACCGGAGATATTTGGGCACACATCGCTTTGCGTAGCGACACAGCTATTGTTTTGATACATGTATCCTGCAGGACAGCCACAGGTCTGAGGATTTCCTTTACCGTTACTGGTACAGTCCGGAGCAGGTACACACTGACCACCCTGCATTACTTGACCATTCGGACATTCTTGAATCTCTTGGCATTGTGAAGATGCTGACTGTACCCCAGGAACATTCGGACAGTGGTCGGTTGGTCCCGTATTGTTGTCATTTCCTCCCTCTCCACCGCTGCATTCATTTTCAGGAATAGTCGTATGCACTTCGAGCTGGCTGCTTTCGTAATACTCTACGTAGTAGCCGCAAGGCTCCCCGTCGCCATAGGTCAACACGTTCCATTCACGATGACACCCGCTGCTATCACATTGCACTCCTCCTACATATGAATCCCCTAGTCTTTCACACTCCAAACCTCCACTCGTATTGCAGTCTCCTTGGTTTGCAATCCTATCTGCGTCTCTCCATGCCGCTGCTTCAGCGCTAGACAAACAGCGTCCATCGAGAACCATTGTTGAGCACGTGTCGCCGCTTCCTCCTCCGCCCCCGGAAGAACTGCAATATTCTGTATACCCATGTGAACACCAATATTCCGCAGAGTAGCAGTTACCATCAGAGCCTAGTGTTTCTCCTCCGCTACATGCCTGAGACCCGCCACCTGAACCACTGCAGTAACTTGAGTATCCTTGACTGCACCAATAGTCAGCATCGCTGTTCGCACTACTTCCCTCGTAGTAGTTACCATCCGGTCCTTGGTAACAAGTTACTGTTGCTCCTGAACTTGTTTGGCAAGTAGCCGCATTTGCAGGTGTAGGAACAAAAAATGACAGAGCTGCAAGGAAGAAAAATCCAAGAATGAGTGCACCGCGTTTTATAGATAGAGTCATAAAATTACTGGTTAGCTGCGGGAGGAAGCACTTGTGTTGGAGGTGTATTGTCTGAAGGTATTGGCATCGGTATTACCGGAAACACTGGTGTTTCTGTTTGAGGTTCAACTTCTGATATTTCATAGAGCACGTACCATGCGGCACCTGCCCCTCCACACAAAAGAGCGACAATAAATACCCCGAGCAATATCCACAAGGTTTTTTTATGACCTAACTCAGGTGGAAGAGTAGAAACAGGAGCAGACACAGGAGACGTTTTCATATTTTCTGAAGCCATACTTCTTTTAGTATAGCTCCCCTCTGTAGCTATCCACATAAAACACTGTCGTGTGTGGATAAAAGAAAAAGGGCCACGCATGTGATTGCGTGACCCTATAAGTCGTTCACCCCCATGAGACCTCGCGATCTCAGTTGGTGAAATAGACGTGGATGAGCCCCTGCTCTCCGTCCTGGATCGTGCCGCCGAAGCGGTACGGACCCGGGCCGTAGAAGAGATTCACTTCCGAATACCGGATAGCGAAGCGAGGTCCGGCGTCGTGAGCTCCCAGCATGACATGCTGGATACAAGGCGCCAGAAGCTGAGCATTGAGCACCTGCACTTGGACCCCCTCGAAAGAGTAGGTCTGGGTGTCGCAGTTGTAGCTGTCAGCTCCAACCGTGGTGACTCGACCCAGGGTCTCGATGACCTGAGAGTTAGTCAGGTCAGCCGCCGCCACCGAAGTGGCGAACAGCGCAGCGGCCAGCGAGGCTGCCGCCAGAATCTTCCGTCTCATCGGGATGACCCTCCGTTACGTCGTCGCCGGGCAAGCCGGGCTGATGAACTCGACCCATTCGGTGGGGCGAGCCGTCACAACGCCATCACCGCAACGAAGCCAGGCTTCGTAGTTGGTGTAGACCTTGATGACAGTGCTCCCGACGATCGGAACGAGAATTCCGATCTGCCCAGCGAGCAGCAGATTGTACTGCTCGTTGTAGGGCTGATAGGTCGAGCCCGGCGCGTTGAAGAAGTCGATCCAACCACCGGCGTAAAACGCCTCGGTCAGACGGACTTCCTGTTCCTGCGCCGACGCCACCGAAGTGGCACCGAAAGCAAGCAGCGCGGCAGTAGCCGCGATGACGATTTTCTTCATATGAATGGCCCTCCTTTCGCGGCCATTTTCGCGAGAGCGCACCGTTGCGCTCTCAGGTTGACACCTGGCCAGATCCTATCACAGGACCGACCTTTTGTCAAGCCTCCCTACTCTCTGGCCAAAAAAGCCTGAAAAGACAACCAAAAGTGCACCTATGGGAAAGAACGTACCGAACACCTGGTAAGGAGTGGAGTCGGTACGCAGAGGTACGTCTTCCTCCACTACACTAGAGAGATCCCATGAAGTCTCTGTGACAACCATACCACGATTGTCGAGCATGTACGCTGGGGACATGTTGCCGGATTGCACGTACCACCTCCCCTCCTCCACTGCGCGCACTTTCGCTATCGATTGCATCTGTGCAAAAACGGTACGCGACCCATGGAACCAGCTGTAGGAGGAAACATTTGCGAGTACTGACGCTCCCTTTTCTACATCACGAGCATATAAGTACGGACTCATAACTTCGTCACAAAAACGTACTGCCATATTCCCACTCCCCACCTGTGCAAGTTTTGTGTGTGTCCCACTTACGTACGAACGTGTATTTCGCACTTGTTCTTGAAACGCCTTATTCCCTACCAACGCGAGCACTCCGTGCGATATATACGGCACGTACTCACCAAGTGGAAGGATAAATTGTTTGTCACTCGTTTCAATACGACCATCGCGATACACAAAGATACTTCGCGCGTGCGTGTTGCCGTCATTGCTTCTCACACTTTCTGCATCTATGAATAGCGGAACTTGCGGCACCATGTTCGCATCGCGCGCATACCGTGCAAATGCCGCACTCTCTGGAAGTAGCAGTGCTTCCGCAGTTACATGTGGCGCAACAAGTGTTGCAAGTGTATCTATACGAGTTTCCGCTTCGCCCGGAAGGAAGTGAAGTTGTGGCGGGAAGTACGTACTTACTGCAGCGACGCGAATAGTTTCTTCACTCGTCGTAATATTTCCAAACAACGACCACGCTCCATACCCGCTCACACAGCACACAACGACAATACTTACGCCGACATAGATGTTGCGCTCGATGTTCTTCGTTGTAATGACTCTATATATAAGAACATTCACGAGTATCACTGTTGCGCTCAACAGGTATACACCGCCAACGGACGCAAGTTGCAACAACAACGCATTATTCGCGAGCACGTATCCCAAGTGACCTAAGGTAAAGTGCGCACCCAGGAGCGATCCGTTTCCTGCAAACACAAATGCAAAGACGTGCGCATGCAACCATTCCCCCACTACCCATGCAGACGGAATGCATACAAGCACGGTGTATCGATACGAAAGAAAATACTGCAGCACCACTGCAAACACCGCTGTTCCAAGCGAGAGTACGCAGACTGAAAAAATCCAGTGTGTGCCGACTGCAAGTATTTGGAGTAGTGGGTGTTCAATCCCAAACCAATCTATCGGCAGTGTGTGCCAAAAAATTGCCCACAATGCTAACCCATACAAAGGGAGTCCGAGTAAAAAACCTCTGAACGCTTGAGTGGAAAGACCGACTGGTCGTTTTGTCGTTATAAAAAGAAATGGCAAAAACCCTACCAGTGCAAGTGGCCACAGGGCAGGGACAACAAATCCCACACCAAGAAAAATGCCGGAAACGAAAGATGCTATCAATTAGATTTCCTGAAACGCTGGCAACAGCGTAATCGTTGCGGTCGCACTTACACTTGTCTCACCATTGCTACAGGTAAGCGTATAGCGTTTTGTCTGTGTAATAGCAGTTGTTGAAACAGTACCCGTGGTGCTGGTAACGCTGTATGTACCAGTGTCATCTGTCGGGTCTGGAGAGATAGTGCAGGTAAGACCTGTGATTGAACTGAGTGTCCAGCGGAGTGTCGAGGCTACGCCACGGCGAACTTTGTCGCCATAGAACGAGGAAATACTTGGCAAGTTAGCAACACACTGTGTACCACTCCAGCTAAATCCTGATGGAATACAGCTGCCAGTAGGACCTGGGTTTGGCGCACTGCAGCCCGTTGGAACAGACGCCTGTCCGCCAATGATGTCGGTACAAATATCGAGTGAACATTGGCTCCCCGTCCAGTAGTATCCTGACGGAATACATACACCTGATGGGCTTGGAGTTGGACCGGCGCAGCCCGTTGGAAGTGATGATTGCGAACCACCAACATCCGTACACACATCCGCTGGTCCAACGGTTACGGTAACCGTGTCTACCGCACTACTCCCTCCTGCTCCTGTGCACGTCAATGTATACGTGTACGTGCCGAGTGTAGAAAATGGGCCAACAGTGCGCTCTACGCCACTCGTACCCGTCGTAGATCCAGTCCACGGCGCAGCAGCATCTTTAGTGAGGGTGCAGTCGCTCGAGTTAGTAGACGACCAACTAAACGGAAGAGACGAACCTTGTGTTGTCGACACTGTGTCATCCGCTTCATTATTTCCAAGCAAGTCTGCAGTAGTGGCTGGGTTTACAGTTAGCGTTGTAGAACACGTGCCGCTGCCACCTGGTCCGGTTACGGTGCCGGTGTACGTAGTTGTCGTACTTGGCCCAACTGAAGTAGAACCTGCGCCCGGAGGAGTAGACACAGTCCCAACACTGGTTATTGAAAATGAGGTTGCCGCTGTTGAAGACCAGGTGAGCGTAGACGAACCACCACTATTTATAGTGCTTGGGCTAAGACTCAAGGTACACGTTGGTGTTGTAGCAGCAGTCCACGTAACGCGAACTTCTCCAAGACCACCATAACTACCATCAACTTCTCTGTTCGGACCTCCGGTGCCTGTACTACCGCGTGCACCTACAGTAACTGCAATTGATGAGTCTTGGGTTAGTTCTCCAAAAGAAAATGTTTTGGTCGCATAGCCACCACCACCGCCTCCACCACCGTCGTTACTTAAACCACGACTGCCTCCACCTCCACCGCCGCCTGGCGACTTTCCGTAGTTTCCAAAAATAATGCCGGGACCGACAGCGCCGCCGCCATCACCCCCTGGTCCGCCCGCATCACCTCCACTACCACTCCAGTTGCCGGTCGGGTATCCAGCATTATTACCGTCCTCTCCGTCTTGACTACCAGAACCTCCTCCCGAAGTCGATCCGCCGTCTCCACCAGGACCATTTCCTCCACAACAATAACTAGATGCGCGCCCCTTTTCTCCTCCATTAGCAATAACAGGGGTCGGAGAATTAAATTTACTTTGACCGCCGTTGGTTGCGTCGTCTTGCGACCACCATCCTGCCGAGCCACCACCGCCACCACCTCCCCACACTTCTACCGTCAAAGAGTCATATGCCGGAACAGTGAAAGTACCTGAAGACGTAAAGTGTTGTGTACCGCCGGTAGCGTCTATCCAGGTAATGCGTACCTCTCCGCGCGCGCCGTCACCTCCATCAGGGCTACCACTTGTAGCACCCGAGCCCCCAGACCCTACTGTTACGCTTATGTTAGACCCTGCTGTAAGCTCACCGCTTGTGTACGTTCTTGTTGCGTATGCTCCTCCTCCGCCGCCACCATAGTTTTTATAATATCCTGAAAAGTATTCTGAATAGGAACTACTGCCTCCTCCCCCAGGAATCATACCGTTTGCCCCGTTGTCAGTGAGTGTATTAGGCGCCCCTTTACCACCGGCAGCCCCTCCTGCATTACCGCCCGCGCCTCCGCTCGCGCCACTCTGGCCCGCACTACCATTTGCACCTGAAGTTGCCCCAGAGTATGTACCTCCAGAACCTGCAGTACCATTGTTATCGCCCCTACTTCCGCCATTCGCTATAAGCGGCGTGGGTGCATTAAATTTACTTTGCCCACCGTTACTACCATCAGCGTTGGAATTAGCGCCTCCTCCTCCACCGCCCCACACCTCCACTGTTATAGATGTATAGCCCGTAGGTACAGTAAAAGTGCCCGAACTTGTAAATGTTTGAGAGCCTGCAAACACAAGCTGTGGAAGAAATAAGAGTACACTGGCGAGAAGTAATTTTTTCATGATCATTGACCTACATATACAACACCGACTTGCTTGCCACTTTTGTTATGGAACAGCCAGGTACCTTGCTCTTTAAATTTAAATTCCCAAAATTCTCCTGATGAAAGATTTTTGCACGAGTTAAATGCAGACTCGCCACACTCCCCTTCTTCTGGGTACGGAGGATTATCGATCGAAGAAACTCCTTCGAGCCACAGCTTCCCACCCGAGTTGTTTATAAATCGGATTGTGTCACCTGCGCGCACACGCACTTCCGACGGCTCAAAACGCGCATCGGAAAGAGAGACCAGATGTTCAAACCCGCCTTGACTTGAAGCAGGATTAGACGGCAACTCCGTTGTGATATTTTCCTCTTCCACAGGCAAAGGAGTAAGACTCGGCAAAAATATCCACGCAACAAAAAATGCAACACCTCCTAAGACAAGAAGAATGATAAGGGGGAGATATTTTTTAACATCCCACATGCTTGTTCCATTATGGCACTGTAAAAACCCTCATACGAGGGTTTTCAACAGTGAGGACACCTATGTCCTCTCGGCAAGAATCGAACTTGCATCTCCTCCTTCGGAGGGAGGCGTTCTATCCATTGGACTACGAGAGGGACCCGTGGAGTCTTATTGGGTCTTCAGAAGCCGAGCCACGCCCGCCTTCCGGCGTGCAGCGGTGTTCTTCTTTATAAGGCCACGCTTCATTGCCTTGTCGATAGCCTGGTATGCAGCTGCGAGTGCAGCGGCGTCCCCTTTGTTTGCAGAGCGAGCTGTCTTAAGAGCAGTGCGCAATGCAAAACGGCGCGAGTCGTTCATAGACTTGCGGCGGCGGCTTTGGCGGTGTGCCTTCTTTGCTGACTTTGTTATTGCCATGACAGGCAGAATACATTGAAAAGAGGTATTCCGCAAGCCGGCCCCTCCAGATTATAGTTAAGGCATGATCGGGAAGCTTACGGGACGATTTGACGGCACCACCCCAGACGGCACCGCTCTTATTAATGTACATGGGGTAGGCTACGCCGTCCGGGTACCCGTCGGTTCCCTTCTTGACCTTAAAGCCGCATCCGGAGAAATCTCTCTCTATATACATACAGCAGTACGGGACGACGCTATCGACCTGTATGGGTTTACTGCAACCGAAGAACTCATATTTTTTAAACAATTAATGAGTGTCTCGGGTATTGGCCCCAAAACAGCCATCAATATTCTTAATGTGGCTGATGTCACCACCCTCAAAAACTCTGTTGCTCGTGGCGACAGCACGGCCCTCACTAAAGTGTTCGGTATTGGCAAAAAGAGTGCAGAGCGTATAGTAGTCGAACTGCGAGACAAACTTGCACAGGAAGTAGGAACAGCTGGCATTGGTATTCCTGCGGGCGATGATGGCGAAGTTCTTGAAGCCCTCATGTCGCTCGGGTATAAAGCAGACGAAAGTAGAAAGGTATTGAAAGAAATCGGCCCTGCAAAAGAATTTTCTACTCGCGAGCGCATTGCTCAAGCACTCAAACACTTAGGTTCGCGCATGTAAGTAATATGAAATCACTACTTAAAAAACTGATCCCCGCTTCCCTGCTCGACCAGTATCATTTATTTCTTGCAAAGCTTGGCGCACGCATATACCGCCACCCTTCAAAAGAATTACTGGTAATTGGAGTGACTGGCACTAAAGGAAAATCCACTACCACAGAACTTATTCGGGCTATTTTAGAAGAAGCTGGCCACATGGTCGCTTCAACAAACACCATTCGCTTCGCCATCGGCAAAGAAAGTCGACCGAACCTTTTTAAAATGTCGATGCCAGGGCGCTTTTTCCTGCAAAAATTTTTACGTGAAGCAGTTACCAAGGGAGCTACCCATGCAGTTATTGAAATGACGTCTGAAGGCGCAAAGCAGCATCGTCATCGCGGTATCGAGATGGACGCTCTTGTGTTTACCAACCTTGCTCCTGAACACCTCGAGTCGCATGGCGGCATGGAAGCATATGCAAACGTAAAAATTTCTATCGCAAAACATCTTGCAACATCTTCAAAACGCCCTCGCTACATTGTAGCGAACGCAGACGATAAGTACGGAAAACGCTTTTTGGAGGTCGATGTTGAAGAAAAACGCCCCTTCTCTCTGAAAGATGCAGAACCATACAACACGGACGACAAAGCTATTCGGTTTGTATGGAAGCGCGAGCTGTTTACTGTTCCCCTGCCCGGCCTCTTTAACTTACAAAATGTGCTCGCCGCATTAACCATGGGAGACGCACTCGGCATCCCGCTTGAAACCATGAAGCGTGCACTTGAGCATGTATCAACAGTGCCCGGTCGTGCAGAGCGTGTGAACCGCGGCCAGCAATTTACCGTCATTGTCGACTACGCACATACACCAGATTCACTTCGTGCGCTGTACGAAACATTTAAAGGCAAGCGAATTATCGGCGTTATGGGTGCAACCGGCGGTGGCCGCGATCATTGGAAGCGTCCGGAAATGGGTGCCATTGCTGACGAGTATTGCGACATGGTCATCCTTACCAACGAGGACCCGTACGACGAAGACCCGAACAAAATTATTGCCGATGTTGCGAAAGGATTTTCTCGCAAAAAGCCGCATGTTATTTTCGATCGTCGCGCAGCTATCCGCGAAGCGCTTCGCGAAGCAAAGCAAGGCGATGCGATACTTATAACCGGCAAGGGCACTGACCCGTACATCATGGGCCCACGTGGCACGAAAGAACCATGGAGCGACAAAAAAGTAGCTGAAGAAGAACTTGATAAACTATTTCCTTCTAAAAAATAGAAGGATACAATACAGCCTATGGCGGACGATCATAAATCAGATCCATTTGCAGAAGCAAAAAACGTCGCGTACTGGGTAGTTGGAGTTATGTTGGTGCTTTTGGGTGCCTGGTATTTAAGCGGGGGCCCTGAACGCTCAGACCTGCGCGGCATATTCCTTACTCCTATAACGGGCGAGTCATACGGACCCACTCTTCCAACCGGACCAACGTCGACCCCTAATCGGTAATTATGTTTAATCCATTCCCTGATCTCTTAATGTACGGGTTCTTTGCTCCCACCCTTCTTCGTTTTGCTGCTGCAACTATCTTTGCCTACCTCGCCTACCGACACTTCGAACACCGAGGAAAAGCGTCTCGCATTGTGTTCCCTATTGTAGGCCGCGGGGTTTGGATCGTATGGTTTGCAATTCTTGCAGAACTCGCAGTTGCTGCTGCGCTGTTTGCAGGATTTTATACACAAATTGCGGCGCTTGTGGGGGCTATTATCGCACTCAAACACATTGTGTGGCGCGGCAAGTATCCAGGATTCTTTTGGATTACCCGCAGCGCAGCATTTGTACTCCTTACTGTTTGTCTTTCTCTTATACTAAGTGGCGCCGGCGCCCTTGCTTTTGATCTTCCACTTTAGTAGGAATGGGTTAGAGAAATAAGTATTAAAGAGGCTACGCAGGCGCGACGGCGCCGAGTCTGAGCAAATTTCTAGCAAGAAATTATGCGTACTCTTGAATACTTCATTTCCCAACCTATTCCCATGATTCTCATCCTCCACAACATACGCAGCGTCCATAACGTTGGATCTATATTCCGCACCGCGGACGCTGCGGGTGTGTCTAAAATATTTTTAACTGGCTACACCCCTACCCCCCTCGATCGCTTTAACCTACCCCGCAAAGATTTTGCAAAAGTTTCTTTGGGCGCAGAGAAAACTATTCCCTGGGAATATGCAAAACAATTTGCGCCCGTGGCTAAAAAATTAAAGAAAGAGGACTACACCATTGCAGCTATTGAACAAGATAAAGACTCTACTTCCCTCTTTGACTACAAACCGCAAGATACAGAAAAACTCGCGCTTGTGTTGGGCAACGAAGTGCTTGGTATTTCAAAACTGTCACTCAAACTCTGCGACGTTATTCTAGAGATCCCTATGCGAGGCAAAAAAGAATCCCTCAACGTCTCCGTCGCTGCAGGCATCGCAATGTTTACTGTTTTGCAAAAATAAATCCCGCCGCGAATCGCGGCGGGTATTTTTATGAGGATGACTTGGGTGCGTCCGGAAAGAAGTGATCTCGAACTGAGTGGAAGACACTGCCCGGAAGAGTCTCTTCGAATGTCCTCACCGGCTCCCGAAGAGGCTCGTTCGGATATTCCCCGAGGTTGAGCCGCGGCGGCTCCTTGCCCGAGAAAAATGTTTCGACAAGAGTTTCAAAGACGCTCGGGGTCTCCTCGAAGGATCTCACCGGTTCTCTCAGACCTCCGTCTTGAGGATAGATATCAATTCTGTTTTGCATCAAACACTCCCTTGGTTACCACCAAAGGAACTGTACTCCTTAATGAAGAAACCCGCCAGAGGTCTTGCGACTTGGCGGGTTAAGCAGGTAGGGCTGCTCAGGCCTACGAGAACTAGAGGTTCGGGAGAACTTCGCGGAGGAACTTCCCTCCGTCATTCGAATGCGGCACGTAGGCACCGCGCCGAATATATCCGAAGCTGGTGCCCTGCATCACTTCTCGGAACTTCGCGACAACTGTCTGTTCGTCGAGACTGGGCAGGAAGTTTGCATTGAGGACGACCCACGGCTTTCTGTCCTCGTCGTATATCGCGATCACGCCGTTATTGTCGTCGCACGTGAATGGCGACCCTCGGCCGACAAGCTGAGGCTTGCCGTTCACTGTCTCGGTCGTGCCGAGCGCAGAGAAAAAACCGTAGCCAAGAAGAATCTCTGAAAGCTTCTCATTCGTACCCATCTTGCGTCTCCTAAGACATCTTGCGGGTAGGCAGAGGCCAATCCTCATACCTAGTACAATTATACACCCAAATTACATATTTGTCAAGTATATACAAGCCCCGCGAAAAAGCTTCAAAAATAGGCACCATTTTGCTATAGTGTGTCAATTGCGCTCCATATCTGCACTTTGCTTGATATGGACGCGCGTTCGGGGCGAAAAGAAAGCGAGAGGCTTTCTTTTCTTCCTCACTTTGCGCCCATAGCTCAGTTTGGTAGAGCGGCTCCCTTTTAAGGAGAAGGTCCTTGGTTCAAATCCAAGTGGGCGCACAAATATCCCTGACCCTAGAGTTTTAAGGCAAATCGTTCCAGGAGAAGTTCTAGGTCCCCTGCCCCTCTGTGCGAATCGTGGTACAGGAAGGTTAATTCGCGCGAAAGTTTTACATCTTGCATCTGCCGCGCCTTCCATGCCAGGAGCCCTGCTACCGCTTCTGCTTTTTCTCCTGCGCGGAGCGCTTCCGTAATCCCGAGCCACAGCTTTTTCTTATCTCTGGTACCGAGCGCAAAAGTCACTCCAAATGGATCAAATCCCCTCTCCTTTTTTGGTGCTTCTTTTTGTATATCAATGTTTGCACCTGCTTTTGTCAGGATGTCGGTCGGCCGTTTAAGCAATTTTTCTTCTTTGAAAACGAATGTGTGTTCCGACTCTACAAACACTTCTGCCAAATCTAGAAATTCGTCTTGCCGTTCACTGTTTATTGCCCCTTCTAAAATAAAAGTGCGTACTCCACCAAAAAGAGCTGTGGTGGATGCAAGCGCGGCAATCTCATCCACCGCCATGTTCATCCACTTTAATTCTTCCCCTTGCGGAGCCTTGCCTCCGCTGCCAACAATAACGCGCATCATATCTCTAGTTTTTTCATCTCGCCCCAGTTTTTGCCCACCTTCCCTTCTGCAATAAATGGAATGCCTCGCGTTTCTTTAATAGAAACAATATTTTCCATAATCTCCTTAATTTTTGGCGCCAAGTAGCCTACCTTTTCTTCCTCGATCTCAAACACAAGTTCGTCATGTACCTGGAGCAGCAAGTATGCTCCGTCGCGATGCCCTTCTTTTGTAAGCAGTGCGTCAATCTGTATCATCGCCAGTTTAATAATGTCCGCCTGTGTTCCCTGCATTGGCGCATTAATTGCCATGCGCTCTGATGCTGCACGTACATACGGGATCGGCGACTTAATGCCGTCAAAATAGCGGCGGCGGCCGAAATACGTCTTTGTGTAGCCCTGGGTTGCTGCGGCAACTTTTACTTCATCTATGTAGGCCGCGAGGCGCGGAAACGCTTCAAAATATTCGTTATAAAATGCTTGGGCTTCTGCGCGCGTCGTGCCGAGCGCTTCACGCAGCGCATTTACTCCCATGCCGTAGAGGATGCCGAAGTTGATCACCTTTGCGCGTCGGCGTTGTTCATACTCCACTTCGCTCGGAGATACATGGAACACTTTTGCCGCAACTTCCGTATGTACGTCGCGCCCATTCTTAAAAATTTCTGTAAGCGACTCATCACCCGAAAGAAACGCCGCGATACGAAGTTCGATTTGCGAGTAGTCGAAGGACACTAACTGCATCCCCTGCTCTGCCACAAACGCATCACGAATAGCTCGCCCCGCGTCGGTTTTAATTGGAATATTTTGAAGACCCGGATTTTTGGTAGCGATGCGTCCTGTTGCTGCACCCATTTGTATAAACGTGGTGTGCACGCGACTCTTGTCGTCCAACAATGTAGGCAGGTTATCAATATAGGTCGAGAGTAGTTTCTGTAGTTCGCGATAGCTCAGGATATCCGCCACGATTGGGTGGAGGTCTTTCATTTTTTCGAGCTCGCTTTCCTTGGTTGAGCGCGCACCTGTTGAGGTCTTCTTTTGGTTTTTTACGATAAGTCCGAGTTTATCGAACAAAATTTCGCCTAATTGTTTTGGCGAATTGATGTTAAACGTAGTGCCCGCAGCATCATAAATACGTTTTGCAATACTCTCCAACTCTTTATGATACTGCTTAGAGAGATCTGTAAGATGATTAGTATCGATAAGCACCCCGCGCTTTTCCATAGCGCGCAATACCGGTACAAGCGGTAGTTCTATTTTTTCATATACAAACGCAAGCTCTTTCTCTTCTAACTCGGCAAGAATGTTTTTCTTTGCCTCTTCAAATGTTCTGCTGCGACCCACACGATAGATGTCTTCTATAGTCGGCTCGGCAATATTCGAGTCGAGTACTGACACTGCTACCGCCATAGCAGCCACCTCTTCCGGAGGTACGTTTTCTTCTATGCCCAACCCCTCGCCCATATCTTCAAAGGCATCATCAGCGTCATGCAAACTAAAGAGCCCACGCAGACGCGGAATAAGCGAACGGAACTCGAATTCAGAAAACATAGTAAGCGTCCTATCTTCGTTAGCGCTGTAGCGCCACTCTTTTTCCGGAAGGACAAACGTAATAGGTACGTCGCGGTGAATCTGTGCCAACGCCTTCGACATCTCTGCCTGCTCTTTTTGGTCTTTCAATTTTTCTATTATCCCTTTCTTGATCCCCGCCTTCTCTACCCAATCAGGATGCTTTTCGAGTGCTTCGTATACTTTTTCTACTGATCCAAATTCTTTAATGAGCGTTGTGGCAGTTACTTCGCCAATACCTTTTACACCAGGAATACCGTCTGATGGGTCGCCACGCAAACCTTTGTAGTCAGGAATCTGCTCGGGACCAAACCCAAAACGCTCTCGTACACCATTCTCGTTATACATAATGGTCTCCGACAAACCCTTTTTAAGGGTGTAGACCATTACACGGTCGTCATCTACCAGCTGCATCGCATCCATATCGCCCGAAGCAATAATCACTTGCACATCTTTGTGCGTTTTCATGCGCTCCGCGATAGTGCCTAAAATATCGTCCGCTTCAAAACCCGGACATTCATACCGATCAATGCCGAACGCATCCAGCACATCGCGGGAACGTTTAATTTGTTCTACCAACGCATCCTCTGCCTTAGGCCGGTGCGCCTTATATTTTTCGTACGCAATATGACGATGCGTCGGCTGCGGCAAGTCGTAGGCAGCCACAATGTAATCTGGTTTGAGTTCGGTCATGATCTTCATGAGCATTGATGCAAGGCCATAGAGCGCTCCGGTTGGCTCGCCCTTACTTGAAGAAAAGTCTGGCAGTGCATGATACGCGCGATGCAAAATTGCATGCGTATCGAGGACAACTAGTTTTTTTGAAAATTTAGCCATGGTTTTTTTCTAGCTCAATATACCGTTCTTTCTCACCCGCTCCTTCCGAAGACAAAGAGATAACAACGTCGGGCGACGGAAGCATCCCCTCTACCCGCTCCGGCCACTCAATACACACCAAAGCACTTGGATCAGACAAAAAAGTTTCTGGCTTGAGTGTTCGAAATTCCTCTGGCGTATCTAAACGATACGCATCAATATGCACAAAGGTGCGGAACGGCCTCCACGCAATAGGATATGTTTTCATAAGCACATACGTTGGACTTTGTACGGTGTCTGTAATTCCAAGCGAAAGCGCGAGGGCTTGTACGAAGGTGGTTTTCCCTGCTCCCAAGTCTCCCCGAAGTGCTACAATAACTGCTTCTTTTTTATCCTGAGGGATACTGTCGAGCAGTGCCGCCGCAACACTCTGTAGTTCGTGCAAAGCCACCTTGGTCATGTGCCCGTAGTGTACAATATATACACGTATGGTGCAGTTCGCTGACACAGAACAAAATCGACGCATCGCTTTCCTTAAAAACCGAGAGGAAGAAGAGCTTGCGCAAATGCTCTCTAAAAAATATGGGGTTGAGTATGTCGACCTGTCTCTTGTTGCGGTCAACGTGGATGCGTTGCGTGTTTTAAACGAGAAAGAAGCACGAGATGCCGAAGCGGCCGTATTCGGCAGAGTTGCAAAACGCTTAAGCCTTGCCGTACGCGCACCGGAAAATCCGAAAGTAAAAACCTTGGTGCAAAAGCTGCAAGACGCTGGCTATGAAGTTGCCGTGTTTATGACCTCCCAAGAAAGCCTGCGACGCGCGTTCGCACGCTACGCCGACCTGTCGTATGCGACAGAAACAAAAGCGGGTGTATTTGAACTGTCGAATGAAGAAGTTGAGCAGCTGCTCGCGAAGGTAACGAGTCTTGCGGATATTGGGAAACTCATTACCGAAGCAATTACGCTAAAACATACGTATCGTATTACCCGTATTCTGGAAATTATTCTTGCTGGCGGTCTTGCCACTGGCGCGTCGGACGTACACTTTGAACCCGAAGAAGAACATATTCGCCTACGCTATCGCCTCGACGGCGTATTGACCGACGTGCTTACGTTCGACCACGACACTTATAAACTCGTACTCTCTCGCCTTAAACTGCTTTCAGGATTAAAACTCAATATCGTTGCCGATGCACAAGACGGTCGCTTCAGTATCAAGGTAAAAGGATCCGAAATCGAGCTGCGTACTTCAATACTGCCTGGCAACTATGCGGAAACAGTGGTGCTTCGTATTCTTAACCCTTCCGCTATTAGCGTACAACTAGAAGAACTTGGATTAGATGATGCGCTGCGGGTGCGTATTGAAAAAGAAGTTGCTAAACCAAACGGAATGATTTTAACTACCGGACCAACTGGTTCCGGTAAAACCACCACCCTCTACGCATTTTTGCGCAAAATAAATAAACCTGAAACAAAAATTATTACGATCGAAGACCCGATCGAATACCACCTGCAAGGGATCGTACAAACACAGGTTGATAAAAAAAATTACACTTTCGCCGCAGGTTTGCGCTCAGCGCTCCGCCAAGACCCAGACATCATCATGGTGGGAGAAATTCGTGACAGTGAGGTTGCCGAAACTGCAATCAATGCTGCATTGACCGGCCACTTGGTGTTCTCTACCCTTCACACCAACAATGCGGCCGGGTCCTTCCCCCGCCTCATTGACCTTGGGGTCAGTGAAAAAGTACTTTCATCTGCAGTCAACGTTGCTATGGCCCAACGCCTGATCCGCAAACTCTGCAAGGTATGTAAAAAAACTCGGCCCGCTACCGCGGAGGAAAAAACACTGATCGATCGAGTTATGGCAGGTGTGCACGACCGCTCACTTGTACCGCAAGACACCTCTACTATATATGAGGCTGCAGCCGAAGGGTGTGCCGAGTGCCACGGCCGTGGTTATAAAGGCCGTATTGGTATATTTGAGGCCATTTTCATGGACCATGCCATCGAAGAGATTCTTCGCTCTAGACCATCTGAGCGTGAAGTGGCAGAAGCAGCAAAACCGCAAGGCATACCAACAATGCAGGAGGACGGGATATTAAAAGTATTGCGCGGTGTTACCACTATTGAAGAACTTTCGCGCGTTGTCGATCTTGACGCTCGCACGTAGGAGTGTGAAAAGGCGAAAAATTCGATATACACCGTGAAAAAAATATCGGGTCAACGTTGTGGGAGCTACTATTGAGGAGTAGAGTGGGTATGTGCGAGAGAGTCTGCCTTTCGGTAGACAGGGTTCGAGGGAATATATCTCCAAGCAATAACACAATTCGAAATCTATCGAAAAGCGGAGGCCGCTCTTGAGGTGCACCCCCGCCCATGCGCAAAGCGTATGAGCCGGATTGTCCTTAGAAAGGTTCCGATACCCGCGGGGGGTCGTATTGCTTGGAGATATGCTCACCCGAACCAGCAGTACAAATAAGTCGTGCGTTGGTTCCTGGAAAAAGAAAAAGCTCCCTAGAAGAAGGAGCGCTAGAGTGATCCTAGCATACTAAAGAACGTATGTCAAGCACACCGGATATTACACCAAACGAGGGAGGGTCTCCCCTTTTTCTTGACCAAACCTTGCGTCCAGCGTCATGGAACGACTACGTGGGACAAGAAACCATCAAGAATAATCTCCATATTTTAATCTCTGCCGCAAAAGAACGCGGAGCTCCTCCTGAACATATCCTTTTTTATGGTCCGCCGGGGCTTGGTAAGACAACACTTGCGCACTTAATTGCTCGTGAATTAGGTGGAAGTTTGCGCACAACGTCTGGGCCTGCTATTGAACGTGTCGGCGACTTAGCTGCACTACTTACTAACCTGGCACCGGGAGATATTTTATTTATCGACGAGATCCACCGCCTTTCTCGTTCTATTGAAGAGGTGCTCTACCCTGCCATGGAGTCGGGAGTGCTTAATATCATTATCGGCAAAGGCCCATCAGCACGCACGCTCGACCTCCCTCTACCGCCATTCACACTTATTGCCGCAACAACACGCGTTGCCGATCTTTCAGCACCACTACGCTCTCGCTTTTCTGGTGGTGTGTTCCGTCTTGAGTTTTATTCTGAAGACGATATTGCAAAAATTGTTGAACGCTCAGCGAACATTCTTGGTGTTGAAATAGACAAAGGCGGCATACAAGAAATTGCTCAACGTAGTCGCTCTACCCCACGTACTGCAAATTATCTTCTGAAGCGTGCACGCGACTACGCACAACTCAAGCGCGCTCCGCTGGCACAAGCATCTGTTGAAGCCGCGCTTGGCATGCTTGAAGTGGATTCCTTGGGCCTTACTCCGCTTGACCGCAAGTTGCTTACAGTACTTATTGAGCGCTTTAACGGAGGCCCTGCCGGAGTATCCGCACTTGCTGCAGCGCTTTCAGAAGAACCGGAAACAATTTCAGAAGTGCACGAACCATTCCTTTTGCAATTAGGATTAATAGAACGCACCCCGCGCGGCCGTGTGGCGACTAAAAAAGCGTACGAGCATCTAGGAAAAGAAGCACCAGAAAACTTTAACGACAGACTTTTGTAAAAGAAAAAGCTCCGCGCGTAAGCGCGGAGCTTTATATACAAATCTCTAAGCAGTATCCAGCAAAGGTTGCCACTTCTCTGAAAGACCAGGGAATACTTCGAGCAAGCCGGCAACCAGAACAGGGAGTGCCTCGTGGACTTTATTTACATTTTCCACAGAGATTATTTCTTTCCCTTTTGTGGAAAAACACATGCGCATTTTTTGCAGGTGATCAGTTTTGCCAACTGACACTTCGCAATAAATCTCATTCGAGCCCGCACTTCCTGCCAAATGCCACCTAATATCTCCCCCATCCCACAGCATAATGCCGTAAGCTTCCCCTTTTGGAGGACCAGGGGGCAAGAAACCCAGAAGAAGCGTGGTGACTTGGAGTATTTCCTTTCTCTTGCGATCAACTTCTGCAGAGGAGCGAATGAGTCGCGCAATGAAATTATTATCAATTTTCACTGTCTACTCCTATCTCTAGGAAACCCTCTCGGGTTTGCGAATGAGCATCTCTGCTCAGGGTTCTACCCACTTCTTATTTTACCATACTTTATTAAAATACGCAAGTATTTCCCTACTCCATTCTTTTAGAGTAAGCTCTTTTACATATGGCAGGACATAGTAAATGGGCAAAACTTAAACACCAAAAAGGTAAAACAGACGCACAGAAGAGCAAAACGTTTTCTAAACTTGTGCGTTTTATTGCAGTAGAAGCTAAAAAAGCTAAAGGAGACCGCACTGCCCCAGGGCTTCGTGCGGCAATAGAAAAAGCTCGCGGAGAAAACATGCCGGCCGACAACATTGACCGCGCAATTGATAAAGCGTCTGGCAGCAGTGCAGAACTCGAGGCGGTGCAATACGAAGCATACGGCCCAGGCGGCGCAGCAATTATTATCGACGGCTACACGGATAGCCGTAACCGCACCGCACAAGAAATAAAACATCTTCTTTCTGAACATGGCGGCACGCTTGCTACTCCGGGCGCTGCTATCTGGGCATTTACGAAAGTTGATGGCGCACTTGAACCAACCACCACTGTTCCCCTTTCTGAAGAAGATGGGCAAAAATTAGGAACACTCCTCGAAGCGCTCGAAGAACACGATGACGTCAACGAAGTCTATACCAACGGCGCATAATACTCGGGTCCTCGCATTTGACCCGGGGTTTGAGCGTCTTGGTGTTGCAATTGTAGAAAAACAGAGCGGCAAAGAGATTCTCTTGTATTCAGATTGCATACGCACAAGCAAATCACTTTCTTTTCACGAACGCTTGTACATAGTAGGTGCCACCGCAGTAAAACTAATTGAAGAATATAAGCCCACTGCGGTTGCGCTTGAAGAGGTCTACTTCTCTAAAAACGAGAAAACTGCTATGAAAATTGCCGAGGTGCGTGGTGTATTAGCGTATGTAGCCCGCGCAAACCACCTTCCGGTCTATGAATACACGCCCCAGGAAGTAAAAATTGCAGTTACGGGGTACGGAAAGAGCGACAAAACAGCAGTAGCGCTCATGGTGCCGAAGTTAGTACAGGTTTCAAAACAAAAACGCTTGGATGATGAGCTAGATGCGATCGCAGTAGGGCTTACGTGTCTCGCGTCTGTACGAAATTCTCTCTCATAACGTCTTATCCACATGGGTTTTTAGAGGGGAGGGTTGCAAAGATTATTAGGTTTGATACAACTTCTTTCATTGGGGAAAAATTATTAGGTTAAAGAACACTAGGTATGTACGACGAGTTTGAAATCAATGATCCGTTCCTCAGCCAAGACATGGACGAAGATGAGGACGAGGCTGCTCCAGGAGCAAGCGAGGATGAGTCTGATGACGACCTCGATGCCGATGAGGAGGGAGATGATCTCTCTGCGGACGACGACGAGGAAGAGTAGCAAAAACCCCGGCATGCCGGGGTTTTCTTTTTACTTCACAACGATTTTTATAAAGCGGTGCTTCCCTACACGAATAGTCATTGATTTCTGAATCGGCGTAGTAATGTCCGTAAATGCCTCCCCTCCCACTTCACTAACCGCCCCTTGAGCAACCAGGCGGCGCAATTCGCTCTTCGATTCACCAAGAGAGCTCAGTGCCTCGTGGAGAGGAGATCCCTTTGCAACGCTCACTTCCGGAGTGTTTTCTGGTACTCCTCCTTCCGTGAAAGCGGCAGTAAAACTCTGCTCGGCTTTTTCTGCGGCTTCCTTGCTGTGATACAGAGTCACAATCTCTCGCGCAAGACGCATCTTTGCTTCTTTTGGATGGCCGGCAAGAATTTCTTTCACTTCATCCATAGGCACACGCGTACAAAGCTCGAAGTACGTTGGCACCTGTGTGTCCGCCATACTCATTACTTTTCCGTACATGTCTTCTGGTTGTGCGGTAAGTGTAATAACGTTTCCGCGACTTGAGCTCATTTTTGTACCATCCAGACCTTCGATAAGCGGATTGAGCACAATATCCTGTGGACGCTGTTTAAAATGTTCCTGAAGTGGTCGTCCTGCAAGCACATTAAATTTCTGATCCATCCCTCCCAGTTCTACATCAGCCTTGATGGCTACCGAGTCATACCCTTGCATAAGCGGATAGAGTAATTCGCGCAACGACACTCGCTTCCCTGCATCAAGACGACGTTTAATATTGTCGCGAGCAATAAAGTCCGCAACGGAAAAGAGGTTTGCGTGTTCACCGATTTCTCGGTAGTTAAGTTTCGAAAGCCATTCGCTGTTATAGCGCATTTCCACTTTTGAAAGATCGAGAATTTTCCCGGCTTGGTCAAAGTACGTTTTTTTGTTTTGTTCGATAACTTCCCGGGACAGCATCGGGCGCTCGCTGTCTTTGTCTGACGTGTCACCGATAACTGCCGTAAAATCGCCCACAATAAGTACCACCTGATGCCCTAATGCTTGGAAATCGCGAAGCTTCAGGAGCGGAATAGCCCGCCCAATATGCAAGTCTGGGCTTGTAGGATCAATACCAAGCTTAATACGTAGGCGTTCCCCGGAAAGGAGTTTGCGCCGCAGGTCTGCTTTTACGACCACTTCTGACACTCCCCGAGTGAGGAGCTCATCTACTTTTTTCTCATCGGTCGAAACAGGCGCCGTCTTAGAAAACCATCCCATACAAACGATACTGTAGCATAGGATCTATCGTGATAGAATGTAATGGTGAAGCGGGTGTCTCGTCATCTTCGGCATCATATGGGCCTCCTACGCCAACATTGGCGAGCAATACTACTATGGGGAACCGTCGCCTTTTTCTTCCTTGGAGGAGCTGCTTTTCTGTGGGCGGCCACGCTTAAGATCCCGGACCTCTCTTCCCTCGCTAACAGAAAGGTCGAACAGTCGGTTAAAATTTACGACCGCACCGGCGAAGTGCTTTTATACGACCTCCACCAAAACGTACAGCGCACCGTGGTGCCGCTTGATAAAATTTCTAAAAACGTTCAAAACGCGACTATCGCTATTGAAGATCCTAATTTCTATAACCATTCCGGCATTGAGTTGCGTGCTATTGCTCGTGTTGCGGTTAACCTGCTCCTCCCGGGCGGTATTTCTCAAGGCGGCTCCACTATTACGCAGCAGGTAGTAAAACTAACAATCCTTACCGGCGACAAAACACTAACTCGCAAGTTTAAGGAGTGGGTATTGGCATTAAAGCTCACTAAGGTCTTAACAAAAGACCAGGTCTTGGAGCTGTACCTTAACCAAGTGCCGTATGGCGGCAGCGTGTATGGCGTAGAAGAGGCCGCACAAAAGTTTTTTGGTAAGTCAGCGTTGGATGTTTCTGTCCCTGAAGCGGCCTACCTCGCAGCGGTGATGCCTGCTCCTACCTACTATTCCCCGTACGGCAATCATCGCGAGGCACTGGATGCACGTAAAAACTTGGTATTGAGCAAAATGCTTGAACACGGCTACATTACACAGAGCGAGTATGAAGAAGCAAAAATTGCACAAGTGGAATTTCAAGCTCCCCGAGATTCTTCTATCCAAGCGCCACACTTTGTTTTTTATGTACGCCAATACCTTGAAGACAAGTACGGTGCTGATGCTCTTGAAGAAAGTGGGTGGCGCGTTATCACAACCCTAGACGCCGACATGCAAGCAAAGGCGGAAGACATTGTATATCGCAACGCGATGGCAAATGTTGAAGCATTTAATGCAAGCAATATGGCTTTAAGCGCGGTAGACCCGCGTAATGGCGAAATACTCGCCATGGTAGGTTCTCGTGATTACTTCGATGCAGATATCGACGGTGCCTACAACGTTGCAGTATCACATCCAGGCCGCCAGCCAGGTTCTACATTTAAGCCTTTTGCATACGCTGAAGCCTTGTTAAAAGGGTACACTCCGGACACGGTATTGTTTGACGTAAAAACGCAGTTCTCTACCGCATGTGCGCCTGATAATTTCTCTAAAGAATATCCGTGTTTCTCTCCTGATAATTACGACGGTCAGTTCCGCGGCCCTATGACGTTGCGCAACGCTCTTGCTCAATCAATTAACGTTCCTGCGGTGAAAGTACTCTATCTAGCAGGCCTTAACGACACACTCTCGTTGGCTAAGTCGATGGGTATTTCTACACTCGGCAATCCAAACCAGTACGGACTTACCCTAGTGCTCGGCGGTGGTGAAGTAACGCTGCTCGACATGACGAGTGCGTACGGCAGCTTTGCATACGATGGTATTCATGTTCCTACTACTGCAATCTTGCGCATCGAGGATGCATCAGGAGTTGTTATAGAAGACAACTTCCGTGCTCAAGGAGTACGTGTACTTCCTGCCACTGTTGCACAACAAGTTAACGACATGCTTTCAGACCCTATTGCGCGCGAACCACTTGGTAACAGTGCTCTTAATTTTCCCGGCTACGATGTAGCGGTTAAAACTGGTACCACGAACAATTACGTAGACGCGTGGACCATTGGCTATACACCAAACGTTGTTATGGGTATTTGGGCAGGCAACAATGACAACTCTCCTATGGAAAAACGTGTGTCTGGTCTTATTGTAGGTCCTGCCTGGAGAGAAATGATGCAGTACATTCTTGCTAATACCCCTCCTACCCCATTCTCTCGTAGTGAAAGCACTCCAACTGGTCTCAAACCAGCGCTACGTGGTATATGGCAAGGAAATACCACGTTTACTCAAAACAATATTGAGTATGTTGAGCAATCTGTACACGAAATCCTACACTGGGTATTTAAAAACGATCCAAACGGCCCAGTACCAACCGAGCCACAAAGTGACTCTCAGTACGCGCTCTGGGAGTACCCTGTCCGTCTCTGGGCGCAACAAAATGGGTATATAGATGGTGCACAGGTTCCTGTCGGCACAGCACCCTCAACCTCGCCACAATCGTTCTAACGATTCATTGGCATCGCCAAATAAAAGAATGATGGGTCGCCTGCATCTTTAATAAGGATAGGCTTCCCTGCCCCATTTGAATGGATACGCACACTATCTCCAACTATTGCTTGCAAACTATCTGCAAGATATTTCCCATTAAAGTTAAGCGTTACTGCTCCTCCTGAAATAGTCGCTCGCACACGCGATGTTTGTTCCCCAACTTCTGGATTACGTGATGAAAGCACAAGAGATTTATCAGAAGGATCTATTGTAAACGACACCTGCGCAAACTTATCAGCAAACACAGAAAGGGACTTTAGCGCTTGCGCAACATCTTCTCGCAACACTACCACTTCAGTAGAAAACGAAGTAGGAATAATTTGACGATAATTAGGAAACGCTCCATCAATAAGACGACTCGTGTAGTACACATCGCCAATATGGGTAGAAATTTGATTTTCGTTGTAATACACCTCTACATCTCCTGATACGTTTTCAAGAAGACGCATCAACTCAGTAGCGTTTCGGATCGGAATAAGAAGTTGCGGCACACTTCCCCCATTTCGAAGTGAAAAGGTTTTTTCAGCGAGCCGGAATGAGTCTGTAGCAGCAGCAACTAATTTACCCGCCTCTCCAAACACCAAAACACTTTGGAGTTCGGGCTTTACTGCGGACACCGAGGCGCAATACACCACACTTCGCAAAGCTCGCTGTAATTCGCTCGCCTTAACAATAAAAGACGAAGATGCTGAAACCCTTGGGAGGATAGGAAAATCTTCGTGTGGGACGGTTTTAATCGATGCAGAGGCCCTTTCTGTCTCCACCTTAAGTACTTCACCTTCCAAAGAAGCTGTTACTGCCTTACTTTTAGCATTTCCAAGAAAACCACTCAAAATAGAACCTGATACTGCAACCACCCCTTCATTGGTCACTTTTGCAGGAATAGTAAGTTCTACACCGCACTCAAGGTTTGTTGCGCGCACTATTACCCTTCCAGCTTTTTCAGTTGTTATAAGCACACTGGCGAGTACGGGAAGGTTTGCACGACGCTCTACGAAGCGCGTGGCAACCGATACTGCTTGGAGGAGTTGTTCTGTGCTAGTTTCAAACCGCATAGGTGTTAGTTAATTAATCTATATAAAATCTATTATTACTATTAGGGGTGTGGATACTGGGGGTAACTCGATTTAGTGTTGATTTGTAAGGCTAGAATGTCTTTTTGAATCGGGGAAAACTGTCGGGTAATTTTTTTATAACTCTGTGGATAGGTTGGCATGTTGTTTTTCTTATCCTCTTTCTCTTCTACTAATCCACACCTTATTCCCCACCCTACGCAGTACTAATACACACTACTTCAACATCAACCGAATCTGATGAATTTCTTGACTTAATACACTATCAGAACCGATATCATTCTTTATTTTGTCGCACGAGTGAATAACAGTGGTATGGTCTCGACCCCCCAGCTTTTCACCAATTGTTGGGAATGAAATATGAAAATCTTCGCGCAATAGGAACATAATCACTTGTCGTGGACGCACCACCTCTTTTCGACGAGTTTTTTCATAAATACTCGTCTCTTCTATGCCGTAAAAACCAGCCACTGTTTTAACTACTTCTTGTACAGACACTGCTTTTTTAACAGCATTCCCAGAACCACGAAGGAGTATTTTCGCATCTTGCACAGTAATAGGCTTCCCGCGCATTTCAAATTGAATAAGAAGGGTGTTCAGTGCTCCTTCTAGTTCACGCACATTACCTTCTATGGTAGTTGCAAGGTATTCAAGTACGTCGTCCGCGAGTACAAAATTGTGTGCAGCTGCTTTTGATCGTACGATCGCGAGCCGTGATTCGTGGTCTGGAGGGGTCACCGAGACGATCATTCCAGCGTTAAAACGCGATTTAAGACGATCCTCAAGGTTTGGAATCATGTTCGGGTGCTGGTCGGATGTAAACACCAACTGTTTATTACCATCATGGAGATAATTGAAAAGATGGAAAAATTCTTCCTTAATTTTTTCCATTTTCGCCAAAAACTGCACATCGTCCATGATGAGAAGGTCGTATTGACGGTATTTTTCCTTAAAGTTTTGTACCTTTCCTGCCTGGAGAGACGACACATAGTCCATAGCAAATTTTTCAGAGGTGATGTATTGGATCTTACGATCAGGTGCTTGGACGCGGAAATGGTTCCCTATCGCCTGAATAAGGTGAGTTTTACCAAGACCGGACGGTCCATAAATAAGAAGTGGGTTGTATGCAATACCAGGCTTGCGGATCACTGCTTGTGCCGCGGCGTGAGCTAGTTCATTAAACGGACCAACAATAAACGACGAAAAGGTGAAGCGTGGGTTAAGGTTTGTTTTAGAATGAATAGTCTCGAGTGGGAGCTCCGCGCCTTGGGGACGTTGTACTTCTTCAGGAGTTTTTTTAGGGCTGCGTGAAATAACATACTCAACATTGCGGATCGTATCTGAAAGTCCGCGCAAAGATCGCAAAATATCCTTATGAAACTTAGTAGACAACCAGTCTCGGGCAAATTGACTCGGTACGCCTAGATAGGCAACTCCATCATCAACACGAATAAGGTGGGTATCCTTAAACCACGTATTGAAATTAGGACGAGAAATTGATAGTTCCAGTTCAACAAGAGCGTTTTCCCATAGTTCTTTAGTGGTCGTCATATCGGGAATTGGGTACAACAAGGATACGCGAGCAATACCCTATCGTCAAAAGAGGGGTAGTTGTGCACAAGTTGTGGAGAAATTGGGGATATTGTATATTGTCTTTATGTCACAGACCTACAAGCCAAAGAAGCGCAAACGCGCTCGTTCGCACGGTTTTTTGAGCCGCAAAGCATCTGCTGGTGGCCGTAAGACCCTTGTACGCCGCCGCCGCAAAGGCCGCGCTCGCCTTACTGTCTAATTTTTCACCATGCTTCCAAAACGGAAGCGCGTAACCGCGCAAGAAGTAGCTTTTATACTCGCGCGGGGACGTTCCGTGTCTTCTAAAAGCTCTCCCGCTCCCCTGTCTCTTAAATACGTTGTAAAAGAAGGGTCTTTTAAGGCGGGAGTCATTGTCTCTAAGGCTGTTGCTCGCAAGGCTACCCTGCGGAATGCGGCCCGCCGCGCGGTGTACCGAGCTCTTGCGAGTGCTGCGTTACCCGAAAAAGGCTTCCATGTTCTCTTTTTTGTGCGCACTGTTCCTAAAGAGGCAAAAACCGATGTATTTAGGGAAGAAATCGCGGTATTATTGAAAAAACTATAACCATATAATCCCATGTTTGAAACGTACTTGGTCCAACCCCTTTATAACGGCTTCATTTACCTCGTGGGCATTATGCCTGGAGGCGAAGTTGGTCTCGCGATCATTGCCCTTACATTTATTATCCGCATCATCTTCTACCCCTTCTTTACTGCGTCTATCCGCACGCAGATGGGTATGCAAGCTGTGCAGGGCGAGTTGGATGAGATAAACACCAAGTACAAGGATAATGCGCCTGAGCGAGCAAAGCACACCATGGCTTTGTTCCGAAAGTATAAAATCCGCCCATTCGCAGGTATTTTGGCCCTGTTGGTCCAAATTCCTATCTTTATTGCTCTGTACGTCGCCTTCTTCAGCGAGGGGTTGCCGGCAGTAAATACCGAGCTTCTCTACTCGTTTGTGTCAGTGCCTACCACGGTAAACCTCTTGTTCCTCGGTTTTCTGGATCTTATGGCTCCACATAACATTATTTTGGCTGCACTGGTTGCCTTTTCTCAATACCTAGTTACACACTTCTCGTTTGCACGCAACAAACCGTCTCACACCCTTTCTCCTGAGAAGCAAAGCATCCATCGTATGCAAAAAAACATGATGCTCTACTTCCTTCCGGGGCTGATTGGTGTTATTTCCTACACTCTTCCCTCGGCAGTAGGTCTGTACTTCATGAGCGGCAATGTCTTTTCTCTCGGTCAGGAGTGGCTAATTGGTCGCCAGATGCGTAAAAACGCTCACCACGAGGCCTAACCTAACGAAAAGTTGCACGGAGCAGAGGTTTTGGGTACCATCCACCTCATGCAGCCCGACCTCCTCAAGGAAACGATAGCAAAACTCATCTCTCTCCTTGATGCAGAGGCAGAACACATTACCGTCACCACTGGCCATCGCACGGTTGTCGCGGTCACCTCTCCTGATTCAAAGAAACTGATCGGTCCCCATGGTGAACATTTAAAAGCGCTCAATACTATTGCGCGGCGCCTGGTCGAAACCAAAAGTGGCGAAGAGGCGGCGAATTTTATTATTGACGTCAATAACTACTACGAAGACAAAATGGAAGCCGTGCGCGCGAACGCTCGCATGCTTGCCCAACGAGCTCGTCTGTTTAAACACGATGTCGAGATGGATCCAATGAGTGCGTATGAACGCTTAGTGATACACGAACTATTTGCAGAAGATCCAGAGATAAAAACAGAGTCTCAAGGCGAAGGAAAGTTCCGCCATATTGTGCTGCGCTATAAATCCCCTACTGCGTAAGGCGTACGCCCCACAATGATCGGTCGCCTTTTGTAACAAAGAGAAGATATTTGCCGTTTGGCGAAACAGCGATAGATGCAACGTCTGAGACAACGCCACCTTGGTTAGTGCCCGGTGTTGCTATTGATTCTGCACCACCAGTTGTTAAGTTGTATGCAAAGATAGTGTCTGCCATAGAAGCTGTACCCATGTGCCAGGAGTCAGTATAGTTTGCAGGCATTGGCAGTTGAGGAGACGCACAGTACATAGGGCTAGTAGTGGCCATGTTCCACACACATTTTTCTACGAGTGGACTGAAAGAAAGTTCTTGGTCTGTGCCGGTGCGCATATTGTGGGTGTAGGAAAGGTGTCTGTTTCCACGAACCGTAGTGCTTTGGTATACCAGGTAGCTAAACGCAGGGTCTGCTGTGGCAATTAAACCTGTTGCCTGTAAGAGAGGTACGGTGTTTCCTGTTGCAACATCAATTGAAAATACAATTCCGTTTGCATCGCTCGAACTCTCGGTCTGTGCAAGGAGAGTTTTTGCTGAGGGCCACGAAAGAAGAATTTGAGAGAGTGGTAATGAAAATACTTTTTTACTACTGCTACCATTTGCATTTGCAATGTATCCGTCAACTCCTCGTGTTGTGCGTAGCAAGTACGCCGCCTGTGTGCCGTCGGGAGAAAGAGCAATGTCTACAATACCGTCGGGGAAAAATTGGATACGTGCAGATGCGAGGGCACTTGAGGTCGCTTGGGTGGTAAACGTAAGCGACGTGGTCTTTAGTGTAGTTCTATCAACGTACTGAAGTATCGCGACTTTCCCCTGCCCTGCCCACAGTGTGCGCAGTACGCCAGGAATAGTAGTATTTGAAAGGGTTTTAGGTATTGCGCCAGGAACATCAAGCGCAAGATCAACTACGTGTCCATCCGTGCCTTCTACATAGCGCACAAGTGTTGTGGTGGGATTTTTTGTTTCGATAAACGTGGCGCCGCTCACTGGACCGTCAGCTATTTTAAATATTTTTTGAGATGACCCTGTAGAAGATGTTGGCGGCTGGGGATTTCGAGTGCCTTCACTTGTTGTGTTTTGGGTGGTGCCAACAGCGGTGCTTATGTCAGTTACACCAAGGTTGGTCCCTACGTTGGTGGGACCTTCTGGTTGTGGTGAAAACAAGAAAGAAATGAGGAAATATAAAATACCCCCCACCACAACTATTCCTATGCCGCTGTAAATAAATGTTTTGTTTATCATCGAAACGCCGCAGGAGCCGCAGCTCCTTCATAGCAGAATTGTACCAGTTGTCCGGATGAAGTGATGCCGGGAACATTAAAAAACATTGAGGTAGTGTTTGGGATCATTGCGCATGTTTGTGTTTTGAATGCTGTGAGCGTGTCTTGTACAACAGGAGTGTCTTTATTAGGAATAGAGAAGATTACAAATCTGCCCCCTCTTATACATCGGTAGCGGTTACCATTCCCGTAGTCTGTAATGCATTGAGAACCAACTACACTAGTTACAACTGCAGCGAGAAGATCCTCTTCCTCGCCATCATTTATAGCAATTTCTTCCACCAAGTCTCCACAGTAGTACGCAGTGCCGCCAGTATAGGCGTATGTTTCCAGTACTCCTTGTTGTTGCGTGCAGTTGGTGCGCATGTTTTCTAAAAGTGTGGCGCGCTGTTGCTCCTTGGTTCCCGCATCTGATGGCATGGCTAAGATGGCAAGACCGTTGCTTGCTGCGGGCAGCAGCCCTACATACCCCTTGGTCCTGTATTGTGCGCTGTTTAGAATTTCTTCTGCTAAAGGAGCAGATGCGGGAAGGAAGTCGTACGGAGTGGACGATTCAACGGTCGTGCTTGAAGGTTTGTTAACTTTGTCGCCATCGGGCTGTGCAGTGGTGGTGGTTCCAAACAGTGTAAGTTGCGGATTGATGGCGTTCAGGATGAGCCACGCTGCAAGAAGGAGCAGTAAGCCGTAGAGCGCATTTTGGATAATACGGCGAGCCTTGTCTTTCGATGGCAAGGCCTCGCTCACCATGTACATGATGCCTCCTATTACAATAGTGGCGACGGCTACGAGTGCCCCTACTACAATAAAAATGCGGAAGAGTGCGTTAATAAAGCTTACAAAGTCGGGACTCTTTCCGTCTTGTGTCGTAACTCCTGGAATAGGCTCCAAGGGAGAGTAGTCGATAGAGGGTGCCTCCTCCCGAGGAGGAGTTTCGTCGTCTTCTCCAGATATTCTGTCACAATTAGTTACATGACGAGGATCAGAAGTTGGTTCGCATTCATAACCAACGAGCGCTCTCTCGTTGCAAATTAAGTAAGTTGTGATATTGGGAGTACAGGTGCCTGCACCACAGTTGTCTACAGGGAGTCTCACCTGTTGGGTAGAGCAACCTGCAATAGGATTTGCAGGCATATCGCTTTCCACAGTAATTATGCAAGCCCATTTTTCTGGCGCTACTGCTAAACCATATCTACACTCAAACATGGCAAATGCTTCAGCTCGTGGGAGCAGCAAGGAAGAAAGAATCACTGCAAAAAATAGGATTTTTTTCATAGAGAAAATGTTCCAGGCAAGACGCTATTTTGTTTTGAGTTAAACAAAATACGCAGCATAGTTTCCGCTCGTTGGATAAAAGAAGTGTCGTCCGTGTTTTGTGCTTCTACTTTAACGCGACTTTCCCCTGCCCCGCTTCCTGTCTGACGCAACGTAATAATTCCCTGCGCGGTGTTTGGGCCTGTAGCGGGAGTGCCGTTAATAGTCCAAGTAAAAGTAACTTTGTTTGCAGCGAGGCTGCTATTAGAAAAATAGAATGGATGTGCAACGAGAGTCGCCTCCGATTCTCCGAGGCTAAATGGCGACGTTGCCGCCTTGTCGTACATAATGCCGCGTAGCGGGTCGCGCTGATACATAACGAGTGAGGGGTTGGTTGCAGGGATGGATACTCCGCCTCTTCCTACTAACACGTCATCAAAGTACACGTCGACAGAAACTGTCTCGAGAGTTCGAAGCTGGTCTCCAGTAAACGTGAGGGTGTCGCGACCAAGCCCGGACTGTGCGGGAAGCTTGTTTCCATTGCGTGTCCACTGAAACGAAAAATTGTTAGATGAAATGGTTTTTCCATTCGCTACCACCGTTGGAAACGCAATTACCTTTAGATTTGAGCCACCGCTGTAGAGCGCCTTTCCTCGGTACAGTGGCGGGACGGACGTGTCCGCTTCCCACACCAGGTTTACCACCGACGGTATAAAGACAAAACTTTTAGTGATAGTTCCTTTACTTACAGAGTTGATAGTTATATCAATGCGCGACTGTGCGCCTAGTGCACCAGTTGTAAAGGTAAACACTCGCTCTCCTGCGCCGGTTAACGCAACTGCTCCATTAAGGCGCCACGTAATAACCGCGTCTCCTAAAAAGGTGCCCACCCCTTTTGCTTCAATACGCACTTGTTCATAGGGACCAGGGAGTTCCGGGGAAAAACTAAAGGTAACCGGGTCAAGGTTCCCAAGCGAAGTTTGCGCCTGTGCGACAGGCACACAGAGAAACGCCATAACAAATAGGAAGAGGAAGGTGTGCAGCCGCATTCCCTTATTATGCAACAAGTTTTTGATTGAGGCGGTTGTCATTTGCTGCTCGGGGAATACTTTGCGGCGCGCGAATACCGTCAACGGGCTGTCTCTGCGCCACTTCTTCGTACAGGGCGGGTGCTTCTTCTGGTGCCGCTTGTTCCTCTATTTCATGCTCCTCGTCTGTTGCAAGGTCTTCTTCAGTTGTTGTGGCGACAGTCTTTCTCTTCCTTTCTGCGGCAATAATGGAAGCGATAACAAGCCCAGTCCACAAAGGAGCGTTATTAATAATAGGGATCAGCTCTCCCCCTCCTATGACAAAGGTGCGAAAATCGAACAGTTTGTTATATGCAAGGAAAATAATCATTGCGGCGCCAAACGTAACCGTAAGGCAAAAATTAAAAGCAATGCCTAATACAATGCCTGCGCCGGTTATGGCCCCCGCAGTTGCCTGACCTATAAATGGTATCCAACCGACTGCTGCGGTAGCCAATGAGCCTATCCCTAAAAAGGAAAGAGCAAGGAACATCTGTATTCCATCTATAAACACCGCAAAAAATAAAAGAAACAGGTATTTGGTCATTTAGGCAGAGGGTTGTCGCTTGCGCAGTGCGAGCACCTGCGACGGGTCAGAGGTAATTATTTGGTCCTCAGTGTATGAGGCAATGATTTTAATCGCGACATGTTTGAGGCCTGCAAAGAAGATCCCCTCTCCTACGTCGGATTCAAGGAGCAAGTACTTTTCTTCGTCCGAGAGGTTAAATGTTTTTTGTAGGTTATCGATCGAGGTCGGCGATTGTTTTAAGAGAAGCTGCAAAGACGAGTTAGTGATCATAGGCAACCCGTATGGCGACTTTAGGAAGTCGTCTACGTCTTGTGTGATGGTGGCAAGGCCGAGGTAGTACTTGCGACCGCGTTTTGCGAGCCCGTAGAGGAAGCTTGCTGTGTCTTCGGACTTCATCATCCACCATGCCTCGTCGATCACGAGTAAGCGTTTTTTGAGGTTTTTGCGGACCGCGTTCCAAATAAAGTGCGTAATCAAGTACATGGCGACCGGTTTCAGGTCGTCTTCCATGTCGCGCACTGAAAATACGACGAACTTTTTATTGATGTCGACGTTGGTCGGGCGGTTAATAAAACCAGCCCAGGTTCCTTTTGTGTATTTACTTAAACGCTGCACCAGGGACTCGCTCCCCTGCATGCCGGAGAGCACCATCTCGAAGTCGGAAAGCAGGGGTGGTTCTATCTGAGAAAAGTCTGAGTCAGGCGTAATATCTTTCAATGCGTAGGTTTCGGTGATCGCTTTGTCGATAATAGCGTCTTCTTCTGGTGTAAGGCCACCGAACATAATGCGGAACATGCCCACCAAGGCCACGATATTGCTGCGGAGTATGTCCGCAGGACTCTCGTCCTCGCGTGCAGCGGCCAAGTCAAACGGATTAATATGATGTTCAGAGTTGAGTGAAATATTAAAGTATCTCCCTCCTACGGCTTGGCTCAAGAATTCGTATTCGCGTTCTGGGTCGATCACAATAACCTCTGTGTCGAACATGAGTGTACGCAGAATCTCGAGCTTCATTGCATACGACTTACCAGAACCAGACTTTGCAAACACTACCGAGTTGTAGTTTTCGAGGCTGAAGCGGTCGAAGAGTACTAACGAAGCGTTGTGGCGGTTCACACCGTAGAGAATACCCTTGTCGGACGTAAGGTCGAACGACACGAACGGAAACATAGAAGACAAAGGAGACGAATTAAGTTTTGAGTTAACAGCAAGCTCGTCGTTCCCTATCGGTAGTACTGTTTTAAACCCTTGTACTTGCTGGAAGAGTGCTGGTTTTACGTATACGAGGCGCGATTCAAGCATCGACTTGATTTCTGACTCGGCTTTGTCGAGATCTTCATTCGAAGAGCCGTAGATGGTGATGTACACTCCTACGTCAAAAAGCTTTTCTTGTGCTTGTTGTAGTTGGTCGCGCAAGTCTTCAAGGTCGCGGTATGCGGTGTCGAGCACAGGGTCGCGCACCAACCCCTTCTCTTCCCTTGTCATGATCTGTGACTGTACCTCTGCTACCTTTTTTTGGAACTTACGCAAAATTTCCGCAGAGTCTATCGGATGAATAAATATCGAAATGTCGAGCACACGGTCAAGATTGATGATGGGTGCGAACCACGAGTCGCTGAGTACGCGTGGGTACGACATGACAAAAAACGTGCGGGCGATTTTGTCGCCAAGGTTAATCTCGCGTGGCGTTATCTTAAGAGCAGACGGAGCGATAACATCCTGAAGTTCCAAGACACCTTGCTTGTAAATTTGCTCAGGAAGCACCGGTGATATTGGCGCTGCAGTATTTTTTGATTTTAAAAAGTCGAACAATGCCATATATTATTGTACTTGCGCTACTTGCAATGGTTTTTCTAACTCGCCAGGGTTAAACAACTTATAGAAGAGTTCAATAACCTCTTCCGTGCCTAACTTAACCGTGCGAACGCCTGTGCGGACGAGTCCTTGTTCTACGACCGCCATGCGCTGCTCTAGTTGGCTGCGATACTGTTCAAACTGCTCGTCGTTGAGTGATATGTTCGACCCTCCTTTACTGTTTGGAATAAGGTTGCTTACAACCCCTTTTACTCCTCCGGAGCGAGAAATAAGTGCGGGTTCGTACGGCACGATAATAAAGAAGTTTTTGCTCATAATGTTTGCGCGCTCGGTAAAGTCTTTGATGAAAGCGATATATTCGCGGATCTGGATTTTCATAAGGTCGTCAAGTTCTTGCGCGTACCGTTCTTCAAGTAAGGCAATGTAGGGGCGGATGTCGAGGTCGCGCGACTCGATATAAAACTGGACTGAAAACTCGAGCGAGTTAAGAAAGTTCTGAAACTGTCCGACAATTGCCTGCTGTTCGTCATTCGATTTAAGCGCCAGGTTGATGCTCGAAGCCATAAGGAGGGCGCGTAAGGAGCCGTCTTTCAGGATAACGATGCCATCGCGCACCTCTTTAATAGGTACGAAGTCTTGTGTTCCTTTTGCTTTAGCTGCGTTGTCTGCCATAGAGATTATAGTTCGAGGTGCGTGCGCTCCCCTTCCACTGGAGCTGGGGCGCCACGGTCTTTAATGTTAAGAGACCATGCAAGGTCTTTCAGACGGCTTTCAGACAGTGTCGGTGTAACAACACGAGCCTCGAGTGTAGAGGACTTTGCCGCTGGAGCACTTGCGCCTTGTTTTGGTTCTCGCTGTTTCCAAAGGTACAACTTGCTTGCAAAAAAGTAGCCGAAGGCATGTTCGATCACGTTAATAAACGGCCGGCCGTTTACTTTATAAAATGCGAGCATAAGAGAAAGTACTACAACGGGGATAGAGAGAAAAAAAGTCAGCACGAGCGGAAGTAGCGTGAAAAAGACGAGACAGAGGCCCCCGCCGCCGGCGATGTAAATAAACTGCTTGAACGTAAGCGGGCCAAAGATCTTATCCTCGACCTCGATGAATTGAGGTACTTGATACTGCATCTTCTCCAGTATAGCGTACAAAATTACTCAACCGGTTCGCGGTACGGGTCAACTTTGTAGGTATTCCCTATTTTAGGAGCAGTCACAGCGGCAGGAGTAGCAGAAGTTGGGGCATTTTGTGCAGGAATACTTACGGTCTTTTGTGAAAGCATCATGTCTGCAGGAGTAACTGGTGCAGCTTTTTCTTCCGCTGGAGCAGGAGTCTCGCCTTTTTGCTTCGCAATAAAGGCCTGCATAGAAGCACGGATAGGCAAAAAGATACCCGTGTTTATGTCGTTTACTACCTCGTCTGCCTTTGCAGCGTCTATAGAAAGGGCGCTCGCTATATTGCTACTTAGTTTAGAGGAGTCTTCAAAGCCGAGCATGACAAGGTATACCTCGTCCTCAATTGCAGACATCTGGTCGATATGGAGTTTGTGCTTTGCGCCAATAGTCTGGATCGTTTTTGCAAAGTCTGCAGACTGGATCGCTTGTCGCACGTCGGCAGGCAGCTCAGCTAAGCGCGCCTGAATTTTTTGTAGAACATCGTCGTCCATACGTTTTTATACTATCACGCTACTTTTCCTCCTTTGTCGTCCTTCCCTCCTCGCATGCGAGGTTGGTTCGGGTCCACGATAGCTGTCCGTACCTCCGCTATTTCGTCTGGTCGTGGTTTAGAGCGCGGAGCGCTTGGAATATTTATATTAGCAACCTCGTTTGCAGCGCGCTCAAGAGCGTGGGTATTCTTTTCAGTTATTTCAGCGTTTTTATGAAGACGTTGCTCGAGGTGTTTCAGTCTGTGAGCAAGAGTCTCAAGTTGCTCGTCACCATGCTCACGTGCCCCAAAGTTTGGCGCGTGTGACTCCCCTCCCACCGGCACAGCCTCTTTATGAGCAGACATATCAAGTGGAATTGCTTGGCCTTGGTGTTCAGATTCTGCTGGAGAATGAGCCGCGGCTGTATAATCGCGCTCGTGTGCAGCGCTTAATTCATCGCGTATGCCGCGCACAACTTCTTCAACCTCAGGCTCGACAGGTTTTGCTGCAGCAGGTGCAGGCGTTGCTGGAGTTGGAGGTGTCGGCGGAGGAGGAGTTGCAGCTGCTGTAACAGGCGTAGCGGCAGGTGCCGGAGCAACTGGAGGAGTTGCAGGGGTAGTGACCGGAGATAAATCATCTCCCCGAGCGCTGAAGTTGGTAGTGTTTCTCTCAACTTGATCCTTGAGCCAATATTTTCTTGTGTCGTTACCCTGAGCGTAATCCGTTCTTCCAAATTGACTCTCGTACTTTTCGTCTGGAGCATCGGGGATTTGAGATAGTTTCTCTCCGCGAGCGCTATAGTTGGTTTTATTCCATGCAATCTGTTCGTCCAATTCATCTTTCGCCAATTCTCTAGAACCACCCAGTGTGTAATCGTTCCTTCCGTGTTCGATAGGTGTTGTTGTTGGAGTAGCAAAACGCGGTGGCGTTTTTTCTGCCTCTGGAGGGACAGCTTTCATTTTTTTAATCGCAGCGCGTATGTCTTCTGAATCAGGTCTTCCTTCAAGTCCTACAGGCTTTGCCCCCTTCCACTTACCACCACCCGCTACTCTCTTAAGTTCATCAAGGCTCGGCATTACAAAACCAGGAGCTGTTGGAGTGGCGGCGCCTGGAGTTCCTGTGCCCACGCTCGGAGTAACACCCTTAAGAGCATCTTTGATCGACTTACTGATGTTGTCGGTTAGGTTCTTGTCCCCTCTCGTTATGCGAGCAGCAGCTTCTTTGTCTGTTTTGCTGACGACACCAGGGATAAGACTTCCTGCGAACCCGCCAAGGTTGGCAATATTTCTAGTACTAATAGACTCTGCGTAGTTCTTGCTATTTTCTTTACCTGTTGCTGCTTGAGCTTCCTTGATGGCAGTACGTACCTGCTTCATCTCCTCAGTATCCTGGAAGGCGCGGCGTACTTTTCCAAAATCGTTTTCAGACATGCCGCCAGCCTTAAAGATCTGTTCCTGTTCGGCAAATTTCTTTTGTGCTGCTGCAAGGTTTGCCTTCTGCTCGTCAGACATATTAGAAATAGCATTTGTTACCCCGCGTTCTTCTGCGGCTTTCAGTTGACCCTCAGACGGTTTAAGTTTGTTTGCTTCACCAATGCGGCGGTTAAGACGATCTTTCTCAATTTGGTTGTAGCCACCGCGACCACCCGCTCCGCCGAAGTCTACCCCTACTGGTGCACCAAAGCCGGTGCGTATGCCCGGCACCGTGCGCGCATCAAAACTTGCATTACCCAATCGTCCTGCCCCTCTCCAGAGTGTGCGGCCAAGCATGCCGCCATTAGCAGCAGCATTTCTTCCAAAGTTGCTTTGTGCGTAGCGTTGCCCAGCCCAGCCGACCGTGCGGCGGCCTGCGAATCCTGCAGTACCAAACATGGCGTTCCCTGCAAAGCGAGTAAAGCTTCTCCCTGCGCGTGCACCGTAGACGCCAAGTGTGTCTGCTGCTTTAAGTCCCAAGTACAGGATGACAATCACGAAGCCAAGACGAATCGCGATATTGGCTATAAGTACCGCAGTTAGTGCAATGCCCTCAAGGTTGGCTTCCACCTTAGAAAGTCCTGCAAATATATCGCCCAAAATAGTACCACTCCCTTCCGCCTTAGACGTTTCCATGAACAGCGTGAGTATGAAAAAGACAAACAGGAACACTGCTGGATAAAAAATATGCTTCAGAAGTGCATCCTGCCAAAAATAGTAGTACCCTTTTATTTTTTTGTTGGGGAACGCGCTTGCAACGAGTGCAAGTGGCGCAGCGATAATAGCTATCCAAAGGACGACTATACGCATTAAAAACTTTACGCCTACCATAAGGAGTGTCGCGGCAAGCATAAACAACATAATGCCTACCGAGATATATATGAATGAGAGCGTAATAAGAGTATTTAAAAAGCCAGGGTCGTTTGCGACAAATTGCTGGAACGGCTCTGTGCTGAGCGCGGTTTGTACCCCTATGCCGTCCATGAGAGAGGTGGTCATGTCTTTAGCGTTAGTTCCCTCAATAAGTACGGTGCCCGGTATCTGGTTGTAAAACTGTGTCGCTAAAATATTTCCTGCATCGATAGCAAGGCGCACTGCAAAAAAACTAAAGTTGATGATAAGTGCTATAAAAATCACCCAGACCAAGGTGTGCATCGTGTTGTGGGTCTCGGCTTGGAACATGAGCTGAAAGGCGATGTAAACCAAAATAAGAATGAAGAACATGTTGGCAATGTCGCGCAACATGGTCCAGCCAGTCGCTACAAATTCTTGCCTGTAGGTGTCGCCTTGGAGCGCCATGCCGACCGTAAAACTAAAAAACGTACTTGCAACCCATGCGACACTTGTTCCAATACCCACCGTAAACACATACACAACGTTTGAGATACACATCGCAAACTCTTCCCCGCCTGAAATGCCGCAGCTCGTTTCTTCTACTCTGGTTGTTGGAGTTGGTGGTTCTGGTGGTGGAGGAGTAGTTTCTTGTGCGTGTGCTGGTTGGATTGTAAGAAGCGGCTGCAGTGGAGAAAACGCGAGTATGCCAATGACCACCACACTCACGAGACCCGTGAGTATTTTAAAGAAAGCTTTCTTATGTAGATTACTGGCCAAATGCATAACACTGGGTTACTTGAGCGTTGGTGGTTTGATTAAGAGATGACATTTCCGCTTGTAAGGTAGTGCGGTCTTGCTGAGCGTTGGTTACATCGGTTGCACTAATAAGGCTGCCGGAATTACGCGCAGCGGCGAATTCGGCACTTATGGTGTTGATCTGTGCTTTGGTTGTTGCGGCAAGCGCGTTAGTTTGGAACTGCTCTATTTTTGTAATGGCGGCATTTGCACGGGTGATGTCGAGGTTAAGCGCCGTGATCCTGTTTTCAAGATTTGCTTTCGCAGCAACAGCGCTCTGCATGTTCATAAGTGCCTGGCTTTGTTGTGCGGTTGACAGAGCGGAAGATGAAGCAGTGACGGACCAACAGTTTGAAAGAGATTGCAGCAAGTTCTGTGCATTTTGTATATCGCTGATGCTTCCTTGTTTTGCAACACCATACTGCTGTGCCTGCTGTACTACCCCCTGCAAACTTGCAAGCAACGCTTCGGCAGCCTCCTTTGCTTGCTCGTCTTCGGCGCTGATGAAGTTATTTGCGTAGCCGTTTTGACCGCTCAGATTTGCAAGACCGCCGTAGAGTGTGCGGGTCATGAGTTGGCTCACCAAAGCGCTGATAATTTCATCAAAGTTGTCGGCCAACTGTAGAGACTCGAGCGACTGCCCAACAGTTCTCTCCAAAGCGGCGTTTATGGTTGTGCCTGGAGTTACGATGTTGCCATTTTCATCTCTCTGGGAAAGGAAGCCGTTACCGAGCTGGATTTCTAGTTGTGCTTCTGCTTGTGCGCTCGCTATTTCGTTACCGATCTGTGCCTGTACGGTCATAAATGCGCTAAAGGGGTTGTTTGCTTCTGCGGTAGTGAACTCTATAAATGCTGGCCATCCTCCGTCTGAGAAGGTTCCTTCCATAAAGCCGCGAATATTGTTCGTGACGTCGTTAAGGGTGCAGGCGTTGTCTTCCCCACTGCTGCTGTTGCGTTGTGCAAAACTCTTCGCGACGGCAATTTTTACCTGCAATTGAAACGGACTGCACAAAAACGCGAGCTTGCTGCCGGAAATAAATTCTCCGCCAGCCTGATTACCGACATCGTTCAAATATTGTCTAAAGTTTTGTACGAATGCTGGCTTGCCTTCAAAACCAGAGTTGATCCAGTCGACAATGTCGGCAGTGATCCGGTCGATAGCAGCGCGCGCGATGGTGCGCGCAATACAATCCAAAAATGTTTCTTTATAGTTTTGAGAGCCCTGCTGAGCGATCTGGACTGACCCTTGTACGCGCAGTGTGATGTCTGCAACAGGGACTGCTGGAACTGTTGCCGTTACCGCGTCTGTTGCAAGCGAGGCGCCACCAGCCCCCGCTGCAGCGCCAGAATTAAGCAACCCAACGGTGCATCCGACAGCAGCGATACCAAACCCTAGAAGGCCGTTCCCAATGCCGGTACCGGCACTACCGTTCGGTGTGTTGGGGAAGTACCCTGTTCCATTAATATCGACATCAATAAGTTGGTTTATTGGAGTTGGAGTAAATTGCTGCGGCGAACCAGTGCCAGAAGGCGTCGAGGTAGTCACGTAGGTTCCGTTGAGCCACGTTCCGCCCGGTGTATACGGTACGTAAGAATAGGAAGATCCTGTTGTTGGACGTTGTTGTGTTGGAGGACGAGTCGCTCCTCCGGCACCTGGTGGTGTAATAGGAGTTTGCACATTAGTGCCCGGGTTGGTGGTGCCGCCTATGGGCGTTTGTCCGTTACCTGCAGTAGGTGATGTGCCGGTTGTGGGCGTGCGTGTTCCTCCCTCCCCTAGTTGTCCGGTGGTTGTGTCTGTTGGTAGAGGTGCGCGCAAAAGCCAGAACCATAAAAAGAACATGAGTGCGAGGATTGCGAATGTGGTGAGGAGAATAAAAAATATTGGTCGTCGCATAAAAATTATTGTGGGAGAAACGCATTCCAGGATGCACCTGGTTCATCGCTATCAAAAAGTATACCGTTTTTAGAAAACGACTGTGCAATGTTTGTGAACAGACGGCTCGTTTCGCCGGTCAAAGAATTAAACGCCTGCATGCCGCCGAAGCCGCGCAACGGGTCGCTAATAATAGTGCGCATATCTTCGCAGGTTGCGGCTATCTGACTAAAGTTGTTGATGATGCGGAGGTGGAGGGGTGACACTGTTTGCGGCACAGGCACCACTGCAAGGTCTGCCGCGATCGCGGCGTATTCTTTCCCAATGGTGACAAGCGCAGCGAGTTTTGAAGCATCGTCAGTGTCGACTGCCTGTCCTACTGCTACGTACGCAGCTTGTACGTTTGCTTGTGGGTGTGCAGCAATTACTTCGATAAGTGCATTTCCGTATGCACGCAAGGCGGCTGGAGAATCTTTCACCACCGCAAGTTCTGCGTTGGTGTACACGCGCGCGACCGAAGGCTTAATGCTTGCTGTTGCTTCAGCAAGAAGGCGTTCTTGCGTAGGAACGTCTCCTCCAAGGCCCTGGGATTTAGCTTGAGTGAGGTTTAAAAAAAGAGACCGACCGACCGAGCTAGTAATATTTCCCGTTTGCGTGTCATTTATAAGCTCGCTCAAACTTGCTTGCACAGACGCGGCGCTTTGAATTTCAAGGGGGTTAGTCCCTTGTACCTCGTAGAGCGCTGTTTTCCAGTCAGGTTGTGGAACTGCGGTGTTTGTAGTCAATACGCGTGGTGAGGTGTCATCAGTTATATATTGAGCGGCCAGTACTAACCCTCCAGCGAGTGCAATAGAGGCAACAATAACTACAAACTGAGCGGATGGTAAGTAACTACGTACGGGCATTACACGTAAGTATACCAAGGGTTTTCAACCTCTCTTCATATAAATGGGTAGGCTGTTAACTAGTGTTTGCTGAGCTTAAGCCAGTCTATGAGGGGCACATCTTCGGCCCGCGCTTTGTCGGGTATACCAGCATCTGTAAGAGCAAAAGCGGCCTTCTCGCCCAACACAGATTCCAAATTACGCTTTAATAGCTTGCGTTTTTGAGCAAATCCAGCTCGTACAATGCTAAAAAACCGACGTTCTTGCTCAGGAGCAGTAAAATTTTGCCGAGAAATGGCTTCAATCTTCAATATTGCGGAGTCTACCTGGGGTGGAGGTGAAAAAGCACCGGCAGGCACTGTCTTTATATATGAAGGCTTGCCAAATACTTTGACCGATAGTGACAAAATGCTTTCTTTGGTGCTCCGGGCGATGCGCTCCGCTACTTCTTTTTGCACTAACAATACTGCGCGCGATGGTTGGAGTTCCTCAGTAAGGAATTTCTCGAGGATAGCGCCAGTAATATAGTACGGAATGTTGGCGACTAAGGCGTAGCCTGGGTGCAGACCTATGTCTTTTGCTGAAAGCTCTAAAATATCCCCTTCTCGTATCGTAAGGCTGCCGTCTGCAATAGCGTCTCTAAACCGTTCTGTTAAAAACGGTATAAGTCGGCGGTCTTTTTCTATAGCAGTGACTCGTGCACCACGCTTAAGAAGTTCTGCGGTAAGCGCTCCTTCGCCTGGACCGATCTCGAGTACCGACTCCCCTTTTGTAACCGTTGCCGTATCGGCAATAAGCTCTATGTAGTGGCTAGAGGTGAGAAAGTGCTGACCGAGCGATTTCTTTTTTAGCATGTGTGTGGTGAATGTGGTCGACCTATTCAAGATAAATGGTGCGCCCAATGCGTTCCGGTGCCTCGTAGTGTATAAGTTCGGGTGCAATATCTGAAAGGAATTGCGATGGTATCGTGGCATTTTTTGAGCCAAACACTGTGCGATACGATGCACAGCTTAAAAAGATTTTTTTCTCTGCGCGGGTGAGTGCTACGTAGCACAGGCGTCGTTCCTCTTCTTTATCCCCGTCCTCATCCCCTTCTCGTTCGTACGGAAAGAGCCCTTCTTCAAGACCAGTAATGAACACATGAGGGAATTCCAATCCTTTTGAAGCATGGACGGTCATAAGACGTACCGCGTTAGCGTCTTCCTTGAGTTCGTCTTGGTCGCTCTGGAGTGCGGCAGACTCCAAAAACGCAGTGAGTGCTTCTTCAATAGGAAGTGGGTCGAAGCGAGACGCAAGTGACACAAGTTCGCGCACGTTTTCGAGCCGTTCAGCACCTTCAATCTTGTCTTCTTTGATCATGCGCTCAAGCCCGGTTTCTTCCATCACAAAGCGAATGAGTTGAGATGGGGGCAAGGTGGTGCTTGCAGCAGCAATACGCGACAGTAAATTTCTAAACTGCTGTACTTTTTCACGCGTTGCTCCTGTTAGTTCGTGTTCTTTGCCGCCGAGCATTCTCAGAAGCGTCACTTTACCAATACCGCGTGCAGGAATGTTCGCGACTCGAGCAACATCGGCGCTTGTTTCGTAGAGTGCTGCACGCACAAAGGACAGCGCGTCTTTAATTTCTTTACGTTCAAAGAAGCGAGTGCCCAACACTTGGTACGGCACTTCAGCGCGCAACAGTGCTTCTTCTATGGCACGAGACTGGAAGTTTGCTCGGTAAAGGACGCAAAAGTCCTTTGGCTGCATCCCTCGAGACATCCCTTCGGTAATCTTGCGCGCAATGAACGACCCCTCGTCCATTTCATCAAAAGCTTGATAGAACGAAATCATATCCCCGTCGTCGTTTTTAGTGTAGAGGTTTTTTTCGGGACGAAACACGTTTTTAGAAATGATCTGGTTTGCTGCGGCAAGAATCGTTTTGGTAGAGCGATAATTTTCCTCAAGCAAAATAACCGTCGCGCCAGGAAACTTCTTTTCGAACGACATGATGTTGGCTATCTCTGCTCCGCGCCAGCCGTAAATAGTCTGGTCAATATCGCCAACGGCACAAATGTTTTTTGCAGGACCGACTAGAAGTTCGGCCATTTCCGCTTGGATGCGGTTGGTGTCTTGATACTCATCGATATGAATGTAGGGCCACCGTTCTTGGTACCGCTTCGTCACTTCAGGGTTGTGTGCCAAAAAACGTACTGCGCGCGCAAGAAGGTCGTCAAAGTCGAGCGCGCCTTCTTTGCGAAGCTCGGTGTCGTATTCGCTCCAAACACGGGCCACCAGCTGGTCACGGCTCGACTCAGCTTTGTTCATCAACCCTTCCGGAGTCCTCCCCTCACCTTTATTACGAGAAATAATAGAAAGCATAGTACGAGGCTCGATTTCCTCGACCCCTATCCGTTTAAGGATCTCTTTTACTGTGCGAAGGGAGTCGTTGCGGTCGTAAATAGCCGGAGTGCGTTTAAAACCCAAGAGCTTCGCATTCTCTTTAATAATAGTAAGACCAAGCGAGTGAAAGGTTGAAACAAAAGGTGGGCGGAAGGGCTCAAACGCGGGGCGAGTCGTTGCCTGGTCTTGACTCAAGAGCTTTGTGGCGCGCTCGCGCATCTCCGAGGCAGCTTTGTTGGTAAAGGTAATGGCGAGAATTTTATCCGGGGCTGTGCCACGACGTACTATCTCGAGCATGCGGTGAGTAATAACCCGTGTCTTGCCTGCTCCTGCTCCGGCGAGCACTAAAAGAGGACCTTCGGTTTTAAGAACTGCCTGTTTTTGTGCTTCGTTAAGCCCGTCGAGATGGTTCATCAGTCATTTATATCAAAAAATTACTATCCACATCCCTTCATTTGTCTAGATTGACTCTACTTTTCCCCTAGGTATAGTGGAAAAGTACCGCACGGAAATTCAAAAATATGGCTCTGTTAAGCCATTTTTTGGAAATATCACCAGAAATTCAGGATAAATTGGCTTTTTCTCCCCTTTTGCACACGAGTTATGTGTCTTTGCGATCGGGAACGAACAAAGCTATAGGCTTATTTTAGACTCAAACTCACATACTACCTTCTCGCAAAAGGCTAAAAAACCCTTATTTATCAAGTTAGGAGTAGGGGCGGCTGCCTTTTCGGCTCTGGTTGTGCCAGTATTTGCTCAGGCAGGACTCCTTTCGGTATTGGGGAGTTTTTTCGATAAGACTGCGACCCTGACAAACGCCTATTCCTCTTCATACAACTCTCAGACCCTTCCCCTCCTTGAACCTGCGAGAAACTTAGACCCAAAGGCAGGCAAAGGCGGCGGCGACATTGTTATTGTAAACAACTCGGCTCTTGTGGCTGACGTAGGCCCGTCGGGCACCCTTCTTGATGCCTCAAACAGAGTTCACTCCAGTCACATTAGTGTATATACGGTCCACGAAGGAGATACTCTGTCGACCATTGCACAAATGTTTGATGTCTCTGTTAACACCATTGTGTGGGCAAACGACATTAAAGGCGGCAAGATCCACCCTGGTGACGTATTGGTTATCCTCCCTATTACCGGCATCCGCCACACTGTTGCAAAAGGCGACACGTTAGCAAGTCTGGCAAAGAAGTACAAGGCAGACGAAGAAGAAATTGCACAATATAACGACCTTAACGCTGGAGGCGTGCTTGCAGTAGGAAGCGTGGTGTTAATTCCAGATGGAGAAATTGTACTAACAGCGCCTGTTGCTCCAAAATCTTCAGGTTCTTCTGTTGCGCTAAAAAGTGCGAGTGGACCTACGATCGGAGGCTACTTCAGCTGGCCAGTTAATGGCGGTGTCTTAACTCAGGGTGTACACGGCTATAACGGTATCGACATCGGCGCTCCGTCGGGTACAAGTATTTTTGCAGCTGCTGCCGGCACAGTTATTGTTGCGCGCGGTGGAGGTGCATGGAACGGCGGCTACGGTAACTACATAGTTGTGCAACACGACAATGGTACGCAAACTCTCTATGCTCATGCGAGCGCCCTGCTTGTGTCTGTGGGTGACCAAGTGGTACAGGGTCAGTCTATTGCACGGGTAGGCAACACCGGAAAATCAACAGGCTTCCACCTCCACTTCGAAGTCCGCGGTGCAGCAAATCCATTTGCACACTAAAAACTCCGCCAGCTGGCGGAGTTTTACTTTAAATAAGACTTGAACCTTGGAAGAGGATGGTGCCGGCGGTTGGAATATGGATAAAAATTCCTAAGGTGCATACGCCGCCGGGAACTGCTTTACCAAGTATCCACTGCCCTGGTGTGCGAGGTGGTCCGTATGGGAACGACACTGCCCCGATTGGATACATAAGTCGCATAGGAGTTGGAGGCCCAAGAATTACCATCAGACCGTTAATGCACGGCGTTACTGCGATTATTCTGCCGCCAAAAGGAAATCCTATTTCTTGTGCATGCGCTTCTGAGTTGTTAAAGAAAAATAACAGCGCTGCAACACACAAAATAATAAGAATGAGTAACTTTTTCATTACTCTGTAATAGTACCAGAGGATTTTTAGCTTTTGCGCTCGCGATACTGCAGCGCTTCAAGAATGTGTGAATCGTTAATGTCTGGAGCGTCGTCTAAGTCGGCAATCGTACGTGCAACTTTAATCACGCGATGGAATGCGCGCGGCGACAGTGCAAGGCGCTCCCCTGCTTTTTCGAGTGTTGCGCGCACAGTGGTGGTAAGCGGCACAAAGTCTTCCAAGTCGCGCGGCGAGAGCTCGCTATTTGTTTTTCTGCTTTTATATCGAGCTTCTTGCAAAGCGCGAGCTTTGCGGACTTTTTCTCTTGCGGCAGTTGTTTCGCCTCCCTTTTCAGAACGCTTCCCTAGTTCTTTTAATTCTACGGGGCCCATAGTGACCCACAGGTCGATGCGGTCTGCAATTGGTCCGGACATTTTCCGACGATAGCGTTCAAGCGCACTTGGTGTGCAGACGCAGGCAATTTCCGGGTGGCCCCAATTGCCGCACGGGCACGGGTTCATTGCAGCAACTAAGGTAAAGCGTGCTGGAAAAAGCGCGTTGCCTTTTGAACGCGAGATAGAAATAACGCGGTCTTCCATAGGTTGTCGCAGTGCTTCGATAACGCGGCGATCAAACTCCGGGAATTCGTCTAAAAAGAGTACGCCGCGGTGTGCGAGCGTTGCTTCCCCTGGTTTTGGCGAAGCCCCGCCGCCCACGATAGATACGTATGACGAGGTGTGGTGGGGTGAGCGAATGGGCGGCACGGTCATCAACTCTCCACGCAATGTGCCTGCAACGGAATGAATACTGTTTACTTCAAGCAGTTCGTCGAATGACAGCGGCGGAAGAATGGAAGCAAGCGCACGAGCAAGCATGGTTTTCCCGGTGCCAGGAGTTCCAGAAAGGCCGAGGTTGTGTCCCCCGGCTGCGGCAATAATTGCGGCTCGCTTTGCGGTTTCTTGTCCACGAATATCCTCGAACGCAAACTGCGTTTCTATATTTTTTGTCTCGATCTGTGTTTGCGGCGCAGGAGTGAGCTTTTGCTTCTGCTCTTTTGTTTTGGTGTCGATATGTGCAATGACATCCATCAAGCTTTCAGCGCCGTAGATAGTGATTCCTGGAACGAGGGCAGCCTCTTTTTCGTTGTCTTTTGGTACAAACACTGCTTTCACTCCCCTCTTTTTTGCTTCTGCAATAAGCGGTAGCACGCCGCGCACCGGGCGCAGCTTTCCATCAAGCGACAACTCTCCAATAAACAAATATGTTTCCGGATCAAAACGGATATCGTCTGCGGCAAGTAAATACGAAAGTGCGATAGGAAGGTCGAACATCGGCCCCTCCTTTTTAAGGTCCGCAGGTGCAAGAGAAATAACTATTTTTTGGTTGCGGCTTTTAGGAGATTCAAAACCGGCGTGTTTAATTGCGGCGGCAACGCGGTCGCGCGATTCCTCAACCGCCTTGTCTGGTAATCCAACAATAGTAAAAGAGTGTAACCCGCGGGATATATCCGTTTCTATAGAAACAATATAGGGAGACAGCAACTGAGTTTCAGCGCCAAAAACGCGTGCGTAGTGCATGAGCAGTCGTGCGGTTAAGCGGATATTCTGTTGTCGAGCAAAGGAATTAAGCCAAATCCTCCTCTTGGCTCATGTGTTCCTTGCAGGTACGAGCAGCGGGATTTGCTTGGAGGCGCTCTTCTTCAATCGGCTCTCCAGAAATCTCGCAGGTACCATACGTCCCTTCCTCTATCTTTGCAAGTGCCGCTTTGATTTCTTTGTGGCGTGCTTCAAGAGCGTCTGTCACTATATTGTTTTGTGTAAGCTCTTCAATCTGATCTGCGGCTTCGTTCGGGTCGGCAAGTGGACTGAGGGTGTCGATACCGCCTGGAGTAGCGTCCCAATTTTCTGCTTGTGTCGGGTCTTTCTTGGCAATATTGGAAAGTTCGCGTTCTATCTCTGTTGCTTCTGCCTCGAGCTTGTTTTTAAAGTGTGCAATCTGGTCGCTATTCATACCCTAATACTACGGTACAAGCGGTATATCCGTAAAGCGGGTAATAATCTCAAGCAGGGTATGATTATTGGTCGTAATGACGACGGTCTCTCGGTCGAGGAAGGTCCAAAGGAACAAAATGTCTCCAAATTGGTTTTGTACAACGCGGGCGTCACGATTTTCTACAACCTGGTCAGAAAAAGTAGTTTGCAGTACTTGTACAGGTGGCGTTGTGGTTGCTGCCACTCCCCCCGCTCGCACGCTCGGGGTGCGGTTAAAGAGCGGCAAGAGGTCGTTATACATCGTGCGTTCCCAGGCAAGCATACCTGCGTAGCCAGTCGCAAAGGAATCAACTTTAAAAATCAAAAATGCTTGGTTTTCATCAAATGAGTGGATGCCGAGTGTGTAGTATGTTGGATCGATTGAGCGCACAAGCTCTCCCGGGACAGAGGGCGCAAGAAGCGAAAGGAGTGTGGGCAGAGTTACCAGTTGTGGCGCAGTGTCGGCTGAAGCGGCAGGCGTTGCTATATACAGTCGTCCCATGAGGCCAAGCGACAGTGCAACATTTGTACGTGCGGTAAGCAACAGACTCATCACCGACTCTCGAGTGCGCGCAGTAGGTGGTAGTTCTATAAGCTGCGTCTTATCCACAAAAATAAACGGCGCTTGTGGATTGTCGGCAATGCGGGTTGTGGGAGTTGTTTGGGTTAAGAGTGCATACGCTACTGCGCCTCCTGCGCCAAGGAGCAACACTACCCCGAGTCCGATCATGCTCAGTTTTTTAAAAGAGCTTCCCTTTTGTTGCGGTGGTTCTGTTTCGGGTGTTGGTGTTGCCGCACGTCGGTCTGCCTCTGCTGCTGCAATATGAGTAAGAGACACATTCTTGTGTTCCACTAACTGCTCTACGTCGCCTTGGTATGTCTTAAGCGGCACTACAAGTTCCGGCTCTTTTTTAGGAACGGCAGGAGTAGGCACAGGCACCGAAGCCCCCTCCTCTTTTTTAGGAAGTAGGGTCGCGTTCGTTTCTTGTTCAAGGAGTACGCTGGCGTTTACGCGTTGCGCACTTGCAGGGGAATGAATTTCTTTTTTGGGCAGCAGAATACTATCAATATCCACCTGCGCTTTAGAGGGAGGTGTTCCAGCAGGCTTATTCTCGGGGAGGTCTTTGGGTTCTTGGGGTTGCGGAGGCATTGCTTGGTTTGAGACCCTTGCGTGCTGCAAAGTCCGGGTCGATCGCTTTGATAGAAAGGTTTATGCGACCTTTCTCGTCGATCTCTTTAATTATAACCCGCACCTTTTCCCCTACCGTGAGAGCGTCACCTACTTTTTCAATCCTAAATGGTGCGACTTCAGATACGTGAACCAATCCTTCTGCATCTTTGCCAGGACCAATGCGCACAAATGCACCGAAGTCCATCATGCGAGTTACTTCTCCGTCGTATGTCTCCCCTGCTTTGTACTCTTTCACAAGAGCTTCGATCATGGCTTTTGCCATCTGTGCTGCGCCGTTTTTACCGGTGATAAAGATAGAACCGTCGTCGTCGATCGTGATGTCGTCAACTTCAGACACATCCTTAATGCCGTTAATAGTTTTTCCACCGCCGCCAATAACGAGACCAATTTGGTCCGGCTTTACCTTCATGGTCACAATTTCTGGCGCACGAGGTGAGATAGTTTGGCGTGGTTGTGCGATCTCTTTTTCAATAACGTCCAAAATTTGTAACCGTGCTGTGCGGGCGCCTGCAAGTGCTTCGGTCAAAATCGCAACTGGAATGCCATCGAGTTTAATATCAAGTTGAATCGCGGTAATACCTTCGCGGGTACCGGCAACTTTAAAGTCCATGCCGCCAAATTCGTCTTCAGGACCTTGTATGTCGGTAAGCACTTTGTATCCTCCCCCGTGTGTCATGAGGCCCATCGCAATGCCGGCAACGGGACGCTTAATCGGCACGCCGCCGTCCATGAGTGCAAGTGTTGATGCACAGACTGAACCCATCGAGGTTGAGCCGTTTGATGCGAAACACTCCGACACCAAGCGAATGGTGTATGGAAACTTGTCTTTGTCTGGAATAACTGCGACGAGTGCTTTTTCTGCAAGTGCACCGTGGCCAATTGCGCGACGGTTTTGTCCACCAACGCGGCCGGTCTCGCCTGCAGAAAATGGTGGGAAGTTGTAGTGGTGCATGAAGCGCTTTTCTTCATCATGTGCTTCCATAGTGTCGACAATCTGTGAGTCGCCAGGGCCGCCTAACGTAAGAGCGGTAAACACGTGTGTACCGCCGCGGTAAAAGATGCCTGAGCCGTGGAGGATGTCAGAAATCCCTCCTGCTTTTGCATAGAGCGGACGTAGCTGGTCAAACGCGCGGTTGTCAGCACGTTTGTTTTCTTCGACTGCGCCACGATGAATTTCTTCATCCACCTTGTCTTCAAGAAAACGCTTTACTAAGCCCGGATTAATTTCCTTGAGTGTTTCGTCTGCTTCGACGCGAGTTTTCCACTCTTTTTGCACAGCGTGGATAGCATCCTTACCTGGAGTGCCACAAAAGACCGCGTCTTTTACTTTTTGTGCGAACTCCGCTTCGAAGAGTGCGGTAAGTGCAGCAGGAACCTCTGGTTTTTCTGCAGACAATTTCGGCTTCCCGATCGTGCGAACAATATCGTTCTGCCAGGCAATAATTTTGTTGTGTTCCTCGACAGCGCGTGCAAGACCGCTCGCAACTTCGTCTTCATTGGCTTCGTTTGCAGCAACTTCGACCATGTTGATCGTGTTGTCTTTACCGCAGGCAAGAATGTCGAGTGTTGCGGTCTCGCGCTGTTTGTATGTTGGGTTGATGACGCTCTCTCCGCCTACGTTACCGATACGAACGCCGGCAACTGGTCCATGCCATGGAATGCTCGACGTCGCGAGTGCGAGTGATGCTGCATTCACTGCAACAGAGTCAGGATCTTCTTCGTCGAGTGCAAGTACAGTAATAATGACCTGCACTTCGTTGCGGATATGTTGTGGGAATAACGGGCGGATCGTACGGTCGACAACGCGGCCCGAAAGTGTTGCTTGTTCGCTCGGGCGACCTTCGCGCTTAATAAAGCGGCTGCCTAAAATTTTTCCTGCAGCGTAAAAGCGTTCTTCGTAATCGACAGTGAGTGGAAAGTAGTCAATATCGTCACGCGTTTTCTCGCTCATGACTGCGGTCGCAAGCACGGCGGTGTTGCCGTAGCGCAAAATAACCGAGCCGTTTGCATTCTCTGCAAGGTCGGTAAATTCTGCTATTAATTTTTTGCCGCCAACTTCTGTCTCAAACTTTTGTACGTTCATTTCCTAGACTCTACCAAAAATGCCCCTTCCCTACTAGCTTTTTCGGGTGCAAAAGAGTAACTTGACATTTGTCTATTAAATATGGTATAATTAATACGGTAATTGAAATCAGCTCTTAGGAGTTTGCATGACTCTAAAAAAGTATCTTGTTCTTAAGTGGAGCACGCTTGGCGTTGCTGCGCTGGTGATCGGGGTGGTGTGGGTTTTTCTTCCTCACCTACTCATTACTGTTTTCGATTTCAACACCGTATGGCTCGGAGCCATCTGGAGTTGGATCGAGCCGGTACTGCCGAGCGAGGCTTCTGTGCCCATTAATGCGGTGCAGACGATCTACGCGAGTTTGATCGCTACAATCCACGGCATCTCCTCGCTGCTCTCCGACCACATGGCAGCACAAGTTGAGGCGGCTGCCCGGGGCTTCCTCGGTGAAGGATGGATTGTGGTAGTGCAACTTGCCATCGTGCTCCGCGTCCTCTGGCTTCTCCTCGTTGCCCTCTTCAGGCGTCGCGAGTATCCAGAAGTCGGACTTGTTCGACATTAACAATCGCCGCGACCTATTGTAGGTCGCGGCGATTTCTTTTTGACACAAATTGCTCTGGTGTGTATGTTTTGTATAGAGCAAAGAAAGAGGTTCTCCAGTGTGGAACAAGATAGAACGGATTAGTCGCAGGTTGCGCATAAGTAGCGTGTTTTGGAGCCTTGTGCTTCCACTGCTGATGTGTTTTCGACCAAGTCAAGCAATTAAATGTCGCCTTGCGCAAGATCTTGGAAACGGGCGATACAAGATTTTCGATACAGGAGAAGAATTCTCGGGACAACTTCCAGATGGTGTTGTCTGGGATGACTCTCGGTTGCGTCAAAAAGGTGTTGGCCCCGACGAAAAGTCGTTTTGTGTGTCGACCCCCGCTGGTTCGTGGTTCATTGATGGGCGCGCGTCAAATTGTAGGAAGGCGCATACCGAACCTTATAATAATTGCTGGGTGCGCACAGGCTCAGTTGAAGATGGAACCCTCCATGTTGCGACAGCTTGTAGCGGCAACTGCTATGTTGGGTCGGGTTCAATCAAAACAAGGACCTTTCATGGTTTTTTACGACACGGCCACCTAATCCGTGTTGGAGGTAAACAACTTAAAAACCGCCGCGACCTATTGTAGGTCGCGGCGGTTTCTTATTCTTTTACTCTTCGCCCGACATTTTTATTGCCGGATCTTCACTGTCGTTACTCTCCCCTTTCTCTGGCGGTTCAGGCATCTCGGGTTCTGGCGCGGCACTAAATCCAGGGATAGAAAATCCTTTTCCTCCGCCGCGGCCAATAAGATAGGTTCGTGGGTTGTCAGACATATCAATAAAATCATCTGCAGCTTCTTTTAGTACGCCTGCAGCGGACTTTCCAAAGGCAATAACTTCCACTTGGCAGCCCTGCGAGTAGCGCAAGTATTCAACAAGCGGTTCAAAGTCGCCGTCTCCGGTTGCAAGGACGATGGTGTCGAGCTTTTCAGACATGGCGATAGCGTCGATGGCCATACCGATGTCCCAGTCTGCTTTTTTAGCGCCGCCAGCAAAGACGCGAATGTCCTTCACCTTTGTTTCGATGCCGAGTTTGTTAAGCGCTTCAAAGAAGCCTTTTTCCTCCTCGGACTCGGTGCGGATAACGTATGCAACGGCGCGAATAAGTTGGCGCCCCGCGAGCGCTTCTTTAACGACGTTGCCAAAGTTTACCTTTGCGCGATAGAGATTTTTTGCGCTGTGGTAGAGGTTTTGCGTGTCAATAAAAATGCCGACACGCTGGCTTTTATGCTTAATGATAGCCATGAAAACTAAGAACTAAAAACTTTATAAAAATACTTCTGCTGACAAAAAACAAAAATAGGCTGTACCCTACTTTAGTATATACCACGTACAACTGGTGAAAGTATTACCAGGTGTCTAAAAAGAAAACGACCCTTATTTTTTAAGGCTCAATTTCTTAACAATTGCGTTGTAACGCTTCTTGTCTTTGCCCTCGAGATACTTCAGGTGGGTGCGGCGGTCTGCAACCATCTGAAGAAGACCACGGCGAGAGTGTTTGTCCTTGTCGTGCTTCTTAAGGTGAGTAGTAAGCTCGTCGATGCGCTTCGTTAAAATAGCGATTTGCACCTCAGGAGAGCCGCTATCCGTATCATGGATCGCGACTTCTTTAATAACCTTCTCCTTTTTGCGCTTTGTCAGCATGGCACCATCGTAGCACAGCTATTAAGCTTTTGCAAGTCCTCCCTTTAGGGGCCTTGTTTTAAGCGGAAACCGGGGTATAGTGCCAGCGGTTTAAGGTACATAGATCGTTCCTCATACAATAGGTGTCCTATGAAAGCTTCCGAAGTGCTTACGCACTACTTCCCTTCTGTTGAGATGGCGATTGTTGAGCCATTTGGCGACGGGCTCGTAAACGAAACGTATCGTGTGCGCGTTCCGAGTCCAATTGGTGAGCAGTCCTACATCTTACAAAGAATGAATCCTGCTTTCTCTCCCCTTCTTATGGAAGATATTGATGCAGTGTCCTCGCATTTGCTTAGTAAAGGAGTGGGAGTTCCTCAAGTAGTTCGCTCCTTGAATGGGTCGTTGTACGTGCAAGATGGAAAAAACTGGTGGCGCATGCTTACGTTTGTTCCTGGGACTACACATGTTGTTGCCGCCGAGCAAAGCCATATATATGAAGCTGGAAGGTTAGCAGGCCAAGCGCATGCAGCACTGAGTGATTTCTCGCGTGTGTTTCTCCACGTCTTGCCTGGTTTCCACGATACAGACGGGGTTATGTCGAAGCTGGATATAATGCTCAAGCGGGAAGCGGCTTCGTCAAAGTATAAGGTGCTGGGGCCGCTTGGGTTAGCTATCCTTTCTGCCTTGGAGAGTCTGCCCCGCGTTGCAGGTGTCCCTATCCGTGTTATCCATGGCGATCTGAAGCTCGCTAATATTCGCTTCGATGAAAGTGGCTCGCGAGCGATTGCATTGCTAGACCTCGACACATTCATGCGAGCGCCCGTTGCTATTGAACTTGGCGATGCGCTGCGCAGCTGGTGTGCGAATAAAAACGAAGATGATGCGTCCATCAGTTTCAACCTCGACTTGTATAAAGCAGCTCTCGAAGGATACGCCTCCTTTGCATCCTTCATGGAATGGGAAGAGTGGCGCTCTATTCCTGTCGGCATAGCGCAGATCACGCTTGAGCTCGCAGCGCGGTACATCATTGATGCGTTTGAAGAGTCGTATTTCAGATATGATTCTTCAAAATATGCCTCGCTGTTTGAACACAATCTTGCAAGAGCTCGTGCGCAACACTTGCTCTATCTCGATCTGTGGGCAAAACGTGACAAGCTTTTTTCTTTGCTCCCTATCCCCGGCTAACACCGGGGCTTCTTTTTATATAGGTCGCACAATATCGCGTTACAATAGTGTGTACGTATGGCTCAAAACCAGCTCCTTAACCTAAAGACCGAGTTTTTGGAGTATCTCGAGATCGAAAAAGGCCGCAGTATTAAGACGGTTGAGAATTATGACCGCTATATTACGCGGTTTATAGCTTTTGCGAAGATTTCTGCTCCAAAACATATAGAAGAGCGCACGGTACGCGAGTTCCGCCTCCACTTAAACCGTCAACCAGGCACCTCGAGCACGATGAAGCACAAGACGCAGAACTATTACATGATCTCGATCCGCGCGTTTTTAAAGTTTTTGCGCAAACGCGGCATAGAATCCCTTAATCCTGAACGTATTGAGCTTGCAAAGGTGGGCGCACGCGACTTGGACCTTATTTCTTCGCAAGAACTCGATCGCCTGATGCAAGGACCAAAAGGCACTACGCTACGCGCCTTGCGCGACAAGGCAATAATGGAGCTGCTTTTCTCAACAGGTCTGCGCGTGTCTGAGCTTTGTTCGCTTAACCGCGACTTAGACCTCTCGCGCGATGAATTTTCTATACGTGGTAAGGGTGAAAAGGTGCGGGTAGTGTTTTTGTCGACAGAGGCAAAGGCTGCAATTAAAGCCTACTTAGACAAACGCGGTGATGTTGATGAAGCGCTTTTTATACAAATGGGCAAAGCGTCTAAAAATGCGCATGAACTACGTCTTACTCCCCGCTCGGTGGAGCGTCTTATTAAACAGTATGCAATTAAAGCGGGCATTACGCGCAAAGTAACGCCGCACGTTATCCGCCACTCGTTTGCAACGGATCTTTTGGAAAACGGTGCCGACTTACGCTCCGTGCAAGCCTTGCTTGGCCACGCAAACATAGCGACAACACAGGTCTACACCCACATTACCGACAAACACCTGCGCGAAATCCATAAAAAATTCCACGGCCAGAGAAGGAAGTAAAAGAAAAAGCCTCAGGATTGCTGAGGCCTCGAGTTCTTCTTCTTTGTTGCGGCAACAAGGTCTGCGACAGCTTGCGGATCTGTTTTAATCATGGAAACTAACAACCGCATCTTAGTTGAAGGCTTGATGCCTCGGGCTAGCTCAGCGGTGTGAATCTCAGCCGTGGATATGTCGTATTGTGCTGAGAATTCCTCCACTGACATACCTAATTGTTGCCGAAGTTCACGCAGTTCGTCCGCAAATTCCTGTGTTGGAAGCTTTTCTGTTTGTTTGAACTCCAGAGCAGCTTCCTCCACCATGCGGAGTATTCGCTCCTCGATAGGTTCTCTAGGGTCTTCCATTCTTCACCTCCTGGCGTCTACCCTACCATGGTATTCTGATCGCATGAAACTAATCTCCTGGAATGTTAATGGGATCCGGGCGGTACATAAGAAGGGGCTTTTTGTGCCTTTTGTTAAGAAATACAACCCAGATATCATTTGTTTACAGGAAACAAAGGCCGAACAGGGCCAAAGTGAGGTGGATTTGCCAGAGTACGAAGAGTTTTGGAACTCTGCGGAAAAGAAGGGCTACAGCGGCACTGCTATCTTTACCAAGGTCAAACCAAAGAGCGTTTTCTTAGGTCTACCAGCCGACATAACTAGTAAACACAAGCTTTCTGACGATGGGTACGGTGACCCGGCAAAGGAGGGCCGGGTTGTTGCGGCAGAGTTTGACAACTACTTTGTGGTCACGGTTTATACCCCCAATGCTAAGGACGACCTTTCCCGGGTGAAGCTCCGCCACAAACAGTGGGACCCGGCCTTTTTGGAGTACGTGCAGCGGTTAGAGGAAAAGAAGCCGGTCATCTTTTGTGGCGACCTTAATGTTGCTCATACGCCGGACGACCTCGCGCGACCTAAGGAGAACGTTGGTAAGAAGGGTTTTACCGACGAAGAGCGCGAAGGCATAGAAAACATTGTAAATGCTGGTTTTATTGATACTTTTCGCCTGTTTACCCAAGGAAATGGCCACTATACGTGGTGGAGCCACTTTGCGAACGCTCGTGCACGGAACGTCGGTTGGCGTATAGACTACTTTTTTGTATCAAAAGCGTTGAAAAATAAGGTTAAAAAGGCAGAAATCCTTCCAGAAGTCGTTGGTTCCGATCACTGCCCTGTATTGCTAGAGCTATAAGCATAGAGACTGCAAGAATCTCCTTTGCTCCGGAGAGATATACCTCACTCCTGCACAAAGGAGATTCTTGCAGTCTCTCGGACCACACTATTTTTAAGAGGAGTGTTTACTCTGCTCCATTGATTTCATTTTTTGGGTACAAAAAACCCCTCGCGTTCTAGGAGTATGTTGCGAGGGGTTCGGACCCATTACCTATTCAGAGACTCTTTCGAAAGAACTAATGACCTAACGAACTCGAACTGTTGGGTGGAAGCGTAATACCTCTTTCCCAAAAATATTTAGACTAGTGTAGATATACGTACACGTCCAACGTTATGAAGGGGTCTGTGAATATGGTCCAGCCGTAGCTATCGGCTTTGTGAACGGAAAGAACTATGTTGTATTGATCTTTGATACAGGGTACAAAATCAAACTCAATACGTTATCCGATATTGATAGTACGTGTCCTTTAAAAAAGAGTAAAGGACATTAAAGACAATTTATGTGGATAAGTTGCAAGTACACTGAAAAAACCTTGTTATACAAAGTATTTCTTACGAATGTCCTTTACGTTTTCTTCTTCAGCTTCTTCCTTTTTTTCCTTCCCTTCTTCTCCTAATTTGCGCAATTGTGCATCGTTAAGTTGCGAAAGTTCTTGAGATTTTTTTTCTAAATACTCTGCGGAATTTTTTTTCGGGTCATCTAAAACTTCTTCCAGTAGTGCGTGGAGCATCCACCCTAGTCGAGGCCCCGGCTTCTCCCCTGTCACCTCCATGAGACGCTTCCCGTCTATCCCGAGCATACCAACAGAGATGGGGTCGCGGAGTGCCTGTTCGATCATGGACTGATAGACCCGGAGACGGAAGGGTTGCTCCTTCGGGCGGCCGGTACCTATCCGGTCGCAGATGCGGAGTTTCACCAAGTCGTCGATACTCTCCCTCCCCACGTTGCGGATAATGCGGCGAACGGCAGAGAGTGTGATCTTGTCCGGGTCGGAGAAGAACATGTGCCAGCGGACCAGCTTTTCTATCTTGTCGACAGTTTCACGTGGAAACTTAAGGTCTTCCAGGGCCTTTTTAGCCATTTTAGCCCCTATTACCTCATGTCCATGGAAGGTCCAGTCGTGCTTGTCGTCCGACCAGCGGCGGCTTTTTGGCTTTCCTATGTCGTGAAATAAGGCTGCAATGCGTATATCTAGGCTCCATTCCTTGTCTGCGGCGTGCTGCAAGGCACGCATAGAGTGCTCAAACACATCAAATGAATGTGCCTGGTTCTGCTCCACCCCTACCCCACGCTCGATTTCAGGTGAAACGTAGCCCAAAATACCCAAACTATGCATTAAAATAAGGGCTTTCATGGGTTTGGAGGACTTCAGTGTCCGTATAAACTCATCGCGCACGCGCTCCTTAGAGATTTTGCCTAACTGCTTGGCACACTCCCCCATTGCATCCTTAGTTTGAGCCTCAATTTGGAAGTCGAGCTCTGCGGAAAGCCGTACCGCACGCATTATGCGCAAGGCATCTTCTCCAAAGCGTTCAACCGGATTTCCCACAGCGCGAATGATCCCGTCCTTTATGTCCTTAATGCCCTCGTAAAGGTCAACCAGCTCATCAGAGCTCGGGCTATACGCCAAAGCGTTAACAGTAAAGTCGCGTCTTTTAAGGTCTTCGTCTAATTTTTGGCTAAAAGTAACGCTATCTGGCCGACGAGCGTCGCTATACTTCCCTTCCGTGCGATATGGCGTTACTTCCACAATTTTAAGAGTTTCATCCTCTTCCCCGTCATTAACCACCCCTACAGTGCCAAATTCGTTCGTATAGTACGTATTTTCAAATAAGCCTTGTATTTGCTCGGGTGTGGCGTTAGTTGTTACGTCCCAGTCGTTTGGTTTTTTACCTAGAAAGAGGTCGCGCACGCAGCCGCCGACAATCCAAGCTTCAAAACCAGCCTTTTCCAAGGTATTTGTTATACGTGAAACCGGGGATGGAACATCCCCTGCCCTAATCTTCATAATGCTAATAGTAACAGACCCTACTGCGAGTCGGTAGGATTTTGAAAAAAATGTGATTAACTGCTACACTCTGGTTGTGCTATCCGGGATTCGCTCCCGTGGTGAAATGGATATCACGACTGGCTTCGAACCAGTTGTTGGGGGTTCGAGTCCCTCCGGGAGCACAAGTTCGTACATTTTGCGGCCATGGTTAAGTGGTATAATGCGTCCTTGCCAAGGACGAGTTGGGAGTTCGATTCTCCCTGGCCGCACCAAAGTGTGTTTTAAGGGGCTCTAAGGTCAAAGACTTATTCCCCATCCTGTGAGTTTTAGGTTTGTTGAAAAATAAGGCTTTTTAAAGAACATCTGTGGATAAGTCTGTGGAGATGTGTATTAAAGACAAGTCTCAGATGTCTCTACATATGAGCAAAACGTTTCAATAGAAACGTTCTAACAAGGTTACACGTGAACCCAGTGAAGACTGCTAAGCGGAACATAGGTGATATGGGAGAAGAAGTTGCTTGCGCCTATCTTGAAAAGAAAGGGGATATTGTCATTGAGCGAAACTACCTCAAGCCGTGGGGAGAGATAGACATTGTGACAAAGCGGGGGAATAAGCTCGTATTTGTTGAGGTTAAGTCTGTTTCATGTGAATCAGTAGAAGATATTTCACGTGCAACAGTCCGGCCAGAGGAAAATATGCATTCCTCTAAGCTTAAACGCCTCCATAGAGCCATACAAACGTACTTGTTGGACCATAAGGTGGGGGAGGAGGTGGAGTGGCAAATTGACCTCGCTTGTGTTTATCTAGACAGAGTACGAAAAGAGGCAAAAGTCGAATTGATAGAGAATATTGTCCTTTAGTATGTTATTCTCGAGTCATACCGGAGGAAATCCTCCAGAACGGGCTGTCGTATACCGGTAGTACGCTTGCTTTGGGAGCAAGATGACTGGGTTCGATTCCCAGCAGCCCGACCAGATGAAACGTGTAACCTTGCAAGTGGCCTCAGGAGGAGAGTATGAACTCCTCGACTGTGGCGGTGAAGAAAAGCTTGAGAAATATAGTAATGTCGTGCTTGTACGCCCCGACCCACAGGCGCTCTGGGAAAAATCTTTACCGGAGTCAGAGTGGCACAAGGCGGACGGACGCTACGAACGCGAGGGTAGGGAGGGGAAGTGGATTACTAAAACGACGCTTCCTAAGGAATGGCCGATCCAGTTTGGCGGTTTTACCTTTATTATTCGCCCTACTTCCTTTAAGCACACCGGAGTTTTTCCGGAACAGGAAGCTAATTGGGCCTGGATCAGCGAATCTGTTACAAAAGCGGGCAGGGGAGTGAAAGTGCTTAACCTCTTTGCCTACACTGGCGGGGCTACGCTCGCTGCGGCTGCTGCGGGCGCTGAAGTGACACATGTAGATGCTTCTAAAACAGCTGTAACGTGGGCAAGAGAAAATGCCGCAGCCTCAAACTTGAGCGAAGCTCCTATACGCTGGATTGTTGAAGATGTACGCCTATTTGTAGAGCGTGAACTGAAGCGAGGTAACAAATATGACCTTATTTTAATGGATCCGCCGGCCTTTGGTCATGGTCCTAAGGATGAATTATGGAAAATCGAGGAGCATTTGGTGGAGTTTATTAAACTTTGCAGCCAATTACTGACTGAAAAGCCGCTCGGTATCCTTATAAACGGCTACGCCGAAGGGTATTCTCCACTTGCGTTTGCGTATAACCTAGAGCCTTTACAGGAAAAGTATGGTGGTTCGATCGAATATGGCGAGCTTACTATAGAAGACAAGGCAAAAAAGCGACTTCTCCCTGCAGGTATCTTTGCTCGGTGGCGAACAATTTAGTTGTTAAGCGCAGTAATCAGCTTCTCGCGCTCTCCTGGGGCAACGTTTGTGGCAAAATCAGCCGCTGCCTCTGCTATGTCTGTACTCAAAAGTGCTTTAATACCTCCTTTGCCTTCTGCGGCAAGGCTTCGGTTAATATGGCTCAGCATAACGGCACGTAAGTCTCGGTCGCCGGTCGTTGCACCTGCGGTTGCAGTCGAAATAAGGCTCATAACTCGACTGTCGCTACCGCGTACGACTGCGCCGCCAGAAGCTCCACCTTGCGAAAGTACGGTGCCGCCAATCGAAATAACATCAATAAAGCCTTTTTCGTCAAAGGTGAACAGTTTTTGCACGACGGTAAATGCTGAAGTGACATATAAATCGCGTTCAATTGATGTTCCGTTAAGAAAACCGGCAGGATACCCAGCAAGAAGCACTTCTTCACCGATCTCTGGGTCGTCTGTTGTAAGGCCGACGTTAGGAAAAGAGGCAGGAAGGGGAGTGTTGAGGTCTGCAGAGGCAGTGATACGGAGGAAGGCGTAGTCGTGTTCTCCGGTACCAAGTGGCCTCTCTGCCTTTAATTGGCTCGCATTCGCATCGATCCATGCAGGTGGTAGGTAGAGTAGCTCTGCCTTGTACCGTGGCTCTGCGGGCGATCCTGTGCGAATAGTGCATTCTACACTGTTAGGCGTTGGATAATCTTTAAGAAGAAAAAATTGGCCTATGTGAGCGTTGGTAAGAATGACTCCACGCGAGTCGACAATGATCCCTGAGCCTGAAATAGAGCCAATACCGCTTCCGCTCCGGGCAATACACAGAATATTTACAAGTGATGCTCGGGTATTTGCATTTACCGCCTCGTAGTTGATCGCTACCGGCTTAGGAGAAGTGCCAGAAGCGCTTTGTGTGGCTGTAGAAGGGGAAGAAAGGGGAGTAGAAACCGGTTTTTGAGCCGTAGAGGGTGTTTTTTTAACAGTGCTGGTGGGTATAGATATGGCGACGGTGGTGTGTGTAATGGGTAGCTCTACTTCAAGCACCTCTCCTTCTTGAGGTACGTAGGAGGTAAGGGGAGGGAAGTCGATGTGGAGTGCTACAAGAGCGCTCCCAAGCGCTATAGTAATTGTTATAAATAGTGAGTCGATTGCCCGTAGAAGGGTAGAGAGGACTTCCATATTGGTTTAGTATACGGTACGATTCGAGCAAAAGCGGGATTAGTTTAGTGGTAAAACGACAGTTTTCCAAACTGTAGTTGGGAGTTCGATTCTCCCATCCCGCACACGTTCATACCGGATTCATTACAAGCTGATTAAGTAACGAACATGACCAGACGAGGTATTGTAGCTGTTGTATTGATTCTTATTGTGCTCATTATTGGCGGGTGGTACTTCTTTATTAACCGAGGTCCTGCTATTTCGTATACAGTGATTGAAAGCGGGGATCGCCAACACAAAGAAGAAACGGATTTTTACACCATCCAGATGACCTATCCTGACGAGACACCTCTTGTAGAACGCGGAGGGTGGGGTGCGGAAAATAGCGCTCAAGATGCTATAGAAGAGCTCTTGCAAGATGAGATGCAGGATTTTAAAAGCATCGTCGCAGAGAATTTAACAGAGACGGAAAAAGCACGTCTGCAGGAAAACCTTATTAAATATTCTTTGAATGTCGCATACAGGCCGTATTCTTCAGGAGAGTATGTGTCGTATGAGTTCGATGTGTTTACCGACACAGGTGGCGCACACCCGAACAACTACTATCGCACGCTCGTTTTCGACCTTGAAGGGCGTACCGTTGCGCTCGGCGACCTTTTCCAGAGTGGTAGTTCGTACCTTGAACGCATTTCCGAAGAGGCAACGCGCCAAGTAACCGAGCAGATAACACAGCGCGCAGGGGCAGATGCTGTTGCAACGCTTATGCAAGAAGGTTTGGCACCCCGTGCAGAAAACTTTGAGAACTTTGTGGTAGACAGCGACCGTTTGCGCATCTTTATCCCGCCGTATCAGGCTGCGGCGTACGCAGTAGGGTCGTTTGAAGTCCAGATTCCGCTCTACGACATCCGCGACATCCTTAAACCAGAGGTTCGTTAATAAGGCCTTTCTCAAAACAGCTTTTTCAAAGGTCCTCGGTTCTCCCGTATCGGGCTCGAAGCCCTCTCGGGCCAGACCTTGTGAAAAAGCTGTTTTGCTTAGGCCACTCACACGAAAAAATCCGGCAATTGCCGGATTTTTTCGTGTGCACACAATTGAGGTTCTGTTACTATTTAACTGCCTCTTTCAAGGCCTTTGCAGCCTGGAACTTAGGCACTCGCATAGATGGAACCTGAACTGATTCACCCGTGCGCGGGTTGCGTGCCGTGCGAGAGGCGCGCATTTTGGTCTTAAAGATGCCCAAACCTGCAATAGAGACCTCCTCATTCTTTTTGAGGGCTGAAACAATGGTTTCAATCACTGTCTCGACTGCGCGTTCTGCGTCTGCTTTGGTTGTACCAAGGACGCCATGCACCTTTTCTGCGATATCTTGCTTATTCATAAGGGTTTATTAACGGGTAAATGAACCGTGTACCCTGTGCTGGTAGTATACGACTGCCAAAAAACCTTGCAATAGAGCCATGGGGATACATTTTTTTGACAAAAAACAAAATTATCGTGCAAATTCAATGGCACGAGTCTCGCGAATTACCGTAACTTTGATCTCTCCGGGGTATTTAAGTTCACTTTCAATGCGTACTGCGATGTTTCGTGCGAGTTCTCGAGCTGCAACGTCGGTCATTTCGTCTGGTTTTACGAATACCCGCACTTCGCGACCTGCAGAAATGGCATACGATTTCTCAACGCCGGTGAATGAATTAGCGATTCCTTCAATATCTGCAAGGCGTTTTATGTAATTTTCAACACTGTCACGGCGTGCGCCCGGTCGGCCGCCAGAAATAGCGTCGGCAACCTGCACGATAATAGATTCCGGTGTTTCGTACGGGTATTCCTCGTGGTGCGCCTGCATTGCTTTGATGACTTCTTCAGAGACGCCAAATTTAGCGAGCACACGACGGCCAATTTCCACATGCGTTCCTTGTACTTCGTGGTCCAAGGCTTTACCAATGTCGTGCAAAAGTGCGCCTGCGCGTGCGACTGCTGGGTTTGCACCAAGTTCTTCCGCGATCATGCCGGCAATGTGCGCCATCTCTACCGAGTGCTGGAGCACCGACTGACCGTACGATGTGCGGAAGTAGAGGCGACCCAATATCATCAAGAGGCGAGGGTCGAGGTTAAGTACGCCCGCTTCAAATGCTGCGGCTTCAGCTTTTTCTTTAATGATTTTATTTATTTCACCTTTTGCTTTTTCTACCGTTTCTTCAATCTTTGCGGGTTGAATACGGCCGTCGATGATAAGGTTTTCGAGTGCAACACGGGCAACTGCGCGGCGAATCGGGTCGTATGAAGAAAGCACGATAGAGCCAGGGGTGTCGTCGATAATAATTTCTACACCCGTTGCACGCTCAAGAGTTTTAATATTGCGGCCTTCTTTACCGATAATCTTTCCTTTAATATCGTCATTCGGAATCGTTACTGCGGTTGCCATGGTGTCGCTCGCAACTGAATTACCAAGGCGATGAATCGCAGTGGTAAGAATTTCCCGTGCACGGCGCTCAAGACGTTCCATACCGTCGCGCTCAAGTTTCTGAATACGCACCATCATATCTTCTGCATGTTCGCGCTCTAACTCTGCGTGGAGTTGCTGCAGCGCAGCGTCTTTTGACATGCCTGCCACACGTGCAAGTTCTTCAGCGCGCTGGGAAAGCATAGCTTCTGCGCGTTCGCGGATCGTTTTTACTTCTTCAATTTTATTTTTAACACGCTCAATTTCTTCATCGAGTTCTGCTTGTTTTTTGTCGAGAGATTCCTCACGTTTAAAAATACGGTCCTCTGCCCGGGTAATTTTTTCTTCTTTATCTTTGAGCTCTGCTTCGACAGCAACTGCTTTTTGACGAGCCTCTTCTTCCGCACCGGAAGTTATGCGGTTTGCTTCTTCTTTAGCAGTGAGGAGAATTTGCTTAACTTCAAGCTCGATAGAGCCTTTGCGTGCAAGAACAAGGAGCCACCTAAAGGTGTAACCAATGACCGCTCCAAGAACGCCCGCAAGCGCGAGGAGCAAAAACACTATTTTTAATGACATAAAGAGGGGAGAACATAAAAGGTAAAAGTTGGGTGGAAACAGGAAAATCTGAACACCTCAACAATAGCAGAAAGGATGTCACTACACAACGCGAACTCAGAGTTAGCAAAAGGGCCTCGCCACGAAGTCTCGCAGGGTACGCATAATTTCTTGCTAGAAATTTGCTCAGCCTCGGCGCCGTCGCGCCTGCGGAGCCCCTGCTCAACTTGTGGTGAGGCCCTTTTTAACTTATTTTGTCACCTTTGCCTTGTTAACAAAGATTTCGTCTACAACGCCGTACTTCTTAGCCTCTTCAGCCATCATAAAGTAGTCGCGGTCCACGTCTTTTTCGATCTTTTCAAGTGGTTGACCCGTTGCCTTAGAGAGAATCTTGTTAAGGCGCTCTCTGGTAGCGATGATGTGTTTAGCTGTAATTTCAATGTCGGTAGCCTGGCCTTGTGCACCGCCCCACGGCTGGTGGATCATCACCTCCGCGTTCGGCAGCGCATAGCGCTTACCCTTAGTGCCAGCTGCCAAGATAACTGCAGCAGCAGATGCGGCAATACCCACACAGACAGTTGCAACGTCTGGTTTAACAAAGTTCATGGTGTCTAAAATGGCCAAACCAGCAGAAACCGAGCCTCCAGGGGAGTTTATATAGAGCTGAATGTCCTTCTTTGGGTCCTCAGAAGCCAAGAAAAGGAGCTGAGCAATGACTAAATTGGCTGTATGGTCCTCGATCGGGCCGCTCAAAAAGACGATTCGTTCTTTAAGGAGACGTGAGTAAATGTCAAAAGCGCGCTCACCATAAGGGGATTTCTCCACCACCATAGGTACGAGCTGGTTATATATAGGGTTTTTGTCGTTTGATTGCATGGGGACAGTATAGTCTTGACGGTACTAACAATCAACTGTGATACTAGAGCTACAGGGTACAGTTCTCTCATCCGCTCTGCGGCCCGTGTTTGCGAGGGTCATCGCAACTTGCCTAGGAGGCAATCATGTTTGGTCTGTTCAACAAAATGCGCCGTTCTCTCGCCGCCCGGCGGGAGGCAGCGTACGCCCGACAGATTGCGGAGCTCAGCTCCGAATTGCACGACCTCCTTGAGAGGTCGAAGGCAACGACTCGTCAGGCGGAGAAGGTCGCGGCAGAAGCAGGAGAGCTTCGCCGTAAGGTGATGACTCTTCTTCTCTCTGCTGCCTGATTTGTTCTTTGAACGGGACCGAGGCCCCGTTCACAGACGTTCTGTTAGTTAGTTAAAGTGCGGGACCGAGGCCCCGCACTCAAAGGATCCAGCTCTGTCGCAAGACATCTGGGTCCTTTTTCATTACTTGCGTGTTTTTATATTTTGTTTTATAGTGGTGTCCAGAATTGGTCATCCTACGAACAGGGGCACACAATGACGCTCACGAGACGAGACTTTTTGTACTTGGTGGCAGCGACATTCGTTGCGCTGACATGGACTCTATTCTTTGAAGCAGGTGTTGCAACCTCTATGTACCTGCTCTGTACTGCACAAGCAGCTGCGGACGAGTGTACAGGGGTGTGGCACGCCACAACCCGATTGTATTTCAGTGGCGGAATTTGTCTCGCGGTCGTACTCCTATTTCTCAATCTCGTTGTTAAAGATGCGAGGCAAGTACTAAAGCCGGCAAGCAGTTCTGCTCTGGCGGTAGTAGCAGGAGTTGCTACGCACTTGTTCGTCTATATGATTTCGAATTAACAAAAAGGCAGGGATATCCCTGCCTTTTCTTTTTACTTATTCTTTTTTAGATTCAATCTCTTTTCCCTCGAGGAGTTGCAAGGTTTTTTCGTTGCGCATCACGGTTTCAATGTGGATGCGGACTAACTCTGGCCGAGCGTCGGGGAAGTGCTCCAGCGCGTGTGTCATTTCTGTCGCAACTTCTGCCTGGTCTGCCTCTACTTTTTCTTCGGCAGCGATTTTGTTAAGTGCCAACTGGAGCTTTGCGCGCTTTTTAGCTTGCTCGCGGAAGTCGTTACGAACATCTTCTTCAGTTTTATTCGTTTGCTGCAAGTATCCCTCGAGGGTAAGGCCGAAGCGTGATACGTCTTCGCGCATCTGATTTAAAATTTTCTCGAGTTCAGACTCTATGAATACTTTCGGAATTTCTACCTCAGTTTTTTCAAGAAGTGCGTCGACGATTTTGCCGCGGCGTGCGTCCTTTGCTTGGCGCTGCTTTTCCTCGGTAATGCCTTTTTTAATCTGCTCTTTCAAAGCGTCTGCAGATTCAAATGCGCCGATAGACTTTGCAAATTCATCAGTGAGTTCTGGAACTACTTCAGTGCCGTCTTCTGCTTTTGTTTTGCGGCTTTGGCGGAGTTGCTCAATTGTTTTCTCAACCTCTTCGTCTGTTGCAGGAAGTGCGGTTTCAAGCACTATAGGCTCGCCAATTTTTTTATAATTCTTCGGGAGTTTTACTTCAGGGTACAGTGCAGTGCGGATAACCAAAGAGACTGGGTTTCCTGGAGCAAGTTTCGTGATGTGGATGTCTGGACGCGACACAACATCGAGCTTATTTGCCTCGACAATTTCTGGGTAGAGGTCGCCCATAAGGTGCTCAACCGCTTCTTCAAGTACGGCAATTTCGCCCACTTTTTTAAGCGCCATCTCTGGCGGAACCTTTCCTTTGCGGAAGCCAGGGAGCTCGAGCGACTCTGCAATTTCAATAAGAGAGTGTTCGCGGTAGGGAGTAAGGACGTCAAAAGGCACGTCGCCAGTAATTTCTACCTCTGAGTCAGGGAGATGTTTTACTGCAAAAGCTTTGGCGAGCTCTGCGAGGTTTGTAGGCACATTTGTTACTTTCATGACTATGGGATACTACCAAGTTGACAGAGTTCTGGCAATGTTATGCCTGATTATAGTACTCAAGCGGTTCTGCACGCTCGAGCTCGTTTTGTGCACTCAAAAAGAAATAAATTGCGCCTCCTAAAAGAAGCATAACCACCAAAACAATTCCAAAAAATGGACCGATCGGCGCATCTTTTTGTTTTTGTGGCACAGGAGTCTGTTCCATGTGGGTGATTATAGCACTTGGCGTATACCACCTACGCAAAACACTCCCTTGCAAATGGTCCTCGGTTCCCCCGTATCGGCTAGAAGCCTCTCGGGCCAGACCATTTGCAAGGGAGTGTGTTTGCTCCGCTCTTACTTAGAAAACTCTTTCTTATATAACTCTACTGACTTCTGTACTGCGGCAAGAGCTTCTGCTTTGCCCATAATGCCCTTAATTTCTACTGGGGCTGGTTTACCCTTAAGTGCTTTGTAGGTTTCAAAGAAGTGTTGAAACTCCTTGAGTGAGTGTTTGTTAACATCCATGAGGTCTTGTACGTCTTCCCAGCGCTTGTCTTCAACCGGTACAGCAATAATTTTGTAGTCTGACTCACCGCCGTCTACCATGTCTATAACAGCAACAGGGCGAACCGCTACAAGTACACCAGGGTGGAGTGGGAAGGTGGTAAGCACAAGCACATCAAGAGGGTCGGCGTCGTCCCAGAGCGTTTGTGGCGCAAAGCCATAGTCAAACGGGTAGGGAGCTGACGAGTAGTTTGCGCGGTCGAGTTTAATAAGACCAGTCTTTTTATCTACTTCGTATTTATTTGCAGAGCCCTTTGGGATCTCAATGATGACATTAATCTCTTCTGGAGCATTGTCACCGAGCGGAACATCGTGCCACAAGTTCATACGCTTTAGTATACGTTAGTAACTAATTAATTTGTTTCTTCGGGTGTTGATTCAGTTGCAGGAGTTGCAGTTTCTTCGCCGTTTTCAGTTGCGGCGGCAATGCTTTCGCCTTTCGTTGACTGGATATCGATTCTCCAGCCGGTTAGTTTTGCTGCGAGGCGTACGTTTTGTCCGCCGCGGCCGATAGCGAGGGACTGCTGGTCCTCGGCAACTTTAATAGTCGCCTTGTGTTCTGTCTCGTCGAGGTCAACAGAGAGTACACGTGCAGGGGAAAGTGCTTCCTCAATAAATGCTTTCGGGTCCTCGTTCCACTCAATAATGTCGATCTTCTCGCCACCAAGTTCTGAGGTAACGGTCGAGACGCGAACGCCGCGCTGACCAACAAGAGAACCTACTGGGTCAACATGTGGGTCGGTCGATGCAACGGCAACCTTTGAGCGTGAGCCTGCTTCGCGAGCAATTGCTTTAAAGACAACTGTGCCGTGCGCAGCTTCTGGCGCCTCCATTTCAAACAGCTTCGCGAGGAATTGAGGATGTGCGCGAGAAAGGCGGAGATAAATACCGCGAGGAGATTCCTCTACTTGGTAGAGGAGTGCGCGCAGGCGTTCGCCCTGACGGTAGCGCTCGCCCGGAATCTGCGCTTCGTAGGGGAGGATGCCTGTTGCGCGACCAAGGTCGATGTAAATATTGCCGCGTTCCATGCGCTGTACGGTGCCTGACACAATTTCGCCTTGGCGTGCGCCGTATTCTGCAACAACAGACACTTTCTCTGCTTCGCGGATTTTCTGGATGATCACCTGCTTTGCGGTCTGTGCAGCGATGCGGCCGTAGTCATCTTTCATTTCAAGAGGGAAGACAATTTCGTCGCCGACTTTTGCATCGCGCTTAATAAACTTCGCGTCATCAAGGAGAATGTGCTGCTCTGGGTTGTAGAGCGGCTTCTCTTCTTCGCCTTCTGCTGGTTCTGGTTCGTTGTCGAGGTCTTCCTCGAAGACAACAGTCGACTTGTCTACCACGGTCTTAACCTGCGAGAACTCAGTCGTGCCGGTATTCATATCCAAATGGGCGCGGATAATCTGGCCTTTCTTTGCGTATTCCTTTTTATATGCAGTCGCGAGCGCAGCCTCAATAGCCTCGAGTACTTTTGCACGCGGAATACCGCGCTCTTCCTCGAGTTCGCCCAAGACTGAATTCATTACTTTAAGGTCAAACATATATGATGTTGGTTGGTTTCTTAAAAATCGAACCGCCCTTTCGGGGCGGTTTCAGATACTGAAGATAGTACCGAAACCGGCCCCATCTGTCAAATACCCTTCTATTATATATGAAAAGGCGCCTCGCATACACGCGAGGCGCCTATTTTCTAAAGGTGGTATGCCAGGTGGAGGCTGATCGGCACCACAGAACATACGAGCGCTGCAAAGCCAAACACGCGAACAACGATACTGACCCTCTTCTTGTTTCGCTTGTAGCGCGAGAAAAAATTCTCCCACGGCAGCACCATTGCAATGACGCCGACAATCAGGAGGGTAATACCCAGAACCAGAAGCGGCATGTTCGCAACCTTGTTCTAGTGGCCAAGCAGCAATGGTATCACAAACTCCCGCAGTACTCCGCCCGAAGGGTTGGCAACCTCAAAGTAAACTGAGACCAAGAATATAATCCCTGACGCAAGGAACAGATACATTGCGAGGAGCGGTGGGCCGACATGCGACACATCATTTCCAGCAAGTCGTGCCTTCTGGAGTTGCATGCTCTTCCGCATGATGAGGAAGCAAAAGCCAACGAAACAGAGTATTTCCGCAAGGAACAATACCAGGCTTACCCAAAAGACTGTGTTAGGAGACATCGCTATTCCTCCGGTTTGTGTGAATTCGTCCGCCGTGACTATACCACTCAATGTATACTATGGCTAATGCACGTTGATGAACGCGTCCTCGCGGATTTTCTTATTGATAGCGGACTTATCTCCCGCGGCACGCTTGCTGACGCGCGTTCGCGAGCAAGCGAACAAGGAGAAACGTTTTATGATGCGCTGTTAAGTGGTGGATTTGTTAGCGGCGACCACTTGCGTCGTGCGGCGGCGCACACACTTGGTGTGCCGTTTGTGATGCTTGAAGAAAGCGACATCGCACCGGAGGCACTCGTGCTTATTCCGGAACCGCTTTCGCGTACGCACAACATAGTTGCATTTCGGGTGCACGACACAACTTTGGAAGTGGCGCTCCTGAACCTTGATGATCTGAAATTACTCGAGTCGCTCCCTGTTGCAACAAGCTACAAACTCGCGCCGCGACTTACCACCCAACACTCTATAAAAAAGGCTCTGCTTGGCTATCAAAAGCACCTCAAGGAGAAGTTTGGCTCCTTTGCACAGCACGGCTTCCATGTTGTGGAAGGCCTTATAAAACACGCTATTTATAGTCGTGCAGGCGGCGTGCATATAGAACCATCTACGACGGGCTTTCTTATCCGCTACCGCATCGGCGAGATGCTGCACGAAGCTATGCAGCTTCCTGAACACGTTGGCAAACTCCTGGTCGACCAACTAAAGGCGGCAGCAAAACTATTTCCCGTTGCAAGTGCGCAAGAAGGACACTTTACTATCGAACACGATAATGAAACACACACGGTGCACCTCTCCACTATGCCGATCCATAAAGGAGAGAAGTTAGTACTTCGTCTCGCAAAACAAGATGTGCATGCAAAAATAGGAAGCTTAGAGTCCCGAGGGTTTCATGGCGAAGCGCTTGAGGCGTTACACAAAGCCCTCGCGCTGCGTTCTGGACTCATTCTGGTTGCAAGCGAAGACGCAAAACACTTGCAGTCGCTGCTCTATACACTCCTTGCTACTGCAGCACATCCGTATCGTGCCCTTGCGAGCGTGGAAGAGGGTGTGACGTTGCATTTGCCACATGTTGCACAGGGGAGCACTACCGTCTCGAAGCTTTCCTACGCAACACTCTTGCGCACGACGCTGAAACACGACCCGGATGTGGTTATGGTCAGTCGTGTGGATGAAACAGAGGTAGCGCTCCTGGTAAGCGAGGCTGCATCAAACGGCAAACTGATCATTGCGGGTATAGAAGCTCCGTCCGCGGGCAGGGCTATAGAAAAAATGCGCAACTTCGGTGTTTCACCCCTCCTTCTAGCGTCAGTAGTAAAAGTCGCAGTTGCTTCAACGATACTACGCAAGCTGTGTCCGCACTGTCGCAGTACGCACCGGCTCTCGCGCGCGGAAGGCGCCATTTTGGAAGAGCGGGCAGACTTCGGGCGCGTCTTTACTGCATTAAAAGAAGAGGGGGTGATAGACCGCGCCGCAAGCTGGAAAGAACTCGACTTTTACTGGCCGGAGGGCTGTAGCAAATGCGAGGGGGGATATATGGGCGGGGTAGGGGTAGGAGAGGCCTTGCCTATATCTCAGGTCCAAAAAGAGCTTATTTTACGAGAGATGTCGGGGGAAGACATGGCAAACCAGGCCCGGGTAGAGGGGGGTCTAAACCTCCCGGAAGACGCCCTTTTTAAGGCTGCGAGGGGGGATACCTCTCTAGAAGAGGTGGTAGCCCTTGTGAAACGCCCGAACTAACTAGGTTTTAAGCCAAATATCGGCTCTATAGAGCCATTTTTTATATGGAAATGCTTGACAAAAGCCTCCTTTGGGTGTATACTTAATGGGTAATAGTGTTCCTTCTATATATGTAGCTTCCGGTAGTGCTTGACAAAATGCGCCACCTATGATACAATAGAAAGGTAACAGTGCAGTACGGGTTCGCTTGTACAGCAACAACTCAATAGCAAGACAATCTGAGGAGAGAGTCTTAAGGGAAGTCCAGTCTAGTAATAGATAGGGCTCCTTAATCAATCAATTGCTTTAAACAAAGGCGATTGGCTCCTCAAACAAGGGCCAGTCGCCTTTGTTCGTTAGTAGGGACACTTCTGGAGGTAGGTCAAAAATTTTAAACCAAACCAGCCTGATCTCCAGAAGTGTCCTCGCTACGACAGTATGTGCAGTCGGTGAGTGGAGGATGGGTCTCTGACAACAAAATAGCGAATTAAGTTCAACAGGAGAAAAACTGTTGCGTAAGCAACGACTCCATATTGTTGTTCTTCTTCGCCGAGCTGACCTCACATAGGTCGGAGCGGCAAGAAGGATCGCAAATGATCCTGAAGTTCTTTTTCAACCCGCCGCTCAATGCGGCAGAGGAGATTCAGATGAACAAGGCAGAGCGTGCAGTGAAGGTCCAGCTTGCGCTGGAGCTTCTCAAGAAGACTTCCATTCCGAAGGTCCGGAGAAATCCGGACCTAAACGCCTGGGTCAACACGGCTTCGCAGCTGCTCGGTCTCCGTGGCGACTCTGCCGCGGACTTCGAGAATGAGCTCGAAGTTGCGTACATTCGCAGCTAGGGCTCCCGGGCGACGCGAAAACTATCCCGCGTCGTCCACCCATTCAAATTTTTGGACAATCGAAAATTTGAACGGGTCGCAATCAGGCGATTCCGAAACCCTCAAGGGGAGGTACGTGTCATGGGCTATAACGAAACCGGACGCCTCTTCGAGAGGCGAGTAATCGGTGAGTGCACGGTGTCCTACCAAGGTCACCTGTGCTGGAAGGAAGCTGCCGCGCAGGTTCGCAAGAATCAGCCGAAGCAGCTTCCGAAGAATGCCACGGACCTTCTCGCGGAGGTTCGCCGGCAGACCAAGGCCGATGTGCAGTTCTACACTGCGATCGGCAGCGCCCTGGATTACTTTCACGGCGTTGACGGATTCTTTGAGTTTGCGGGCTTTGTGGTGACGATCGACGTTACCAAGAACCCGCACAAGGATTGTGGGAAGGCCAACATGGTCGTCTGCGAAGACGATCTTGAAGATCTTCCTGCGCTTGCGGGCCGCGTGGTCCGCGAGTTTGTAACGCAAGCGAGGAGAGCAGGAATATAAAAATGAAAAACCGCAAACCTCGCGCGGCGTTTCTGTTTGAATGCCGACGATGCGGGGGGCAGTACCCCGTCTCCAAAAAGACGGCGGAGCAGTTCCTCTCCAAGGAATTGCGAAAAAAGCTCAAACACGCTCTTGGTCATGAAGGAGCTGTGGGAGCCGTTCTAACGTTTAAGAACGGATGTCCCCAGTGCGTCCCGGAAAATCTTGAGGCAGTAGTTGAGCTTTCGGTCCTAGAGCCGAAACAAACGCACTAACGAGGCGAGCAGCAATGCTCGCCTCCTCTATAACCCAGCTGACACCCTGTTGGCTGGATTTCGAGGAGACTGCCAGACATGATCATGACCGAGGTTCTCATTCTGAACCCCCGCCGCTGCAAGTGCCGCTGGCACCGTTTCAAGACGGTGTACTGCCACGAGGCGCCGGCGTTGGCCCAGCTCCTGCGGGAGATGGGCTACCAGGCCAGGCTTCGCCTCGCTTAGTACACAAATGGTTTGGATGGGACGAGCGCGTAATTGCTCGCCCCACCAATTAAGTTTTTTACACAGGTAGAAAATTTAATTGGTCATCATTCGATGGCTGATTGTTCAAACGGAGGAAGTGTAATGATCAAGTTTCTTGGAATTTTGATTCTCGCGCTCAGTGCCAACATGTTCTTCGTCCTCGTGTTCGACCCGCAGGGCATGTCGGCCGAGGGCTACATCCTCGGCTGGGGCATGACCCTGGCGGCGATTTTCGCTGGCCCGGCGACCTGGCGCATGGCTGGGGGACACGCTCCTGTAGAGGGGTGGGGAGTCGCGTTCCTCGCTATCTCCCTCTGCGTCACCGCAATCAGTGTCTACCTGTTCGTGGATGTCGCGATGCTTGCGAGGACTGCCGAGACTGAGGCTTCCATCGTCCTCGGCGTGTTCGCCGCCATGCTGGCGGGCCTCGGACTGCTCATGGCCCATCTGGCTCAGAAGCTCATGGCGGACAGCATCAACGAGCCCGCCACTTCCAACACGTAACGGCAACAAGCCGTTCAAGAGGCAAGCGTTCGCGCTTGCCTCACTATCTAAGTTCTTATCTCGTCATCAAGACGGATGAGAGTTTAGATAGGACCGCAAATCAGTTGTGGTCCTGAAGTTCAACAAGGAGAGAAGCGATGTGGATTCTTCTTACGCTCGCAGCTTGCGTGTTTGCCTACGCGGGCAAGCATCCGGATACCTTCGGACTGGCGCATGACGACTCTTTTCTGATGTATGTGATCGCAGTCGTTTTCGTCCTCTGGGCGATCATGGCTGCCATCACCGCTTCCGTACGGAAGTGGTGACCAACCAAGGAGCAAGCGCAAATGCTTGCTCCACTATTTAAGTTTTTCAGTGAATGGAAAATTTAAATAGGACCGCAAATCATTTGTGGTCCGATGGTTCAACCAAGGAGAGTGCAATGACTGTTCTGAAGATTGTTGTTCTGTTCATCCTGCAGGCCGTCGCTTTTGTTGCGTATGTGGCGGCGGGGTTTGCTGCTGTGTTTCTCGTTCTGGCGGCTATCGGGTCTGTCGTTCATCTGATCGGCAACCAGGACCAGATCGACGAGCTGCAGGCATGGCTCGTGTTCTTCGCCTACATCGGCGCGTTCGCGGTGATCGCGACCGTCGGGAACTTCCTCGACGCGCTGTTTTCCGCTTGCGATGCCGAGCGCAAGGCGATCATCGTTCGGTGGAAGTACGACCGTCAGACGCGGCGGCTCTACCCGAACGCTGGCAAGCCGAGCCTCGACTTCCGCTAACTACAAGCGGGAGTACAATTGGAGCAAGCTCAAGCAGCTTGCTCCCTCTACAAAGCTAATAAGCAATCCCGCTTACTAGCTTTCGGAGGGAACGAAGATGATTCTCCAGTACCTTCAGAAGGGTCTTCGTCTGGCCAACGACGCCTTCACGGCGTACACGGCCAAAGACCCGAATTACATCGCACTTAAAACTGCGGTGTTCACAGGCGTTCCCATTCTTTGGATGAAGATCCAGGAGTGGCGACGCAAACTCGCGGCGAAGTAATCTTACGATTCCTTCGCCGCTCCTTCTAAATATTCAATCGATTCCTCTACAAGCGAAAGTTTGTACGGTTGAATGTTTAGAAGGGGCGATAATATCAACCCTATACAAGGCCGAGGGCGCACAGATTTTTGTTGCGTACAGCTGTTCTCCCGGTAGCACCAGGAGTTCTCGCATGTCTCGCGAGGTGAAATAACGAGCCCGGTGTTTTCCCCACCGGCCTACCTGCTCCCGCTTTGTGCGGTAAAGGGGTTCAAGAAAAAGGGAGGTGAAGACGATGGTTGCGACCGCCTTTAGCGACAGCGACTCGTCTTGCACTAACACAATGTGTTTTGTAGAGCGCGCATTTTGAGCGCAGCTCCAAAGCACTTTCCGACCGTTCGTATTGCATGAGTGGTCGGCTTTGTACTGTCTATACTCGAGTGGGCAATTTTTGTTCCCACTCGTTTTTCATGGGTCGCAGAAATGTTTAAACTGCGGCCCCGTTTCAAGATTTTTTCACAAGAAGAAATTTTGAAACGGGGATCGAAAATGTTCCCCTGCGTGCAAGTTCAAGTTCAACCCGCTCCCATTGATATGGGGCAACACAGGAGAGTGGAATGATTCTCATCAAGGTGACCCCGAAGCAGGACGACATCTTCATCGTCGGCCCGCTCGGCCTCGCCGTGCACATGACCGCCATCACCCTCGAGGTGGAGGTGGTCATGGTGCCGACGCCGGCGACAGCGCTCGAGATGTACGAGCTGGCTATGCAGGTCAACGCGCTCGGCTTCGGCTGGGCCGGCGACCTGCTCCTTCGGGAGGCTATTCGCCTCGCGGAGAAGGAGCTCAACGAGTGGTTCACTGCTGCCGCTCTCGACATGGGCGACCTCGACGAGGCATTCCAGCTCCCGCCGGACCTCGAGGAGATTTACGGCCGCCCGCAGCCGCAGGTGTCGCGTCGTGCGACCAACCCCGGCTACGGCGGCTTCGCCGACATGTTCGACGAGATCTTCGGTTCGGCCGATGCCTTCCGCTATCGCGGCGGCCTCGACGCCGGCCAGGATCCGTTCGTCGACGATCGGCCGTTCAACCATCGCGACTTCGGTCGGGGTCTCGGGCTCGATCACGAGGGTTCTCGGCACTTCGGCGCCGACCTCGCTGCGCGTCTCGCCAACCATGTCGGCTCGTTCGGCAACGGCCACTATCGCGGCCACCAGCCGCATCGTTAGTACTGTCTACAACATTGGCGAACGCGCTTACGCGTTCGCCACCCTTTCAAGATCTTTTTTCGAAAGAGATTTTGAAAGGGGATTCGAAAATGTTTCCCTGGAATGTGTGTAACCGCCCCGTCGGAAATGGGGCAAACAAGGAGGAAGTGCATGAGCAACCGTGACATCGAGCGCGTCGCCGCCGCCCGCGGCATCTCGAACAACGCGGCGAAGAAGATGATGCGGCGCCGCAAGGGCGGCACCAAGTCGCCCGCCGTCCCGGTCCGCGGGATGCCCGTTGCCGGCACCGGCAAGCCCAAGGGCGAATAGTCTGATCTTTTCCTGGGCGGACGCAAATGTCCGCCCTCTACTTAAGTTCGCCACGGTGTATAGTGGTGGTGGACTTAACGGGAGTTCTAACCGCGGAGGAAATCCGCAGAAAGGAGGGAAGGTGAGTATTGAAAGGTACTTGTGGACCATCTGGGCGGTGATCGCTGTTGTGGCGGTTGCTGCTGCGGAGGGCCATTGGGTCATGGTGGCTGTCGTACTTCTGGTCACTGCGCTCATGGCTAAGGCCTTTGGGCCGTGGCCGCGTCCTTGGAAGCGGCATTCAGTTTCGGAGGTCCGGCATGGACCTGCGGAATGAGCGGCCTATTCCCGAAGACGAGGAGAATCCGAACCGAGGCATGTGGGTATTCGTACTCAGCATGATACTCGGGGTGGCGCTCGTACTTGGGCTCGCTACGTGGCGAGGTGTCCTTGTACTCTGATCGTCTGCTTCGGGAGCGAAAACGGACGAACGCGAAATTATGTCTCGCGTTCGTCCACTCTATTCAGTTCGCCTTATATAAGGTGAACTGATCGAGTCTTTGTAAAACTGTTTCGTACTCGGCGTGCCCAGTGTCATGGCAGCAAAAACTCTCTCCTCGAGAAATTTTTCTTCGCTTCTATGATGCTTGGCACGCCGAGTATGTATTTCGGTTTTACTGTGTAACTGAAACAAAGGAGACTTGAATGTCTGCACCTTCAACACCTGCTCCTGCGAATGCTGGCATGTCGTGGAAGCTGAAGGTTTTGATCGCCGTCGCCGTCGCCGGGCTCATCGCTTGGTGGGGCATCGACAGCAACCTTCGCTTCGGATTGTGGGGATGGGCGGCTGGTGCCGCCTTCCTCATCACACTGTTCTTCCTGAGTGGTGTGATCGGTTGGACGATGAAGCACCCGGTCGCTACTCTCATCGGTCTCGTAGCCTTCCTCTACGGAGGCGTCTACCTTTGGCAGACGCTCTCGGAAGGTCGGCCGCCGTTCGGTAGCTGGATGACGCCCGAAACCCAGGCGAAGTTCGGCGAAACGGGCGAGCTGATGGATCCGTTCAACCTCGCTCTGATCCTCGTCGCTGGCGCTGGCGGACTGTTCTTCTTGTGGAAGGCCTGGGAAAATGGCCGCAAGAATCGCGAAGAAGCCAAGAAGAAGAAGGCAGAAGCTGCCAAACACAAGGGCAGTGGCCACTAGTACCTTGCGGCAAGTGCCGCACAACAATATCGGGCCCCCGACGCTTCGCGCGTCGGGGGCCTTTTCTGTTATTATGTGCACATGGCAAAAAAGCGTCTCGTGGTTGGTAACTGGAAAATGTATATTACTTCGCCTGAGGACGCATCAAAGTTTACAGTCGCGCTTCGCCGCAAGGTGCGCGGAGTCTCCGGTGTCGATGTATTTCTTGCTCCTCCGTTTACTATCCTTCCTAAAGTAGCGGACACACTCAGTAGTTCTCCTATACAGGTCGGCGCGCAAACTATCTCTGCTTTTATGGACGAAAAGCACACAGGAGATATTTCAGGAGTGATGCTTAAAAAAGCTGGTGCCTCGTTTGTTATTATTGGCCACTCCGAGCGCCGTTCACTCGGCGAAACGAACGAGCTCGTGCACGACCAAGTACTTCGCGCAGTTGAGTCGGGCCTTACGCCTATTCTTTGTATTGGCGAAAAAGAACATGAAGAAGGCGGCGCACATTTTAATTTTATTGAACAGCAACTTTCGTCGGCTCTCAAAGACCTTCCACCAAAAGCTGTAAAGAAATTAATTATTGCCTACGAACCCGTGTGGGCGATAGGGAAAGCGGCAGCCGATGCTATGAAGCCGCAGGACCTTGAGCAGATGGTTATCTTCATTAAAAAAGTGCTCGCCGACTCGCTCGACCGCAAGGTGGCGCTCAGCGTGCCGATCCTGTACGGAGGTTCAGTAGAAGCAGAGAATGCGCCGAGTTTGTTGGAAACAGGGATCTCGGGCTTCCTTGTGGGGCGCGCAAGTACCGACGTTGATTCATTTACGCAGATAATCACTCTATGCAAAAAATAAAATCGGTTCGCGACGCGGATGTTGCAGGGAAGCGCGTGCTCTTACGTGTCGACTTTAATGTGCCACTTAAAAACGGAGAGGTAACGGACGATACGCGCATTACATCTGCGCTGCCGACTATCCAGTTGTTACAAGAAAAAGGTGCGGCACACATTACACTCCTTACCCATGTTGGTCGTCCGGAAGGGAAGGTGGTGGAAGAGTTACGCGTTGCGCCAATTGAAAAACATCTGCGAACGTTGTTGGCGGAGGCAAAACTTGGCCAGCAAAATGGTCTGGCCGAGCAAAGCGAGGAGAACCGGGGACCTTTTGCTGGGCATGTTTTGCCGGAGATTACGCTGGAAGAAAACGTGCGGTTTAATCCAGGCGAAGATTCCAATGACGCAGCTTTTGCGGCAGAACTTGCAAAGCTTGGTGATGTGTTTGTAAACGATGCGTTTGCAGACTCGCACCGCGCGCATGCATCTATCGTGGGCGTTGCAAAACTCTTGCCGTCCTATGCAGGGCTTTTGATGGAAAAAGAGGTGGAGCATTTAGAGGCCGCACTCACACCACCGCCACACGCAATTGCAATTATTGGCGGTGCAAAGTTTGAAACAAAGCAGCCACTTATTGAAAAACTGCTTACGGTGTATGAAAAAGTGCTGCTTGGTGGTGCACTTGGTAACGATGTTGTAAAGAGTCGCGGACTTCCGGTGGGTGCCTCGCTTATTTCAAATGTGCCGGTGCCCACCTCGCTTGCAGGTAATGAAAACCTCGTGGTCGCAAAAGACTTTATTGTTAGCAATAGCGCTACTCAGGAAGTGCGCTCGATTGTGGAAAGCGATACTCGTAAGGAAGAAAAGATCGTTGATATTGGTCCCGTAAGTGCAAAGACGTGGGCAGGCATTGTTGCGGCTGCGCCGTTTGTGCTTTGGAACGGTCCGCTCGGTATGTATGAAGATGGCTTTGCAGGCGGCACTGATACTGTTGCGGCTGCACTTGCATCCTCGGGAGTGCAGGCTGTCGTAGGTGGTGGCGACACTATTGCTGCCGTAGCGAAAGCGAACTTTAATCCAGACAAAGTATTTCTCTCAACTGGTGGAGGTGCAATGCTCGAGTTTTTAGCGAACGGCACACTCCCAGGAATTGAAGTGCTTAAATAGAAACCTTGTCTTTGAGATAGAAGGGGATGAGGTGAATATGTACGTGCGGTACGTCTGTCCCTACAATAGAAAGTTTTACGACATCAGTCCCTGTCTCTTGTTTTAATTGTTGAGCAAGTTTTTTTGCGACACGGAAGAGGTGGTCTGAAAGGTCATCAGGTAATTCAAAAAACCATTGATGATGTTCGCGAGGGATAACCAGTGTATGCTTCGGGCCTTTTGGATGGATATCTAAAAAAGCTACCGCTTTGTCGTCTTCATATATTTTTTCTGCAGGGATTTCTCCCTGAGCAATCTTGCAAAAAATGCAGTTTTCCATGCGTCGATTATACTATGTGGATGCAAAAATCCTATCGCGTACGCGAACGTGCACACGATGAACTGCTGTACGACCTTCTTGCTGCGCGCGGTGTTGTTGGCGACGAAGCGGTGCAAACATTTCTTGAGCCGGAGTTCGAGCGCGACTCGCACGATCCGTTTTTATTGCCGGACATGGACAAGGCGGTCGATAGAATTTTATTTGCAAAAGAAAAGGGAGAGAAAATTTGTGTGTGGAGCGACTACGACTGCGACGGCATCCCAGGGGGTGTCATGCTCACGCAATTTTTGCGAAGTATCGGACTCGATGTGACACACTACATTCCACATCGTCACAAAGAAGGATACGGTTTAAATAAAGAAGGTATCGACACGCTCAAAAGTGCAGGCATACAACTGATCATCACGATCGACCTTGGTACAGTCGAAGTGGAGAATATTGCCTACGCACAAAGTATCGGGGTCGACATTATCGTCACTGATCATCACCTGGTCCAACACGAACTGCCCAACGCTCTTGCAATTCTTAATCCAAAGCGCCCAGACAGTCCGTATCCGTTTGATGGTTTGTGTGGGGCTGGCGTTGCATGGAAGTTGGTGCAGGGAATTCTTGCGCGCGATCGAGGTGGTATGAAAGAAGGACAAGAAAAGTGGCTGCTCGACCTTGTAGGGCTCGCAACACTTTCCGACATGGTACCGCTGGTGGGGGAAAACAGGATGCTCGCACGCTATGGGCTGGTGGTGATGCGTCGCGGCAGGCGCCCTGGCCTTGCGGCACTGCTGTCGGTACTCAAAATAAAACCCTCAACGCTTACCGAAGACGATATTGGGTTTATGGTTGCGCCGCGTATCAATGCTGCGTCACGCATGGATTCCCCGGAAGCTGCATCAAAGTTGCTTGCAAGTACCGACGAGGCAGAAGCGAAAGTGTTAGCGCAAGAACTGAATCGTATTAACGACGTGCGCAAAGGAGTTGTAGCCTCGATCGCAAAAGAAGCAAACAAACGCCTTGTGGAAATCGGTACTGATGCCCCGGTCATTGTGATGGGCAACCCGAACTGGCGTCCTGGTGTGCTTGGTCTTGTGGCGAACACGCTTGTTGAGGCGCATGGTAAGCCGGTCTTTTTGTGGGGTCGGGAGGGTGGCGAAACGATTAAAGGCTCGTGCCGCTCCGACGGCGTGATTAACGTGGTGGAGTTAATGCAGGAAGCGAAGGATGTGTTTCTTGGTTTCGGTGGACACCATGCGTCAGGCGGCTTTTCATTATCGGAAGACAAAGTGCACGAACTACTTAATCATCTTTCACGAGCGTATGAAACGGTGCGTGCACATGGAACAGCGGAAAAAGAAATTAGTATTGACCGCGAGTTAACGCTACCGGAAATTTCATTTGCGATGCAGGATCTTTCGAAGCTCGCTCCTTTTGGCGAAGGGAATAAGAAGCCGTTATTTATATTTCCACATGTTTCTGTCGGTACCGTACGCACGTTTGGTAAAGCGAACGACCATGTTGATGCACAACTTATTGCGCATGAAACTCAAGTGGGTGGCATTGCATTTTTTTCTACACCAGAATCGTTTCAGAAGCCGCTTGTGCGTGGAACGCGTGTCGACATAGTTGGTCATGTAGAAAAAGACTGGAAGGGGAGCCCGCGCATCCGCATTGTCGATGTCCTCTAAAGTAGTTTCACGCTATACTGCTCTTGTGGAAAAAATTCTTATCTTTACTGATGGGTCGTCGCGCGGGAACCCGGGTCCGGGAGGATGGGGTGCAATTGTCGTAACTGAAACAACTGCGGAAGAGTTAGGCGGCTACGAAGCAAACACGACGAACAATCGCATGGAGCTCACTGCGGTATTTGAAGCGTTGCGGCATGTTTCATCACTACCGCCAGCCGCAATTTCTTTGTACACCGATTCTGCCTACGTTATGAATGGTGCGCTGAAGTGGGGGAAGGGATGGAGAGCGCGTAGTTGGATGACGATAGAAAATAAAGAAGTATTAAATAGAGATTTATGGGAACCATTTCTTACTTTACTCGACTCACTGCCCCACACTCTTGAGTGGCACAACGTCGGTGGACACATAGGCATTGCAGGTAACGAACGTGTTGATGCGATTGCCACTTCGTATGCGTTACAGGAAAATGTGGAACTGTATAAAGGTTCGCGCGGTTCGTACAGTGTCGATGTAACAAACCTAAGCATCGACCATGAGCTGCATGCAAAAAAGAAAGAAGCTCGTTCGCGCTCAAAACTCCCTGCATATTCATACGTGAGTTTAGTAGATGGCGAAATAAAAACTCATAAAACCTGGGCCGAGTGCGAAGCTCGTACAAAAGGTAAAAAAGCTCGCTACAAAAAAGCTACGTCTCCATCCGAAGAGGCAGAGATCATTCAAGAGTTTTCACGCTAGATTGCATAAGAGGTAAATGTGCGGTACACCAAGGGCGCTGTGAGACCCTGGTCACTCAAGACTTTTTATATTCGTGCAGCCATACTACTCGCTTTTTTGAGTGTATTTCTTTTCCGGTTACACGCGACCTTGGAGGCAGAACAAGTACAGGAACTAACGCAATTTGCTGGTGAAACAGTGCAAGTTGCGGGGGTGGTTACGGAGGAGCCTGAACGCCGAGAAACATCCTTGCATGTATATCTTGCGGCGAGGGAAGTGGGTGGCGAGTCTCAAACAGGTAAGGCGCTCGTCGTCCTTCCACGCGATACGAGCGTTTCATATGGAGATAGTGTGGTCGTGCGTGGAAAGATTTCTTTGCCGGAAAATTTTGAAACGAGTACAGGTCGCGAATTCGATTATAAAAATTATTTGCGTGTGCGCGGAGTGTCTGTGTTGATGCGATATGCAGACGTTGTTGCGATAGAAGAAGGAGGGTGGTCAGTTACAAAAAGTTTATACGAACTGAAACATGCGTTTGAAACATCGATCGAACGGGTGTTTATCGAGCCGCATGCATCGCTCGTCGAAGGGATGCTGCTTGGTGCACGGCGTGGGATTCCCGATGATCTGACGCAAGCATTCGTGCTCGCCGGGCTCATCCATGTACTGGTACTCTCGGGCTACAACATTTCGATTGTTGCAGAAGCCATGCTGCGCGCGTTGTCATTTTTACCGCGGAAGTATGGGTTTGTGGTTGGAGGCGTCATGATGATTTTGTTTGCACTCATGACCGGCGCAGGTGCGGCAACGGTGCGCGCAACTATTATGGGACTGATCGCAATTCTTGCACGCTATCTTAACCGGCCCGCCGCCGCACTTCGTGCGCTTGGTGTAGCTGCGGCGGCGATGGTGTTGTGGAACCCGCTTGCGCCTGTGTACGACATTTCTTTTATTTTGAGTGTGATTGCAACATTCGGGCTCATTACGCTATCGCCATGGGTCGAGAAAAAGTTACCGAAGTTTTTTGATCGGCTGCCGAATATAAAATCTATAGCAGCATCAACAATCGCAGTCCAGATTTTTATTCTGCCTGCACTTTTATATTTCACCGGGGTCCTCTCGTTCCTTTCGGTGTTTGCAAACATTCTCGCCCTGCCGGTTGTGCCACTTATTATGTTGTTAGGATTTGTTGCAGGCTTACTTGGGTTGCTGCACCCACTTCTTGCGCTTTTGCCAGCGTTTGGAGCGCAGGTGTTGGTCGAGTGGATACTTGTAGTTACAACAACTACTGCAGCACTTCCGTTCTCTGCAACCACCGTCGCAGCATTTCCAGTTTGGATCGCAGTAGCGGCGTACATACCCCTAACTTGGTTTGCAATTACTGCATACCGACGAAACGCTCCTCAATCTTTTTCCAATTAAGATTTTTGAAAAACGCGTCAACGTATTTTGCTTTGCCTTGTGCACCGTAGTCTAGAAGGTATGCGTGTTCCCACACATCGAGCGCAACGACAATAGGGAGGGTGGCGAGGTGACCGTTGTGCTGTTCGCCAACAAAGCTCATATGGAACGCTTTATTTTCCGGATTGTAGTAGAGGTTAGACCAGCCCGGTCCGCGCATCATCGCTGTTTGGCGAAGGCGTGCGACTGCAGCATCGGGACTGCCCCAATGTTTTGTAATAGCTTGTGCAAGTGCAGAGTTTTGGTCGAGCGCTTGTGCGCCACCTTCAAACTGGGGGAAATAGAGCTCGTGTAACTTCATGCCGTCGAACTCAAACGAGTGACGACGACGCAGTTCGCCAATAGCGAGCGCATTTTTCTCCGGGTCTGCGAGTAAACTTTCTATAGCAGCGCTAATAGTATTGAAATTTTTGACGTACCCTGCGTATAGACCAAGGTGCTCCTCAACCGATTTCTCTGAAATGCCTTCAAGGGCAGGGATGCTAAATTTTTTCTCTTCGTAGTGCATAAGATTATTATATACCTTTGCTTATTTCCGCTCGAATAGTTCACCTTGTCAAAGAAGACACTTGTGGCATAATTAATGCAGATGCAACCTGGGCCTGGAGGTTCCCAATGGTAGATGCAAGTAATGTGGTGTTATTTCCGACACCTGCGCGCAAGTTGCGCAAATCCCGCCAAGATATGCTGCATAAGCTTGGAAGGGAAGCAATGCTGGGTCTAGAGAGGGTGGTTCGACAAACTATCCCAGAGACATACGACGCTTTGTCCCGAGATGAGCAAGTGCTGTTGGTGGCGACTTACGCGACACAGCTGCTGCGAGACACGGCGGACAGGTTGGAAACCAAAGTCATACTCCCGCGTTTGGAAGCGGAAAAGGAACGTCTTGAACAAGTGGTGTAGTGAGAATAAAGGGCGGACAACTGAAACAGTGTCCGCCCTTTTGCTTTTCTCTGTAGTTCTACTAGTCTTACGTGTGTATGCAAAACTTGTGGCGCTATCGATCGTACGTGGTTGTGGGCGCTCTGGCGTTTGTGGTTGGAGTCATTTGGTGGGCGGCATATACAGAAGCGCAGCCGGGCAAGCTTACGGTGGCGGTCTTAGATGTCGGACAAGGCGACTCAATATATATTGAGTCGCCCACGGGCACAGAGCTTATTATCGACGGCGGGCCCGATAGTTCCATTTTGCGCGACTTGCCGAAAGTTATGAATCCATTCGATAAAACCATTGACGCGCTTATCGAAACGCATCCGGACGCAGACCATATTGGTGGGTTTGTCGACGTGCTGCGTCGCTACAATGTTGGTGCATTTATCGAGCCAGGTATTCCGAAAAATACTGCGACTGCGCAAACATTACTCGAAGAGGTGGGTGAAGAGCGGGCGACGCATGTTATTGCGCGGCGTGGCATGTACATGGAGCTTGGTGGGGGAGCAGAGCTTCATATTTTATTTCCAGACTTCGATGTGTCGACACTTTCAGAAAGCAAATCGAACGAAGGGGGGATTGTTGCACGGCTTGTATATGGAGATACTTCAATGCTTTTTATGGCAGACGTTTCAAAAAAGGTTGAAGAGCGACTGATTGTGTTGGAGGGAGAAAAACTACAAAGTGATATTTTAAAAGTGGGGCACCATGGTTCAAAAAACTCTACGAGCGAAGAATTTCTAAAAACAGTGCTTCCTGCAGCGGCACTTATTTCCGTGGGAGAGAAAAATCGCTACGGCCACCCAACTGAAGAAGTGCTTACGGAGCTTTCTCTTCAAAATATAAAAACCCTTCGTACCGACGAAGAGGGGACAATCATCTTTGAATCAGACGGAAAAGAGTTTGTGCAGAAGCGTTAGGTTTGATATCTTCTGTGTTGGTAGTTTCTCAATGTAAGGAGGAAGACGTGTCCAATCGTGCTGACTCACTCACTGGAGCGCTTGTGATAGTGCTGCTGTCGTTCCTGTTTGGATATCCAGTGCTCGTGTATCTATCTCCAATTACGGGAGAGTGGTTTGCGAGCCTTCTGCTTGTCCATGTGGGTACGTTGGTGGGAGTGTGCGTCGCCTATGCGGTTGCAAAAACTGCCAAAGCTGCACTCCGATTCTTTTTGTTCAGACCCGGCATCTTGCCGATAGTCTATGCCTTTTTTCTTACCAATGTCGCGACTGTCCAAGCATATTTGGAAGAGGCAGGAATGCTAAGAGAGACTGCAGGTATTCCGTATCTCCTCATCTCTGTCGCGTTTGTGCTTGGCTGGTACGGTCTGGTGCGAAAGAACTTCGGCCTCCTTTCGGACTGGGTGCTTCGCAAGAAGGTGCCGCAGCTCTAAACTAAAAACCGCCTCGGGGTAACCGAGGCGGTTTTCTTTTTCTGGTTAGATGAGACCGGCTTCCTTAAGAGTTTTGTAGGCACCGTTCTTGGCGATAGTGCGGAGGCCTTGGGTAGAGACGTTAATCGTAACGGTACGATTAAGTTCCGGCACAAAAATGCGCTTCTTTTGAATATTCGGCTGCTTGCGGACAGCACCCGTCGGGTTGAACTTCGTTGCGCGGACACGGTTAGAGTAGCCGCCTGCAACCTTTGAACCCTTGCCAGTTATTGCACAAATTTTTGCCATATTTTTTAAGCTCCGTTATGGTATCATGACTTCATAAATATGCAAATAGACCTTATTTTCGGCCTCGCAGTTCTTGCCTTTTCGGCCATTTTACACGAAGTTGCGCACGGCTATATGGCCAACTACCTGGGCGACCCGACTGCGCGCCTTATGGGCCGTCTTACCCTAAATCCTGTTAAGCATATCGACCCGATCGGTTCGATTTTGCTCCCGGGTATCCTTATTTTGACTCACGCACCGCTCTTTATTGGCTATGCAAAGCCGGTCCCATACAACCCGTACAACCTGCGGGGCAAGTATGGCGAGACGCTCGTTGCTGCTGCGGGCCCTGCAACTAACGTGTTAATTGCGGTTATTTTTGGCCTCCTGATGCGCTTTGGGGGAGTATCTATGACGCAGTCGATGCTCGAGGCATTTGCAGTTATTGTGTTTATCAATATTTTGCTTGCGCTATTTAACCTTATTCCGGTGCCGCCACTTGATGGTTCAAAGGTACTATCGGGCATTTTGCCACGAGGACTCGCACGGGGGTACGACGTCTTTCGTATTAACTTCGAGCGCCTCGGCATTCTCTCGGGCACCCTGCTGCTCCTTATTTTGCTCTATATATTCTCGCCCGTATTCTTTGGTTTTATCTCTACTGTCTTCAATCTTTTGACGGGGTACACGCTCTAGGTTGCGATAAATATAAGCCTATAGTATATTGTCCTCAACGCGCAGGGCGCGTTTTTCATTACAGATGGCACGTATTTCACAACTCGTCCGCAAGGGACGCAAAAAGCAAACCAGCAAATCTAAAGCGCCGGCACTCCAGCGCGGCTTTAACGTGATCCAAAACCGCCCTATCTTCTACTCGTCACCATTTAAGCGTGGCGTATGCACCAAGGTAACGACTACCACTCCTCGTAAGCCTAACTCAGCTATCCGTAAGATCGCTCGCGTTCGCTTGACCAACGGTCAGGAAATTACTGCCTACATCCCAGGCGAGGGTCACAACCTCCAGGAGCACTCAGTGGTGCTTGTACGCGCAGGCCGCGTGAAGGACATTAACGTTCGCTACCAAGTGGTGCGCGGCAAGCTCGATGCTGCTCCGGTAGAGAAGCGTAACGTGTCTCGCTCACGCTACGGTGTGAAGGGTAAGAAATAATTTATATGCGTCGACCAGTAAAGAATCGTAACCAAGTTACTCCAGATCTGAAGTTCAACTCACTCCGCGTTGAGAAGTTTATTAACTCTGTAATGTGGGATGGAAAGAAGTCTACTGCTCGCAAGGTGGTATACGATGCTTTCGACATTATTAAAGAGAAGACAAAGACCGACGCTCCACTTGAAGTCTTTGAGACAGCACTCCGCAACGTTGGTCCTGCAATGGAAATTCGCTCACGTCGCGTTGGTGGTGCTAACTACCAGGTGCCGCGCGAGGTTCGTCCAGAGCGCAAACAGGCACTCGCATTCCGCTGGATCCTTCTTGCAGCTCGCGGTGGTAAGGGTAAGCCTATGGCAGAGAAGCTCGCTACTGAAATTATTGCAGCAGCAAACAACGAAGGTTCTGCAGTGAAGAAGCGCGAAGACACCCACAAGATGGCAGAAGCAAACAAGGCATTCGCACACTTCGCTTGGTAATTCAAAAAACTCCAAAGAAAAAGGCCCGCGTAATCGCGGGCCTTTTGTAATCTGCGCTAGCCGGTGATTGTTATGGTGCTGTTGGGTCCCCAATCGTATTCAATCACTCGGCACTCTTCATCCACCAACACAGGCTCTCTTCCTTCAAGAAATAGGTATCGGCCACCTGCGCCCTGCTGCCACCCACCTTCCACTAAGTAGGGGATAGGTGCGCACCCAGGGGTGTAGAAGTACGCCGCTCCGGTCACAGTCTCGCCGGAGATGGTGCCGGTAAACATGATGGACGCGGGTTGTACTCCCGCTGCAGCCAAGTCTGCTCGGGGTGTGCGGTAGATGATGTACATCCGCATCTGCCCGTCGTATTCTTCCTCGAAAATTTCCATACGGGAGCCGTTGTAGTTCATAAAGAACGACTGGGCTGCTCCAGGACTAACAAGGAAGGCAAGTGCACATATGCAAAGAACAAGGCGTCTCATCTTTTCTCTCCGTTGTGAGGCAAAGCGCCGCTGCTACGGTATCGCGACTGTAAAATAGTTGTCAAACGACCGTCTTCATTGACAGGATTACTCAGGGCACATACGCTCTTCGGTAGTCGTACGTTCTTCATACATGAAAGGATGCAAAGTAGATGGACCACGCACTTAAACGTGTCGGTCCGCTTGGGGCCGATCCTATTATGCAGCGCATCCAAGCGTTGCATGATGCACAGCTTCCGCTGACTCCCGAAGCGCCAAAGGATCTACAGAAAATCGTCTGTGTGGGCGGTGGTACAGGGTCGCCCATGGTGGTCGAGGGGTTGCTACACTTTCCGGTGTATCCGATCTCTATAACCACCATGTTCGACAGTGGGGGAAACAGTGGTGAGTTGCGCGACGTGCACGGCATTCTCCCTCCGGGAGACTTCCGTCGCGCGGTGCTTGCACATAGTGGCGACGACGAGTCGTCGCTCGAGCTGCGTAAACTCTTCAGGTACCGTTATTCAAAAGACGAAGCATCGCCACTCTCGGGACACGTGGGGGGTAACCTCATATTCCTTATGTGTGAGATCGCTTTTGGTCGCGAAGAAGCGGTGCGTATTTTCCCGAAGCTTTTCAAAATTCGCGGGGAAGTGCTACCGGTTTCTCTTACTGATGCAACGCTGTGTCTGCAGTACTCTGATGGCACAGTGGTGCGAGGAGAAGGAAACATTGCCCACCAGAAGCTCGGAAGGAATGTGTATGTGGTTAAGGCTTGGCTAGAACCAAGACTTCCAACCGCTACCGTTGTTCCGTACTCTCGTGCGCTGCAAAGTTTGGGGGAAGCGGGAGCGATCGTTCTTGGGCCGGGGAGCTTGTTCTCCTCTGTCATACCGAACATGATCGTTCCGAATTTCGTCGATGCTATCAATGTGGCAGAGCAAGCTAAGCTTGTGTTCGTTGTTAACTTGATGAACGAGCCTGCCGAGACGCGCGGCTATACGGTGGCAGATTTTGTCGATGTGTTGTATCGACATGGTTTGAAGCGACCCATCGACGCGTTGCTCGTGAACGAAGGCGGCATCTCTCCGCAGTTGGCGCGCAAGTATCAGCGTAAAGGGAGTGCAAAAGTCCGTCTCACGCTGTCTGCCGAGAAAAGACTCAAAGGACGGGTGAGAGACATAGTCTTGGAAGACTTGGTGAGCGAAGAAGGTTTTTCGGAAAACCTCATTCGCCACGATCCTCTCAAGGTTGCCGCACAGATCGTCTCGCTGTTACCTCCCGAGGAGCGGATGCGTGCATAATCCCGTCGCGTCCATGGACGCGACGGGATTCTTTTTATCAGGCTGATGTCTGACATCTTCATGTGCAATACAGAAAGGAAGGTATACAGTGGGAAAGGAAGTTCTGGCGGAAGAAACAGGGGATACATAGGTGGAGAAACAAGGAAATGTTCGATTCATAACCGATTGCGACGACACGCTGATTCAGACGTATGTGCCAAATCAGCCCCCGGTCCCTGGAGCTGAAGAATTTTTACGGCGATGGGGGCCAGAAACAGTGCTTCTTTCTGTGGGAGAGAAGGATACGCAGATCGAAAAGCTTACACGGGCGAACCTGACCCACTTCCACACCTGGCTTATTGTGAGTTCTCCTAAGGATAAGGCGGACAGAATTCACGACGTGGCGCGTGTGTGGAGGAGGGAAGGGAACCCCGTTATCATGATCGGCGATCGTCTGGACTACGACATTGCTCCGGCGAAAAAAGCTGGACTAGTCGCGGTTCGCATGCGGCACCCCTACGGAAAAGAAGAGTACCGCCTCCGAGAACCTCGTACAGAGAGGCCGGAGGAGTGGCCCGACCTAACGGTAACGAACTTTAACGAGTTCTTGGAAAAATTGCCCTTACTTATATACCCGTCGTCTCTCTAGGCGCCGGGTATTTTTTTGTCTTGCCTTTTTGCAAATTTTCGTTATTCTTATGCGTAATGCCGCCATTGGCGGATTTTATTTTAAAAAACCCTTATGTCTACTAGAGATTATCCACTCGAGCGAGTTCGTAACTTCGGTATCATCGCCCACATCGACGCAGGAAAAACAACTACGTCTGAACGCGTGCTCTACTACACCGGTGCTCAGCACAAGATCGGCGAAGTGCATGATGGTGCGACCACGACCGACTGGATGGAGCAGGAGCGTGAGCGCGGCATCACTATTACTGCCGCTGCTATTACCTGTTTCTGGTCCCGCACAAGTGAGCCAGATAAAAAGGACGCATCTAAGAAATTCCGCTTCAATATTATCGACACTCCAGGCCACATCGACTTTACCGTTGAAGTAAAGCGCTCACTCCGCGTGCTCGACGGTGCAGTGGTGGTGTTCGACGGTGTTGCTGGTGTAGAACCACAATCAGAAACGAACTGGCGTTACGCAGACGAGGCTATGGTGCCGCGCATCTGTTTCATCAACAAGCTCGATCGTACCGGCGCATCGTTTGAAAAGTCTTACCACTCTATTCTTGATCGTTTGAGCAAGAATGCAGTTCGTATGCAGCTTCCAATTGGATCAGAAGGCGACTTTGAAGGTGTTGTCGATCTTCTTGCTATGAAGAGCTACCGCCAAGAGGGCAACATGGGCGACATTGTTATCGAAGGCGAGATTCCTGAAAACATGGTTGCTGATGCAAAGAAGTACCGTGCAGAACTTGTTGAGAAAATTGTTGAGACTGACGAGGCTTTGATGACTGCGTATCTCGATGGTAAAGAGCCTTCTCTTGAGGATCTTAAAATTGCACTTCGTAAGGCGGTTATTGCAAACAAGATTTTCCCTGTATATACCGGTTCTGCGTTGAAAAATAAGGGTGTACAGTTGGTGCTCGACGCCGTTGTTGACTACCTTCCGTCTCCACTCGACATGCCGGCTGTTAAGGGTATTGATCCTAAGACAGGCGAGACTATTGAACGTCACGCTTCTGACAGTGAGCCATTCTGTGCGCTTGCATTCAAACTCCAGGCAGACCCATTCGTTGGTCAGCTTACCTTCTTCCGTGTGTACTCAGGTACTATCGAGGCAGGTTCATATATCTACAACTCGACCACTGGTACAAAGGAGCGCTTGGGTCGCATTGTGCGTCTTCAGGCAAATGAACGGGAAGAAGTGAAGAAGGTGTATGCAGGAGAAATTGCTGCAGCCGTAGGTTTGAAAGACACCAAGACCTCTCATACGCTCTGCGACGACACAAATCCAATTATTCTCGAGCAGATCAAATTCCCAGAGCCAGTTATTTCTCTCCGTATTGAGCCGAAGACAAAGGCCGACCAAGAGAAAATGGGTATGGCAATGAAGAAACTTGCCGACGAAGACCCAACCTTCAAGGTTACGACCGACACGGAGACCATGGAGACCCTTATCTCGGGCATGGGTGAACTCCACCTCGAAATTATCGTTGACCGTATGAAGCGCGAGTTCGGCGTTGAAGCAAACGTTGGTAAGCCACAAGTTGCATATCGCGAGACTATTCAGAAAGAAGCAGAAGCGGAAGGTAAGTACATCAAGCAAACCGGAGGTAAAGGTCAGTACGGTCACGTGCGCCTTCGCCTGAAGCCACTTGAGAAGCTTGAAGAGGGTGCAAAAATTTCTAAGAACACCACTCGTGAGGATCACTTCGAGTTCATTAACAGTATTAAGGGAGGCGTTGTGCCGATTGAATTCATCCCGCCAGTTGAAAAAGGTGTTCGCGAAGCTATGGAGCGCGGTATTGTTGCTGGCTTCAAGATGGTAGATATCTCTGCCGAGCTTTACGACGGTTCCTACCACGACGTGGACTCATCAGAAATCGCCTTTAAAATCGCGGCTTCTATGGCCTTCCAGGATGCCGCTAAGGCTGCTAAGCCAGTGCTCCTTGAGCCTATTATGAAAGTTGAGGTAGTGGTGCCAGAGAAGTTCATGGGTGACATCACCGGTTCTCTTAACTCAAAGCGCGGCCAGATTGAAGGCATGGAGGAGCGCGGTATGGCACGTGCAATTAAGGCTAAGGTGCCGCTTTCCGAGATGTTCGGCTACACCACAGCGCTTCGTTCTATGACGGAAGGCCGTGCAAGCTTCACCATGGAATTCGACCATTACGAAGTTGTGCCGCCAAACGTAGCAGCAACTATCGTCGCCGCTCGTAAATAGTTATCCCCACATATCCCCACAACCTACTTGCGGGGAATCGAAAAAGAGAGAGAATGATGACTACAGGGTATCCAGCGAAAGCTGGGTGCCCCTTTTTCGTTTTACATTATTTATTTTTAGTTTCTCTTTATCACCATGAAAGTTCTCGCGCACGTGCTTCCTCGTCAGATTGGTCTTGGCTCATTGATGGCTACGCTTGTCGTTGCGTGCTGTCTGTTTTCATTTGCAATGCCTCGAGCTCATGCGGCTGCTCTTACAGAGTCGCAAAAGGAGGCCATTGTTAACCTGCTTGCATCTTTTAATGCAGACGCGGAAGTGGTTTCAAATGTGCGCGGGGCGCTTGATGGCGTAAAGACTCGGGTGTCTGGCAGTGATACGTACATGCCAGAAAAGCGAGATGATAAGCCGATGCTGGGTGAAAAGCGTGCCTTGCCAGCAGTGTGTGCTGTGCTGACACGCGCCTTGAAAAAAGGCTCGTCAGGGGATGACGTGACCGCGCTCCAAGCCTTTTTGCAACAAACAGGCGATTTGCGCGCTACGTCAACCACCAACTACTTCGGTGCAGTAACCGAGCGTGCACTCCAAATGTGGCAAACACGCATGGGTATTGTTGGTCAAGGTGATGCAGATTCAACAGGTTTTGGTGCTTTTGGTCCAAAGACACGCGACATGCTCGTTGGACAGTGCAGAACGATATTCGGAGGCGCTACAACGACTCCGGGGTATCCACTGCCACCAACTGCTCGTGCAAGCGAGCCGATAGATCCTACTGTTTCTCCTACTTGTACGCTTGTTTCCAACAAGCAGACAATAAAAGCTGGGGAAGTAGTGGTCCTTACGTGGAATAGTAAAAATGCTACGTACGCAGGCAGTCCAAGTGGCCAAAAAGACTCTGTCTATGGCTCACGCAAAGTGATGCCAGGCGAGACAACGACCTACGTGAAAAAGGTCTATGGTCCCGCAGGCGAGGGACAGTGTACGGTCACGGTTACCGTCGAGGGTACTGTGCCTGCTGCAGAACAAAAAGTGGTAGTAGCACCTTCTCCTGTAGGTGTCGGCCGAGTTCTCTCGCTTATGGGCTCGGGTGTCGCAGCGGTGTTTGAGGGCTACGTCAGCCTCTTCGACTTCCAATAAAAGTTGCACCGTGTCTACGGTAGTGCTTCAATAGCAGCTGGGAGTTCCTCTTGTAAAAAGGAGCACTACAGATGTCTCTTGATCAGCTTGCAGAAATGCTTGCTGAGCGGCAGCAAGTGTTTGTTAAAGAGCCTGACGGATCTTTAACGCTCTCAGTCAAAGCCGGCAACTTTTGCTACGAGGTGACTGTCTCCCAGACAGACTTGCTCTGGGCACGAGCGTTAATAATGATTCCTATGCAAGTCGTAGAGATCGCCGATTTTCAAGGTCTTGATGACTTGGTGGGGCATTGGTCACGGGGACGGCTGCAGCTTGCAGTCGCGAGAGAGGGCAAGGAACAGCAGTTGTGGCTCTATGGGTCACTTTTGGTAACTGCGCTTGAGCCAGAGCTCGACTACGTGATCGAAACGTCGCGCACCCTCGCCCCTTTTTTGTTAAAGGTGGGCGAAGATGGTGAATGGAAGAGAGTCGCCAACCTGGCTTTTACTCCCTCGAAGGGGTTAGCCTGACACCACATAACAACCGCCGGCACTTTATGAAGTGCCGGCGGTTGACTCTTTTAAAGGGTTTGTTAGTATGGCCATAACGCATACGTGCGTGGCTTTTTATTATCGTTTGTTCATTAATCGTTAGATTAGGTATTAAGTATGGCAGACAATTTTGACCGACAGAAGCCGCACCTCAACATTGGCACCATTGGCCACGTTGACCACGGCAAGACGACATTGACCGCGTCTATTCTCCATGTCCTCGACATGGCGAAGGGCGAGGGGTATGGTGCTCGTGTAGAAGGTGTTGATGGTATCGACAACGCTCCAGAAGAGAAGGCTCGCGGTATTACTATCGCGCTCCACCACTCTGAGTACTGGACGCCAACTCGTCACTACGCTCACATCGACGCTCCGGGCCACGCAGACTACATTAAGAACATGATCACCGGTGCCGCACAGATGGACGGCGCAATCCTCGTGGTTGCTGCTACCGACGGTGCCATGCCACAGACTCGTGAACACATCCTCCTTGCTCGCCAAGTTGGTGTGCCGAAGATCGTTGTCTTCCTTAACAAGGCAGACATGGTTGATGACCAGGACATGCTCGACCTCGTTGAGGCCGAAGTAAAGGACCTCCTTGCAAAACAGGGCTACGGTGACTCTCCAGTAGTAAAGGGTTCAGGCCTTAAGGCTCTTGAGTCTAAGGATCTTAATGACCCATGGGCACAGAAAGTACTTGAGCTTATTAAGACGGTAGATAGCTACATCCCGCTTCCGCAGCGCGAAACTGACAAGCCGTTCCTCATGCCGATCGAAGACATCTTCTCAATTGAAGGTCGCGGTACGGTAGTTACGGGCCGCATTGACCGCGGTATCGTGAAGGTAGGTGAGGACGTTGAGATCGTTGGTCTTACTCCAACCCAAAAGACGACTATTACTGGTATCGAAATGTTCAACAAGCAGCTCGACCAGGGTCAGGCAGGCGACAACGCAGGTATTCTCCTCCGCGGTACTAAGAAGGAAGACATTCATCGCGGTCAGGTGCTTGCTAAGGCAGGTTCTATCACTCCTCACACAGACTTCGAGGCAGAAGTATACGTCCTTAACAAGGAAGAAGGAGGCCGCCACACGCCATTCTTCTCTGGCTACAAGCCACAGTTCTACATCGGTACAACCGACGTAACTGGCGAGGTTACCCTCCCAGCAGGAACTGAAATGGTTATGCCAGGTGACACCATTACCTTTAAGGTAAAGTTGGTAGCACCAGTCGCACTTGAAGAGAAGCGCCGCTTCGCAGTTCGCGAAGGAGGCAAGACCGTAGGTGCAGGTGTTGTAACTAAGATCAACGCGTAATAAGTATTTAAGAGTTAGCTAATTTGGGTGTAGGTTACTTTACCAGAATCCTTCGATGGGACTCAGGATAAAGAGAACTAGACCCCTCAACAAAAGAGTATGGCAACCGAAGAAAAGAAAGTAGCAAAGCCTCGCGCTAAAAAGGCGACCGCAGAGCCAGAGCAGCGCTTGCGCATCAAGGTGCGTGCATACGAGCACAAGGTGCTTGATGCATCAGTAAAGCAAATTATGGAGACTGCTATTCGCTACGATGCGAAGATCGCAGGTCCTATCCCGCTTCCAACTGAGATCAAGAAATACACCGTTAACCGCTCGACCTTCGTGTATAAAAATGCACGCGAGCAGTTTGAGATGCGAGTCCACAAGCGCATCATCGACATCCTTAACCCAACGGCAAAGGTGATCGAGGCTCTCACGAACCTCTCGCTTCCTTCCGGAGTAACAATCGATGTAAAGATGGCCTAAGGGCCTCGGAAAAAGCCCCTCCTTGCGAGGGGCTTTTTCTTTGGTAATGTAGGCGGCGGAAACAACAGGAGAGACTGATGGCTAAGGACTCGAAGGTGATTGAGGAGCTGCAAGAAGCGCGGAGGCGTATGCTGAAGCGAGCAGCAGGAATTGGTGAGCCTGCAATTGCAATACCTGCCCACATGCTCGGCATTATTGGGCTCGAGGAAGGGCGCCCTCAGGTGCTCATTCAGGTAGACAAACTAATCTCTTTGGTTAAAGAGGTGATAGCAACAAAATAATGTCAGGCCTCTCGCAAGAGGGGCTTTTTCTTTGGATAACTTTGTTTGACTAATTCTGTGCATTTCATATACTTAAAAAAAGGTGCTCATTGTTTTGTTCCTGTTCACGAATAGGTACATGATTTCGGTCCGATGACTTAAGAATCGGATTTTTTATTTGGCACACAGTCAGGGTATTGATGCAGGCCGAGTAAAGAAATTGACGAAAAAATCCCCAGCGCTGGGGATTTTTTCGTATCGCAGGAGTTATTGACAAATATGTGTATGTACGGTTATGTAGTGACGGACAATTCAGTCCATAGGAGGACTAGCATACATGCATAATGCACAAGCAGCTGCGGAAATGCCGGAAAGCGATCGGCAGAGCTCTGAGGCTCATCCTCGGCAGAAGACGCTGCACGTCGTGCCCCTGATCGAACAGATCATGGCCGGTGTCGCTGCGATCCAGGTTGGCGACTATGAACTGCCAGCCGCGGAACTGCAAGAGAGTGACGAGATTGTCGGTCAGGCCGACGAGTATCTTATGCGACTCTTCACGTATCGTTCGCGGAAGCTCGGCGAACGTCAGAAGCTTGCTACGGAGGGGCAAACGATCGTTGATGAGCTTGATGGAGCCATCTTTGGTAGCCGAGAGGAGACCAGAGCGTCTTCAGTTTCGGCCCTTCTCAAGGGGTTGTTCGGCAAGAATTCTTCGGAAATGGAAGCCAAGGCAATCCGGCTTGAAGAGATCGAATCGGCTCTTACGACCCTTAGGTCCGAAACCGATATTCTCGAGGGTCTATTTTGGGCAGAAGTCCGCCAGCGGCATCCGTCGATCAAGGATCATTCTGCGATCGGGATCCGTAGCGGTTGGGAGATCGTCAAGATAACAAAGGTTGATTCGACCGATCTTCTCGAAAGTATCTTCGAGAAGGTCTTCGGTAGGGCTCGGCGGGCGCATTCGTCGCCGTAGTTCGTTCGAGTTTGGTTCACAAACCTAGTGTTTTTAGGCCCGACGTACAGTCGGGCCTTTTATTTGCATATTTAAAAGACCTGATGTATATTGCTGTGTACGTTAGAAATAACGGCGTTCCACGTCCCCCAAGAGCCCTAACCAAGGGTGGGGACCAATAGACACCACTATGAAATTTATCCTCGGCACAAAGGGCCGGATGACAACTATATTTACTGAAGACGGCCGCTCATACGCAGCGACTGTTGTTACTGCTACTCCAGGCGCTATTACCCAGATCAAGACTGCTGAAAAGGAGGGTTACAACGCTGTGCAGATTGGCGGTATTGCTACTACTGAAAAGCGCTCTAATAAGGCACAGCTCGGCCACACGAAGGGCAAGGCGTTTAAAGCTTTCCGCGAGTTCCGCGCCTTTGACGGCAAGCTCCCTGAAGGAGTTGAAGTAGGGAAGACTATCGACCTTACGCAATTTACCGTAGGCGATATGGTAACTGTCTCGGCCGTCTCAAAGGGTAAGGGTTTTGCAGGTGTTGTGAAGCGTCATGGCTTCCATGGCGGTCCTCGCACACACGGTCAGAAGCACTCTGAGCGTGCGCCAGGTTCATTGGGTGGTGGCGGTGGTCGCGCCGGTGGTCGTGTTGCTCGTGGTAAACGCATGGCGGGCCGTCTTGGTTCTGACCAGGTTACCGTTCGCAATTTGGCAGTATTGCAGGTCCTTCCGGAAACGGGCGAACTTGTTATTGCAGGTGCGATCCCGGGCAAGCCAGGTACGCTTGTCGAAATCCGCGGCTAATTTTGAATATTTTTATGGACGCAACACTTTATAACATCAAGGGAGAGAAAGCAGGCAAGGTAGCAGTACCTGAAGCGCTCTTCGGCTTGCAGTGGAATGCAGACTTGGTGCACCAGGTGGTTACCTCTATGCAGGCAAATGCCCGTGGTCCTATTGCACACACGAAAGATCGTGGCGAAGTACGCGGCGGCGGTCGCAAGCCATGGCAGCAGAAGGGTACTGGTCGCGCACGCCACGGTTCGTCTCGCTCTCCAATTTGGGTAGGCGGCGGTGTTGCACATGGTCCTCGCAATGAAAAGTCTTTTGCAAAGAAGATCAATCGCCAGATGAAGCAGAAGGCGCTCTTTGTTGCACTTTCTCGCAAGATGAAAGACGGCGAAGTTATCTTTGTTGACACTATCGAGATGGCAGCTCCAAAAACAAAGGAGGCGAAAGCAGTATTGGGTGCACTCTCACGCGAGTTCCCAGCACTCGGTACTAAGAAAACTCGCACTGCGCTTATTGCGCTTCCACAGGCGCACAAGCCAACGATGAAGAGCTTCGCAAACTTCGGCAATATTACGATCGAGGATGTTCGCAACCTTAACCCGATGTCTGTTCTTGCAAGCAAATACCTCGTTATTGCTAATCCGACTGCCGCATTTGAGACACTCTCAAAAAAGAAGGTCGCACAAACTAACTAAGTATGAAGACGAACTCACACATACTCCTTAGTCCGCGCGTTACTGAAAAGGGCGCATACCTTGCACAAGACAATGTGTATGTCTTTATGGTTGCCGGTGATGCAAACAAGAAGGAAATTGCAGAAGCAGTTCGTGCGACGTTTAAGGTAACGCCACGCAAGGTGACTATCGTCCCAGTGCCTCGCAAGAAGGTACAGACTCGCGGCACTAACCGCTGGGGCAAGACTGCGACTGGCAAGAAGGCCTATGTCTACCTTAAAAAGGGTGAGACTATCGAGCTCGTATAAAGATAGAGAAATTTTATGAAACATTATCGCCCATACACAAAATCACGTCGCCACATGACCACACTGCCATTCCGGCAGTTGCTCACAACGAATGAGCCGCACAAAGCGCTCATTGGTGGTGGTAAGCGCCATGTTGGCCGCAACTCTGCGGGCCGCATTACCGTGCGCCACAAGGGCGGCGGACACAAGCGCCTTATGCGCGACGTAGACTTCTCGTACACAAAGCAGGTTCCTGCTGTGGTAGAGACTATCGAATACGATCCAAACCGCTCGGGCTTCATCGGTGTGCTTCTTTACAAAGATGGTGAACGCCGCTACGCACTTCTTCCGCAGTCTGTAAAAGTTGGCAGCACTATTGATGCTGGTGAGAAGGTAGAAGCACGTCCAGGTAACCGCATGGCACTTAAAAACATGCCGATCGGCGCCTTTGTATACAACGTAGAAGTAAAGCCAGGTCAGGGTGGTAAACTCGGCCGTGCAGCAGGTACGCATATTGAAGTTGTTGCCCGCGACCAGGGGTATGTAGACCTTAAGATGCCGTCATCGGAAGTCCGCAAGGTGCTTGAAACTTGCTGGGCAACGATGGGCGAAGTGTCTAACCCAGAAAGCAAACTCGTAAACTTTGGTAAGGCAGGTCGCTCACGCTGGAAGGGTATCCGCCCAACAGTCCGCGGTACTGCTATGAACCCAGTAGACCACCCACACGGCGGCGGTGAAGGTCGCCAGGGTCGCGGTTTGCGCCGTGCAAAGAGTATGTGGGGTAAGCCAACCGGCAAGGGTCAGAAATCTCGCACTCCAAAGAAATACTCGAACTATCTCATTGTGTCTCGCCGCAAGGTAGGCAAGCGCAACTCTACTCAGGGCTAATAAAATTAGACAAAAGAAATCCCCGCCGTATGGCGGGGATTTTAGTTATGCAACGTAGCGCTGGGAAGAGCTTCCCATACGCGGATGCCATTCCAGTTCGCTCAACACCTGTGCCCATGCATGGTCGAGCAGTTGCCCATCGATCTGCTTGTCGACGTATACATGACTAGTCGGGTCTGTGTAATACGTTTCGAGGAACCCGTGCTCTTGTGCGTGGTGGTCGCGCTTGAACTCGGTCACTTGCGTAAGGATAGAAGCCCAGGTAACTCGACCACTGATACGGGAAAGTGGACCAGTGTCGCGGTAGGCAAGCGCAAGTGGGTTTTCATCATCTCGGCAGATGCGCACATGAGAGGTAACCTTGCCGTCGTGTATGGAAATCATATTGAGTCGCCAGTGAGGTGGCGCATGCTTGTCTAGCCACACTGCGCCTCTGCGGGCCCGCTCGAGCGCTCGGTCTACGAGTTTTAGTGCGGTAATCGCTTCCTGTACATGCGGAGGATAGTCTTCAAGTTTGAACACGATCTGTTCTCCTGTGGCCGGTTCTTCCGGTAGGGACTATATACCGTATAGGTAAAAAAGAAAACGCCTCGGAGAATTCCGGGGCGTTTTTGTAAATCTGTTACCTAGTAATCAGACTCAGATGAAGCATTTCTCTCGCGACCTCTTCCGGGTCGTCGTCAATTGCATACGGGTAAGCCCGGTACGGTCGTTCCCTGGACTCCTGGCTAGGTTCAGGAGGAGGTTTGGCAGAAGGTTCATCTGTGGCCATAAAGGTTCTCCGTGTCTGCTTTTTAATCCAAACTTTGTTGAGTTGGAATGCACTTAATGCATCTGCTCGGGGCTGATCTGCGGCGGGGTATTTTCTCCTTGCTGAAGCTGCCCAGCATCCTTCATGGCGCTGCTCCAGTGCGGTCGGGGTAGGTGGGAAACGACAGACGCGGCCATCTGCTTGATGCTGCCCGCAGCGCGTAGAATCGGGGAAGGCTTCTTTGCCTTCTTGCCGTAATAAGCTACCTCGCACACTTCTGCACAGAAGAACAGTCCTGTGCTGCTGCGGCGAGACGTAAGGTGGCTGCAGCCCGGCGCCTTGCACGGCCCGAGCATTTTTTCGTTTTTATAGGCAGGCACGAAATACTCCTTTGGTGGGATGTTTAGTTGAAACGCAAGAACAGACTAAAGCCCATCCTATGCCTCATATGTCAAATTGGCAAGAAATGGAAGGGGAAAAGAAAAGCCCCCGGATTTCGGGGGCTCTTATAACTTAGGACTTAGGCGGAATGTTGATTGCACGCCCTTCTTGTATTGATTTAGCTGCTCGTCTGATCATGTCTCGACCCTCCCTGGATAGTTACGTGGTCGAGGTAGTCCATAATGTTCGAAGGGTCGGCGACCTTACGCTCCTCCGTCATCGAAATCGAGCGGGGAACAAGCTCGTAGCCCGGATTATCCCGCAGAAACTTCGCGATCTCCTTGAACGCATGCTGATCGTTTTCCATGCGGTTCAATTGCTTGAGGCGAGGTCTGCCGTTCTTCCGCTCCGTGTACCTAAATAGATACGTACGCATCGCCGGCTCCTTTCTAGGGTTACTTCCGAGGCTTAAAGTAGCATATATTTGACTCTTTTACCCTTATCCTGTAGTATCTCACTACTTCCGTGCCACAAGGCCTAGACGCTCTCTGTCTACGGCGGGCATGGGTTTTTATTTAAAAATATGAGTAGATCGCTCAAAAAAGGCCCATACGTAGACGAGAAGCTCCTCAAGAAGATTGAGGGGAAGAAGCCCCAGACAACTGAGGTAATTAAGACGTGGGCACGCCGCTCACAGATCGCTCCAGAAATGGTCGGCTTTAAGTTTGGTGTACACAATGGCAAGCAGCATGTAGAGGTCTTGGTAAGCGAGGACATGGTCGGGCACCGCCTGGGCGAGTTCTCTCCTACGAAGAAGTTTACCCGCCACGGCGGTAAAATGCAGAAGGAAATGGAGGCTAAGGCTAAGGAGGCCGAGATGGCTGCAGCAGCAGCTGCTAAGGCTGCGGCAGATGCTTCTGCTAATAAGAACCCAGCTAAGAAATAATCTTTATGGCAGACGCAACCGCAACACTTTCAAACTATCGTCAGGCCCCTCGAAAGGTGCGTCTTGTTGCTGACCTTATCCGTGGTAAGTCTGTGACGCGTGCGCTCATGCTCCTCCAAACGCTTCCAAAGCGTGCAGCAGAGCCGGTTGAGAAGTTGCTTCGCTCAGCAGTTGCAAACGCATCTGCAAAAGGAATCAATGCAGATGACCTCGTAGTTGCCTCGATCGAAGTGAACGGCGGTATGGTCTTTAAGCGCCACATGCCTCGCGCACGCGGTCGCGCATCCGCTATCCGCAAGAAGTCGAGCCATATTACGCTTGCTCTCAAGAAGAAATAATTTTATGTCTAAAGTAGTTAACCCATTTGCACATCGTCTTGGTATCTTGCGTGACTGGCGTCATCGCTGGTTTGCTCAGGGCCCAAAGTATCAGCAATACTTGAAGAGCGACATTCTCCTTCGCGAATTTTTGCAGCGCGAACTTCGCGGTATGTACATCGGCGCTATTGAATTTGAGCGCAATGAAAAAGCACTCCGTGTCATCATCAAGACATCTCGCCCGGGAGTTATCATCGGCCGCTCTGGCGAAGGTTCAGTAAAGCTCCGCAACAGCATCGCCTCTTTCCTTGCAAAGAAGGGTCTTCCAACTCCTGAAATCAAGCTCGATATCGAAGAGATCCGCTCTCCAGAATCAAATGCAGCTATCGTTGCATACATGGTTGCTGAGGGTCTCGAGAAGCGCCTTCCATTCCGCCGCGTATTGAAGCAGACGATCGAAAAAGTTATGGCAAACCGCGACGTAAAGGGTGTACGCATTGCTATCGCAGGCATGTTGGGCGGCGGCTCTATGTCTCGCACTGAGGAATTGAAGAAGGGTCAGGTGCCGCTCCAGACCTTCCGTTCAGACATCGACTTTGCTCGCGAACGCGCAAACCTCCCGCTTGGCGTTATCGGTATCAAGGTATGGATCTACCGCGGCGAAGTCTTCGAGAAAGATATTGAGAAGAAGTAAAACACGTATATGTTATTCCCTAAGAAAGTTAAATATCGCAAGTGGCATACCATGCGCCGTAACCCAAAGCGTGCACTCGTTGCATCGCGCGGTATTACTGTTGCCTTTGGTAGTCATGGTCTTAAGGCGGTAGAGCATGCACGCATCCGCTCTAACCAGCTCGAGTCTGCTCGTAAGGTTATCGCTCGTTCGCTCGGCAAGACCGGCAAGATGTGGCTCCGCGTCTTCCCAGACAAACCATTTACCCAGAAGCCACCGGAAGTGAAGCTTGGTAAGGGTAAGGGCGACCCGGTAGGGTACGAGGTTGAAGTGTGGCCAGGCCGCATGCTCTTCGAAGTGGATGGTGTCACCGAGGCGCTTGCTATCGAGACCCTCATTAAGGCGGGCAAGAAGCTTCCAGTTAAAACTAAGGCTGTTGCACGCCACTAATTATTTGTATGGCAAAGAAACACTCACTCAAGGATCATTCAGTGGCAGACCTTACGAAGCTTGTACAAGACAAGCGTGAGGAGTTGCGCAGCTTGCGTTTTTCTGTCGCAGGTAGTAAAAATCGTAACGTAAAGCTTGGCAAGACTCTTAAGAAGGAGGTGGCACGAGCGCTTACGGAGCTTAACGCCCGCAAGGCATAAATAGCGTATGGAACAAACTGTAAACAAAAAGACACTTCGCGGGGTAGTTACCTCGGACAAAATGCAGGACACTGCGGTTGTTACGGTGTCTCGCTATGTGAAGCACCCAAAGTACAAGAAGTACATGAAGATCACCAAGAAGTACCATGCGCACAACCCAGGCAACCGTGCCAAGGCAGGGGAGACGGTGACGATCCGCTCATGCAACCCTATTTCAAAAACCAAGTCATTCGAAATTGTTTTCGCATAAACCTTTATGATTCAACCACGCTCAATCGTACAAATTGCAGATAACTCTGGCGCAAAAGTCGGACGCATCTTCAAAGTGCTTGGCTCGGCACACAAGCGCTACGCATCTATTGGTGAGGTGGTGGTGCTTTCTGTACAAACAGCAGAGCCTCGCAAGGCTATAAAGAAAAAGGATGTGCTTAAGGCTGTTGTGGTTCGCCAAAAGGCCGCACTCCGCCGCAAGGATGGCTCATACATCCGTTTTGATGAAAATGCAGTGGTGATTATTGAAGGTACAGGTAAGAACGCAAAGGAACCAAAGGCGGGCCGCATCTTCGGTCCTATCCCACGCGAGCTTGCAGAGCTTGGCTACCAAACGATTATTTCTCGCGCGCCTGAAGTAGTGTAAACCTCTATGAATAAACTCCACGTTAAAAAAGGCGACACGGTAGTAGTTCTCGCCGGTAATGACAAAGGAAAGTCAGGCAAGGTTACGAAGACCTTCCCGAAACTCGGTCTCGTCCTTGTTGAGGGTGTTGGGATGCGTAAGAAGCATCAGAAGCCTCGCCGCGAAGGTCAGAAGGGTCAGATCATCGATAAGCAGTTTCCAATACACGTAAGTAACGTGAAGAGTACTGCTGCAGAAAAGAAAGAGGCTAAGAAACCTCGCGCAACTAAGAAGAAGTAGTTCGACAAGCTCACTATAAATACACACCATGCCAAGTCTCATCCAAGAAAAACAAAAAACAGCATTTGAAAGCCTGAAGAATACTTTTGGCTGGAAGAATGTGATGCAAACTCCTCGTGTCGAGAAGGTTGTTGTCGCTGTTGGTGTTGGCAAGATGGCAAAAGACAAGGGCAAGGTTGAGCTCGTTGCAGACCGCCTTGCAAAAATTACTGGTCAGAAGCCAGCACATCGCGGCGCAAAGAAAGCTATCGCAACCTTTAAGACTCGCGTTGGCGACAAAGTAGGCTACCAGGTAACCCTCCGCGGTAAGCGCGCAGAAGACTTTCTTAACCGCCTCGTACACGTTGCGCTTCCTCGTACCAAGGACTTTAAGGGCATCCCAGGTAACTCAGTAGACGAGATGGGTAACTACAGCCTTGGTATCAAAGAGCACACCGTGTTCCCAGAAACTGTAGACGAAGAATTGAAAGACGTCTTCGGTATGGCAGTAACGGTAGTGACCTCAGCAAAAGATAAAAAAATAGCGAAGGCTTACCTCGAACACCTCGGTTTCCCATTTAAAAAGACCGACGACTCAAAGAAGAAGTAAAAAGAAAGCCGCCTGAGTAGAGGCGGTTTTTCTTTTGTTCAACACAACCTGCCAGGAACTGATGTATATTTATTTCAGTATCTGATCTTAAGATCCACCAGGAGGTACAAATGGGCAATCGGATCATTCTTGGTTTTGGAGGGAATTTTAAGGAAGCTCGGATTCCTTCAAATATCCCGCTTTCTTCTGTGTCTCCTCATGTGCATCGGCTTCTAGGCAATAAGTCGAAGCTGGGGCGTAAAGAACGCCGTCGGCAGAGAGAAGAAGAGGAAAGGCGGCGCGCTCGAGAATTCGATTCTTCCACTATGTAATGCCTCCGAAATAAGTAATAAAAGGCCGCCTCATTGAGGCGGCCTTTAAATTTGCGCTTTCAGATGGCCTATGTTAGTATCTTTGCACGCCCGTTTGGGCTCCTTTTTTCTGATAGGTGCCGCTTAGTGGAAACGCGAGGCAAACCGCAGAATCGTAACTCTCTAGGTAAGGGGAGTAAACCGGCCTAGTCCGGCGTATCGATTACAAAATATGGCTAAAAAGTCCACAGTTGCACGCTCAAACCGCACCCCGAAGTTTAAATCTCGGGTGGTTCGTCGTTGCTTCCGTTGCGGCCGTAAGCGTGCGTTTATGCGTGACTTTGGTCTCTGTCGCGCATGCTTCCGCGAAGCAGCAAATGAAGGCCTTATTCCAGGCGTTCGCAAATCATCATGGTAACAGACCCTATTGCAGACTATTTGATCCGTCTTCAAAACGCGCTTCGTGCACGCAAGGAGACTGTGTCTATCCCAAGCTCGAAGATGACCCGCGCTCTTTCAGAAGTGCTCGCGCGCGAGGGCTACATCGGTGAAGTAGATGATCAGTCAAAGAAGACCCGCTCTCTTTCAATTGCTCTTACCTACAAAAATGGCCGCCCAGCAATTAACGGTGCAAAGCGCATTTCAAAGCCGTCACGCCGCCTGTACATGGGTGTGCGCGATATTAAGCCAGTCAAGCGCGGTCATGGTCTCCTCGTGCTCTCGACTCCTGCTGGTATCGTTACCGGCAAAGAGGCACGTCAGAAGCGTGTTGGTGGTGAAGTCTTGTTCGAAATCTGGTAAAAATTTTTATGTCACGTCTTGCTAAACGACCAATTACAATTCCTGCTAAAACTGAAGTCAGCGTTTCAGGCGGTGATCTCGTGGTTAAAGGTCCTAAAGGAACACTCACACGCAAAGGCAATCGCTTTGTTACTATCGAAGTAGGTAGCGAGGGCGTGCAGGTTGCTCCAAAAGGCGAGACGCTCGAGGCTCGTGCAGCAGTTGGAACCTACGCATCACATGTCCGCAACATGATCGAGGGCGTGAACGCTGGTTTTGTTAAAAAGCTTCTCATTGAAGGCGTTGGTTACAAGTGGGATGTGCAAGGCAAGACGGTTGTGTTGGCACTTGGCTTCTCGCATCCTGTTAAAGTTGCTATTCCAGAAGGCATTACTGTCTCTATCGACAAGGGCGTCTTTTCTGTCTCAGGTGCCGACAAAGAAGCAGTTGGCCAGTTTGCTGCAAACATCCGCGCCCTCAAGAAGCCAGAACCATACAAAGGGAAAGGCATTCGCTATGACAGCGAGGTGATCCGCCGCAAGCAGGGTAAGAAGGCTGCATAACATACGACTATGGCTACTACTTCAACTACAAAACGCATAGGCCGCATCCGCCGACACAACCGCATCCGCGCACGTGTTATTGGCTCTGCTGCACGTCCTCGCCTTTCGGTCTACAAATCGAACCGCTATCTCCATGCGCAGATTATTGACGATGCTTCAGGCAAGACGCTTGTTGCAGGCAGCACAAAGACATTTGCAGCAAAGGCAAAGAAAATGGATGCAGCAGAGATGCTCGGTACCGACATTGCAAAGCGCGCAAAGGATGCAGGTATCACTAAGGTCGTATTTGACCGCGGTGGTTTCCGCTACATTGGCCGCATCGCAACGCTTGCAGAAGCTGTTCGCAAGGGAGGTTTGGAACTATAATTTTTTATGACTGACAAGACTACTATCGAAGAGAAGAATGTACCTACAGAAGGCGCGCCAGTTGCGGAAGCTACTGCTGCACCTGCTGACACGAAAGGTCCTCGCGGCCGTGGTGGCCGTGGCCGTGGCGAACGCGGTCCAGGAGGCCGTGGCCAAGGTCCTCGCGGTGGTAACCGCCCTGAGCGCCAAAAGAGTGAGTTTGATCAGAAGATGATCAACATTCGCCGCGTTACTCGCGTGGTTTCTGGTGGCCGTCGCTTCTCATTCTCAGTTGCGATCATCCTTGGTAACAAAAAGGGCAAGGTTGGTGTTGGTATTGGTAAGGCCGGTGACACAACGCTCGCTATCGACAAAGCAGTTCGTGATGCAAAGAAGAATATGATCACCGTAGCGCTCACAAAGGACAACTCTATTCCGCATGATGTGTCTGCTAAGTACACCGCGTCTCGTGTAACACTCATTCCAGCAGCAGGTCGCGGTCTTGTGGCAGGTTCGTCTGTACGCCCACTCCTTGAGCTTGCAGGCATCACCAACGTGATCGCAAAGATGCACTCAGGCAGCAAGAACGGCCTTAACAACGCTCGCGCGGCTATCGAGGCTTTGAAGACGATCAAGAATGCGTAGCCCGATTTAATTAAACCAGTATGCAACTCAACGAACTTAAACGCACAACTGAAAATAAGACTAAAAAGCGCGTTGGCCGTGGCGGTAAGCGCGGTAAGACCTCTGGTCGTGGTACCAAGGGCCAGAAAGCGCGCGCAGGTCACCGCATCATGCCGGCTATCCGCGAGCAGCTCAAAAAACTTCCGAAGATGCGCGGTCGCGGTATCCATGGTTTGCGCAGTATCCAAGACAAGCCATTTGCAATTAACGTTTCTCAGCTCGAGACTTTCTTCTCAGCAGGTGATGTCGTAAATCCAAAAACTCTCGTAGAGCGTGGAGTTATGAATGCAACGAACAGCTCTGTGCGCCGCATTAAGATTCTTGGCGATGGCGAGCTTTCAAAAAAGCTTACTGTTTCTGGTTGTGCGGTGTCAGCAAGTGCAAAGGAAAAGATCGAGAAAGCAGGCGGCTCTGTAGCGTAAGCGTGGATTGAGTGGCGGTGCTGGGTTATACTTCATTTCATACTATGTCGTCATTCCTACAAAAACTCACACTTCTTTTTTCGGACAAAACACTTCGTAATCGTGTCTTTTTCGTTATTGGCGCCCTTGCAGTCTTTCGTGTGCTTGCAACTATCCCGATCCCAGGTGTCAATGCGGCTGCGCTTGCTACCTTTTTTGCAAACAATCAATTTTTCGGTCTCCTGAACCTCTTCTCTGGCGGCGGACTTTCAAGTCTTTCTATCATGATGCTTGGTGTTGGTCCGTACATCACAGCGTCTATCATCATGCAGCTGCTTACGCTCATGGTCCCTCGCATGAAGGCTATGTACCAAGAGGAAGGGGAGATTGGTCGAAAGAAATTTAGCCAGTACTCGCGCATGTTGACCCTACCGCTCGCTATTGTGCAGGGTATTAGTTTCTTGCTTATCCTCCAGCAGGCAGGAATTATTTCATTCCTTTCACCATTCCAGTTTGCAGTGAATCTCATCGTGATTACTGCTGGTTCGATGCTCCTTATGTGGATCGGCGAACTTATTTCTGAGTACGGTATTGGCAACGGTGTTTCGCTCATCATCTTCGGCGGCATTGTTGCAAGCTTGCCTCAGACGGTAAGCCAGCTTGTCTTTACCTACGACCCATCGCTCTTGCCAGTCTATCTTGCGGCGATCGCGGTCGGTCTCTTTGTGATAGCAGCAATTGTGTTTATTACTGAAGCAGAGCGTCCAGTGCCGGTAACGTACGCAAAGCGTGTCCGCGGTATGAAATTCTTTGGCGGCGCATCGACCTACCTTCCGCTCCGCCTTAATCAGGCAGGTGTTATCCCGATCATCTTTGCGCTCTCGTTCCTCTTGTTGCCGCAAATGTTTGCAAGCTTCTTTGTAACGTCCTCAAACGCAATGCTTGCAGGTATTTCAGCATCTATCCTCGGCGCATTCCAGAACCTGACACTCTACGGCGTGCTCTACTTTATCTTCGTGTTCTTCTTCACCTACTTCTATACTGCGGTGACGTTCGATCCAAAGATGATCGCAGACAACTTGCAGAAAAATGGTGCATTTATTCCAGGTGTACGTCCGGGTGAGTTCACTGCAGAGTACTTGGGTAAAATTATTACCCGCATTACGCTTGTGGGCGCACTCTTCCTTGGCTTGGTTGCCGTCTTGCCAATAGTCATGCAGTCATTAACGGGCATTTCAACACTTGCTATCGGTGGTACCGCACTCCTTATCGTTGTGTCGGTGATTCTCGACCTTACTCGCCGCGTGGACGCGCAACTCTCGATCCGCGAATATTAATCTATGGAGGATATCCGCACGTTTATTACTATGGGTCGCCTCGGATCAGGGAAGGGCACTCAGGCTAAACTGCTTGCGGAAAAAATTGGCGCTCGTGTATATTCGTCGGGTAAAGAGTTTCGTGACTTGGCAGCAAGCGAGCAATTTGTTGGACGCCGTCTTAAAAAAGCACTCGACTCTGGCGAACTGATGCCTACCTGGCTCGCTTCCTACTTGCACGAAAAAACGCTTTTTACGCTGGAACCAGAAGACAAAATAATTTTTGAAGGTGCGTGCCGTATTGAACCAGAGGCGCACTTGTTTAATGAAGTAACGGAGTGGCTTGGCCGACCGTATAAAGTTATATATCTGGAGATCGACGAAGAAGAGATGGTGAAGCGGTTACGCAAGCGCTACGAAATTGAAGGTCGTGCAGACGATGCGGATGAAGCCATCACGATTCGTATCCAGGAATTTAATACAAAAACCATTCCTGCTGCAAATTTTTTCCGCTCTCAAGGAAAACTCATTACAGTAAATGGGCAGCAGACGGTAGAAAAGGTCCACGAAGACATACTAAAAGCTCTAAGCCTTTCGTGATACCATAGCACTGTGGATCAAATAACCGCTATATTTTTAGGGCCGCAAGGGTGTGGAAAAGGGACGCAAGCGTCCCTTTTTGAAGCGCATCTACAGACGCTCGATGCTCGACCGATCGTACATTTTGAGATGGGTAAGAATTTGCGTGAGATGGCCGCGCAGGAAAACTACACTTCAAAACTCATGCGCGACGTAATTGCTCGTGGTGACTTGGTGCCGTTTACGATAAGCTCGTCTGTGTTTTCTCAATACTTGATCAACCACCTTGCAGGCAACGAGCATTTATTTATAGACGGCTTTCCTCGGAGCGAGTCCCAAGTGGATATTCTGGACTCTGCTATGGAGTTTTATCAGCGAAAAAATCCGACCTTTGTGCACATCACTATCTCTGACGATGAAAGTATTTCACGCCTCCTTCAGCGAGGTCGCGCAGATGATACAGAAGAGACTATCCGTAACCGCCTTCGCTGGACCCGAGAAGAGTGGGGGAACATACGTGCTCGACTTGAAAAGAACCCCGCGTACCGGATTATCGAAATTAATGGTGAGCGTCCGATAGAAGAAGTGCAGGCAGATATTCGATCGCAGCTTCTTTCCTCTTAACACATGATCGCGACTAACCAAAACGACATACAAGGACTGCGTGAAGCAGGAAAAATTCTGAGTGCAGTACGCACGGAAGTCGCCGGCTTGGTGCGCCCAGGCATTTCCACTGCAGACCTTGATATTGCAGCGGAGAAAGCAATTGAACGGCACGGAGCGCGAGCAGCCTTTTTGGGATATAAACAACAAGACAGTACATACCCGTTTCCTGCGGTGGGATGTATTTCAGTGAATGATGAAGTGGTGCACGGAATTCCTCGGGAAGACCGTATTCTTAAAGAGGGAGACGTCGTGTCTGTCGACTTAGGGCTTGAGTATAAAGGCTTCTTTATGGATTCTGCTGTTACTGTGTGCGCAGGTGTAGGAGACAAAAATGCGAAGAAACTCCTTGCTGCAACGGAAGAAGCGCTGTATGCCGCTATTGCCGCTGCACGTCCAGGTAAACATGTGGGCGACATTGGGGCAGCGGTTATGGAAGTTGCGCGGCGAAATAATTTTTCAGTAGTAGAAGACCTTGGCGGGCACGGTATTGGCCGCGTGCTCCACGAGCCGCCCTACATTCCAAACGAAGGAAACCCGGGCGAAGGGGAAGAGCTTGTGGAGGGGCTCGTGCTCGCGATCGAGCCTATGCTTACAGAAGGGTCGCCAAAAATTACGCTCGACAAAAATGATCAGTGGACGTATCGCATGAAAGACGGACTCCGCGCGGCTCACTTTGAACACACTGTTTTGATCACAAAAAAAGGCGCAGAGGTGCTCACTAAGTAAAGGAGCCGCATTGCTTCTTTTCCGCACCTGTTGTACAGTGCCCTTTAATGCATCCCAAAGAGGAAAAAACATTCGTGCTCATAAAGCCAGACGGCGTCCGCAAGGGCCTTATTGGCGAGGTTATTAAGCGTTTTGAACAGCGCGACCTCAAGGTGATCGCCCTCGATATGTTCCAGGCAACGCGCGAAGAAATGGACAACCACTATCCAAAAGATGATAAGTGGATGATGCGCATTGGTGAAAAAACGACTGGCACATACAACAAGTATGGCTACGACATCACGAAAGACTTCGGCACAACCGACCTTCTGACGATCGGTAAAGAAGTGCGCAACTGGCTCGTCGATTTTATGACCTCGGCACCTATGGTTAAGATGGTGGTGCAAGGTGTGCATGCGGTGGACATGGTGCGCAAAATCGTTGGTCCAACCATGCCGTACTTGGCAGAAATGGGCACTATCCGCGGCGACTATTCTGCAGACTCAGCTATTTCTGCAAACATGGAACGTCGCGCGGTCTATAACCTGGTGCACGCAAGTGAAACTCCAGAAGAGGCAAAACACGAAATTGAGCACTGGTTCGGCGCTCAAAATGTCTTTCAATACAAACGTTTTGGTATAGACGAGTAGCTTTAAAAACACTAAATAAAGATAGGTCCTCGGTTCTCCTCGAAGACTCGGCCAGACCTCTCTTTCTTTAGTGTTTTTACGCAAATGGTATACTAGTAGAGGACTTCGGAAGTAAATGTCCTTAAGTGATCTACAGGGAGTTCGAGTTTTGGATTACACCGTGGTGTAGTCCATAGAACACCCACTTTACACAAAAGTAGACACTTACTTCCGGGGTTCATGGAGAGCCCCGCTCCGAAGGGAAGCGGGACTTTGCGTACTAGACTTACCCCACTATGGCTTTTCTTTTTTACACGTTAGCCATTCTTACTTCTGCATTTACTGCATGGCTCTACTCACTTGGTGTAGGGAACTCACTTTTTTGGATTTACTGGTGGTACGACATTTTGATTCATATTCTTGCCGGACTCATGTTGGGATTCTGGGCGGCGGGTGGCGCTGCAGAGCGTGATGCGCCGAGTGCACGTATGGTGCTGTATGTTGTGTTTGTGGTGCTTAGTGTTGCACTGCTCTGGGAAGGATTTGAAATAATTACTGATATCGCCGACAAGGCAGGGGGTGCATACTATGTCGACACGTTTGCCGACATCTGTAATGCAATCTTAGGGAGCGCACCTGCAATGGTGCTCTACATACTACTGCGTCGTACTCGTACACACTATGTCTAATACGAGCATACATTTTTACGGTGGTGCAGGGTCAGTCACGGGTGCGAATTTCTTGCTCGAAACAGGAAGCGTCCGCGCTTTAGTCGACTGCGGATTAACCCAAGGCACAGATACTGCCGAAGAGCGCAATTGGACACCCTTTGCGTACGATCCGTCATCCATTCCGTTTCTGTTTATTACGCATGCGCACATTGACCACATTGGACGTATTCCAAAATTAGTTAAAGATGGTTTTACAGGAAGAATTATTTCAACCGAAGCAACTCGTGCGCTCGCAGAGCCGCTTCTCTTGGATTGTATGGAGCTGCTTGCTCATACTGCAGAAAAACACGGTCGTGCAGAATTATTTTCAAAAGCTGACGTAGCAGCAGCGATGCAGCTATGGGAAGGCGTGTCGTATGGGAAGCCTATTGATGTGGGAGAGGGGATTACCGCTACGTTTCTCGATGCGGGGCATATCTTGGGGTCGGGTATGGTGCAATTTGAGCGTGAGGGTAAAAAACTTATCTTTACCGGTGACTTGGGGAGCGGTAACTCGCCCCTGCTTGCACCAGTTGCAGAGGTAACCACCGCAACATACTTGGTTATGGAAAGTGTTTATGGGGATCGAGTGCGAGAGGAAGATGGAGATAGGCGTGACCAGCTAGAAGACGTTATTGAGGACACTATAGGAAAAGGCGGGACACTACTTATCCCCGCATTTTCTACCGAGCGCACCCAAGATTTGTTGTTCGAAGTTCGGACCCTTATGACGGAAAAACGCATTCCGAGCTGTCCAGTCTTTATCGACTCTCCATTAGCGGAAAAAATAACCGCCGCCTATGTAGCACATCCAGCGTACTTTTCTGCAGACATGCAGGCCCGCATTGCAAAAGGGGAGCATATTTTCTCCTTTCCCGAGTTGCAACTCGTAGAAGATATAGAAGAGTCTCGTCGTGTTGCGCATCGTCCTGGTGCAAAAATTATTATCGCGGGGTCGGGCATGAGTAATGGCGGTCGAGTACAAATGCACGAAGAACAAGTATGTACTGATCCTAAATCAACTATTTTGATCGTGGGCTATCAAGCTGCGGGAAGCTTAGGGCGCCGACTCATCGACGGGGAAAAGACCATATTCCTTCGAGGACAAAAAGTGCGGGTGCAGTGTAAGGTGAAGGCAATCTATGGATATTCTGCGCACATGGACAGTGAGCAGCTCCTTGAGTTTGTAAATAAAACCGCCAAAAGTTTAAAGGAGGCATTTGTCGTCATGGGAGAGCCATCCTCGGCAGTATTTTTAGCACAGCGCATCCGCGACTATCTTGGTACAAAAGCAACGACTCCTGAAGTGGGCGCAAAAGCTGAAATTGATTTCTAGTGTACAATTAAGAAAATGGATCCGAAGCATGAACATTTGCAGTTAAAGTTGTGTGTCTCAGGTGCAGCGGAAACAGGACATTGTGGCGTTGATGCATACGACAAAGGCATTGCACTTGGCAAAGAAATTGCACGCGCAGGCGCCATTTTAGTTGAAGGTGCAACAACGGGTTTTCCGCTCTGGTCAGCTATGGGCGCAAAAGAGGCTGGGGGATTTGTAATAGGATTTTCGCCTGCATCTACCGAGAAAGAACATATCGAAACGTACAACCTTCCCGTTGAATACCATGACCTTATTGTCTACACGGGCTTTGGCTACCCAGGGCGCGACCTCATTTTGACCCGCTCGGCAGATGCTATCTTTTTTGGATGTGGACGTATTGGTACTATCCACGAATTTACTATTGCGTTCGAAGATAAAAAGCCAATTGGCATTTTAGAGGCCGACTGGGAGACTGATGAGCTTATTAAAGATATTGTCGAAAAAGGTCACCGTGCCAACGACCGTATCGTGTTTGATAATGACCCGAAGGCGCTCGTAGAACGGGTGATAGCGCTCGTAAAGGCAGACAAAATAAACCGCGCCTCCTTCCGCTTTGAAGCCGCAGGCGAAATACCCGGGAACTAAAAAAGCCCCTCTTGAGGGGCTTTTTTAGTTAGGCAACCTTTTTTGCTACTCGGGCGAAGCTTGCAGGAGATTTTTCTGCCATCTCTGCGAGCATTTTGCGGTTAAGCTTGATGCCTGCCTTGTTGAGGGCGCCGATGAATTTGCTGTAAGAAAGGGTTTCTGAAACACCTTCGAGACCTGCGTTAATGCGGACGTTCCAGAGGCGGCGGAAGTCATTCTTCTTGTCGCGGCGGTGTGCAAACGCATACTTACCAGCGTGGAAGATAGCCTCCTTTGCTGCGCGCTCCTTCTTTGAACGTGCAAAGCGGTAGCCTTTTACCTGTTTAAGGACATTACGACGGCGCTTTGCTGATATTTTTCCTCCTTTTACGCGTGCCATATATGTTAGTTACGAGATGGGGAAGCAGTATTAATAAATTGCTGCGTCACCTTCTTCGAAAAAGTAAGAGACTGAGAGCGGCGGCCGGTCATCTGAGTAGAGCGGCTCTCTTTTGCATTGAAATGGTTTTGACCAGGCTTACGTGCAATAACCTTACCGTTGCGGGTAATTTTAAGACGCTTTGTAAATGATTTGTTCGTTTTCATACTATTGAAATTACTTCTTCGCACCACGCTCGATAACCGTACTTAGACCTTTGAGGCTCTTTGCGATAGGCTCGGCAACCTTGTAGTCGTAGGGGATCAGCTTGAGGAACCGCTCTAAACGCTCTTTGAGGAGTGCGAAATCCATATACTTATACCGGCCCCAGAGAAACAGGTCTACCTTGACCCGATGCCCTTCCTCGAGCCACTCGGCCGCTTTTTTAGCCTTGAGGTTAAGGTCGTGCTCGCCAGTGCCAATCTTGACCTGGACGCTCTTGGTTTCCGTGGTATGTGATTTCGCCTTTATTTCTCGGCGTTTTTTCTGCTGTTCGTACGTAAATTTACCATATTCCATTATTTTTGCAACTGGCGGGACGGCGCTCGGAGAGATCTCTATAAGGTCGAGTCCAGCCTCTTCAGCCTTTGCTAGAGCCTCAGAAAGGCTAATAACCCCAAAGTTTTCACCCTCGGGGCCTATAACGCGCAGCTGCGCAGAACGGATCTGGTGGTTAATACGAGTCGTATCCAAAGCTGTAGTGTCAATACTATAGCAGGTGTGGGGGGTTAGGGCAATCTAATGAGCTGCTCCTCGCATAGAGAGTGTGGACATTTATACAAAATATTGTAATATGTGTTCGGTTTTGGCGACGCACAGAGGCGTCAAAAACATAGGAGGAAGGCAGTGTCTCTTATACGAACGGCGCATTCTGGACAGGCAAAAAGTGCTCCGCGCAAGCGGCTGCGCCAGCAGCAGAAGAGAATACTAGAACTGCAGAAGTTGTGGCGTGCGAAAAATACGGCACAGGACTTGCAGGATTTGCTGCCGGTAGAAATAGTTATTCGCGGATATGAACGATGGCAAGATGCGTACGCTTCTTTCCCTTTGCTTACGGCACGGGCAGACAATCCTTATTTTGTTGCCGGCAAACCTATATCGTTCCTTGAAGCGGTCCGCGTGAATGCCGACTTAAACCGGGTGAGTTTCGAACGAGAGATCGTGAGCGACCTTCTTACAAGAGGGTATGTACTCGAAGAGCTTGAGTTTGAAATAGACCATCCGGCGCGTGGTCGCTGGGGTAAGTGTGTCTGGGATCGCGACAATCCTGTCTACGACAGGAAGTTGAAGTTCTTCCCTGAAGCTGACAGAACCGTGTGCAGCTTCCTTGTTGCCAGACACCGGACCGAGTTTGCTGGCGAACAGGAGTTTGGTCTGTATTCAACGCAGATGGTCGGAGCTGTGTTAATTACCGGGAAGGTACAAATACTGCTTCACAAAACAATACTCTTCCATAAGGTCGTGCTGTCGCCCCCGGCGCAGCAGCTTGCACAAGCGGCGTGAGTCGCTTCGAAATCTAAGGTCACGCTCAAAGCGTGACCTTTTTCTTTTCGGACTGCTATACTGCCGATATGCCGCAGCCGCGATACGAATACAGTCGCTCAGTGATACAAAAGACTATTGAGGAGTTGCTGGGACTTTCTGCGCCCTTTGGACTAACGGTGCGGTATGCGGTCAAAGCGAATCCATTCCCCGAAATATTAAAAATGATGCACGGGGCCGGCGTGCACTTTGACGCGAGTTCGAGTTACGAAGCTGCTATGTTGCTTGAACAAGGTGTAGAAGGAAATAAAATCTCACTTTCGTCGCAGCAATCGCCACATAACCTTTCAGATTTATTGAATGAGGGTGTTCTTTTTGTTGCGACCTCGCTTAATCAATTAAAAATATTTCTTGATACTGTAAATCATCCAACCACTGTTGGTGTACGGATAAACGTAGGGATAGGAGAAGGGCATACGAAGCGCACGAGTACGGGTGGCGTAAACTCCAGCTTCGGCATTTGGCATGAGTATATAGATGACGTACTTGCTGTGGCGCAGGCTGCGAATGTAAAAATCGACCGACTGCATATACATGTCGGTTCAGGAGCAGATCCAAAAATTTGGAAAGACGTAATGGAAAAATCTTTAGCTGTTGTAGAACAATTTCCTGACGTTACTTCTTTAGATATTGGTGGCGGCTATAAAATTCATCGCTATGCAGACGAAAAGGAGGCAAACATACCAGACATTGCAGCACTATTTGCAGAACAGTTACAATCTTTTTCTGAACGCACCGGAAGAAAACTCCATCTTGAAATAGAGCCAGGTACGTATTTTATTGCGCACGCAGGGACACTCGTTGCCTGCGTAGACGATATTGTCGACACAGGGAAGGATGGCTACACATTCTTGCGACTCAATACCGGCATGAACGACTTTCTGCGTAGTACTCTCTACGGCGCACGCCACAACATTGAAGTTATAAACGACAGCGTTACGACAAAAGAGTATGTAGTAGTGGGACACAACTGCGAGTCGGGCGACATACTTTCGCCGGTTGCGCATAACCCTGAAGAGATAGAAACTCGTACCCTTAAAGAAGCAAGAATAGGAGACGAAGTGCGGGTATATGACACTGGTGCATACTGTGCCAGTATGCGCGCAAAAGGCTACAACTCATTTCCTGATGCAGTTGAGGTGATGGTCGAGTAGTGAAAAACCTCGTTTGACACAGTAAGGCTTGGGGAATATATTCAATCTATGCAGTCTATGCACAAGTGGTTCCGCGTCACCATTACTACCGACTTAGCCGGGGACACTTTTGCTGCGTAACTAATCTCAAGAAACCAAGCACCAAAACGAATCCCCGGCGAAGCGCCGGGGATTTTTTGTGGGGCTCTGATGCAAGAAACACTTTTTGCACCAGCGCCTGACAAGGGGAGAAGCTGGATGATCTTTTAAAACATCGCACAACCATAGGAGGATTCGCGATGAATAGTGCATACGAAATGCCGCGGTTTTTCTACACCCACGCGTCCTGTGCGGGTGCAGTGTCTGTAATACAGAAGATGCAGGAGCTGCTCCGTACTACGGAATATCTTGCCGAGCGGCCGTACCTTGCCGGAGTTACGTGCAAGGTGTTTGAAGAAGGGGAAGTAATTGAAGTCCCCGCCAACTCGGTAGCCCTCTTCGACACTCCGTCGTGGAACAGGACCTTCACCCCGTTTGTGACGGAGAACAGTCCTATTGTTGTTCCCGCATGGGCGAGGATCTCGAAGTGGAGTGTGCGGGTCGGACACCCATGCATGGAGAAGAACCGTTTCTTGCACTGTGCAACATCGATACTCGCACGCTTCGGCAACAATGGGAGCGACACGTTGCGCGACGGGTACTACCCGTGGGGAGCAAAGAAGGGGACCACAGAACCCGGGACGCAGAATGTGCCGCGGAAGCGCAGGCAGTATCGGCGGAGTGGCCCCGTGTACCTTGCGGATGTCGGTAGAGGTTGGTAGGGTACGGACGGAAGTCTTTCAACAAAGGAGAGAGAAATGTCGGTAATCATACGCGCTGTTGTCAGGCTAGAGCCTGGTTGCAGGTTGTTCTACGAATGTCCTCCTGCGGGGATTTCTGATCTTCGGGAGACGAATGAATTCTACAGAAAGTACGGAGGCAAATACGCAACGTTTATTGGCTATAGCGAAAAGCTGATAAGTATCCTTGATCGACAAGGTCTGCTGCCGGGGCGGTATGTCGACATTCGGCACATTCGCGTTCGATTCGACGACGAAGAAATGTATAAACTCAGAGCCGATCATTTTGTGGTTGTAGATCCTGCACATGCAACCCTGGTGCACGATGCTTCTGAGGATCAACGAATGGGCGACCTGCTACACCCGATCCTCTTTTATCCGGGCGACCAAGTACGGTTGACGGAAAAGCCGCAGCACGAACCAGACTCATTTGACCTCAGTCTTGTGCGCGAAGTGAGGGAGGTGTTTCTGGGTAAGGAGGAACTCGCTCCAGGTGGCATCCCGCGCTACCAAGTGTATGAGGCGGATGCGGAGTACGAAGCGCGCAAGCGCCTTGAGGAAAGTAAACCACGGCTCATGTTCTCTCGCAGAGTGGAGCGACGTGAGTGGAACAGGGCGGGCGAAAACCTGCAACTTGTCTCCCGCGGCAACGTGTGGGCACTCTACAACGACCCATCGAAGCTTTCGTTCGTCGACGACCAGCAGGAGTCTGAATTCTGGGCCACGCCCGGCATTAGCCGTATTGCGAAGAGTGGTATTCAAACTCCTACTGAAGCGTACGCGCTGTTCGAGAAGGGAGTGGGCGATATCGTGGGTGTCCCCGACTATGCAAAGCATGCACCTACCGGTTCGTACATTGTCTTTAAGTTGAACGACTGCTTCGGGCAGCATCGTGAGCGGGTGCGAGCACTCACGAAGCGGCTCTACGAGCCGCAGCTGGAGCAGGTGGTAGCATAAAATAAACGGCCGACGCGTAAGCGTCGGCCTTTTTCTTTGCAAAAAATTTATGAAAAAGAAAAGCCCCGCGCTTGGTAGCGCGGGGCGGGGTTGGAAAGAGCTAGTGCTCGCCGTAGCCGGAAGCATCGTCCTTGCTCGTGTAGTCGATCGTCTTCTTGAGGGTGCGAGCGTTGATCAGGAACGCGACGACGATCTGCAGGAACCAGAAGACGAGGAGTACGACGAATTCCGTCGTTCGGTACACGTTCAGAAAATCGAACCGTCCCGCCAGCATGAACAGGAAGAGGCAGAAGATCCAGAAGATCAGCATCGAGATGATCTCCCAGGTGTTGTCGATGCCGGGCTTCGAGACTCGCAGGAGTTCGAAGAGGGCCGTGCCGGCGCCAAGGACATAGATCACTTCGACCCATGTGCCGGCGTAGGTGCCCTCCATGAATTCCGCCGTGAAGAGTATGGTCCGCATATCCGGGGCGGATACTTCGATGATGGTGTAGATGATGAGGACGACGAGTGCGTACGGAAGTCGCCGAAATAGCCTGCCTGCGACCTTGCGGAACTTGCTCGGTCGGCGCGGCCGGGTAACGGCTGCGACAGTAGCGTCAGTCATGTCTGAGCTCTCCTTGTGTGTGCGTTGCAGGCGGTATGCCTGCAGGACGTCCGTTAGGTACAGTACAGCACTAAGTGTATTTGTCAAGCTCTAGCGAATCTGCTACACTCGTTGTCGGATTTGCTCTCAAACGGAGGTTCTTCTATGTACGACTCGTGGACGTGCCTTGCTGTAGTGCGTGGGCCGGGGGTATTGCCGGACAATGTTATCTTGGTGCTTAAGATGGCGGCGTGCGACTTGCAGCGCCGGCAGCAGGAGCGGATGACCATTTTGAACGATGTGTGCGAAGGGGTGATAGAGACCGAATGGAAGACATTTTCGGTCAACACCCGTTCGGGAGTGTTGTTCAAAACGGAGATCGAAAGCGACAAGGGCAAGTACTGGGTCAACTTCCTACTCAGCAAGAGTGACCTCGAGCGTGGTGCCGAGATACTGCGCGAGCGCTTTGACGAAGGTAGCGAAATTGGTATTAACCAGCCTGAACCCTTCCCGGTTGCTGAGCTGTATGAGTTTGCAGACATGCGTCCGCCCAAGCACAAACTAAACTAGTGCGAATTAAAAAAGCCGCTCCAAGAGCGGCTTTTCTTTTTACTTATTCCAGATTCGTTTCCGGAGGAGTTTCAGAACAAAGCCTATAAGAAGGCCGGCACCAGCGGCTCCAAATAGTCCGAGATACATCTGAGGAGTTACGTTTTCTGCAGAAAAATACTCAAGTAACCCTAAAACAAAGATGGTTCCTATAAAAATGTAATCAACTTTTTTTCCAATTGCTCCATACATGATTCCGCTCCAAAATAGAATTGATAAAGTCCAAGCAAGAAATGAGTCGGTTAGAGAAAAACCAAAAAACCCCACAGGTCGCTGATAGTTGAATATTGAAAAATTAAGCTCTTGAAACACAGGAATAGTTAATATGCCAATGCAAATTGCTCCAACCAGAATGCCCGTTCTTGTTAAAACTTGCGTAAATATTCCTAAAGCTCGTGTTCTCTGAACCATGTTGTGTATCTGTGGATTAATTCTACACCATCTTTTATGTTGCCTTTGTCTTTTGCTAGCACGTCCATGTGTGTCAAAAGTGCTCTAATTGCAATATTTATAGGTAGCTGCAAGAGCTTACTTTTTACTTTTGTACGCGCTTCCAACAGGTTTCCTAGTGTTTTGCAATCGGCAACTAGGCCGGTATACACTGCCTTTTTTGTAATCCACTTATTTTCGTACGCTTTCTGGAGATCGATTAGGCATGTAGCCGGAGTGAGTTCTGTTTGCACTGGCGGAGGAACATTTTCTGTAATAGATATTTGGGTAGAAGTTGAAGAAACGAAGAGATTGTATGAAGTGTCTTTGCCGAGTGTGGTGGTGCCAGATATTTCTGCGCTTGTGGTTGTTGCAGGGCCTGCATAATCTGCAACGATGGTGTATGTGCCGCTGCCAGTACCTACAGTCTCCACTTTGTATGTTCCAGGTAACGGGTTAAGGATTATCGCGTATTCGTCTTCTGTATTGAAGCCTGTGTAAAATGCGTCAGGGATTTCATCCAGCTCTGCTCCGGTGGTAAAGTCTTTCCCTAAACGTTTACCGTCGGGAGCGACAATTTGCATATCAATAGGAGAGAAAAGATTTAGAAGTAAAAAACGAATGTCAGTCCCATATACTTTGCCAACCACAGTTCCTGCTTCCTTATTGTTTAGTTTCTTGAATAAGTAGGGTGCGCTAGTTGAAGCAATACCGTTGTGATTCGTTTCGTAATATGTAACCTCTGGTTCTGTAACAAGAGAGATGCTTGATGCTGGTACGGTACCATCCCCACCATCTAAATATGTTTCTATAGGTTTTCCATGTTCCCACTTTTGCGTACTGTCCCAAAGTGGTGGCGTGTACGTTTCCACCAAAAAACCACTTACAGTCATGTTGGGATAATTGTCAGCAGCTAACATTTCCGTTCTGGTGTCTCGGAATACTTTGGCGCTCTTGGAAATTAAAGTTTCGAGAAAATTGTTTACCGGATAGCCGGAAGGATATTCGAGCGTAGTTGTAGCTGTAGAGAGATAGTCATGGAACACGGGCAATAATTCCTGGATAGAAGATACTGGACGACCGTGAATGTAGTTGTAGATGCTGCTAAAACCCACGCCGTAGCCGTTTTTACGAGCTTCATTTTTAAACATTGTGGTCAAAAATAGATTTTGAAAAGTGTCGCCAAACTCAAACTCTCCACCCTCCCAAGCTTTGTATGCCAAGGGCGCGCCTGAAAGCGGAGAGGCTACTAGAAAAAGTTGATCAACATCATTCGCGTAGTCGCTGCGCTCTATGTATTGCATCGCGACGAGGCCGCCCATCGAGTGACCAATCAGGTCGACTTGTTTGCAGTCGCAAATTTCTTTTACGTCTTCAATTTTCTGCTTTAGTTGATACGCAGTGTCGATGTTGGAGTTGCGCCACTCGTAGGGGAAGGTAAACAAAGTTTCATTTCGGATGTACCCATTTGCAAGAAAGGTGTCTATCAAGTTGTCGTAGGTGTGCAAAATAGGATCGATAACCCACTCTCCGTTTTTTTGCCACGATCCAAGAATGCCGGGGATGATAATAACAGGGTCAAATTCTTCTGCCGGCTTCGGACCCCACTTCCATGGAAGGATGTAAAAATTTTGATTTTGTATTGCCTCTGCGGGTAATGTGCCACCACTCGATAAGTAATCAGTAAATTCGCTTCCTAAACTACTGCCGTAGACGACTGCAAAAAAGTTCTCGTCATTCGCTGCATTTGTAGGAATATTATTCGGTGTTTGAGAAATGAATGTTGCTGATGCAGCAAACCCACTTACTGAGTCTATTGCTATAGGAGTTGCATTGCCTACCGTGCCGCGATACAGAGCTACTGATTTTTGGCCTGAGATGGTTGCTGGAAGGGAATAAAAGCAGCGGTCTCCTGCTATGCCCATACGCGGCATGTAGTGTTTGCTGGCCTCGAACGGGTGCTTATAGAGGTCGCAGTAAAAGATAAAGGAGTCTGCGTAGGAAGGGCTACTGGAAACGCTAGTTACATTTGCTGAAGCAATAAAAGGAGTGGCAAGGAATAGAGGGAGCAGTAAAGCAAGTAAGTACCGCATATGTAGTTGTGCCGGCACAATACCACAACCAATTTTTGATGCAAAAAGAGGACCCTTTTAGGGTCCTCTTGGTTTTAACGTGGCCAGGAGACTTTGCCATCATTTATGTTCACCGATGCTCCGGCGGCGAATAGGTTCATCAGGTTGTCGCTCGTAAACCACTCTTCAAACACTCTTCGTTTGCCTTGGCTGTTAAGTACGAGGCGAGTTTTGCTGGTGTAGCCCCAGCCTCGAACGCCTTCAAGTAAGTGTTCTGTTATAAGTGTTTGGACAACCTCTGGGGTAACAAAAATTCGCGCATAACTTCCGTCGCCAAAATCCTGGCGCCACTCAATTTCAATATGGGGCCATTCTCTGCCAGGCGACACATGCAATGTGCGACTGGTATTATCGTTCCACTGACAAAACAGCAGTCCGGCAGCAATACGATAGTCTGCGACTGGCAGTTGGGGGCCGATAGATGTTGGGGCCGGATGCGTGTACACCCAGAGCATGTTGAAAGTAAGGCGAGTATCGGCAGGAAGTGTTTCTACCGCGTCTTCCATCTGTGTTCTCCGTGATTTTGTGCAACTAATTAGTAAGTTACCACAGCAAAATTTTGATGCAAAAGTTTGCTACACTCAGGGCGTATGGCAACTGCCTTCAAAGTAAAAGGGAAGATATGGCTCTGGCCGGGAGAGGCGGCTTGGCATTTTGTAAATGTAGACGAACAGACTTCTCTCAAAATAAAAGAGCTGGCGAGCAAGAAAAAACGAAAAGGCTTTGGGTCGGTGCCTGTTGAAGTAACGCTCGGCAAGACAAAATGGAAGACATCCATTTTCCCCGACAGCCGCTCGGGTACGTATCTTTTGCCACTCAAATTAAAAGTCCGCATGACTGAAGGTGTTGCGCATGGTGATGTTATTGTCTATACGTTGCGTGCGTTTGTGTAATGAGGCTATCCCTCAGTCGTCTTCATGTTTGCTACACTATGTAGGCCTTGTTAACCCCCCCATGATCAATCTTTTTCTCTACATAGTTATAGGTATTAGTATGCTCGTTGGTACAAGCTTTGCTGCTATTGGTGTGGATCGTGCGTTTTTTGCACCAGCGGCGCCGATTGCGGATGAAACAGGAGCGTTGGCGACCGGAGAAACTTCGCAGCCACAAAACGCCGCCACAACGCAAACAGGCACCTCTGTGGCGACAAATTCTACCAACTGTGTCACCACAACCCGCGGAGATGACGATGACGAAGACGACGATGATGACAAAGTGGTACAAGATTGCACGACAACCACTGCGCAGGCTACTCCTACTGTCTCTACTGCCGCGCCAAAACCAGCGACGCAACCGACGACTCAAGCTTCGGGTACCTACACCATGGCGCAAGTTGCTACGCATAACTCTGCGACAAGCTGCTACACCGTCATTGGTGGTTCGGTCTACAACTTAACCTCGTTCGTGTCACAGCATCCGGGAGGTTCCGTGGCAATTAAGTCGCTCTGCGGTGTGGACGGAACTGCTGCGTACACTGCACAACACAGTGGTGCGCGTCGTCCGGCAAACGAACTCGCAGGACTAAAGATAGGTACACTCGCACAATAATATGAGCTTACTCCCTTTTTTACATGTTTTTGCAGTAGGTTTTGCGGCTGCCCTCATACTCCTTGCAGACAAGGAAGCGGTTGCATGGTTCCGCGGCAAAAAGGAGGTGCTCGATAAAGACCATGTGCGGCAGTATCACGTCTTTACGTGGATTGCGCTCGGCGCGCTTGCGGCAACGGGCACGCTCTTGTTGTATCCGACGCGTCTCTTTTTATTCTCCGAGCCGCTTTTTATTGCGAAGCTATGTTTCATTGCGGTTCTTTTTGTAAATGCAATTTTGATTGGTCGGATACAGTATGTTGCGCTGACACGTCCATTTGCCTCGCTTTCGTCTAAAGAAAAATTACCACTATTTTTAAGTGGTATAGCGTCAACCTACTGTTGGATCATGGCGGGCGTCCTGGGGTACATTATTGCTAATTGGTAAAAGGAGAAGTAATAAAAAACGGCACGCTCTGCGTGCCGTTTTTAGTTTACAGAAGGAGCGAGATGTGATCCTCGGGCTCGATAATTTTTTGGAACCCACGCTCGATAGAGCAGAGGAGGCCGCGCCTACCTTCCACGAACTGGTATCCCTCAAGTCCGTAGGCGGCGCGCACATTTTTGCACGGCGCGTTTTGCTGGCTCACACGGAGTACGACTCCGTTGCCGACCATAATCCGCGTGCCGTCCGCAATCTGGGAGAGGTCGCCCATGCCGCGCGTCGTAATATTTTCTCCCAGTGCTCCCGGACCGAGTGTCTTGCCGAGAAGCTTTGCCATCTCCTCGATCACCTCGATCGCAACAAGTGAAATGTGGCGGTCGATATTCGGCTTAAAGGTGCCGCGGTTGCTGAAGCTCGGTCGCAGCTCGCGATTGTGATAGTCGTCCTCAAGTCCGTGGGTGCCGACCGTTACACGCGGTTGCGCATGTTTCGGCAGGTTTCCTACGTGACTAATACAGACTGCAACAACAGTGCCGTTCATTGCGTGCTCCTTGTGGCAAGATGTACAACCGATCCTATCTTTCTCTTTTTTGCGAAGCTTGTAAAGCCGCGACTATTTTTTGAGGTTGAGGGTTGCAGAACCTGCGAGGTCTATAGTGCTTGCAACAACAGTTGTGCTGGTAGTTGGTGCAACTTTTGCACTACCTACAAGACTGAGTTCTTGGCCTGGTGTGTAGACAATACCTGTCGCAGCGAGTGACGCAGAGCCAGCAAGCTTACTAGTTTCAAGCGGGAGGCCGCCCACTAAACTCGGGTCGACATACAGGGTGAAGCCTGCAAGCACTCCAGCGCTTGGCGCAACAAGTGTTACTTGTGCCGAGCCTGCGAAGTCAAACCCTGCATCTTTGCCGGTCATGAACATGGCAACGCCGCCGGTGCCGGTTACTTTGCCGCTTCCTTTTACTTCAAACGGACCGTCTTTAAGGATGTAGACACCGGGTGTAAGCGTAACTTTTGCAGATCCTGCAACGGTTATGCCGCCGCAGTACACGCCAGGGTTTAAGGTGACTGTCTGTGACTGTGCGATGTTGAGGTTGGTGTGCGTACAAGTGCCAACAGTTGGTTTCGGTTTTGTAGCGAAGGGATCGTTTTCAGGCGTGCAGGGTGTCGGGTCGGGAGTAATTTTCGGATTACCAGACTCTTTTACACCGCCGACAAAACAATTTTTAACTGTCTTGATAGTAGCTGACCCCGAGAGGGCGACTGCTTGTGCGCTGTTTGAGTTAACTTGCAGGTCGCAATTAGTGCCGAGCAGTTTAGAGCTGCCGACTAGTTTCAGTGCAGATGGAGCACTTGTGTTGAGTATTACGCCGCACGTGTCTGAGAGCGGTGGGCGCACGACAGTGAATTTACTTGTTGCAGACCCGGTGTGCCCGAAAGAGTCTGTTGCGGTTACTACCAAGGTCGACAGGCCGAGCGGCAAGGTTGCAAGGTTGAGCGGAGTTGCAGGGTTTATTGTATTGCCGTTAAGGAAGTACGACGTAGAGATAATCGGAGACTGCTCCGGGTCGGTGATGGTTGCGGTGACGGGGATAGTGTCGGTAGAAAGGTACGTGGTGCCGTCGAGCGGAGACTCGATACTAACCACAGGCGCTTCGGTGTCGAGCGGGTTAAGCGTCAGCGTTAGTTCATCGCCAGATGGGGTGAGGGTTAGTGTGTAGCCGACGACCTGTCCTCCTGCGGTAGCGTGGCTTGTGCTTGTTGCAACGACGCTCGAGCCGCACACCTCGGTTGCACTGATCGTAAAGGTGCCGCTACTTGCGCCTTGTGTCGAGACTTGATAGTCGCCCGCGATAGGATTTACTACTACGCCGTACTCGGTTGTTGTGGTGGCGCCTGAGTAGAATGCATTTGGAATTTCTTCAAACGTGCCAGGAGCAGTAAAGTTTTTTCCGAGACGGTCACCGTTCGGGTCGGTAATTTGAATATCGACAGGCTGCGTTGCGGAAAGGAAGAGTACACAGCTAACAGGGTAGGCAGTGTTTGTAGTGGCACTTGGTGCGCGGCCCGCAAGTGCTGTAAAGATGGTGCTGCGTGCGGCGGTAGGGAGGCCGCGATGCGTGGTGAGAAATTCCTGGTCGATACCGAACATGATGTCGATACTTGAGCGCGGGACCATGCCGTCGCCTAAGTCGGTATAGGTGTCGGTTGGTTCGCCGTCTGGCCACAGTGGCGGGTTAGTTGATGCGGTAGTCGAGAAGTAAATAGGAGTCGTAGCTAAACCGTCCTCCGCAGAGTAGACCTTCATCTGTATTTGCTGCAGTGCGGTCGCGCTTGCGACGAGTGCGTTCATGAATGGGTTTGCTGGTGGCGTGTCAGTGTAGTCCTGAGGAGGGAGAAGTTCTTTAAATGAGGCTACTGGTTTTGCCTGAATGTAGGCGTAGGCAGATGTGTGACCGGCATCTTTCGCTTGCTGCAAGAGTAGTGCTTGGATCAGCGAGTCGTTGATGCCATTGCCAGTGCGGATTTGCGCCCCTTCCCATGCAAGGTATGCGCTTGGGACGCCGTAAAACGGTGTTGCAAGAAAGAGTGTCTGGTCCACATCTTTTGCGTACGTACCTCCTTGTATGTACTGCTGCGCGATAGTGCCGCCCATGCCGTGGCCGATCAAGTCAACGTAGCCGCAAGCACACTCTGTTTTTTTGTCAGCGATAAACTGTTTCAATTCGGCGGCAGATGTGACGTTTGACTGTTGCCAGTTGTACGGGAAGACGAAGAGGTTTGCATTAAGTACGTACCCATTTTGTACCAATGTGTCGATAAGGTTTTGATACTGATGGAACACTGGGTCAACTTGCTTACCAGTCGAAGTCTCCCAGGTGGTGTAGATGTCGGGAACGATAATCACTGGTTCAAACTCTGCAGCAGGCTTCGGCCCCCACTTCCACGGCAAGATGTAATAGTTTTGATTCTCTACAGCTTCAGGTGGAATGGGGCTACCGTTTGTAAGGTGGTCGGTAAACGCACTGCCAAGGCTGCTGTCGTACACTACTGCAAAAAAGTATTCGTCGTTTACTGCGTTGGTGGGAATGTTGCTTGGTGTTTGACGTACTAACGTAGCGGCTGCTGCGGGGCCGGTAACAGTGTCTGCAGCTAAGACGGTCGAATTGGTTGGTGTGCCGCGACGCAGCTCTATGACTGGATTAGTGAGGGGAGCGGGGAGCGAGTAGTAACAGCCGTCGCCCGGTACTCCTGCGCGTGGCAGATAGTGGTAGTTAGAGGTGAATGGAAATTTATAGAGGTCGCAATAAAAAGAAAACCCCTGCTCATAGGTGGGGTCACTTGAAACGGCACTCACATTTGCGAACGCAGTCGGAACTGAAATGCTAAAGAAGCACAGCAATGCAGCTACCCAATAATGTATGTATTTCATATATATAAGAGTAGCATAGTGGGATAAAAAGAAATCCCCGCGGCGCACCTGGTGCGCTGCGGGGATGAATTGTTCAGGAGTGGGACAGAGTGCCGTGCATCAGCGACGAGCCGTTGTCGATCTCGAAGATGTGACCAGTGACGCCTGTGAGGGACATCATGGTAACGATGTTCTCGGCGATGATGTCCTTCGGCACAAGGTTTCCATTAACAGCAGTTGCTCGGGCGTAGGCACCGATAGCGTGATGGTTCGGCACCTGAGAGCCTGCAATAGTCTTAACCGGGTGGCAACGGATGATGTTCACGCGCCACGCTTCGGAGCCATATTCAACAGCAAGCTCTTTTGCAGTACGCTCGAGCGCTGCCTTTGCAACGCCCATGTTACCGTAGCCAGGTACTACACGTTCTGCGCCAATGAAGCTCATCGCGGCGAACGATACGCCGCCTACTCGAGAACCAAATTCCCGTACAATCTCGCGGAAGGCGAAGTCGGACGAGCGCATAGTTTTGCTGTAGTTCTCCCAGCTCATGTGGCTAAACGGCTGCTTCATTTCCGTTGGATCGGTGAAGGCGGGGCAGAACAGAATGTCAGTCGGTTCAGCCTTTTCGAAGTTGCGAATTATTTCGCTGGCAAGACGGGATGCGTCATTGTCTTTCAGTGCGTCATATAAAGCGATGCTTGCGCCCGCTTTTTCAGCAAACTTCTGCACGCGTTCCAGCTTGTCTTCGCGACAAGTGATGGTGACATGTGCGCCCCTTGCCATGAATGCTTGTGCGGCAGTCCAGCCGATACTGGTGGGTGATGACACGCCAATAATGAGCGCGTGCCGGTTCGGATGAAAAGACATGTGGATCTCCTTGGGTTGCAGTGAACAAGTCTGAAAGCAAAATACCACATTTTTGTGTAAAAGCAATATTACATCCTTCATCTACTGTTCAGTAAAGGAATCGTACAAGTAGAGTGTTCTATTTATATATAACGAACACATATATGGTTACGGTAGTTAATAACCCAGGCGGCGAGCGTGTGGTAGAAAAAAGCGACAGCAGCGGCTGGGCAGTGGCGGTTATTATTTTGATCGCGCTGGTGGCAGTAGGTGCATTCTTTGCATGGCGGTACTATCGCGCACCTGCGGCACCGGCACCAAGTGGTGCAAATATTAACGTCACGATTCCAACAGGAGGCGGGGAACAAGCAGGACCAAACGAATAGAAAATAAAAAAACCGCGGACACGAGTGTCCGCGGCGTTTGTTTTTGTGCTGCGCCGTTTAGAACGGCGATCGCTCGATAACGACGCGGCAGGCGCCGTACGGATTGCGATAGCCGGACTCGTATGCCTTCTGGAAAGCATTCTCGTTCGCCTGCCGCTGGCTCCACTGAGAGCCGGCCGTGAAGGTGCGGATCGCGTAGCCGTCGTTGCAGTAGAGGCCCGCGAGCCACCAGTCGCGCTCGACCGATACACCATTCGCGCAGTTGTACGCATTGCGAATGTTGCACTGATAGAGCGCTTCCGTACGAGCATCTTCCTCGTAGTAGTAGCCCCATGCGTAGCCCCAGCCGTCGCCATCGCGATTCATCGAGATGGAATGCCACATCGTGGTATACCCGCCACGTTGCGCGTGTGCGGCCGGAATAATGGCCGCGAGAGAACCTACGGCCACAAGAGTCGCAATCAGAAACTTCCGCATTTCCAAGCCTCCTTTGGTTGTGGAGAACAAGCCCTCCTACGGCAGGATCATAGCAAGCTCAGCAGTAGCGTCAATGGGTGCAACGCACAACTCGCAAGGTTTTACTCTACGCTCGCCAACAAATTCAGCATCGCCGTTTGTTGTTCAAGGTGGCCATGCTGGGCTTCGACGTTGGTGTAGGGGATCCTTGCTTGCCCGGCATAGACCGAAAGCGACCCGTCATTTTTTGGCGAAGAACTCTGCTCGGCAATGTTCATGCCTGCGGCAGCGAGCGCATCATAGACGGCTGCTTCCGTAGTAAAGAAGAAGTCGTCTTTGTCTCTGTCGGGATTTTGATTAATCCGACTCGCATTACCTGCTTCGCTTCCTCCATCGTAATAACTTTCAATGGAGAAGTTGTTGTTTGTATTGTTGTGAAGCGCAACCAAGCGTCCTCGACGCGTTCGGAAATTATCTATCACTCCTAGTAGGGTCTGCGCCACGCCTGCGACTGCTTGGCGTGCCTCGTCGGAATACGTCCCGCCTTGTTCTTGAAGTGTGTTCTGGATCCCTTCGTCCGTAAAGATGCGGTTCGGGTCGCACTCATAGCGGACACCGTTTAGTGTGAAGGTAATGTTCCGCGTGCCACCGTACTTTAGTTGTATCAGTGTGCCACCTCTTTCAGACAAGACCGTGTGTGCCGCTTCGACACAGGTGTTTTCCGAGTCGTGCGGCGCAAAGTAAGTGAGTCCTGGGCCATACAAAGAGACCCATACTGCAACTGCGGAGTCTCCCAGCGGTATAGCGTTTCCATACTGTGCCTGTGCGGACCCTGCTTTGGCAAACAGGCTTGCGCCTGCGAATGCTGCCGCACCGCGCAAGAAGCCGCGCTTTGTTATAAGGCCGTCCATGTGTTTCCCCGTGAAGATCTAAAGAAAGTCCTCGCGTAGTATACATAGATGCACACGATATAAAAACGAGACAACACTTTACAAATTTTACAATGATGGTAATGTGTAAACAGATAAAGTAGCTACAGAACCAGAGGAGGCGTGTATGAATGTGATACCGACGAGCCTCGACGTTCTTCGGGCACAGATGTCGCAGCTTGATGCGACCATGATCCTAGTTATTTCCAGGGCGTTTGAAGGTAAGTCTGACGCAGCTATTGCAGAAACATTGTCCCCTGCGTGGGGCATAGGCGCAGGCTCTGTTGCTCGGGCATGGGAGGGAATGTTTAGGATTTTCGGACTCTCTGGAGCAACATACTCGGTAGAGCAGAAAAAGTCGCAAATCCTTGCACTGTTTGCGCGATATGCAGAGACGCTGCCACCGACGTTCCGTCCTACGCTGCTTCGCGTGAAGAAGAAAAAGAAGCAACCGCAGCAGAAAAAGTTTGCTCTCCGCGCTAGCAATAAAGTGCAGATATAAAAAGCCCCGCATCCGTCAGTCGACGGAGGCGGGGTTTCTTTTTGTGTGTGCTATACGGAAGTGGGAACAGATTCGCCTGCCATGATGTCACGGATTACCTTAAGCTGGTCTGCATGTAGCGTCCGTTCGTTAAATCCGCGAGCGTAGTTGCGACCCCAGAGGGGATCGTGAACTTTTAAACCAAGCGGTTCAAAAGGCCATGATGTTTTATAGCGAGGAATAAAATGTACGTGTATGTGGTGGTTGTGGCCTTCCTCATTTCCAAATTGTGCATCGTTGAGGCGAAAGTTCACATCGTATAGGACGTTGTACCCGAGCTTCCTGCAGTCCGCGATCACGTCGCTCACGATTACTTTGTAGCACTCGAGGATTGCCTTGCTGGGAAGGTTGGCTATGCTGGCCCCCTCTCCTTCGTGTGGGACGCGGTCCTTCCACCAGGCGTAGCAGCGGCCCAAGTAGGGTATCTGCTTTTCGTGTAATACGAGCGTCCAATATTTGTAGTCGCGGATGATCAGTGGCTGGTACCGTTCGCCAAGTAGCATAGTACTTTTCCTCTCTTGAGTTGCGTCTGGCTCGACTCTATATCGCTCTTGTATATATGTAAAGCAAAAGAAAAGCGCAGCGTTTTTAATACGCTGCGCTTTAGAGCTTATGGCTTCCAGTATTTTGGTCCATAGGTTCCGTCGGGTTTTGTCTCGAGTTGCATGATGGGGTTGCGGATGTGTGCCCAGGCGACCACCACCGCGCAAAGGCCAACGAGGCCGCCGGGAGTAAGTAGCCAATACCTCCACGGCTCGGAGAGAAAGTGTCCCACCAATAACGCAACAATGAGATACGAGAGACACCACAGGATCACGAAGTCGCACCGCCGGCGGATCAGAGTGTTGCGCTCCTCGGCCTTGATAGCAGCGTGCAAGTAGTGGCGCGACCATGTGCGGTATCTGCGATCACGCGCGTCGACTAAGCCTCTGATCTCTTCGTCGCGGCGTGTCACTAGTCGTTCCACCTCCTCGTCAGTCACGTTTGGAGTGAAGACAAAGTCTGGCTGTGGCTTGCGGCCGAACATGGATGTACTCCTTTCTATATAAGAGGGCAGTTCTAAGCTTGTTATAGCAGATCTGTCAGAAAAATCACTGATGCGTTTGAAAAAGAAAAAGCCCCGCCAATGGCGGGGCTTGATGAATGGGGAAGATAAGGTGCCTAGGCGGCGACGCTTATCTTTGGCTTGGTGTGCAGCTGCAGCGCCGCGGCAAGCGCAGTGATGGCAACATGCATCTCCAGGATCTTCCAGGCGGGGAGGGTGACGAGAACATCGGAGCGACCCTCGCTCGCGTCGGCCGCGACGGTCGTGAGGCCGTCGAGTGCAACATGCGCCGCTTCGCCGTTGTAGAAGGTGTTGTCGCGACTGAGGGTCGTGTCCTTCACGTGGTTGAACAGAGCGCCCCAGTCGGTTGGCAGCGAAGCCGAGAAGACCCCCTGGCCGGCGTAGCGCTGGAAGGCGTCCACGACGATCTCATGGATGCCTCCATGCTGCCGCGAAGGCTTCCATGGCTCGGCTGATTCGACCCGGAGGTCGAACGCTGCGAGCGCCTCGGGTTCCGTCATGAAGTGCTCGGACCCCATGGCATTGAAGTTGCCATTGTCGAGCTCGGCGTACACGACAGAATAGACCGTGAGGCCCATAAGGCCGTAGTAGCTGTCCACGGCCTCGACGTGCAGCAGGTCCCCATTGGGGAACGCGTGCTTCTTGATTTCGCGACTGGTCACTGCGAGTCTCCTGTTGTTGTGCGCACGGAATGTGCGCGAATCGTCCAATGTGTATTATATACCATTTAAAGTGTTTTGTCAAGCCAAATAATGGCTTTAAATATAAAAGAAAAAGCCTCGCGCTGTGTGCGCGAGGCTCAATTGCTAGATCCGAATGCCGTTGCGGTGGCTGCGCAAGGTCTTGCGCTTGCTGTTGTAAGCGTCACGGTAGCGCCACCACTTGCGGCTCCAACTCCAAGAGTTGGGGTGGGGGAAAAAGTTCACGTCATCGATCCGGTTCCGATAATTCTGGTTCCGGTAACGATACTGAAGATTCACCACATTCGGACTGGACTGCATGCTCATGCATCACCTTTTGGTTGTTAAGGTATATGCATGTGTACCTCCGTTGGTTAGAGGAAGGGAACGAACGCTCTGTTAACGCAGTGGTCCGACGAACGCTTTGATCTCAGAAACTTTTTCCTCGAGTCTGTCTGCTACCCATTCCAACATTTTTTCTCGAACTAGTGCGGTGGGCAAATCTTTCCCGTGGCGCCAATCGAAAAGAAAGTTGGTTACAGTTATGCCCTCGGGCAATTCTGTATTTACTGGGTTAAAGCCGCCATGGTCGATCGCTGTGGCGAGGATCACAGCAAACTCCTCGTCACTCAATGGTTGGTCCAGATGGCCTTGTAATATTGAGCGGATGACGTTTGCCTGATTCTCTAGGTACGAGAGTGTGTATACGGCGGTTAGCCATCCGTGGGATCCGTTCCGAAGAGTCATGTGCAAATCCTTGTTCGTGATAACGTCTGCGAATAGATTATAACAAATAATATTTTTGTCAAGTAAAGAAAAAGCGCAGCGTCTTAAAACGCTGCGCACGGGTTATCTAATCTTCGGCATCTGGAATTTCACCGAAGGGTTTTCCAAAGAAGCGCTCGGTGTCCTCGATGAGTTGTTGAAATTCTCTGCTACTGCGTTGCTCGCGTGCCAAGTTTTGGTAATGGTTACCGACGGGCGGGGCACCAACACCATCTCGTAACCATTCCTCACTGCACTTCAGATGTGCGGCGCACATCTTGATGAGTGTAGGTTGAATATGAATCGGGGCTACGATAAAACCCTTTTCTTCCCATCTTGTCCATACAGATGGTAAGAAGCCTAAAGCAGCTGCGCAGCCTGCTACACGTTCCTCGCGTTGTTCGCGAGCGTAGCGCAACCGACCTTGCACGGTAGTGAGGTCAAGTCCGGGCGTCACAGTAACAATAGTTGTTAAGGGGGTGTCACTCACTGCAAGCTCCTGTGGTGTTTCGTCTGCATGTACCTTATCGAGAGGAAGATTTTTTGTAAAGCAATCAAAAAGAAAAAACCGCCAAATGGCGGCTTTTCTTTTTATGTGGAAGTGGGCGGAGTTGAACCGCCGTGCAACACAAGTCCTCGTACACATCTACAGAAGATAGACTATCTTATTTTCTTGGACTCAATCGTAAGAGATAGACAGAATAAAATTGAGCTGCAGCTTCATAGTTTCAATTACTGAGCGAAGCGGTTCTCAGTAACTAGAGCCTGAAATATAACACTCGGTCTCCATACTCAGACACTCTGGAGCGAATGTGATTATGCGCGCGCTGTTGCGAACGATAGATCATTCACCGAGAAATACGGTGATTTAACTGATTTTGCAGTTATGGTTTGGCACATTTTTAAGAAGGTATGCCACTTCTCTCCTGCATGTAGGAAGATAATTGTATTGTCTAAGCCTGTCACTCCCCGAAGTAGCACAAAAGATTTCCGGGCACTAAGTCGAGCGCGACGGCGCGAGACAGAGAAATTTCTTAGCAAAGAAATTTCGGTGACCGAGAATCTTTTGTGCTACATCGGGAAGGGCCTAGAGAATAAGTGTTCAAATGTGGCGGGGAACATATACGCGTTCCCCGCAGTATGGAAAGGTTAGTCGTCGGGATGGAAGATGTAGTCCTCGGACCCGAGACAGTACTCCTCGAGGTCGTCCTCCGGAGCTTCCGCTTCCGGATTGGTCGAGTCGAGAAGGCCTGCGGCGATACGGTCGAGCGGATCGAGTACTTCGTCCTCGACGAGATCGTCGTCCGGGCAGTCGTCGCACTCGTGGTGAACGCGAGCGTGCGCACCGTGGCCGTCGAAGTGCATCTCGAAGCGAGCCTCGTGGTCGTCGATGCGAGACTCCTGCTCCGCGTGTCTCCGGAGCGTTGCCGCATGACGTTGCGCCTTGCGACGCTCCTTCTCCGCCCAGGAGAGTCTCCTGTGCGAGCGGGGTTGGTCGTCTTCTTGCGTTCCGTACTGTCCGTACAACTTTTCCTCCTTTGGTTCTTTTCCAAATTGTGGCGCACACGCCACATTTGAACACTTATTCGTTTTTCAATGTCCTGCGCATTTCGCGCTCCGTGTCCCGCTTCTTTAAGACGGCACGTTTGTCGAATGCTTTCCGACCGCGCGCGGCTGCCACGCGCAGCTTTAATACATCTCCTTTATTATACACCGAAAGTGGCACTACTGTCAAGCCTTTTTGACCCTCATATTCGGCCAGTTTTTCTATCTCCTCCTTGGTGAGGAGTAGTTTGCGGCTGCGCTCTGGGTCGTAGTCGGTTGGCGTGTTTGCTGCCTGGTAGGGTGGCACCGACATGCCTACTATATATGCTTCGCCGCCGCGTACTATTATATGCGCGCCGTCTAATTTTCCGTTCCCTCCACGCAGCGACTTTACTTCGAAGCCAAGGAGCTCTAAGCCCGCCTCGAATTCCTCGAGGACCTCGTAGTTAAGTCGCGCTTTTTTGTTCTCTATAAGAGACATGCGCTCAGTATACCGCTATAGCACAAAATGCTATACTGCCCCTACAATGCCAGAACAAAAAGATACCCAGGGTGGACCGGGGAACAAGCGCGGTCCTCGTAAACTGCCTCCTGTACCGAAGATGCCGCGTGGCGATTCCTTTTGGATTAACTTCGCTATGAGCGTCGTGCTCTTCTTGCTGCTTGCAGGGGCGTATACGTACTTTGTAGGTGCAGGGAAAGATACGCCGGAAGACATTCCTGTTTCGCAGCTTGCGACCGACATTGTCGCAGGAAAGGTGACCACTATCGTTGTGGATGGCGACAACCTCGACATTACCTACGCGGACAAGACAGAAAAAACATCTAAAAAGGAGCCTGACACCGCGCTTACCGAAACACTCACTAACTATGGCGTATCGACACAAGCGCTCGGCAAAGTTGCCATCGACATTAAACGCCAAAGTTCGTGGCAGTTTTGGTTGACCGCACTCGCTCCGTTTTTAGCACCGCTTCTCTTGATCGGATTCTTTATCTGGTACCTCTCGCGACAAGTGCGCGGCGCAGGCGTACAGGCATTCTCTTTCGGCCAGAGTAAGCCACGCTTAATCGACCCGAACGATGCGGGGCAGCGTGTCACGTTTAAAGATGTTGCAGGTGCAAAGGAAGCAAAAGTAGAATTGCTCGAAATCGTCGACTTCCTGCGTAATCCAAAGAAATTCCTCGACATTGGCGCGCGTATTCCGAAAGGTATTCTGTTGATGGGTGCGCCAGGTACGGGCAAGACTTTGCTTGCGCGCGCAGTTGCGGGCGAGGCAGGTGTGCCGTTTTTCTCTATCTCAGGATCAGAATTCGTTGAGATGTTTGTGGGCGTTGGTGCATCCCGCGTGCGCGACCTCTTTTTAACTGCAAAGAAGGCGGCGCCAGCGATTATCTTCGTCGACGAAATTGATGCCGTTGGCCGCGTGCGTGGTACGGGTGTGGGCGGTGGTAACGATGAACGCGAACAAACTTTGAACCAGATTCTTGTCGAGATGGACGGCTTTGAGCCGAATGAAAAAGTTATCGTTATGGCGGCGACGAACCGTCCTGATGTCCTGGACCCCGCACTCCTTCGTCCGGGCCGCTTCGACCGTCGCGTGTTTATTGACCTTCCGGACCGTACGGACCGCCTTGAAATCCTTACTATCCATGCACGCAAGAAGCCACTTGCAGAAGACGTTAACCTTGAGGTGATTGCAGAGCGCACGCCAGGTTTCTCTGGTGCCGACCTCTACTCCTTGATGAACGAAGGTGCGATTCTTGCGGCGCGCGAAAACCGCAAAACCGTTGCGCAGTTCGACCTCATCCGCTCTATTGAAAAAGTGATGCTCGGTCCGGAACGCCGCTCGCATGTCTTAAATAAAAAAGAGAAGGAAATTACTGCCTATCACGAAGCTGGCCACGCGCTTGTCGCGTCGGTGCTTCCATACGCAGATCCGGTACATAAAATTTCTATCATCAGTCGTGGTCGCGCTGGCGGCTACACGCTAAAGCTTCCATTCGATGACCGTAAGCTCCAAAGTAAGCGTGAGTTCCTCGACGATATTGCAATGTCACTTGGTGGATACGTTGCAGAGCGTGAAGTCTTTGGCGATGTTACGACTGGACCATCAAACGACTTGCAAGTGTTGACCGCGCTTGCGCGTGACATGGTGACTCGTTACGGCATGTCGGAAAAAATGGGCACGGTAGCACTTACGGGTGATGGTGGTCGCGCCATGTTTGGTAGTGGTGTCGAAGGTAAAGAACACTCGGACAAAGTATCTGCAGAAATTGATAGTGAGGTAAAGCGCATTGTTGACGAGGCGTACGACAAAGCGACAAAGATTGTAAAAGACTACCGTCACGTGCTTGATGCTATCGCGAAGCGACTTGTTGAAGTAGAAAATATTGAACGCGAAGAATTTGAAACTATTCTTGTTGCGCACGGGATCCAGCCGAAACGCAAACAAGACATAGAGCATCAGCCGATCGTATAGACTACATAAAACTCCTCCTGAAAAAGTCCTCGGTTCTCCCGTATCGGCTCGGAGCCTCTCGGGCCAGACTATTTTCATGAGGAGTTTTATTCTGTCTGTGAAATAGAAAGATCCCCCGGCCAAAAGGTCGGGGGATCAGTGTTAACGAAGAGCGAGTTGGACAGCGTCCAGGTCGTGGAGGTTGCGCGGAGGATTCTCCGCGATCTCCAGGTAGAGGTAGCTTCCGGGGATTCCCGGGCCACTCCCTGGGTCGCCGATGGGGTCGCCGCGAACGACGACCACCAGGCGGCAGCCGGTGTCGGTGCTGGCGATCGCTGCGGGCGAACGGCCGGCGTTGTAGACGACGACCGGCAGCTCGAACTCCGCCGCAACAACCGATGCCATCTGGCCGCCACCGCTGTGGGCAGTCAGGAAGACATGGTAGCCGGGGTAGGTGTCAAGCACCTCCGCAACGAAGTCTGTTGCGTGTGGCGATGCACCTCCGTGCACGAGCCGTCGGACACCTGCCACAAGCAGGTCGCCCGCGCTGAGGTTGTCGATCGCCACGACCACGGTACGGGTCGTGCTGTTGACGAACGCTGCGGCATGGAAGGCCGAGCGGTCCACCTCGAGCGTCCGCTCGAAGCCGCTCGGGGAACCCGAAGGGCCGTCGACGGCGAGAACAAACGGCAGGAACGACCTCGCGGTCGTCAGTCGAGCGTTCTCGCTCGTGAGCGAGAAGTAGGGGCCTGCGGACGTAACTCCGCAGGTGGTGCTGGCGAGCGCCGGAGTCGCGAGTGCGACCACGGCAATAAAAGCATAGAAAAGCTTGCGCATTCGCGCCTCCTTGTTGGATTGATTGAAAAGGTCCTAGCGAACCGCACAGGAACCTACTTTTTAGACTACACTATTTTGTATAAAAAGTCAAGCCCCTCTCGCCACTAAGGACGGAGGGGCTTGTAAGCTTACGCAGCAAGCAGTTGAATGCCGCGGTCGATGTCTTCAAATACAGCCGGGTCCTTGTGGTCGTAGTACGCGGTTGCGACTCCGACACCTCGGCAGCCTCGTGCAAAGAAGGGTTCGGCTGTAGACCAGCCTCGAATGCCGCCGAGACCCACAACACCGTAGCGTCCTTCGGAAAACTGTACGAAGTCTGCTGCGTTTTCGAGTGCGAGCTCATGGAGCGCGGTGCCACCGACCCCGCCCCAGCCATTGTTGACTCCAAGTGCAGGCGTTCCATCTGGTTTCAGTAACCGGCCCCGCTTGGTGTTGCTGGTACTGAGTAGCCGCACTTGCGGACACCTCAATACGACAGATGCGATTTCCTTGCGCAACTGGCGGTCAGTGTATGGTGGAAGTTTTAGCGACAGTTCGACATGCGGTGCAGCGGCATATGTTTCGTGCAAGATGGCGTCGACCTTGTCGGGATTTTCTCCCGGAGGTGTCGCTAATTCGCCTGGTCGAGCGGCGCTGTTAAAGCACCCTAGGTCGAATTCGATAAGCATCTGCACATCAATGCCGACGCGGCGTGCTCCGTTCGCTGCACTGTGTGCTGCATCCGCCATCATCGCAAATTCTTCAGGTGTGTCTGCATACACACTGGCGACAAACACTTTTTTTACGTGTGCAACTATTGCTGCCATGTAAGAAATAGTGGCTGTCATGGCGTGCATGCCGCGGTTGCCGAGGTTCTTCCCGTTGATCGACGTGCCATCAGGTAAGACAACAAAGTCCGTCCCGGTAGCGTTGTGTGGTCGGGGCTCGGGTGTGTGCGTCTTCAAGACGACGTGGGTAAGAGAAGGAATTGCGAGAAGCTTTCGCAGCTCTCCAACATCTTCGGCTGGACCGGCGCCGTTCATGAGGAAGTAACGAGGCAGTTCGAACATCTGTACGCTCCTTCGAGTTAAGAACAGTTTCTAACAAAAGATCATACTTGCATACAGATAAAAATGCTACACTAAGGCTTTAGAAGCTCTCGTTACATGAGCTCCGATCAGCAACAGAAAGGAGTCTTGCTAATGCATACGATTACGCTGCGTCCAGAAAAAGCTGACGCAATCGTGCCGCGCTTGGTGCGGATCACCGACCGACACTCTATCAGAGTGAAGGTCGAAGGAGGGCTCTCGCCCCAGAGTGCTTACGCACAATGCTTGCTCCAAGGGTCGTTGCGCAAACTCGGCTCCGAAGGGAAAGCAATTCATGGTCGAGGACCAGATATCCTCGAAAAAAAGATGCATGAATGGCAGCCGGGTGGATTCCTGGTGACGCAATAAATAAAGCCCTCTTCGTTTTCTTGGCCGCACACTCGCGGCCTTCTCTTTTTGTTGTCAAAATTTACAGGCATGTTAAAGTTTGTTTTTGGAAGATCTACATTGAAACCGGCTATAACAAAGGAGATGTAGCCAGTGGTCACTGCTTGGGGCGAAGAACTATCAGAGAAGCAAGTCGACACGCTCCTTTCCAAGGAGTACAGGAGGGAACACAAGAGCGATCCTCCATCTACGCTTAATCTCCGTCGACACTTTGCTAGGGTTACGGGTCTGGAAATTCCAATACTCGTATCAGCCCTCATAGGGATAGCTTCCTAGTACGTGTGCGTTAGCGCCCTCCAATCCTGGAGGGCGCTTTGATTTTTATGGCGAGGCTTGATAGGCTGCGGGCAGATTCCATAGGGTTCAAAAAGAGGTGTGCTATGAAAGCTGAAGACCGCCTAAAGATCGCTTTTGCAATTTCGGGTTGGCCCGAGAGTTCGGGTGTGCGAATCAAAACAACTGCTCCCACAGGAGTGTATATATCCAGTAAAAATAGGGAAGCTGCACAGTGGCACTTTCCGCGAGTAGTAGTTTCGTTTGTAAGAATGCTCGAGTTGCTGAAACCGGAAGACGGCGGAGGCCTCACCTACTCGCAGGTGAATTGGGACAAAGCTCTTGTCGATGGGGTGGGAGAGTTGGAGATACGCGTAACGAGCGCAAATGAAATGTCAGAGATAATGCGAACAGGTACTCCTCAAATTATAGCTCCCGTCGAAAAACTTAGGATAGAGGAATGGAATGGTCCTCAGGGCGGAGTGTTCTTTATGGGGTGGGACCTGCCTGGAGATAAGATGGATAAATGGTTGGTGGAATCAGTGACCCAAGACCTTGGACTCCCTAAGCCTCCGCAGACTCCTTAGTTTTTGTTTTTACTCTCCGGCCAGAAATGGCCGGAATTTTTTTGTGGGCGCGGCAGGGATCGAACCTGCGACCAGTCGTGTATAAGACGACGGCTCTACCACTGAGCTACGCGCCCGAGTGAGGAACAAAGAATACAAGCTAGCTTGTATTCTTGCCGAACGAGGGCATGTATCGAAGATACGCGCCCATTCGCATCACTATATCGTACCGTTACTCAAAATGCATGGCTTCTCTGCGAGAGGAGACTGCTTCTTTTAAGAGAGGGTGTTTCGTAAGCGTTTCGTCGGACTTTATTAAGGCGAGCGCCTCGGTACGCGCAGCTTCTACAAGTTTGAGGTTTTTAATCGCTTCCATGCCGATGTCCGAGATGCCCCACTGACTTCTGCCGGAAAGTTCTCCGGGGCCGCGCTGCTGTAGGTCCATCTCGGCGAGTTCGAATCCATTTTTTGCTTTTGTAAGTGCTTTGAGGCGTGCAATCGTTTTTTCTCCCTGTGTTTCCGGACAGACAAAACAATACGCTTGGTGAGTGGAGCGTACGACGCGTCCGCGTAACTGGTGGAGTTGCGATAGGCCGAAGCGTTCGGCGCCTTCAATAAAAATCATCGTCGCGTTCGGCACGTTAACGCCGACTTCGACTACCGACGTTGCAACAAGAATATCTATCTCGTGGTTTGAAAAGCGCTCCATCACCGCGTCTTTTTCCGCAGGCTTCATCTTGCTGTGAAGTATATCTATTTCGTAGTCTTGAAATACTTCTTTTTTAAGACGTTTAGCTTCAGCGGTAACAGACTTTGCCATCAGTGCAAACATCTTGTCTTTATCTGGCTCATCGATGCGCGGACAAATAACGTATGCTTGGCGGCCGGCCGCAAGCTCCTCGTGCATTTTTTTATACGCTTCCGTACGATCTTTCGTCTCGACAATCTCGGTAATGATCGGCTTTCTGCCCGGAGGCATCTGGTCAAGGAGTGTCAGGTCGAGGTCGCCGTAAAGGGTGAGCGCAAGTGTGCGCGGGATCGGTGTTGCGGTCATGGAAAGGAGGTGCGGCAGTTGCTCGTCTTTGCGCGCGAGCTTGCGACGTTGGTTAATACCGAAGCGGTGCTGTTCGTCTATAACCACAAGTGCTAAATGTTTAAACTGCACCGACTTTTCGATAAGTGAATGCGTACCTATTACGACCGGAATCTCGCCATTCGCCACCCATTTTAAAAGTTGAGTGCGGGAAATATTAGTCGCTTCGTCCTTGCTGACTTTGGAAGGGAATTTAAAACAACCGCTTCCAGTAATAAGGCCTATATTAATTGGGAACTGTTCGAAGTATTTTATAAACGACTCGAAGTGCTGCTTCGCTAAAATTTCTGTCGGTGCCATGTATGCAACTTGTAAATTGCCAAAACTTTGGCCGCTCGGGCGGGTACGCACCGCAGCGTACGCAGCCGTGGCTGCGACGGCAGTCTTGCCTGAGCCTACGTCGCCTTCAAGGAGGCGCGACATAGGGTGACCGCTCCTCATGTCTTTAAGGATCGCGTTAATCGCTTTCATTTGCGCTGGTGTTGCAGTAAAGGGGAACTGCGAGATAAATTCCTCTACTATTTCTTGTGGTGCGTCGACAACAAAACTTTTTTCATGCGCTTGCTCGGCGCGTTCTTTGCCGCGCGCAAGTTGGATATAAAATACCTCTTCAAATGCGAAACGCTTCCGCGCCGCTTCCGCATCTTTTAGGTCTTGTGGAGTATGGATCCACACAAGTGCTGTTTTTAATGTGGGTAGGTTATATTTTTTTAAAATATCTGCAGGAATAGGATCTTCTGCGCTTTCAAGCACGCCCGCACCAAGTACACGCTCTATCGCGTGACGGAACCATAGTGAAGTAATCCCTCGTGTTTCTGGATATTGAGCGAAGATCCTCCCCGCAAGCTCCTCTGTAGAAGTCCTCGGTTCTCCGTCCTGTGGACGGCCAGACTTCTCCATAGAATCTTGCAGGGAGGATCTAAAGAGTCCGACATCAGTAGCAGAAATTTTTTCTAAGCGTGGGTTGGCGAGATACATTTTCTCGCCTTGGCCCGTCACTTTGCCCGTTGCTTTTACGAGTGTGCCATCTTGATACATCTTGGCGATGTATGGTTGGTTAAACCACATCAGTTTTATCCGACCGTTTTGGTCGCGTAGGAAGCCGGTCGTCGCAGGCACGCGGCTTTTCCATAACTTCTTAGCCTCAAGTTTTTCAAGCGTGCCGACAATAGACACTTCCGCTCCGGGTGTTAGTTCCGCGGTACTTTTTTCCTCGCCCGCCATCTCGTAGCGAAAGGGGAAGTGGTAGAGCAAATCCTGCGCAGTGGTAATCCCTAAATGCGAAAGCGCCGCCTTGTGTACCTCGCTCAGGCGGAAGAAAGCTGAAAGATTGCTTGACAAATTCATAAAATTACTGTATTTTCCTTTCGGATCAGATCAACACAGGAGGGCAGCAATGCTCAGTTTTTTGCTGAGAGTGTTCGAGTGGTTTTGGGCAAAGAGGGAAATTCTTCCCTATAACCCAGACGTTATCGTACCTCTTGATTATGCTATGGGCCAGGATCGGCACATCAGCAGTATGACCGTCGCCGGTCTGTATGAGGCGGCTACGTACAGTGTTCAGTTTAAAGATGCTACTGTGGCGTATGCAAACTCGAGTCACTGCTTCCCGGGTTCCGAGGAAGTCATCGCTCAGGAGAAGTGGGAGTATCTTTCTGCGATTCCGTGGGGCTACCACCCCAAGGAAACAATCGACGCGGGCGGGATCGTCAACTCCGTTACGGAAGCGTTTGCTGTGCGAGATGCACTAGAAGAAAAAGGCATTCAGCCTAAAGAAATTCTGGTGATCACCGGCAAGCAGCACTCCCGCAGTGCGCTCTATATATGGCGGAAGGTGTTTCCTCTGGCGGAAATCTCGCTCGTCTACTTCAGAGGGCTTGAATGGCACCCTACTCATATGTTCCCGTCGCAGCGTGGTGGGTGGGTGTGGGCCAAGGCGAATATTCTTCGGCAAGCAGCACTGCGGATCATGGGACTCAAGTGGGTCGCCAAGCAGCAGCACAAACCTTCTCAGTAATTCTCTCTCCAAGCAGTCCGGTACGCCGGGCTGCTTTTCTTTTTCTGCTATACTCACTCCCATGAGTAAGAAAGACCTCGGAAAGGAAGCGCTGGAATTACACAAGAAGTACAAGGGGAAGCTGTTTACGGGGCTCAATAAAAAGATTAAGAATCGCGAGGATCTTTCCTTAATGTACACGCCCGGTGTCGGTGCTGTATCTTCATTTGTTGCAAAGCATCCAGAAAAAGTTCGCGACTATACTATTAAAAATAATACTGTTGCCGTTATCTCCGATGGCTCGGCTGTGCTTGGTCTCGGCAACATTGGCCCGTACGGTGCACTGCCGGTTATGGAAGGAAAGGCTGCGTTGTTTAAAACATTTGCAAACATAGACGCATTTCCTATTGTGCTCGACACGCAAAACGTCGATGAGATTGTGGAAACGATTGTGCGCATCGCTCCGGTCTTTGGAGGCATTAACTTGGAAGACTTTGCTGCGCCAAACTGTTTTGAAATAGAGGAGCGTGTGAAGGCGGCGCTTGATATTCCGGTCATGCATGACGACCAACACGGTACGGCTATTGTTGTTGCTGCAGCGCTTATGAATGCAGCAAAAGTAGTAAAGAAAGATTTTAAAAAGTTGCGCGTCGTTGTCTCGGGCGCAGGCGCTGCGGGGACTGCGGTGACCAAGCTCCTGCTTTTAGCGGGCGTGAAAGATATCATTGTCCTCGACACGAAGGGAATTATTGTCGAAGGGCGCGACAATTTAACGCCACACAAGGTAGAGCTTTCTCAGCTTACGAACCCGCATAAAGTTTCAGGTGGATTTAACGAGGCTCTCTCTGGTGCGGATGTGCTTATTGGTCTGTGCGGCCCAGGCATCATCAACAAAAACCATATTGCGTTGATGGCTAAGAATGCGATCGTCTTCGCGATGGCAAATCCGGTGCCGGAAATTATGCCGGACGAAGCGCGTGCAGGTGGAGCGGTAGTTGTTGCAACGGGGCGCTCGGACTTTCCAAACCAGGTTAACAACTCGCTCGTATTTCCTGGAGTGTTTCGCGGTGCGCTCGACAACAAGGTTAAAAAAATTACCGACACGATGAAGTTGAAGGCGGCTAAAAATCTTGCAGCACTGGTAAAGAAACCTTCTGCAGAAAAAGTTATTCCAACACCGTTTGAAAAAGGAATTGTGGAAGCTGTGGCAAAAGCCATTAAGTAAAAGGCCGCCCGTAGGGCGGCCTGTTCGTATTAGCTAATTGAGCCAATACCAGTTAAGAAACTCAAGCATCTTTGCCTCGATGGTTGGGATGCTGTGCTGCGTCCACTTGTGGTTCATGGGACGCGTGTGAGTTTCTAAATATGTTGCGAGTCTGCGCACTACTTCTTGTTCGGACTTATCGAACTGAAGCGTTTTTCCTGCCACTACTCGCACTGATGTAGCGGTATGAATAGCGACCGCTAACGCAGTTGCGAAAGCACCAAACCCGGTGCCACACATGCCCGCGAGGCGCAAAGCGAGTATGGCTGCGTATCCTTTGCGTAAGGTGTCACGCAAGGTTGTAAGGGTGGCACGATCGTCGTTGTCGGTGCTAAAGAGATCTAGGATCTCTTTAGCGGTGGTACCCCACCAGTCTTCCTCTGTCCTAAGGCGAAGCTTCCTCTTTCGAGAATGCGACGGCTCAGGAGAAGACGCTTCCACTGTCATCTGCACGAATGTCTCCTTTGTAGTCTTCTATAACGCCCAAAAGAACGCTAAAACCTTTATACGCACCATGTCTATATATGTCAAGAAAATGGGCATAGAAACGCTTCTCCTGGGGCCACAAAATAGGTACACTACAAGTATGGGATGAAAGGGGAAGCCCTTTCGTTCGTCTTAGATATGAGAGATGAAGTACAGCAAGCATTCCAGGCTGCGTATGAACGTTATAATGACGAGCTTTTTCGCCATTGTGCGCTCCGGCTTTCTGACCGAGAGCGAGCTCTGGAACTTACTCAGGAAGCCTTTCTTCGCACCTGGAAGTATCTCTCCGGGGGACAGGAAATTCAGGAGCTTCGGCCGTTTCTGTACCGCACGTTGAAGAACCTCATCATCGACGAATATCGCAAAATGAAGACGTACTCACTTGAAGCAATGATAGACCAGGAAGAAGGAGAGACTGTAGAGTCTTTGTTGCCTCAAGATGATTCGAACACGCTCGAAGCGGCAATTGATCGTTTTGAAGGGAAGCGGGCACTCGATATGCTTTCGAAATTACCGATTGCATATAAAGAAGTGCTTGTGATGCGGTACGTTGACGGGCTGTCCCCGAAAGAAATTGCAGAAGAGTTGAGTGAGAGTGAAAATACAATATCCGTACGTTTGCATCGGGCGCTCAAGAAGCTGCGCGACTTGTTTGAAGTAGAAGAAACACGACTATGAAAACTCCATTAGAAAAACTCAAAAAAGAGGCTGACGCTATTCGCTTGTCACAAGCGGAGAAGGCGGCTATGTGGGCACGCATCGAAGCAGAGATGCGGGGAGCCTCGCGCCCGGCCGCACGTCCTGTGAAGAGTACGTACTTTGTGTATTCATGGCGGATGGTCGGCAGTTTTGCGATGTTGGTACTTATTGTGCTTGGTACCGGTACTACCTACGCAGCAGGAGGTGCACTTCCAGGGAGCCCGCTCTATCCTCTTAAGGTAGGAGTTGCGGAGCCTATTAAAGGCGCGCTCGCATTTTCAAACGAAGCTAAAGCAGAATTTCATACTGAAGTAGCACAAACTCGTCTTGAGGAAGCTGAGGCGCTTGCCGCACAAGGAAGACTTACAGATGAAGTAAGCGCAACACTTGCGGCGCGCATTACGCAGCATGTCGAAGAAGTGCAGACTATTGTAAAAAAGATTGAAGAAGTAGACCCTGTGGCTGCGTTAGAAGTAACGGTGCAAGTTGACTCCTCTCTTGCTGCACACAGCGAGGTGCTTGCGCACCTGGGTGGTGAAAGTAGCGACGAAGCAACGCGTGCAAACGCAGTCGTAATTGCATTTAATACTTCCTCACAAAATGCTGCTATGGGCGGGAGCGGCGATGCAAGCGACGCAGTTGCTATGAAGATGGCTGCACCATCAGCAAACACGGAAGTGTCTACTTTCGGTGTGTCAGTGGCTACTAACTCTGCGCCTGCAGAACAGGCTTCTACTACCGCTTCAGCTACTATGGAAATGCGCCTTGCTCCTGCACGTACCGCATCCTTTACTTCGGCAGAAGAAACCATGCTACGTCAACTTGAACGTCGTGTAGAGAGTCGCCTTCAAACAGTACGTAGTCAGTACAACAGTATTAAGAAATCTCTTTCTGCTACAACTACCGGAGCGGTTGAGGCACGCATCAACTTTTTTGAAGAGCGTATTGATGCAGCTGCAGAAGCTCGTCAAAGTGGCGACTACGAATTATCGAAAGCCGAATACAATTCGGTGTTGAGCGGTGTTGTCGAACTTTCCACCTTCCTCTCTGCAAGCAAGAAATTTAATAAGGGTATTCTCGACTCGCTCCTTAGTAAGTACGGTCTTACCGTCGGGGAAGTTAAAGGAGATATGGATATACGGTTTGAAGTAGGGGCGCATAAAGGAGAACAAACAGAACCGGCGCAGCCAAAGCAGGAGATCGAAATAGAAAAACCAGAAATAGAAAAACCCGAAGCCCCACGAGGTATTAAACTCGATATCTCGCTGTAGATTGCGCTTTTATAAGCATATGCTAATATTTGCATATGTCTGATTTGTGCGCGGAGATTGCAAAGATGGGCAAAGGCATTGGTAACGAAAATCGCTACCGTGTTTTACAAGCGCTTGCAAGCGGTCCACGTACGGTTGGAGAAATAGTGAAAGTGGTTAAGCTCTCGCAGCCTGCCGTCTCTCAGCATTTAAAAGTGCTCAAGGAAGCGGAGTTGGTACTCGATGAACGCAAGGGCCAGGAAGTGTACTACTCGACCAATGTGTCTTACATGGCGGCATTGCTACAAAAGTTAGCTATGGATGTGCAAAAGGGAAAGAAAGTTACTAAATAATTTATTTTTTTATGGCATACGATACACTCGCTTCAAACGAGGCTCTTGAAAAGGTTGTGACAGGGTTACGTGAACGCAATGTGGAGCCAATTATTGTGGCAAACAAGGAGGAAGCAATGCAGAAAATAAAGGAGCTCATTCCGGCAGGGGCGAGTGTTATGAATGGTGCCTCAACTACGCTCGAGCAGCTTGGCTTCATTGAATATTTAAAGTCAGGAGAACATGGGTGGAATAACCTCCATGGCGAAATTGTTACCGAGAAAGACCCGGTCCAGCAGCAACTTCTTCGCCGCCAAGCACTTATTTCTGATTTTTATTTAGGTAGTGTGCACGCGCTCGCGGAAACAGGAGAGTTTGTTATTGCGTCGAATACGGGGAGTCAGTTGCCACATGTGGTATTTAGTTCTCCCAACGTTATCTTTGTTGTAAGTACAAAAAAGATTGTGCCAACACTCGAGGATGCGCAAAAGCGTCTTGAGGAACATGTGGTGCCGCTTGAGGACGTTCGCTTGATGAAGGCATACAACGCGCATACGCGACTCTCGAAAGAAGTTATCTTTCATTTTGAAAGTCCGTTTACCGGCCGCAAACTCTACATGATCCTCGTAGAAGAAGACCTCGGATTTTAATTGGCGGGGACGATTGCCGGAACTTTGAACCAAAATACGGCCTAACATTCAGCTATCTCGATAAAATCATACCGAAATTGCGAGCTATGCACAAAGAGCATCCGGAGTGGTTTGAGGTACCGAAACAAAAAACAATTCAAAAGAACGCGATAGATTATTCGGTCAAATAATTCAACTTTTGACTTATAGATGAAGAATTCTTTTTTATCTCGTGTTCCCATATCCTAATCACTTTCCATCCTTGCTTCTTTAGAAGTCTATTTACTTTCCGATCTCTCAATTTATTATTACTTATTTTTTCTCTCCAAAATATCCTGTTGGAAGCAGGAATCAGGTTACACTTAGAGCATCCGTGCCAAAAGCAACCATCAGTAAATATAGCAATCTTTTGTTTTGTAAATACAAAATCAGGTTTACCTATAACTGAGGAGTGTCTTTTCCAACCTTTTATCTTATTTGCTCTAAATAATTTTATTAATGCTTCTTCTGTACTCTTGTTGCCATGTCCTTTGATGGCAGACATATTACGTGATCTTTGCAGGGGTGTGTGAACATCGGACATTGTCTGTTAAAGATTAGGCAACTATTTCTTTTGCTTTTTCAATAAAGTCCTCAACTGTAAGGATAGTGAGAGGATGATTTTTCGGATACTCGTCTTGGAGTTTGCGAGGCACTACCAGTGTCACTCCTGCCTCGTGCATCTCCGTGAGTTGGTTTGACGAAATGCCAGGCTGCAGCGTGAGAATGTGTTTATTTTTTACCCGTTTGCCCTCATTCAACACCTGTCGCCATCGGTCTTTGCACGTGGTCTTTACGCCCATCACAATCAGATTTTCAGTCGGATATGATGTATCCAAATACGCTTCTTTACTTGGAAAAACAATGTCTGGTTTTCCATCAACACGCGGCTGCATCTCGTGAGGCAGATTTGCTTCGGTGAGAATACTGTCTACGTGGTTCTCAAGCGAGTGACCCGCTCTTGATTTGCGGCGGTTCATAATGCTTGCTGCCGTGTGGAGGAAGTCATCAACATCTTTGAAAAGACGACCTATTTCTGACTGGCAAATTTGTCGCTCAACCACTTGGAATAGTCGGTATTCGGTTAAATAGTATTCAAGAAGCTTGGTATCCGCAGGTTGTTTAGCCAGCTCACTGAAACAGTGAGCGAGCATATCACGTGTTGAGTTTGAAAAGACATCTGTGCGAGGAAAGGTCTCAAGTGACTTTGCGAACTCTTGAAACTGCTTCTCCAAACACGCATCGGTATCCTCAACTTCTGCCGCACCGTTTTTGTAAATAGCCCAGTGCTCAAAGGGCTGTACGCCCAAAGAAGCCATTATTTCCTCAATGTCATCCTCTTGGTCAAAAACATACGCGTTGAAGTGTTTGGCACTCGTAGGAACAAGCATCAGCAGATCTCCAACGGTGTCAGGTATGAGGAATGGAAAATCGCGTCCGAAGCGGGTCAGTCGGTACTCTGAACGCGTGCCCTGACCGTACCAAGTGACAACGGAGTTCGTGGTTCTTCCATCGTGCCATTCAATGTCTACATCGTGCTTTGTATTTTGCCCTTTGGTAGGAGCATTTGGGGTGTAAATCTCCCACGCAGATTTTGGTAGATAAAACCCTGCCTGATGCGCTCCTGTCGCACCTGTGTCATTCGGCGAGATGAACTTCAATAGCGCGTTTCCGTGCTGTACTGCCTCACTGATTGCTTTTTCGATAAGTGGTGACGCCATTGTAGTTTATTTTGCTTTGCGTTTTGCCTTCTTTGCGAGGAAAGTTTTGACCATCTGCGCTGCCGTTGCCTCAACTGCTGGCACGACAACCGCGTTGCCAAACTGCCTGTACGCCTGTGTATCAGATACTACTACCTTGCACTCCTTCGGGAAACCCATTAGTTTGGCGCACTCCTGTGGTGTCAGACGGCGTGGAGATTTCCTGTCTTTCTGCTCAATAAGGATTTCAGAACCGTCCTTGTAGTAACGGGCGCTCAACGTTCTGGTGATGCCGTTAGGGTCAGCGATGCCGAAGCCAAAACCGTTTCCCTTTTCCCGATGACGCTGTGCGTAGTTCTGCAAATACTGCCACAGATGGTCAGTGAGGGTATATTTTGCATCAGGTTTCTTCTCCAAAATGTCTTTGAGTTTTGCTTTGAGTGGCGGTGGTTCTGGGAACATGAAGTCAGGGTTCTCTCCAAACACCGACTTCTTGAAAGCGATGATGAAAATGCGCTCGCGGTGCTGCGGAACCCAGTGTGCAGCATCATATACCCGCGTGAACGTCACGTAGCCGAGGTCTTTCAGCGTGTTCATTATCACGGTCCACGTCTTGCCTCCATCGTGTGACTGTAGGTTTTTTACGTTCTCCAAGAAAAGTACCGATGGCTTTTTTGCCTGAATAATCGTGGCAAGGTAGAAGAAAAGATTACCTTGATTTTTATCCTTAAAACCGTGCTCCAAACCCAAACTCTTTTTCTTTGAAACCCCTGCGAGAGAGAAGGGCTGGCAAGGAAAACCAGCAGCCAACACATCGTGATTGGGAATGTCTGCGGGCTTTACCTTTCGGATGTCACCTGCGGGCATCTCACCAAACCACGCCTTATAGGTTTTCTGGGAATACTTGTCCCATTCTGAAGTATAAACACACTCACCGCCAAGTTTCTCAAGAGCTATCCTGAATCCGCCAATCCCGGCAAAGAGGTCGATAAACGTAAAAGTAGTTGGAACATTTGGTTTGGGGAAAAGACGTTCACTTGGGAAAAGCTCTCGTTGTTGTACCTCTTTAGAGAGCTTGTTAAGCACAGTTAGTACGAACTCTTGTTGAGTCATGTTCTGTTGCTGCCGTTCTTTTTCAATCCATTTTTCAGTAGCAGTCGGTATATTCCTTACTAAAAGTTGCTTGCTCATGTCTCTGTGAATATATGATAGCAAATATACCCAGCTCTGGTATAACTAGTTTTCCACAGAACATCAAACTTAGAGGTTCAAAGTTGCCAATCTGGCGGAGAGGGAGGGATTCGAACCCTCGGAACCCTTTCGGGCTCAACAACTTAGCAGGTTGCTCCATTCGGCCGCTCTGGCACCTCTCCAATGCAGTCATTTATAGCTTTTTTATGGCTTTTCCGCTACTTGTCTGTTCGGCGCAGCCCTAGATTTGTAGTATGATCCAGGGTATGGAAAATACACTCACGCAAAAAAAGCGCTTTCCGAGCCTGCTTATTATTTTGATTGTTCTTGCAGTGCTTGTCGTTGCGTACGGAGGAATAAAGTATAACGGTCTTGTGAAGAGTAGCGAGTCTATTAGTGCACAGTGGGCACAGGTCGAGTCGCAATATCAGCGTCGCTTTGACCTCATTCCTAACCTGGTTAATTCAGTAAAAGGAATTATGACGCAGGAGCAGGAAATATTTACTGCGATTGCAGATGCGCGTTCTCGATACGCGGGTGCGACAACACCTGATGCACAAGCGGCGGCTGCAGGCGAGGTGGAATCATCACTCGCACGGTTGCTTGTGGTCATGGAAAACTATCCGCAGCTGCGTTCTGTTGAGACAGTACAAAGCCTGATGGCAGAACTTGCAGGCACAGAAAACCGCATTGCGGTAGAGCGTATGCGCTACAACGAGTTAGTGCGCGACTACAACGTGAGTGTAAAGACGTTCCCTGGGTCGCTTATTGCAGGTGTGTTTGGATTTGATCCACGCACGCTGTTTGAAGCACAGACGGATGCAGACACTGCTCCGGAAGTAAACTTCTAGCCATGAGAAAAGTGCTCGGTGCAATAAGTGTGCTGTGTGCAGCGCTGATGTTGCCCGTAGCGGCTTTTGCCTACACATCACCGGGAGAGCCGACGGGGTATGTAAATGACTTTGCAGGCGTTTTGCGTGCTGAAACTATCAGTACGCTGAATACCGAACTTAACTTGTTTGAAGCATCTACTTCGAATCAAATCGCTGTCGTGACAGTAAGAAATCTCGGAGGCGATTATATTGAACACTATGCCGCGGAGTTATTTAAGGACTGGGGTATAGGAAAAGAAAAAGAAGATAATGGAGTCTTGTTGCTGTTGGCTATTGATGACCGGGAATTGCGCATCGAAGTTGGGTATGGATTGGAAGGCGCTCTGCCGGACTCTCTTGCACAGCGCATCATCAACAATGACATAGTGCCGCTCCTTAAAGAGGAGGAGTATGATGCTGCGGTGCAAGTGGGGGTAGAAAAAATTGCAGTTGCGATACGAGGTGAGTATGTGAGTGGAGGTGTTGTGGGTATGGAAGGCAACTTTGACCTCATCATTACGTTCCTTATAGGAAGTCTACTTGTCTTGCCCTGGGGTGCGGCGATATTTGCTCGGAGTAAGTCATGGTGGGCAGGAGGTGTTGTTGGAGTGCTTTTGGGAGTTGGGGCGGGATTCTTTTTTGGACTAGCGCTCTGGTTAGCTGCTATTGTGGCAGCCGCACTCGGACTATTCGGTTTAATTTTAGACTTTATAGTCTCAAACGCCTACAAACATGCATGGAGTATGGGAAGCGGTACGTCTATTCCGTGGTGGGCTGGAGGCGGCCACACAAGCGGCAGCTCTTCCGGAAGTTGGGGCGGATTCGGTGGCGGTTCGTCTGGCGGCGGCGGCGCGTCAGGAAGTTGGTAGATTAATAGTGTTCTAAAACTTCGACCCTAAGGGTTCATAGATTCGTCTGTAGTTAAGAATTTCTTCCCCTTGTGTTATAGTCAGGCTTTGGAAGTACTCTTTGCTCAAACCGGAGGTTTACATGAGCACCGCGACATCTGCATACGCCCAATTTGTAGGGCAGATACCGCGCTTTAAACCGCGCGTGTTGTATCTCAAGCTTTCCGATTGGTTGATGTATTGGGCACGTGACTGCTCGTACGTTGCTACGCCCACTACGCATCCACAGATCGAACTTCTTGTCTGCGATAAAGAAGTAGTCGGGGTAAAAATCCTCAGCTTCTCGCTGTTGCCGCGCAGCGTGCGCGATCGCCTACTTGAAGCAACTCGCCTCGACTTGGACGCAATTACTGGTATTGAAGAGCTGTGGAAATTGAATCTCAAAGAAATGTCGCCCGAACTCAGTGCCTCTGAGATGATCTTTTTCCAAGAACTGCGCAGAGTTGGTACGGCGTTTGTATAGTGCCTTCGCCCCGTGATTCGTCACGGGGCGTTTTGTATACTGTATCTATGAACAGAGTTGCACATTTCGAAATTCATGCGGACGACCCGGATCGTGCGCAAAAATTTTATGAGTCAGTGTTTGGGTGGAAGTTTATTGCCATGGGCGAAGAATATGGTGGGTATCGTGTTGTGGTGACTGGTCCAGGTCCTGATGATATTGCTGCTGGTAAAGTACCCATGGAAAACATCGGTATTAATGGTGGTATGTTGCAGCGCAATGCGCCAAAACCAGCTGCGGGCATGTCGCCAATGTCGTTTGTGTGTTTGGTAAGTGTCGATAATATTGATACCTATATTGAGAAGGCTAGAGCTGCGGGTGGCGTAGAACATATGCCGAGAACAGATATACCAAAGGTGGGTATTGTTGCTTACTATGCTGACACAGAAGGAAATCTATTTGGTATGATCCAGCCTGAGATGCCGACTGCGTAGTCGGGGTCTCTCAGGAGAGATGGATGAGTGGTTTAAATCAACAGTTTACTAAACTGTCGATCCGCAAGGATCCGTGGGTTCGAATCCCACTCTCTCCGCATAAAGAAAGATATACGTGCCTCATCCGTCAGGTACTATACAAACATGAAAAAAGTATTTATTGCGCTTGTTTTTCTGCTTATTCTTGGCGGGACTAGCCTTGCTTTTGCCTATACTCAAGGATGGGTAAAGATCCCTACTTCTTCACCCGTAGCAACTACAACTCCAGAGTCGTGGGAGTGTGATGGGGATGCGTATATCTGTCCTGATGGCTCGAGCGTTGGTCGCACTGGCCCGCGTTGCGAGTTTGCTGCGTGTCCTGCGCCTAATGCAACCTCAAGTATCCTTACCACCTATGTAGGCGGGACGGTTACTGGTCTTGCTGTCTCAGTAAATCCTAAAGAAGTAATCTCTGATAGCCGCTGTCCAGTCAATGTGCAATGCGTGTGGGCGGGTACAGTAGAAGTGCGTACGGTTATATCGACACAAGTGGCCCACGGTGAACATATTTTGAAGTTAGGCGAGCCGCAGACGTTCGGTGACTTTTTCGTGACCCTGGTAGCAGTAACTCCTGCGGCTGTAGCGGGCGAGGAAATTCCTGATAGTTCGTACCGTTTTACCTTTGAAGTAAAGAAGAAATAGCTTTTCAAAAACTGCTGCTGTACCATAGGGTGCGCATGACCCAGGCAGAAGCACTGACTATTTTAAAAACAGGGGCGAATGTTTTTTTAACCGGAGAACCGGGGAGCGGTAAGTCGCACACGGTTAATCAGTATGTTGCGTGGCTGCGTGCGCATGGGCTGCAACCCGCAATCACTGCTTCAACGGGTATCGCAGCAACGCATGTTGGCGGGTACACCATACACTCCTGGAGCGGCATCGGTATAAAAAAGAAGCTTACCAACTATGACCTCGACCAAATAACGCAGAATAAGCGTATCTACGAACAAGTTGGTCGAGCAAAAATTTTAATTATCGACGAAGTCTCGATGCTCTCTGCACAGACGCTCGATATGGTCGAGGCGGTGTGTCGAGCAGTTCGTCGCAAGGATGAGCCATTTGGCGGGCTGCAAGTTATCTTGGTTGGAGATTTTTTCCAACTGCCGCCCGTTGTGAAGCGAGAAGAGAATGATGAGCAAGATTCGTTATCGCTCGAACCAGTGTCGCCGCAGTTCGCATTCGAGTCTGCTGCGTGGAGAAAACTCTCTCCGCTCGTGTGCTATTTGTCGGAACAGCATCGCCAGGAAGACGCAACGTTTTTGGAATTTCTGACTGCTATCCGGCGTGGAAGTGTCGTTGAGGGTCATAAAGATTTGTTGCGTAAGCGGTATAGTCCGCGACCGAAAGGTGACATTACTCAGCTGTATTCGCACAATGCGGACGTGGATGCGCTCAATGATCGCGAGCTTGCTAAATTGTCGGACGCTTCTCGGGTCTTTCATATGGTGAGCCATGGGTCAGAAAAGTTAGTTGATGCTCTTAAGCGCGGCTGCCTCTCGCCGGAATCTCTGGTGCTTAAAGTTGGCGCGCGCGTCATGTTTACGAAAAATGATGTGCAAACGCATCGGTACGCAAACGGCACGCTTGGGGTTGTGGCCGATTTCGTAAAAGAAACCGGACTACCTGTTGTTAAAACGAAGTCGGGAAAGAGTTTGATGGTTGAACCAGTAGAGTGGAGTTTAATCGACAACGGCAAAATTCTTGCGCGGATTACACAGCTACCGCTCCGACTTGCGTGGGCGATGACGGTGCATAAAAGCCAAGGCATGTCGCTCGATGCAGCGCATATGGACCTCTCGCAAACATTTGAATATGGGCAAGGGTATGTCGCTCTTTCGCGTGTGCGCACGTTAGAGGGACTTTCCATTGCGGGGCTTAATGACCGCGCGCTTCAAGTACATCCAACTATTTTAGAAAAAGATGAACTATTTCGGGAACAGTCAGACGCTGCAGGCGAGGCATTTTCAAAATTATCTCCTGCCGATATAGAAAAAATGCAGAATAATTTTATCGATGCTATGGGCGGAAGTAGAGAAGCAAAAGAGGTTGCGGTAGTAGAAACAAAGTCTAAGTTGGAAACCATGCGCGAGACGCATCAAAATGCCTACCGCAAATGGAGCAAGGACGAGGAGGGTGACCTGATCCGCCGTTTTGAAGGCGGAGAGAAGCAGTCTGCTATTGCTAAGGCACTTGGACGGAAACCGGGCGCTATCCGCTCTCGGCTCATCAAGCTCGGTTTGATTGAAGAGGACTAATCTGTAAAGACAGAGGTATACTACTAGTACCTATGCGGAAAAAAGCTCCTCAACAGCCAGACCACTCGTGGCATGCACACGCAGATCCTGCGCATAAGCATTTTTCAGAATTAGAAACGCAACACGAAGAGAAGCAAGCAAAATTTTCTCAAAAGTTTAACACTGAGAACCATCGTCCTGCGGCAGGGGTCAATACGTACAATATTGCAGAATCATTCACTCTTGGGGTATTGGCGTTTGTGGGTGTGGTAGCGGCAGGTTGGATGACATATCGCATGGTCCAGATGTTTCCTGCTGATGTGCATACGGCAGCAACATTTTTGTTTGGCGAATCAGAATCTAATTCGACGGTACAGGTAGAAATATAGTTTCTAGTAGGCCTTCCCGAAAAACTCATCTATATTCGGGACAATAGAGTGCGTATGAAAATTGCACAAATTGCTCCGATGGTTGAGCGCGTGCCACCAAAAAAATACGGTGGTACCGAGCGCGTGGTGCATGCCCTGGTGGAAGAGCTGGTTCGTCGTGGACATGATGTAACACTTTTTGCGAGTGGGGACTCTCACACATCTGCAAAATTAATACCTGTGTTCCCTCGCAATTTACGCGAAGCCCGGGTGAAAGACTTGTATGGTGTAAATCATATAACTCTATTAAACATAGGGTTAGCGTATGACATGCAAGACGACTTTGATGTTATGCATGACCACCTAGCGCCCATAAGTCTTCCTGCTGCAAATTTAACGACAACCCCAACGGTTATGACCATGCATGGCGCATTTAATGCAGAAAATAGAAAATTGTTCCAAACATTACAGAAACCGCATATTGTTACTATTTCCGAAGCGCAGAGTTACGCCGTGCCAAACCTTAATCATATTGCTACGGTCCATAACGGTCTGGTTATGGATGACTACCCGTTTGTTGAGGGTGCATCAGATGATTATCTGCTGTTCGTTGGACGCATTTCGATGGAGAAGGGAACCCATATTGCTATTGAAGCGGCACAGCAGCTCGATAAACGACTTATTATTGCCGCAAAGCTCGATAAGCAAGATCAGCCATACTTTAAAGAATATGTAGAACCCGCGTTGTCGGAACGTATTGTGTGGATTGGAGAGGTTGATGAGGCGGAGCGCAACAAACTGATGAGTCGAGCGCTCTGTTTTTTGCATCCTGTTACATGGCGCGAGCCATTCGGGCTGACCCTTATTGAAGCTATGGCATCGGGCTGTCCGGTAATAGCGTTTAATAAGGGTTCGATTCCTGAAATCATTAAAAATGGCGAAACTGGGTACGTGGTTGAGGATGTGGAAGGCATGATAGAGGCGATTCAAAATATTTCTTCTATCAGTAGAGCAGAGTGCCGAGCTCATGCACTCACGAACTTTAGCGCAAAGCGCATGGCTGAGCGATACGAAGAGGTCTATAAGCAGGTGGTAGGGGTGTGATCTTCATAGAAACCCTTTGCACGTAAGGTTTTTTGAGTACAATCGTTATAGGTACTATGACGATCAAGATGCCGCGCGTGCAAGACAGCCGCACTCAAGATAAATTATGGGAGCTTGGCCTCACGAGTCTTCAAGCGCTCGAAACTGAGCGTGGTATTTTGGCGTCAGGTCGCGAAGAAGTATATGGCTGTATCTTCGGTCGCGATTCTTTGATCACGAGTCTGACGCTCTTGCGTGTATACGAAAAAACCAAAGACCCGTATTTTCTGTCTCTGGTAAAAAAAGTTCTCATTCATTTGGCTGAACTTCAGGGTACTCAGATAAATATAGAAAGTGGAGAAGAGCCGGGAAAATGTATACACGAGTATCGTACTCAGGGGTACGAACACTTAGTGAGTCATCCGACCAACCGATGGTACCTGTATCCTGATCAGATTATGCGCAACTACGACTCAGTAGATGCGACCCCGCTGTTTCTTATGGCGGTGCATGCCTATTATCGCGCGAGCGGGGATCGTGAGCTGGTAGAAACGTTACTCCCAAACGTCCGCCTAGCTCTTAATTGGCTGTTTGAATATGGAGATACAAATAACGACGGGTTTATAGACTACCGGTTTCATCCGGATCGCACGTATGGTGGCCTTAAGACACAAAGTTGGATGGATAGTTCGGAATCGCTGTTCCATGAAGATGGGTCTCCAGTGCCGTATCCGATCGCTCCGGTTGAGGTGCAAGCGTATACCTATGTAGCGCTGCGTGCGTGGAGTGATTTCTTTGCGATACGCGAACCGCTCTTTTCAGCAGAACTAAAAGAGCGTGCTCGTGCTTTGAAAGTGCTCTTTAATACAAAATTTGTATTGCGTAAACACGGAGGTGGCGTCAGTCTCGCATTCGCGCTCGACGGGAATGGACGCCCGTTGCGTAGCCCTCGCTCAAGTATGGGTCATACACTCTGGGCAGTATGGAAAGAAGATAGTGGCGCCCTAGAGAGTATTTTGGATCATCAGTACATTACACGAGTTGCTGAGCGGCTCTTGGCTAAAGATCTGTATGTGCAACGCGCAGGTATTCGCACTCTTTCAAGTCGGTCGCGCTTCTTTGACCCTACGAGTTATCACAACGGTTCTATTTGGCCGCACGATACCGCGATGCTCGCTGAAGGGCTCGAAAACTTTGGTTTTGATGTGGAAGCGAAACGTGTGCGCGATGCTCTTTTGCGAGCGTATCTTCACTTCTCGACTCCTATAGAACTGTTTGTGTACGTGCGCCGATCATATAAAGAGTTTGTTCGTGGTGATGGAATGGGTGGTGCGTGCCGTAATCAAGCCTGGAGTGCTGCAGCCCTGCTTGCCTTAGTGCGCGCATACCAAGACTAGTCATAGAGCGCGGCGGCGAGCGTAACACAGAGTACTTTTTGGGCGCCCGCTTCCAAAAGTGCTCGTTTCGCTTCATGTAACGTGGCGCCGGTAGTGCAGACGTCGTCTAAGACGACACAGGTGCGACCTCTGATGAGTTGAGGGTCGGTTACTCGCATCGACAGTGCCACGTTTGTAAGTCTTTTTTCTCGCGGTAGGCCTTGTTGTGAAGGGGTGTGTCGAGTACGAACAAGCGCTGTTGGGGCGTAGGTGTACGCATGCCCTAACCCTCGAAGCGCTTCTTGTGCCAACGTCTCTGTTTGATTGTGGCCCCGAGTACGACGACGCGTTTTGTGCATAGGAATTGGTATAAGAATGGGGACACCAATCTCTTCTGCAGCAACGGAAACAAGCTCTTCTTGTACAGATACAGCCGCGAGTCGTGTAGCTGTCTTGGTTTTGTAGTATTTAAGCTCCCACACAAGAGCGGTTACTTCTTGGTCGTGGTAGGGCAATGTGCCTCCGTGCGTGTGGGGAGAGGGAACCTTCTTGCGCAGTACTTTTTCTGGGGTTAGTGCTGCCACACAGCGTTCCGTGGAACGCGGCGGAATAATGAGATCATAGATATGAGAAAAAATACGGCGCCACATGATTTTGTGTGGATGATATACTACTACAGATGGCGCTTTCTTTCTCGTCACTCTTTTCGAAGGGTACCAAAAGTGTGTTGGGAGTAGATATTGGAACCTCCTCTATTAAGGTCGTGCAACTCCGACGTGAGCACGGTCGTGTGGTGTTGGAAACGTATGGCGCGATTGCGCTTGGACCTTATGCAGGCCTTGAAATAGGCCGTGCAACCGCGCTCCCTGCAGAAAAAATAATCGAAGCGCTCAAAGATGTTATCCGAGAGGCGAACGTCACTACAAACGACGCAGGTATAGCAATTCCGTATGCCTCGAGCCTTATTTCGCTGGTAAAATTGCCTGCGACTGCTGAAAAACAACTTGCGCAAGTTGTGCCTATAGAGGCGCGTAAGTATATACCCGTACCTATTAGTGAAGTACTGCTCGATTGGTTTGTAGTATCTAATTCAGGCAAAACCGCAGCAGACAAAGTTGAAGTGTTGCTTGTTGCTATCCATAACGACACTATCGCTAAGTTTAAAAATATTGCAGCAGAGGTTGCGTTGAATGTCGCCTTCTTTGAGATAGAAGTTTTTAGTGCTGTGCGTGCTTCGCTGGACCACGGACTTGCGCCAGTTGCAGTTGTTGACCTTGGAGCTGCAACCACCAAGGTGTACATAGTGGAGCGCGGCATTATGCATGAAAGCCACATTATTAATCGAGGTAGCCAGGACATGACCCTCGCTGCATCACGAGCGCTTAACATACCAGTGGCGCAAGCAGAAGAGAAAAAGCGACGATTTGGTTTAACCGGTACGGACCAAAATCTTACCACTTCGCTTTCCATATCGCTCACCCCACTGCTTTCCGAATTGTCGCGCACTATTACTAATTATGAGCAGCGCACAAATCAGACTATCGACAGTATGGTGTTGACCGGAGGAGGAGCGGGCCTCAAAGGACTGAAGGAGTTTGCGCAAGGCAAATTGCCGACCGAAGTGCGCACTGCTGACCCGTTTGCAAAGGCTCAAGCCCCGGCGTTTCTTGAAGCTATTCTTAAAGAAGCAGGACCGGAGTTTTCTGTGGCGGTAGGGTTAGCACTCCGACGTTTACAAGAACTCGGCTAATCGGTGCACTCGCGCACAGGTGTGTTGATAGGTCGAGGAGACAAAATAATCGCGAGGTATACTACATATTGACATGGATCCTCAGGTCTCGAATTCTTTCATACCTAAAAAACCACTTGTCCCAACTCGCAGCAGCGGCAGTCTGAGCGGGCTCCTACTCCTCGTGTCAATCCTTATGTTTATGGTGTCGTTAGCCGGAGCAGGAGGTGCGTTCCTATACGAACGGTATCTTATCGGCGCTATTGCTGCGAAAGATCTGTCTTTGGAGCGCGCTCAGGCTGCATACGAGCCCGAGACTGTGCAAGCGCTTATTCGGCTCGATTCCCGCATTAACGAATCCAAATCTTTGTTAAATAAACATATTGCACCTTCGGCAATTTTTAACTTTCTCGCACTTAAAACGTTAGAAAAAGTCCAGTTAACCAGTTTTGACTATCAAGTTGATGATGGAGGGACAGCATCTCTGCAGTTGGTGGGCATTGCAGACTCTTTTTCAACACTCGCGCTGCAATCCGACGAGTTTGGTTCTACTGACGTGCTTCGTAATGTCATCTTTTCAGACATTGTGATTCAGCCTGAAAACGGAAAAGTAAGTTTTTCTGTATATGCCGATATCGACCCTGCGTCAATCGTGTACTCAAAAAATATGGAATCCCGAAGTGTGATGCCGCTGCCGGAAGAGACAGACCAAGGAACAACGACTACGCCAGTGAGTGCTCCAAATACCCAATAATATGACACGTTTTCTTTTACCACTATTGTTTCTGGGCGGTGCCGTAGCACTATTTATGCTCTTTACTAATCCGCGGTATCAAGCGGTGCAGGTGCTCCAGAGCGAGGCTTCGGTATATGATGATGCGCTTAATAAATCACAAGAATTAAAGCGTAAGCGCGACGAATTGAATGCACGTCGCAACACGTTTGCTGCTACAGATGTGCAAAAGCTTGAAAAAATTCTTCCTGACAATGTCGACAATATTCGCCTGGTTATCGATATTAACAATGTTGCCGCACGGCATGGACTTACGTTGAGCGACGTAACCCTGGGGAGTTTGCAAGGCGGAGCAGAAGGCCGAAGTGCAACAGCTGTGGGAGCATCTGAAGGGCGGGTAGGGTCAGTAGAGCTTGGATTTACCCTGACCGCGTCGTATGAGTCTATGGTTGGATTTTTGATCGACCTGGAGCACAGCTTGCGTCTCATTGACGTCGAGCAGCTTGGGTTTGCTGTAGAAGACCAGGGAGGATCAAACAGTGAATATACCTTTAAAATCAGAACCTATTGGCTTCACTAACTATGAAATTTTTTAAGATTAACAGAACATCGATCCTTGCTGGTGTACTCGTGGTCCTCGCGGTGTACGCATACTTCAACTTTTTTGGAGGAAAGGCGGGAAGCGCTCCGACAACAACGCCATCACCGGTGTCACAAGATTTACTTCTGTCGCTTACCACACTGAGTATGATTCAACTCAATCCTGATATCTTTACTGACCCGGTATTTCTTTCTTTGTCTGACTTTGGAGTGCAAATTCCGCCCGAGGTGGTTGGTCGTCGCAACCCATTTGCTCCTGTAGGGAGACAATAACCATGAACTATGGATCTACTCAAACTTTTAAGCGATCAACGCCTTATCGACAAAACTGCGCTTGAAGCGCTGCGCAAAGAAGCCGCAAAGCCAGGTGCCTCAGTTGAAAAAGTCCTTATACAAGCAGGGGTTTCTCTTCCTGACATTCTGAAAATAAAAGGAGAGTTTTACGGCATCCCTACCCGTATTTTAGGTGATAAAAATGTTCCTTTTGATATTTTGCAATTCGTTCCGGAAGAATCGGCTCGCCATTACCGTCTTGCGCCACTTGGTGTAGTGGACGGCGCTCTCGACGTGGGAGTTACCGACCCAGATAATCTTGAGGCGCGTGATGCGCTCGCGTTTATTTCTGCGAAGGTGGGTATGCCGTATCGACTCTATCTAATTTCCGATACAGATTTTGAAAAACTTCTGACCCAGTATAAAGGTCTATCAGGTGAAGTAGGTAAAGCCTTGACCGAGTTGGATACTGAAATTGCGATCGAGACTGAAAAAACAGAGAAGGATGGAGAAAAACATAAGCAGTTGTTCGAGGATGAAATGGTTGCAGAGACTGGCGCAGAAAAACTTACCGAAGACGCGCCGGTTACTAAGATCGTTGCAACGATATTGCGTCATGCGGCAGAGCAGCGCGCGTCCGACATTCACATCGAACCGATGGTGGATCAAACGCGTGTGCGTTTCAGAATCGACGGTGTCTTGGTGACAAATATTACGTTGCCGGTAAAAGTGCATAGTTCGGTGGTTGCGCGTATTAAAGTGCTTTCTAATATGCGGCTCGATGAAAAACGCAAACCGCAAGACGGTCGCTTTTCTGCCCGTGTACAAGACAACAAAGTAGACTTCCGTGTATCTACATTTCCTACCTACTATGGCGAGAAGGTGGTGATGCGTCTTTTGGGTGCGGCTGCAAAAGTACTGCAGCTCGATAAATATGGTCTTTCGGAACGTAACTTAAAACTGGTGCGTGAAGCGATTAAGAAACCATACGGACTTATTTTGATCTCTGGTCCGACCGGTTCGGGTAAGTCAACAACGCTCTATGGTATTTTGAATGAGGTTGATCGCGAACGGTACAACGTGCTTTCTCTTGAAGACCCGGTCGAATACAACATCCCCGGTGTGTCCCAGTCCCAAGTGCGCCCAGAAATTGGCTATACGTTTGCAAATGGGTTGCGCACAACGCTCCGTCAGGACCCAAACATCATCATGGTGGGCGAGATCCGCGATGCTGAAACTGCCAACCTTGCAGTGCAAGCCGCGCTTACCGGTCACCTCGTGCTTTCGACCATTCACACCAATAATGCAGTTGGTATTGTGCCGCGCCTCCTCGACATGGGTGTGGAGCCGTACCTTATTCCGCCGGTGCTTATTTTGGGTATGGCGCAGCGCTTGGTAAAGACGCTCTGTCCTGGTGGCGGCAAAAAAATGAAAGTTGATGCCAGTATGAAAAAAATGTTCGAAGATGAGTTTGCTGACCTGCCTGCAGAATATAAAAAAGATCTTCCTTCTCTTGATGAAGTCTACCGACTTAATCCAAGTCCTGATTGTCCGTCAGGAACGCGCGGCCGTCTTGGTGTATTTGAAATGTTTGAAATGGATACAGAACTCGAGCGGGCAATCCTTGCGGGTAAAGGCGAAGATGAATTGTTCTCTATTGTACGCAAAAAAGGAATGTTAACGATAAAGGAGGATGCTATCATTAAATCTGCTCAAGGCGTCGTGCCATTTGAAGAAGTAAATACCTTGGGTGGCGAATTTGAGCTCGACGATATTGCGCCAGAAATTCCAGCTGCGCCTGCGGCGGCTGTGTCTGAAGAAGAGTTGGCAGGAACGACAGAAAAAGCGCTTAAAGAAAAAGAGGCAAAAAGTAAAGTAGCAGCCCCAGAAAAATAATATGGACTATCAACAAAAATTAGGAGGATACATAGAGCAATTGATAGCTCAAGGCGGGTCAGACCTGCATCTTGGTGCGGGTGTTGAGCCTATTATTCGCGTGTCTGGTGTGCTTACGCCGCTAATTGCAGAACAAAAGCTTACGGCAGAGGATATGCGCGGCCTTATGTCGGTACTTTTAACCGAAGCCAATTTGCAGCGATTTTTAGAAAAACAAGAAGTAGACTTTTCGTTTGCCTACGGGGAAAAGGCCCGGTTCCGCGGCAACGGATTTTTTGAGCGCGGCAATATTGGCGTTGCGCTACGTCTTATCCCTCGCACGATCCGCCCAATTAGCGAACTCAATCTTCCACCGTCTATCGAGCAGTTTGCCCTCCGAGAACAGGGATTCTTTTTGGTGGTAGGACCGGTTGGGCAAGGAAAAACCACCACGCTTGCAGCATTGATAGAAAAAATTAACCAAGAACGCACTGAGCATATTGTTACCATCGAGGATCCTATCGAATATCTTTTTGAAAATAAACGTTCGCTCGTAGACCAGCGCGAAGTGCGCATTGACACTGCCGACTTTCAAACAGCACTGCAATCAGTTTTCCGCCAAGACGTTGACGTTGTGATGATTGGTGAAATGCGAACGCCGGAAACCATGGCAACGGCCGTTACTGCTGCAGAAACTGGCCACCTTGTTTTCTCTACGTTGCACACCAACAATGCGGCACAAACGATCGACCGTATTATCGACTCGTTTCCTGCAGCACAGCAGGATCAAATACGTATTCAACTTGCAGGTTCTTTGGCGGGTATATTCTCCCAGCGTCTCGTGCCTCGTATTTCAGGAGGGTTGGTGCCGGCGTACGAACTTCTGGTAAACAATAATGCAATTGAAAACCTGATTCGTGAAAAGCGTACGCACGAAATACAAACCGTCATCGAAACCGGAGCGGAAGAAGGCATGATCGATATGAACCGCTCGCTCGCAGAGTTGGTGCGAGCCGGAGAAATTACCCCGGAAAGTGCCTATTCACGCTCGTGGAATCCTAAAACGCTCGAGCGTCTCCTTTAACATGTATGGATTTTAAGTACGAAGCATTAGATCAAAACGGTAAGGCACAAACAGGTACTATTAGTGCTGCTAGTGAAGACGCTGCAATTGATATATTGCAGCGCAAAGGTCTTACTATTACCTCTTTTTCTGCACAGAGTGGAAGTGTATTGGGAAAATTAGGCAGCATTTCGCTGTTTAATGGTGTCTCAAGTCGCGACCTGGTACTCCTGTCGCGTCAGATTGCGACGCTCTTTGAGGCGCAGGTGTCCGCCTTGCGTGTATTCCGTTTGTTGGCTGAACAGACAACTAAGCCGGTGTTGCGCTCGGTGTTGGTGGAAATCAGTGATGACCTCCAGGCCGGGAGTGGTATTTCCAAAGCACTTTCAAAACATCCGAAAGTATTTTCAGATTTCTACATCAATATGGTGCGCGCGGGCGAAGAGTCAGGAAAATTGGACGAGACGTTCATGTACTTGGCGGATTATATTGACCGTTCGTACGAACTTCTTTCGAAGGCTCGCAACGCACTCATCTATCCAGGCTTCATTATGCTGACGTTTATTGCGGTGATGGTGCTCATGCTTACGGTAGTTATCCCAAAAATCGGTGCTATCCTCACGGACTCGGGCCAAGAGTTGCCGACCGTGACGGCGATCGTGCTTGGTATGAGTAATTTCTTGATCGACTACGGCTTCTTTCTGCTTATTGCAATACTCGTCGGCCTTTTCTTCCTCTATCGGTATGCGCAAACACCGCCTGGCCGCGTCATGGTTGGCCACTTGCAAATCTCAGTCCCTATTATCGGTAAGTTGTACCAGAAGCTCTACCTTTCGCGCGTTGCAGATAACATGCACGTGATGCTCACCTCGGGTATCTCTGCTGTCCGCTCGCTTGAAATTACTGCGGTGGTGGTGGGGAACAGTGTGTACGAAGACATTTTGCACGAAGCGGTTGAGGGAGTAAAAGCAGGTACACCCATTTCTCAGGTATTTGCACGGTACCCAGACGAGGTGCCGGCTATTATGGTGCAAATGTTGCAGATTGGTGAAGAAACAGGAGAGTTGGGGAATATTCTGAGTCGCTTGGCGAAGTTCTATAATCGCGAAGTAAACGCTGCTGTTGACACGTTGGTGTCTCTTATCGAGCCGGCAATGATCGTGTCGCTCGCACTTGGTGTTGGTTTCTTGCTCGCAGCCGTACTTATGCCTATCTACAACACGGCAGGTAGTATTTAGTCTCTGGTGCCGTTGTCCACAGCGGTCTCTTATGGCTTGAGTGGAAGTCTGTATACTTTGAGTAGCTACGAATTTTATTAATTAGTATTTAGTAGCACAAATAACGGTATATTATGCAGAAAATTATTAAGCGAGGTTTCACCCTCATCGAACTCCTGGTTGTTATCGCTATCATCGGCATTTTGGCCGGCGTTGTGCTCGCATCTCTTGGTAGTGCGCGCTCAGGTGCAAACGACTCGAAGATCAAAGGTCAGCTCTCAAGCCTCCGTACTGCTATGGAACAATACTACGCAGGTCCTGGCGCAGGTACGTATGGTGCAACAGCAACTGCAGATGGCTGTACAACTGCTCCGTCAGTAGCTCCATGGAACCACACGCTCATCTCAGCGTTGGCAACTGAAGGCAATTACCCAAGCGGCGCTACATTGGTTTGCTACACAAGTGGCAGCGCATGGGCAGCACAGGCAACGCTTAGCGACAGCACCTTCTGGTGTGTTGATAGTACTGGCGCAGCAAAGAGTGGCGCATCAACCATGCTCGGTGGTACTGCTCCAGACGTAACCTGCTAATCTTTTTCTCTAGCAGTGGTCCTAGAAATCCCCAGCAAATGCTGGGGATTTCTTTTGTGAGGTATACTGAGCACTATGATACGAAAGGGATTCACCCTCATAGAACTGCTTGTGGTTATTGCGATTATTGGCATTCTTACCACTATTGTTACCGTTAATCTTGCGAATGCACGCCAAAGTGCAAACGACGTCCGTCGCCTGACGGATATTAAAAATATCCAGTTTAGTCTCGCTTTGTACTATAACGACAACCTAAAATATCCTTGCGATATTTACACAAATCCGAGTGGTACCGCATGTCAGCCAGGATTCTTGGGAACATACATGGCAACTGTGCCGACTGACCCGGCTGGAGGGAACTACAAATACGCAGCAATTAACCCTGCGGGCGCGACACTTACGTGTGCAAACGCAACTCGCTACCACTTAGGCGCAGTGATGCAGGTATCCGGCTCCTCGCTCCTTAATGATGATGCTGATAGTGCGTACTTTGGTGAATGTAGTTCCTCGGGCGGTGACTTTGCAGGTTCTTCCGCGGCGTGTTCAGGCACCACTGCTGGAACGGACCAGTGCTACGACGTAATTCAGAATAACTAAATGGACTACTGGATGTTTCTTGCGGCAGGACTTTTTGGTGCAATCCTGGGAAGTTTTATAAATGCATTATCATTTCGGTTTAATACCGGCACATCAATACTGACCGGCCGCTCTCGCTGTATGAGTTGTAACCACCAGCTTGCGGCGTGGGACCTTATTCCTGTTGTGTCGTATGTGTTGTTGCGGGGGCGGTGTCGGTATTGTGGGGCAAAAATCTCGCCGCAATATCCGCTCGTTGAAGTAACTGGAGCGGGATTGTCGGTCGGAGTTGCTGCACTGCATCCTGTAGCTGCTGCGTATGCATTCTGGCTTCTGGTTGCAATGACACTTTTGTTTATTGTCGTATATGACATGCGTCATACGATTATTCCTACGAGCGCATCGGTGTTTTTAGGTGTTCTCGCACTCCTGTCTCTGTTTGTGCAGTTTGGAGAAACGTTTAGTGTTGGGGTTCCAACACTGTCGCAAATACTTGCGGGCCCTCTGTTGGCGTTACCGTTGTTCCTGCTCTCGTTTGTCTCCGGCGGGCGATGGATGGGGTGGGCAGACAGCGGTTTGGAGCTTTCGTTGGGATGGCTACTGGGCTTGTCGCTTGGCGCAACAGCGCTCATGGTTAGTTTTTGGATCGGTGCTGCTGTGGGGGTTGCTCTTATGTTGTCCTCTCGCCTAGTGTGGCGGCGGGGTAAAAAGCGCCTTACAATGAAAAGCGAGCTGCCCTTCGCGCCATTTTTGGTGTTGGGTGCAGTGTTCGTCCACTTTTTTCATGTCGATTTTTTCTCATCGCTCACGATCTTTTTCTATTAAAAGGGGATTTACTCTGGTTGAGCTCCTGGTCGTGGTCGGCATTATGACCGTGCTTTCGACAATTCTTTTGATACGTCATCAGCAGTTTGATAGTACATCGCTCTTGCGTACCGTTGCCTACAGTATTGCGCTTTCTGCGCGACAAACGCAGGTCTATGGCACCTCGGTGCGCGCGGTCGACTCTTTGGTGTCTAACCCAACCTTTGCGCCAGCGTATGGACTATATTTTGCCGGCACAGGCGCTACTACCTACACGCTCTTTGCAGATATAAATAACAATGGACAGTACGAGTCTGCGAATGAAACCATTCAAATTTTCACTCTTACTCGAGGGTTTACTATTACGGGAGCGTGCGCGGTGCTTGCAAACGACATTCGTCGCTGTACCGCAGCCTCGCTCGATTCAAGTGGCGGCGCAACGATCACTCACGTGCACATACTTTTTAAGCGTCCCAACCCCGAAGCGGTATTTACTGCTTATAACGGCGCATCCACTATTGCAGGCGACACGTACACGAAAGGATACGTGCAGGTTACCAGTAGTGGTGGCAACACGCGCAGTATGACTGTCACGAATACCGGTCAAATTAGTGTAGGGGCGATCGGAAGTTAATATATGAATCGAGGATTTACACTCATTGAACTCATGGTTTCAGTAGCGATCTTTGCGGTCATCATGACCATTTCGCTTGGTGCCATGCTTTCAATCACGACAGCGCAGCGTAAGGCAGAGACACTGAAGTCTGTTATAGACAATCTGCACTTTGCGCTCGACGGCATGTCTCGCTCCATTCGTACTGGGTATAATTACAACTGCGGCAGTGCGTCAGGAGGAGACTGTACGAGTGGCGGCACAGCATTTTATTTTACGGACGCACAAGGTCGTAGCGTAATCTATTGTCGCGGTAGCGGCACAACCTGTAGCGCTAGCGGTACCGAAATATTGCAATCCATTGATGGGAGCGCTTTTTCACCCCTTACTGCTTCAGAAGCAAAAATAGGAAACCTCTCATTTTACTTAGTAGGCTCAGCTCGAGGGAACGCGGTGCAGCCTCGGGTAACCATTACTGCAAGCAGTACCGTACAGGTAAGTTCAACACAGACAAGCTCATTTAATATGCAAACAACAGTAACGCAACGCCTGTATGACTTATAAAAAATCACATAGGGGATTTACACTCATTGAAACACTTGTTGCGGTGTTGTTGCTTGCGACAGCTGTAGCGGGGCCACTGACGATCGCGTCTGCAGGGCTTTCTGCGGCGCTCGTGGCAAAGGACCAGATAGTGGCGACATATTTAGCGCAAGATGCGATCGAATACATACGCTACAAGCGTGATAGTGCGTGCCTGGCTGCGGGAGGAACAGCGTGTGCTTCTGGTACCTGGCTCTCAACGCTCTCTGCTTGTACAGGTGCGACAGGGTGTTACCTGGATTCAACTGAAAATGCTCCTGCATCACCTACTGTGTGTCCCACAGGAGGATGTGTAAAATCAGGGTCTCAGTTCAGTACAAGTCGCTTTCTCTGTTATAGTCCGACCACTAACCGTTACCTCAATGGTCCTACTCCTACAACGTGCTCCTCGGGCACGGTTAAGTCGCTCTTTGCTCGTGCGGTCGCTATTACGACGCCAGTATCAGGGAGTGCGAACGAGGCGCTTGTTGTGGTCACGGTATCGTGGACGGATGTAGGTGGTGTTATTCGTAGTGTAACCGCGAAAGAATCTCTTCTTAATTGGCAATGATGTTTAAAACGACACATTCACGAGGATTTACGATATTTTTTGCGGTACTAGTCGCATCGCTCGCTATTTCCGTTGGGCTCGCTATTTATGATGTGATCAGCCGCGAGCTGCTTCTTTCTCAAACTACGGCACAATCACAGCTTGCTATTTTTGCTGCCGATGCTGGCGCAGAGTGCGCACTGTATTGGGATAATAAATACAATGGCTCATCCTCAGCATTTTCCACCTCAACTGCTTCAAGCGAGCCAACGTCTGGGATTACGTGCAATGGCTACGACATTGCTTCTGCGCCGTGGACTGTCGTGGAAACATCTTCAAGCGGTGTAACGTCCTTTACGCTGCTCCTTAATGCAGACCTTGCGGGTCCGTGCGCAGTGGTGACGGTAACTAAAACGGGTGACCCGGCTCAAACCATCGTTGAGGCTCTTGGAAGAAATACATGCTCGGCAACCGGTATTACTCGGGTAGAACGCGCCTTGCGGCTTACGTATTAACCCTGGTTCTACTTCACGAGAAGCGGTATGCTCTAAGCATGATTCCAAAGGAGGCGCGGGAGAGGTACGAAAAACTAAAAAAAACGGTTACCTATCACCGACATCTGTATTACGTGCTTGATGCTCCAGAAATTCCTGACACGGCGTATGATGAACTAGAACAGGAACTGATTCGTCTTGAAGCGCAGTACCCGGGCCTCCAAGCGCCGGATTCTCCAACACAGCGTGTGGGAGGGGAAGCAATACGGGCGTTCAAAAAAATAAAACATGTCATTCCGCAGTGGTCATTTAATGATGCCTTTACGCCGGAAGATATGCGCGAGTTTGATGCTCGTGTAAAGCGTTTTTTGCGTGAGTCGGTCGGTGAGGTGTCGCCAACATATGCTGCAGAATTGAAAATCGATGGGCTGAAAGTTGTGTTGACGTATGAACAGGGGATTTTAAAAACTGCCGCAACGCGAGGTGACGGCGTAACGGGCGAAGATGTGACGCACAATGTTCGCACCATTGCCTCGGTGCCGCTCGCCCTCACTCGGCCGGTTGATATTATTGTAGAAGGAGAGGTGTGGATGAGTTCGAAAGGACTTGAAGAACTTAACAAAGAAAGAGAAAAGCAAGGCGAACCAGTATTCGCTAACCCCCGCAATGCAGCCGCTGGGTCTATTCGCCAACTCGACCCGAAAATCGCTGCGTCGCGTAAGCTAAGTGCATTTATTTACGACCTTGCACAAACGTCTGAAGAATTTCCTGCGACGCAAGCAGAGGAACTGGTCTATTTGAAAGAATTAGGATTCCAAGTGAATCCGCATTATCACTTTGCGCAGGATATTGAAGACACTATTCGCTATTGGGAATCATGGAAGAAAAAGGGTCGTCATCAGGAATATTGGATCGACGGCATTGTGGTGAAGGTAAATGAGCGCGCGTACGAAGAAGTGCTTGGCTACACGGGGAAGGCTCCTCGGTTTGCTATTGCATTTAAGTTTCCTGCAGAACAAGTAACGACCATTATAGAAGACATTGTGCTGCAGATCGGTCGTACGGGAGTGCTGACGCCTGTTGCACACCTGCGTCCAGTACTTGTTGCTGGGTCAGTCGTGTCGCGCGCGACGCTCCATAATGAGGATGAAATAAAGCGTCTCGATGTGCGCATTGGCGACACAGTGATTTTGCAAAAAGCAGGAGACGTGATCCCCGACATTGTGAGTGTTATTACCGACTTGCGCACCGGAAAAGAAAAGCCCTACGTGTGGCCGACGCATGTGCCGGAATGTGGTGGTGATGGTGCTATTGAGCGTGTGCCGGGCGAAGCTGCGTGGCGGTGTGTGAATAAAGACTCGTTTGCGATTGTGCGTCGTAAGCTACGCCACTTTGCAAGTAAGGGGGCGCTCAATATAGAAGGTCTTGGTACTAAAACTGTCGACCTGTTGCTTGAAGAGGGGCTCGTAAAAAGTTTTGATGATTTCTTTTCCCTTACTGAAGGAGACCTTTTGGCACTTGAAGGGTTTGCAGAAGTCTCTGCACAAAAATTAATTCTTTCTATACAAAAAAGCGCGAAGCGTGTGCCGCTCTCGCGACTCATTATCGGCCTCTCTATTCCGCATGTAGGGGAAGAGACTGCTATTTTGCTTGCAGAGCAGTTTAAGACAATCGATGATGTTGCGCAGGCAGATGTGGAAACACTTTCGCGCCTTGAAGGTATTGGTGATGTGGTAGGTAGGGCAATTGTAGAATGGTTCGCGCTTGCGGATAATCAGGCGCTTATCGAACGCTTGAAACATGTGCTGCATATTGTGTCTGAAAAAATTTCTGCGAAGCAGCAACTACCGCTTGCAGGTAAGACTTTTGTGTTAACAGGCACCTTGTCTACCATGTCGCGCGATGAGGCGAAGGAGATATTGCGCAAACTCGGGGCAGACGTTTCATCGTCTGTCTCTATTAAAACGTTTGCCGTTGTTGCGGGGGAAGAAGCAGGTTCAAAACTCGATAAAGCCCGAGAATTGAACGTCCGTGTCCTTGATGAAGCAGAATTTCTCAAAATGGTTAAGGCGATGTAAGATGGCTCTATGATCTCGAAAGAAGAGGTGCAAAACCTGGCCCAACTTGCACGGTTAGGACTGAATGACGCTGAAACCGAGGCTCTGCAGAAAGATATATCCAAAATCCTCGACTATGTGGGGCAGGTTGCTGCTGCAGGAGAAGCGACGTACATTCGCCCCGAGCATCGTAACGCGCTGCGTACCGACACTCCTCGTACGGGCGGCGACCTTATGGCAGAGAAGCGCGATGCTATCCTTGCACAGCTTCCAAAGCGCGAAGGCGACTATAACGTAGTGCGCAAGATAATCCAAAAAGATGAGTAACGAGGAATTGGCACAACTTTCTATAACAGAGGCATCCAAGAAACTCGCAGCAAAAGAAATTACTGCGGTCGATTTGGTGCGCGCCATTAAAGCAGAGATAGAAAAAAAAGAGGGCGACATCCATGCCTACTTGGAAGTGTTTGTTGATATGGAGAAGCAAGCAGAAGAGGCTGATAAACGTCGAGCTGCAGGAGAGAATCATCCGCTCCTTGGTATTCCGCTTGCAATGAAGGATAATATTTTAATTGAAGGGCGTGTTGCGTCTGCAGCGTCAAAGATGCTCGAGCAGTATGTTGCAACGTATGACGCAACGGTCACAAAAAAACTAAAAGACGCAGGGGCTGTATTTGTTGGTCGTACCAACATGGACGAGTTTGCACACGGAAGTTCTACAGAAAATTCTGCATTTGGTATTACAAAAAATCCTCATGACCTTTCGCGAGTGCCGGGTGGATCGTCCGGAGGGTCGGCAGCGGCAGTTGCGGCTCATATGGCACTTGGGGCGCTGGGAACAGACACCGGTGGGTCTATTCGCGAGCCTGCAAGCTTCTGCGGTTTGGTGGGACTAAAGCCGACGTACGGCGCAGTGTCGCGTTCAGGTCTTATTGCTATGGGGTCGTCGCTTGACCAGGCAGGACCGCTGACACGCTCTGTCGAGGATGCGGAAATTATTTTTAATGCAATTAAAGGAAAAGATACTCTTGATAGTACAACAATCGATCTAACTCCTGCTCCTGCTGTTCCAACAAAAATGAAAATTGGTGTGCCGCGTTCTCTCCTGGCGCAAGGTGTAGACAAGGACGTACTTGAAGCTTTCGAACACACTCTCAGTCAGTTGCAAACAGAAGGGCATGAAGTGGTAGATATTGAATTGCCGTCTGCGGGTCTTGCGCTTGCTATTTACTACGTCATCATGCCGGCAGAGGTATCTACAAACTTGGCACGTTTTGATGGAGTGCGCTACGGACTGTCTCGTACAGGAAGTACGCAGTGGGAAGACTATGCGAAGTCGCGTGGCGAAGGGTTTGGTCCCGAGGCACGTCGCCGCATTATGCTCGGTACGTACGTGCTTTCTAGTGGGTACTATGATGCCTACTACGGCAAAGCAATCGCGGCGCGCGCCAAACTTACGGAAGAGGTGCAAGAGGTTCTCTCGCGAGTAGACGTTATTGCGACACCGTCCGCACCTTCCCCTGCTACCAAGCTTGGCGAACACACTCACGACCCGCTTGCTATGTACCTGCTCGATATATTTACCGTAACTGCAAATCTTACTGGCAACCCAGCGCTGTCAGTGCCTATGGGTGTCGTTGGGCGCGAAGGAGCAAAGCTTCCTGTTGGAATTCAATTCACTGCTGCACATAAAGGAGAAGCTACACTCTTTGCTATAGGAAAAGCAGTGGAGAAGAATTCTGTACTACAATAGAGGTGCATGTACGATATAAATTTTCTTAACATCGGCTACATCTTTTTGAGCCTGCTTAATGCTGTACAGGGGCTGTATGTTGACCCGTCGACCGTGCCTGCATACGTGGCGTACCTTGCGGGGCAAGTGTTGGTGCTTGGTAGCGCGGTCTCTGTACTTATTTTGGCGCTTACTGCGTACGTGCGGATTCGCCTTATCATGGTTGAGCATGAAGGTTTTCATGGTCATCATGATGAAAGTCATCCGGGTGGTGTGCATCAAGAAACCGAAATCATTGGCACTCAAAAAAACTCGCGCTGGGAACACGTGCTTGCACTTAGTACCTCAGCAAACGAAGGTGACTGGCGACGCGCTATTATCGAGGCTGATATTATGCTCGGCAATTTACTCACCGATAAAGGGTATCCCGGTGCAACTATAGGAGATCAATTGAAAACAGCTAATCCGCTCCAATTTACGACCCTTGATGTGGCATGGACGGCTCACAAAATGCGCAATGACATAGCTCATGCGGGCGAGTCATTTCGTCTAACCGAGCGGGACGTACGTGCAACTATCGCGCAATACGCGCGAGTATTTGAAGAATTTGGAATTATATAGTATAATAAAGGTATAGCGGGGTGGAGCAGTGGTAGCTCGCCAGGCTCATAACCTGGAGGTCGCTGGTTCAAGTCCAGCCCCCGCAACAAGTATTACAAAATAACGAACTATCTGATGACTTTCTCTATAAAAGAGTCGTTAAGATCCGGGTGGCAGCAATTTAAGGCGCATAGCGGCATCGTACTTACCGTATTCCTGATCGTCTTTGCGGTAAATATTTTCGCATCCATGTTTGATAGCGCTCTAGAAGGAAATGGATTTGTACAGTTTATAAGTAGCGTGTTATTTGGAATTGTGGGTGTTGTGGTAGGTACTGGAGCTACGTACATAGTTCTTAAAATTGCAAAAGGAGAACGGGCTGTGCGACGTGACATTGTGCCACCGCTTTCTTTATTGTGGCGATACTTTGTAGTAAATATGCTTGTTACGGTAATCACCTTGGGCATCTGTGCTGCCTGCGCTCTTGTTGGCTTTTCGGTAGTGACGGGACTTCTTGCGCTCGAGTTGCCTTTACTTGCAACGCTTGCGGGGATCGTTATCGCGACAACAGGTATAGCCTTTCTGATATACGTAGCACTTCGGTATTCAGTTGCCTCGTTCGCTATTCTTGAAGGTGCAAAGATTATGGAGAGTGTTCACCGAAGCGCGGTACTTACACGAGGAGTAAAGGGGAAACTCGTACTTTTTGTACTCGTTGCCGGACTCATTAACCTCCTCGGTCTTTTAGCGCTTGTGGTGGGGTTGCTTCTAACGATCCCGCTCACGGCCCTCGCGTTTGCAAACGTATATCTTGCGCTTAAAAAGCGTGTTGAAGTAACGGCGTAAAAATGCTACTTTGAGTCCACGTCGGATAAGCGAAGCTTTCCACGTATCTTATTTGTCGGCGTAGCTCAGGTAGTTAGAGCATGGGACTCATAAACCCAAGGTCGAAGGTGCAAGTCCTTCCGCCGACACTAGTGTAGGGGACGTTTCTTTGCTGCACATAGACTCCATTGGGTGCTTTGCAACCCAAGCTTTTACGTGTGTGAGGAGTCGATCAAAATCCGCGATGCTCGAGTTGTGGGAGAAGGAGATGCGGGCAATATCTTTAACTGGTTTGATATAGATCTGCTGCTTTTTTAGGTAGGCAGCGAGCGCTGCTGGGTCGGACACGCGCAGTGCAATAATATTGCCCTGGTCTTCGTCGTGGTCGATAAACGAAATATTTTCTTCAGTAAGACGTTTTTTGCAAGCCGCAAGGAATGCCTTGTTCTTTTTCTCTACTGTGCGAATACCAATCTGGTTTATGTGCTTTAAGGCCGCGTGGAGCGTTACGACACCCATCAAATTAACCGTGCCACCTTCAAAACGGCTGGCTGTGTCTTTGAGGGTGTAACTTTCTGTATCGAAGTGTGCCATGCTGCGCATGCCTACTTGAGTCTCTTTAAGGAGTGGCATGAGGTTTTTGTTGACGTACATAAAGCCCATACCCACCATGCCCCCCATATATTTTTGTCCGCCACACAGAAGAAAATCGACAGGAGTTTTTTGCAGGTCAATGGCACGCACGCCTATCCCTTGTACACCGTCTACCACAAGGAAGATTCCTTTACTGCGACAAATGCGGGAAAGTTTTGCGAGGTCAGGAAGGTAGCCGTCGTAGTGCTGCGCCCATGAAATTGAGATTACTTTTGTCTTGGGAGTAATGTTTGCGATGAGTGCGTCAAATGTTTCTTTGCCGTTTGCGCCATCAATCAAGCGTACGGTAATACCCTCTTTCTGTTTCTTCTGCCAGACAAAAATATTTGCAGGATATTCTTTTGCACCGAGCAACACTTCGTCGCCTTTGCGCAAGGGGAGCGCTTCGCTTGCAATATTAAGCCCTTCCGTGGTGTTTTTGATGTAGGTAATTTCACTCGGATCGCAGTGTACTAATGTTGCGGCTTCTGCCGCGAGTTTTTCTATATAGGGTTCGTATTTAAGAAGTATGTCAGGAGGGCCAACTCGGAAATATTCTTCCAAAAAATTTGCAGCAGCCTTGTAGACATGCGCTCCCATAGGACCAACGGTGCCGTAGTTAAAGAACACTTTTTTCTTTGGCTCTTCCGCGTTCTGTGCCGCTGTTTTAGTTGTAGTGGTTGGCGCTTGTTCCCACTTAATAGTAGGCATGATGATAGAACGGTCGATGTTGTCTTTGTAGCGCTTGGTGAATTCTAAAAGGTTCGCTAGTTCTGTTTGGAGCCGTCGGTCTTTTTTGGTATGCGATTGTGCGACAACAGGGTGCACCTCAACCTCTTTTTTAAGTGAACCATTGTTTTCCTTGCGTGGATTTTCTATGTATTGCACCTCAGTTGCGCCCGCGAGGTTTGTTAGTGTTTCCGCCATTTCCTTAATCGAAAGGCGTTGTGTGTAGTTGTGTGCAACGTCGTGCGTGCCCGGAGTCATGTCTGTGTTCGCAAAGTCGAGGAAATGGTCGACGGTGTCGGTCAAACTGATGAGTCCGGTCGTTTGTGATCCGTCACCGTACACAGTGAGCGGGTGACCGATAGCAAGCTGACAGACAAAACGGTTGAGTACGGTGCTAAATACTGAGTCGTAATTAAAGCGAGTGGAAAGAGAATGATTTTCTACAGCGCGATTTTCATCAATCGTGGCTCCAAAGATGGTCGACTGTTGCACGGTCAGGATCTTTAACTTCCACACCGATGCGCAGAGGTCGTTAATAAGGAAGTCGCTGATCTTCGACTGGTGGTAAAAGTCGGTAGCCTGCATGGGGAACCATGCGTTGAGGATTTTCCGTGCCTGGCCCTCGTGTTCAAATGTGAAATCTTTTTTACCAAGCGGCAGGAAGTCAGTGTCGACGTCCATGTAGCAGCCTGCGGACCCGAGTTTTATGTAGTTAATGTTTTTGTTTACTGCCGCGATAGCCCATAAAACATTCAAGTGACCAACAATGTTGTTCGAGAAGGTTGCGGCGGCGTTCTTTGCGTTCATCATTGAAAATGGTGCGGAAGGCTGCTGCGCAGCATTAATGATGACCGAGGGGTTGTGTTTTTTAAGGAGTTTGACGCAGGCGTCCTGGTCGAGGAGTTCTACCTTTTCAAATGAAATATTTTTCTTACCAAAAATTTTTTCGTATTCTGTAATACGCTTACGCGGACTGTGAAAGGGGACCAAGAGTTTTGCGTTTACCTCCTTTTCCCATTCGCGCTTAATGAGGTTGTCTGCAAGAACAACTTTTGCGTTAGTGCGATTTGCAAATGCGAGACCGAGGCTCCAGCCCAAGTATCCATCGCCTCCTAATATGAGGATAGTGTCGTTTTTGGTCATGCGGCAAAACAGACGTGTCTGAAATCAGAAAACAAGTACCTTCCCAGGTGCTATATTTTTACCACTTGGCTTTAGAAAGGTACAAGGAATTTACACATCGCACATGCGAGTGGAAGGAATGTAAAGATGGGTAAGTAATTAGAGGGAGGTTTGTAGGCGTCGCACGCTGTCGGCAGTGAGGGTTGGCTGCTCAAACGAGGTGTCGAGCTCTCCGGTAATGGTGACAAAATCGCCCACGTCTACATCGCTTGGAGCAATGCGTTCTCCTTCGTCGTTTATAAACTTAGTACCAAAGTAGCGTTTTTCATATTTTGTCGCGTTTGTTTGTACGGTCCAGGTAAAAACAACCGAGTGCCAGGTGGTGCGCACGGTAAGGACAGGACCGTCTATTGCGAGTACTTCAGCGCCACGAAGGAGGATGAGGCCTGTGCGAGCGATGTTGATTTCACTAGGAGGAGTTTCTGTTTCGATAATCGCTTCAAGAGGTGCAGCGACTGCTGCTGGAACTTGTGGCGGGGGAGTAGAAACCGACTGTAGGGAAACAACGAATGCTGAAAAGGTAACAATGAAAAAGAGAGCGCTGCCGCCTATAGCTATAGTTTTACTATTGAAGCGAGGGTCGCGCAGCACTTCCACGCCGCGCTCAGCAAGGCGCTCTAAAGATGGAGGAACGCGTACTTCCTCCCACCGTTTTTGTATGACTGAAGAATTTCCTGTGCGCATAAGCTGAAGTATAGAAACAAAAAATGAAGGGCACATGATGCAAAACGCCGAACGGAAAATCACCGTACAACATGTCTTGCAGAGTTGCAAGTTTTGTTGGGAGAGAGCTTGGTTAAGAACATTTTTCTGCGGGACTTGGTCAGGCGTTCCAAAATTGCCGTCGCAATTTTGGCCGCACGACCCTGCCTCGCGGTTTCGCCTGCTGGCGAAACATCGCTCCGGCGTTCAAGTCCCTTCGCAAGCAAAATTGTTTGCTTGCGACTCTCGCTACGCAAAAACCGCCCGAAGGCGGTTTTTTGATGCGCGAGAGACGGGACTTGAACCCGCAACCTCCGCCGTGACAGGGCGGCGCTCTAACCAAATTGAGCTACTCCCGCAAGTGAGGGACAAAATGAACACTGGTTTCATTTTTTCCGAGCGCAGGGGGAGAAAGCTACGCTTACTCCCGCATAACGCTATTTACTTCCGGTAAACAAAGGCATTCTAGCCTAAAATTGACGTTTTTCCAATAACCCTTCTCCTTTACTGTGATACGATTTATGTGTGCCAAGCCAGTCTATATTCAGTAAAATATTTGCTCCGGTGCCGCTTGCCATACTTGGTGTTCTTGGATTCGGTGCTCTGGTATATGCAAACGTGCAGGTTTATACGCTTTCTAACCGTCTTGCGGATTTGGCTTCAAGTACGGCAGCACTCGCCAGTTCTACGGCACAGGCTGACACGTCTCTTGAGCAAAAGGCGACCACCATCTCAGACTCTCTTTACGCATCTCAACAAAATATTGAGGCAATTCAAAATCGTTTAGGAGGTTTCGAGCAAACGGTCGGCACCATTTCAAGCTCTGTTGGTATTTTAGAGAAGCTTAGTAAAACTGACCCAGAACTTTTGCAAAAATATTCTAAAGTATTTTTCTTGAGCGAACATTATGCGCCGGAGCGTCTGGCGCAAATTGACCAGCAGTATGTGTACAGTGATACTCGTACAGAAAAAATAAACGCACTGGTTGCACCATTTTTAAATAGTTTACTTGTTGCGGCAAAGTCGCAAGGCGTAGAGCTGTTTGTGAAGTCTGCCTACCGCTCATTTGAAGAACAGGCTGCGCTTAAGTCTTCGTACAAGGTTACCTATGGCGCAGGGACGGCAAACCAATTTTCTGCAGACCAGGGCTATTCGGAACACCAGCTTGGTACCACGGTCGATTTTATCTCAACAGGCCAAGGGGGTGTGTTGGAAGGGTTTGATAAAACAGCTGCCTACCAGTGGCTCCTGAACAATGCGTACCGCTACGGATTTATCCTTTCATATCCGCGTCAGAATGGATACTATATTTTTGAACCGTGGCACTGGCGGTATGTGGGGGTAGCACTAGCGACTCGTTTACACAACGAAAATAAAAACTTTTACGACCTCGAGCAACGAGAAATAGACATCTACCTCGCAAACATTTTCGATTAATAATTAGTGATATACTTCTTCCTATATGGACGGATTAAATAATTTCTTTCAAATGTTGCTCGGGTTTTTGCTCCAGCTCTTGGAGCTGTTTGTCGGGTTTTGGATCGCGGTATTAAACCTGGTATTAGACTTCGCGCGCTCGCTTGCCGGACTCGTATCCTAACCCTTCTTTTTTCTTGGCAAATATTGTAGGGTATACCTACATTTGCCGTTGTAGCTCAGTTGGTAGAGCAACGCCATGGTAAGGCGTAGGTCGGCAGTTCGATCCTGCCCAACGGCTCCAGCAGTCACGTATAATCTGTATATGGCTTCACCCACTATTACTAAGGAGCGTATTCTTATACTCCTTGCAAACCTCGCGTACATTTTTGGTTTTACGGTCTGGTTTTTGATGCGCGGCAACGTAGAATTTTTGTGGTACGTAGTCGTAATGATCGGCCTCCTTATCTTTGTGGCTCACAGCCTGAGCTACTCACGACTCCCGAACTCGCTCCTTATATTGCTTTCGGTGTGGGGAGTAATGCATATGGCAGGCGGCGGTGTGCCCGTCGGAGACCATGTGCTGTATCGCCAAGTACTGTTTCCTATTTTTAATGGAGGCGATGATTTCCTGATTTTTAAATACGATCAGTTGGTTCATGTGTACGGCTTCGGTGTCGCTGCTGCAATTGTGCATTGGCTTATCCGCAGTCGCGCGCCTTCGGTGCGACCTATCTGGCGCGGGCTGCTTGCGGCACTTACGGCAATGGGTCTCGGAGTGGTGAATGAGATAGTAGAATTTGCCGCATTCCTCTCGCTCGACAAAACGGGTATCGGCGGCTTCTATAATTTACAGCTCGACCTTGTCTTTAATACGCTCGGTGCAGTCGCTGCAGTTATTGGCCTTGAGATATATCTGCGATTGAAAAGAGGCCAATAATATCGTACGATTTCGAAACGGTCTCAATAAGCCGAAGTAGCTCAGCTGGTAGAGCAGCGGTATCGTAAACCGCAGGTCGCCGGTTCAATCCCGGCCTTCGGCTCCCGTGTATAAGAAAAAGCCACCCGCTCGGGGTGGCTTGTGTGTTTATCGGGGTCGTAAAATCCCGGCTTCTTTAAGGACTGTACGATGGTCCTCAAGAAAATCATTCATGAGAAGAATGCGATCCAGTCCCATTGCAGTCACTTCGAAGTGTTCGTTTCCCCAGTGTTGTTCGTGGATTCTACGAGCATAAGGAGCGATCTCCGAATGTGGCAATCTTTTTTCGTACAAATATTGCTTGAAGGCGTGTGGGGAGCTGGGAACAGTTCTTGAGTGTAGGAATGAAAAAGGAGGGGGCAGAGACCATCCTGTTTCTTCTGCAAGCTCTCGCACTGCAGCTTCTTCAGGACCCTCTCCTAACTCAACGCGTCCTCCGGGAAGTTTCCATACTGGTTGCGGTCGGCGATATTCTCGCACGACCAGCAGGTGTGTGGGACTGTGTGCTGCAATAAGCACCTGTCCCAGGTTTGTGTTCAACGCAACCTCCGCTTTCTATATTCGTTCTTCTAAATTTCATTAGAGCACATGTTTACGAAAGTTGCAAGTTCAGGTACACTATGCGGTATCTATGCAGTCAGCAGAGGAGCGCAAACAGCGGATAGAAGCTATTGAAGCTGCTATGGCTGCGCCTGACTTTTGGAGCGACGTGCAGTCTGCGCAAGCCCTTATTAAAGAATTACAGGAGTTGAAAGTGGAGGCAGAAGGTGGCGGGAAGTACGAAGCGGGTGGCGCCATCCTTTCGTTTGTTGCGGGCGCTGGTGGTGACGATGCTGAAGATTTTGCCCACATGCTCTACGAAATGTATCGCAAGTTTGCAGAAAAAAAAGGTTGGGGCCTGCGCGTGCTGCATCAAAACGAAAATGATCACGGCGGGTATCGAAACCTTTCTGTAGAAATTACAGGGAAAAAAGTGTACGGCACGCTTAAAAATGAATACGGCGTGCACCGCTTGGTGCGCATCTCGCCCTTTAATGCCGCACAAAAGCGCCAGACTTCTTTTGTGCTTGTGGAGGTGCTGCCTATTTTGGAAAAAGTTTCCGAAGTAGAAATTCCTGAAAGTGATCTAGAAATTTCTTTCGCTCGTTCAGGCGGGCCGGGCGGGCAAAATGTGAACAAGCGCGAAACTGCGGTACGTGTTGTGCACAAACCGACCGGTATTTCAGCACATATGGACGGCGAGCGTAACCAAAATGCTAATAAAGAAAAGGCGATTGCTGTAGTACAAGCAAAACTCCTGCATCAGCTTGAAGTTGAGCGGAAGGAAACCATTGCCGACTTGTCGGTCGCGGCAGGTAAAATCGAGTGGGGGAGTCAAATCCGCTCCTATGTTCTCCATCCTTATAAGCTGGTTAAAGACCACCGTACTGACGTAGAGGTGCGGGATGCAGAGTCTGTATTAGACGGCAACATAGAGGCATTTCTAGACCAAGCCCAGCAGTAAGGGGAGTTGTGGTTTTGCACATCTGTAATACTCAAGTATCATATAAGGGTTGTAATGATATATTACGATCGCGTATCCAAAGTGTACGCAGACAACTCTGTTGCCCTTGAAGACATTTCCTTCTCCGTAGAGCCGGGTGAATTCATTTCCATCGTCGGACATTCAGGGGCTGGCAAAACAACTCTCGTAAAACTTCTCCTTGCAGAAGAGCGTCCTTCGACTGGCTCTGTTTTTTTTGAATCTATTAACGTGCACGATATACCACTGCGCAAGATGAACGACTTGCGTCGCAAAATAGGTACCGTCTTTCAAGACTTTCGCCTGTTGCCGCAAAAAACTGCATACGAAAACATTGCGTTTGCTATGGAAGCTGCTGGTCGCAGCGAGGAAGAGATTCATTCTGATGTGCCGCACGTGCTTGAGCTTGTGGACCTGGGCGACAAAATGAATAACTTCCCCGGTGAGCTTTCCGGTGGTGAGCAGCAACGTGTTGCTATAGCTCGCGCTATCGTGAATCAGCCTGACGTTATCGTTGCGGACGAGCCGACGGGCAACCTCGACCCCGTTAACACATTTGAAGTGGTGCAAATTTTAAAGAAGATTAACGACCTTGGCACAACTATTATTCTGACTACGCACAATAAAGGAGTGATAGATTCCTTGAAGCGACGCGTCATCACCATGGATCGTGGCAAAATTATTCGCGATGACAGGGAAGGTAAATATATATTGTAACTATGTCGTGGATAACTATTAAACGTATTTTCCGTGCAGGTTTTTTGGACTTTTGGCGCAACGGCTTTGTTTCGTTTGCTTCGGTCCTTATGATGATCTTCACGCTATTTGTGATAGGTCTCGCTACCTTTACGGGGGTTATCCTTAATACCACGCTTGAAGAGTTCCGCAGCAAGGCCGACCTTAACGTCTACTTTACTACCGACGCATCAGAAGACCGTATTGTTGCGCTTCAGCAGTCGCTGCGCGAGCTTCCGGAAGTTGAGTCGGTTGAATATCTCTCTCGAGAGGAAGCACTTGCACAGTTTCGTGAACGACACAAAAACGACCAGTTGACCCTTCAGGCTCTTGAGGAGCTTGGAGACAATCCACTAGGCGCTGTATTGAACGTTAAAGCAAAAGACATTACACAGTACGAACGCATTGCAACATTCGTGCGTGGCGAAGAAGAAGCAGTGGGTCCGGGCGAAGTGCCGATCATCGACAAAATTAACTATTACGACGAGCAGCATCGCGCTGCGCTTGAGCGACTGAGTTCTATTACCGACTCGGCGCGGCTGATCGGGCTCGTTATCATCATAATTTTCGTCAGTCTTACGATCGCTATTTCGTTTAATACACTCCGTCTCGCTATCTACTCGTCTCGCGAAGAGATTTCAGTTATGCGCTTGGTGGGTGCGGGCACCGGATACATCCGCTTACCGTTTATGGTGGAAGGAGTTCTGTATGGTCTTATTGCAGGAGTCGTAACACTGGTATTGTTTTACCCACTTACGTGGTGGTTGGGGAGTTCTACAGCAGGCTTCTTCGGAGGGATTAATGTCTTCCAATACTACCTCAGTCACTTCTTGTATTTCTTCTTGTTGATCGTCGGCTCGGGGGTCGTTCTTGGAGCAGTTGCCAGCTTCCTTGCGGTACGGCGCTATCTCAAGATATAACTAGAGACGAACTATTATGCTTTTTTCTAAGGACAAGGCGACGAAGACCCCTAAATACATCTTCGTCGTCGGCGGCGTTATGTCTGGTGTAGGCAAGGGTGTTGCAACCTCGGCTATTGGTCTCATTTTAAAATCGAAGGGGTTTGGTGTTACGGCAATTAAAATAGACCCGTACATCAACGTAGACGCGGGCACTATGAACCCAACCGAGCATGGCGAAGTATTCGTGCTCGATGACGGCGACGAGACCGACCAAGACATGGGCAACTACGAGCGCTTCCTCGACACAACGCTGACGCGTACCAACTACATGACTACTGGTCGTGTGTACCAAGAGGTTATTCGCAAAGAGCGTAACTTGGAATATAAGGGCCGCAATGTGCAAGTGGTGCCGGATGTGCCTGCAGAAGTAATCCGTCGCATTAAGGAGGCACAGCAAAAGGCAGCAGCCGATATTACGATTATCGAAGTGGGTGGCACTGTGGGCGAGTATGAAAATATCCTCTTCCTTGAGGCTGCGCGCATGTTGAAGCAAGAGTGTCCGGACGACGTTGCGATTGTGATGGTCTCCTACTTGCCCGTGCCACACAACATTGGCGAGATGAAGACTAAGCCAACGCAGCATGCGTCGCGCGAATTGAACAGTGCCGGGTTGCAGGCAGATATTATTCTTGCGCGCGCGGTGGTGCCGCTCGATGAAAAGCGCAAGGAAAAAATCGCCATCTTTTGTAACGTGCGCCCAGAGCGTGTCATCTCTGCGCCAGATGTCGAGAGTATTTACGATGTGCCGCTTAACTACGAAAAGGATGGGTTAGGAGATACCCTCTGCGATGTGCTCGGACTCGAACATCGCACCAGCGACCTCTCGAAGTGGGAGCAGTTTGTCGCAAAGTCTAAAAATGGCACCAAGGAAGTAAAAATCGCGATGGTGGGCAAGTATTTTAAGTCGGGAGAGTTTGTACTTTCCGACGTATACATTTCCGTACTCGAGGCGCTCAAGGCAGCTGGCTACCATCAAGATGTAAAAACAAAAATCACCTATTTTGATTCCGAAGAATTTGAAAAAGATCCTGTTAAGTTAGAAGAGCTTTCAAACTATGCTGGCATTATCGTACCGGGTGGCTTTGGCAGCAGGGGTGTTGAAGGTATTGTGGCGGCTATTACATTTGCGCGTGAGCATAAAATTCCGTACCTCGGCCTTTGCTACGGCATGCAGTGGATGGTTATTGAATATGCACGCAATAAAGCTGGGCTCGCCGGAGCTAATACGAAAGAAGTGTCCGAAACGACCCCACACCCGGTTATCGATGTGATGGCTGAGCAGGTAGATAAAATTTCAAGTAAAAACTACGGGGGTACCATGCGCCTCGGTGCGTACCCATGCGTACTGAAAGACGGCAGTGTTGCGCATCAGGCATACGGTAAACAAGAAATCTCTGAACGCCATCGCCATCGCTACGAAGTAAATCCGCGCTATGTAGAGCAGCTTGAAGCCGCGGGGCTCGTGTTTAGTGGCCGTTCGCCCAATGGTACACTGATGGAGATAGCTGAACTGCCGAGCGACGTGCATCCATTTTTTGTTGCGTCGCAGTTTCATCCTGAACTCCTGTCTCGTCCACTGTCGCCGCACCCGCTTTTTGCTGCATTTATACGTGCAGCTCTAAAGAAGTAACGACTCACTATGCAACCGTATATCGTGGCTGGTCTTGGAGTAGGCGCGCTGCTCGCGGCTTTTGTAGCATGGCAGCCGGTGGTGCCGGTAGCTCAATTGACGTGGGTGAGCGAACAAGAGGAGCAGATAGAGCAAAAAGCGACAATACTCTTTGGTGGTGATGCGTTTTTCGATCGTTCCGTGCGTACAACGATGGAAGAAAAAGGAGCGCAGTATGTATTTTCGTGCATAGCACCGCTCTTAAAAGCAGCAGACCTTACGGTATTAAACCTCGAAGGGCCTATTACTGACAACGCATCAGTGAGTGTGGGGAGTGAAGTGGGTTCGCCAAATAATTTTAGATTTACGTTCCATCCAGATGTAGCGCCGCTTTTGGTAGAGAACAATGTTCGTGTGGTAAACCTTGGTAACAATCACATATTAAATTTTGGATACGACGGCGTAGGGCAAACTACCCGCTATCTTGATGCGGCAGGTGTTGCATACTTTGGCGAGCCGGATGCGTATACGGTTACAAAAATGGTGGTCAATGAGATCCCGCTTGCGTTTATTGGCTATAACGAATTTGGCGGCAGCGCACCGAAAACGCTCGAGCAGATCAAAGTAGCCGTAGAGGAAGGATACCTCCCGGTCGTATATGCACACTGGGGGATCGAGTATGAAACCATCTCGTCTCTTCCGGCGCAGCAGTTGGCGCGCATGTTTGTGGACGCGGGCGCGAAGTTGGTGATAGGCTCGCATCCGCATGTTATCCAGCAAAGCGAGCTCTACAACGGCGTCCATATTTACTACTCGCTCGGGAATTTCATATTCGACCAATACTGGAACGATGAGGTGCGCACGGGCTTATTGGTAGAAGCGACGTTCGACAAAAGTGGAGTGCTGTCAGTAGAAGAGGTGCGCACGTACCTTGAACGAGATCGTCGCACGTGTCCGCTCCCAGAGCCGTTAGTCAACTAATACGGCGTAGACGATTAAGCGGTGTGTATACGTATTCAATTTTTTATCAAACTTCCCCGCACAGGTAATAAGGTTAAGGCGGGGTTTATCTGCGCGTTCAAATAAAAAGTAGGTTGAAACGTCCTTTAGGTTGGTTAGTTTTGCTTCCTCAACTTTAAAATGTAGCGTCTCTCCGTCGTTGTTGGTGACGTAGATGTCGTCGCCGGGTTGTACGCGACGTAAATTCCCAAACGCTGCATACACATGAGCGTCGAGCACCGCACTACCTACTTCGCCTGGAGTAACGCCGCCCGTGTACCAGCCAACGTTTTTACTCTTGCCGTTCGGTACGTCCATTTCACCCTCGGGAGTAATGCCGACTCCTACAATAGAAGCTTTCAGTTTAATAGAGGGGATGGAAAGGCGGGTCGGAGTAGCACGTGTGGGGAGCGAAGGAGGCGGTACGATTTGTGAGGGTGGTACGACGACTGTTTCGGGAACGCCTGCTTGCGGCGGAAGTGGAGAGGAGGCGGAGCTAAATGCAGAAAGTGTTTCTTCTTGCACGGCGACGCAAAAAAATATAACGGCACTGAACATGACTGAAAAAAGCACTGTGTTTCGCATGAAGTGCGATAATTGTAGACGACCAGTTTTGCCTCGTCCAATGAAAGGCTCACAAAATTCAGACAAAAATTCATACTGACTGAAGCGGTTGAGATTCGGGCCTTTTTCAGGTATCTTTGGACTGTATTGCCGGGATCGTTCTCGGTAGATTGCCAGATCGTCTAATGGTAGGACAACGGACTCTGAATCCGTTTATCTTGGTTCGAATCCAAGTCTGGCAGCAGAGGAACATCGTGACGAATCGCAGACTTGGATTCGAACACAGGATGGGGTCGGGAAGGGGTGCTAAGACCTTCCCGTGGAGGAAGGATTGGGAAAACCGAGGGTTTCCCAGCAAGTGAGTGATCCAAGTCTGGCAGCTCGACATTTCTGTGTCATAATTCGTTCCATGAAAGTCATTCTGTACATGGCAAGCACCGTGAATGGGTTCATCGCAAAATCCACTGATGATACGAGTTGGATAAGTAGCGAAGAATGGAATAGTTATAGCAAAGCAACGCGTAAAGCGGGTAATTTGATTGTTGGTCATCGGACCTATGACATTCTTACGAAACAGCGAGAGTTTTCTGAATTCAAGGATGTAAGAGTGGTAGTGGTAGCCACTACTCCTGTGGAGTTAGTAGCAAAAAATCATTTCGTCGCCTCCAATCCAACGGAAGCGCTGAAAGTGGTGAGTGATGCAGATGAGATTATTGTTGCAGGTGGAGGAGAACTCAATGCCTCATTCCTGGCTGGGAACTTAGTTGACGAAATCTATCTAGATATAGAACCTCGGTTCTTCGGTGGGGGAATCGGACTGGCTCATGGTAAGGATTTTGACCTCAAACTAGAACTCGTTGGCACTAAAGAAATTTCACCAAACGAGCTGCAATTACATTATCGGGTAGTTAAATAAGTTCGAATATCGTCCCAGACGGTCAGCAAAATAAAGCGCAGCGAATTTTGCTGCCAGAAGCAGGAGTGCGGGGCACTCCTGCGGCTTGGATTCGAAAAGCCGGAGCGGGGACCCGTTCAGCAGAACGGGTGGCGAGGCTCGGCTCGAGACCAGTGTGCCGCGACGGCGGCATGCTGAGTCGAGAGGAATCCAAGTCTAGCAGTCAGTTTGAGGTAGGTTCTCGGGCTTGGAACGTGTCGATATGCTCCGAGTGATTTCTGCGACATAATATAAAGATGGGAATTAAAGAGGTGGTTAGATTTGTAGATTTTCTCAGTGTTTTTCCAAATATCAAAAGAGGAAACAAAATCAAAGGGAAAAATGATTTTGAAAATGATGCCGAGCATAGCTACCAACTTGCCGTTACGGTTTGGTATCTTGCAGATATTTTGAAGCTTCAAGTCAATCGGCAATTGATTCTAGAATATGCTCTTGCCCATGATTTAGTTGAGATATATGCCGGAGATACTGATACTTTTCTTAATAACTCAGATGATCATGCAATTTCAAAACAGAAAAAAGAAGAAGAGGCATTTAATAAAATAAAACAAGATTTTCCTGAATTTGTGTCTTTGCATAAAAGTATTGAACGATATGAACACCTTTCCGATGCGGAATCAAAACTTGTATATATTGTTGATAAAATATTGCCCGACATAAACATCTTTCTTAGTAATGACACTTACTACAAAGATAATGAAGTTACATATGATGGTTGGCAGAAATGGTTTAAATTAAAAGTACAGAAATCTGGTATTAGAGACGAAAAAATTATGGTCTTGATTGACGAGCTTGCTGAGTTTCAAAAAACCCAAAAAGTTTTTTCTGAATAGACGTCCGAATAGCGTCGTTTAGAAGATTTTACATAAGCCACTATTTCCAATGAGCTCGACCTGCTATGATGGATTCCATGGCTAAAGTAGTAGCTACCTATCATAAAGACTGCATCGACGGCACGACTGCCGCGGCGGTTTTGCTGCGTAAGTTTCCTGAGGCTAAGCTTTTCCCGCTTGCGCACGCGTATACTCCTGCGGATTTAGAAGTAGTATTGCAGGAGGTGGATGCAGGTACGATTTGTTACACGCTCGATTGCGGGCTCGGTGTGCAGGCGTTTTTAGATAAAGGTTGTCAGGTAACGACGATCGACCACCACATTGGTGGCAAGGCAGAGTTTGAGGCACTGCAAGCAGCGAACAAAAACTATACCTACGTATTTAATAACGAGAAATCAGGCGCATCGCTCGCGTGGTCATACTTGTTCTCCGACGAGCCGCTTCCAGAATTAATTAAGCTGGTTGAAGACAGTGACCTCTGGCTCCAGAAGTTCGGAAAAGATACGAAAGACGTTAACAATTACCTTTCGATGTTTCGTAACGACCCGGCGGCAATATTACGCTGCATAGAAGGCGACCTGAAAGATATTAAAGAAAAGGGAAGCGTCATTACTATGTACGCAGATAAAGAAGTAGAGGAGCAAATTGCACTCCCTTCCGTGACAGTTACGATTGGTTCATATCAAGTTCCAGCGTTTAATATTACGTCGTATACATCCGCGAGCGGCAACTTTCTTGCAAAAAAATTAGGCAACGCAGTTGCGATGTTTATTGTTAAGGGAGACGAGGTGAAATTTAGTTTCCGTTCGCTCGAAGGATACTCGCCATCATCGCTCGAACTCGCAAAACTCCTGGGTGGCGGCGGACACCAAAACGCTGCGGGTGCAACAGTCTCACTTTCAACATTCCTCAAAATGCTCATCGTATCTAAGTAATGAAAATTCTTATCATCTCGCCAGGTAAAAAACACGACCATGCGGTCGAGAGTGGTGTTGCGGAGTACGCAAAGCGCTTGGAGAAAAAATTTCCCCTCGAGTGGGCGTTTCCATCAATTGGTACGAAAGAATCTGAAAGCGAAGCGATACTAAAACAGATCAAAGATACTGACGCGGTTGTTCTCCTTGATGAACGAGGAAAAGACATAGACACACCAACCTTTGCAAAGCTGCTTGATAAGCACCTACAGTCGGGCACGAAGCGTCTTGTATTTATTGTTGGCGGCGCATTTGGCGTGCACGACTCTGTAAAAGAGCGCGCCGACATGGTTATAAAACTGTCTTCACTCGTATTCCCGCATATGTTGGTGCGTCTTATTTTGGTAGAGCAGCTCTATCGAGCCTCGTCGATCCTCGAAGGAGGCAAATATCATCACGCGTAATTATGTACTTTGTCTACATTCTTGAGTGCAAAGATGGGTCGCTCTATACCGGCATTACGACAGACGTGGAGCGACGATTTGTAGAACATCAAAAAGGAGTGGGGAGTAACTTTACTCGTGCGAAAAAAGCTAAGCGGATTGTATATAGCGAGCAACAGGCGAATCGAAGTACTGCCCTTAAACGCGAAGCAGAAATAAAGAAGTTAAAGCGGGAGCAGAAGCTTGCGCTGATTGAGGTGTAAACAACACGCCTTTCTATTTTGTCCAGAATGCGGTAGGGTACTGAGATGTCTAAGGGTGAAGTAATAGTCCGCTTCGAAGGCGTGTCGCACAACTTTGGCGTAAGGAAGCCTATTTTAGAGGCTGTGGATTTTTCCCTGCGCCGTGGGATGAAGATAACGCTCATGGGGCAAAACGGCGCGGGCAAAAGCACCCTCTTTTCGCTCATTACCGGTGCCCAAACTCCAGAGGACGGCATTATTCATATTCAACATGGTCTTACGATAGCGATCGGTCGCCAGGTTATCCCGCGCGACCAGCTCGACTTAACGGTGCGCGAATTTTTTCAAAAAGTATTTCCTGCAAAAGTCTACGACATTGACCCGAAGATAGATAAAATTTTAGAAGTCGTTAACCTTGTTGCGCCGTACGACAAGGTAATCCGCTCGTTTTCGGGTGGGCAGCAGGCACGCCTCCTCCTTGCTTCGGCCCTGATCCAAAACCCTGACCTTTTGTTGCTCGACGAGCCGACCAACAATCTCGACAAAGAGGGCATTGAACACCTAACGAAGTTTTTGATCGACTATAAAAAGACAGTGATGGTCATTTCTCACGATGCGGAATTTCTTAACTCGTTTACGCAAGGCGTCTTATACCTCGACGTGCATACACACAAGATAGAGCAGTACGTCGGTAACTACTTTGACGTGGTGGCGCAAATTTCTGCACGTATCGAAAAAGAAAATAGAAAAAATGCACTCTTGGCAAAAGAGATTCAGGAAAATAAAGACAAGGCGAACTTTTTTGCAAACAAGGGAGGTCAGATGCGTATGGTGGCAAAGCGCATGCGCGAAAAGGCTGCAGAACTTGAGGAAGAAAAGGTAGATGTCCGCAAGGAAGACAAGGCGATCCGTCCGTTCGTTATCCCGCACCAGCCTGACCTCATTGGTGACATCATTCAAATTAGTTCGTTCTTGATGATTAAAAATCACAAGCCAGTGCAGCGCAAAACTAAACTCGCACTCCGTAAAAACCAACACCTGCAGTTGGTTGGTCCTAATGGTATTGGTAAGTCGACGCTGCTTGAGTCTATTGCAAGCGGCACGGCCGAAGGTTCGACCGTTATGCCGGGCGTGCGTGTTGGGTACTATCGCCAAGATTTTTCTAACCTCGATTTTGAAAAGACTGTGCATGACGAACTTGAGGCGGCTATGGATCGTCCGTACGAAGAGACGCTGCGCTCTGTTGCGGCTGGGTTTTTAATTAATGGCGAGCTGATTAATACAAAAATTGGTCACCTTTCGGAAGGACAAAAAGGCTTGGTGGCGTTTGCGCGCTTGGTATTGATGAAGCCAGGTCTTCTTATTTTGGACGAACCGACGAACCATATTAACTTCCGCCACCTTCCGGTTATTGCAGAGGCGCTTAACAAATACGAAGGAGCGATGATCCTTGTCTCGCACGTGCCGGACTTTGTAAAACAGATCCGCATAGACGAAGTGCTCGACCTCGAAAAGTAGTATGTACGACTTACTAGTCATAGGTGGTGGTGCGTCTGGCATGATGGCAGCGGGTACTGCGGCTGCGCGTGGGAAAAAAGTGCTGCTACTCGAAAAAAACAGAACACTCGGTGAAAAACTGAAAATAACCGGCGGCGGCCGCTGCAACGTAACAAATGCGGAAGACGACGTGCACGAGCTGCTTAAGAAGTATGGCAAGGCGGAACAATTTCTTTACTCGGTGTTTGCACAGTTTGGTGTAAAGGATACCTTTTCCTTTTTTGAATCAAAAGGTTTGCCACTCGTGGTGCAGGCGCGCAAGCGTGCCTTCCCGCACACAGAAAAAGCTCGCGACGTGTTTGCCGTACTAGAGACGTACGTAAAAAAGAGCGGCGTCGTTGTTAAAAATGCCTCCCCGGTGACGCGCATAGAAACAGCGTCAGACGGAACTGTTGCTGCTGTCTATTGTGGCAAGGAACGGTATGAAGCAACTGCCTATGTACTTGCGACGGGAAGCATGTCACACCCAGAAACTGGCTCAACGGGAGATGGCTTTGAGTGGCTGCGTGACTTAGGCCACACGGTGCATGCGCCAACGCCCACCATTGTGCCGCTTGCAGTAAAAGAAGAGTGGGTAAAGCAACTTTCGGGAGCATCGCTCTCGTTTATGAAAATCACCTTCTTTTTGGAAGGGAAGAAAAAATTTTCTGAGACAGGGAAGATTCTTTTTACACACTTTGGCCTCTCGGGTCCGCTTATTTTAAACAGTGCACACAAAGTGCAAGACTTGCTCTATAGCGGGATCGTCACTGCAACGATAGATGCCTACCCACACACGGACCTCGGTGCCTTGGAAGATACGGTCATTAAAGTGTTTGATGCGCACAAAAACAAGACATTTAAAAACATTGTCCGCGAGTTCGTGCCCGAAGGTACACACAAGGGCATACTTACCTTGCTTGCAGAGCGTATGGATGTAACGAAGAAAGTGCACTCGATAACGCGCGAAGAGCGTAAGGTGGTGGTGCAACTCCTCAAAGCCCTGCCGCTTACCATTGAAGGGCTGATGGGCTTTGACCGGGCAGTTGTTGCCGACGGTGGCGTGCCGCTTGAGGAAGTAGACATGCGCACCATGCGCTCCAAAAAGGTCCCTAACCTCTATATCGTAGGAGACTTGCTCCACATTAACCGTCCCTCAGGAGGCTTTTCTCTGCAGCTCTGCTGGTCCACAGGCTTTGTTGCCGGGCAACATGTGTGAGGTCTTCATGATCCGGTAGGGCTAGACAGATCCTTCTCGACAGGTATAGTGAAAAAGTTAGGCACATAGCACGATCTATAGGGGAATTCATATCTGAAAAGGTATGAATTTTTTATTTCGCGTGATTGTCTGACCATATCACTCTATGTTGATATTATCGAACGGATTTCCGACAAACCTTCCTGACTCAGATATTGTCTCTCAAGGAGGGCCTGCAAATTTTGCACGCCTATTCATAAACTATATCCTCTCTTCTGGTGCAGAGCATAAGTGGGTGGGTGTTATGCTCGAGGGAAGTAACTCTCGAGGTATTTACATGGAAGAGGTGTTTGCGTCTACTTATAGACGCTACTATCGCTTGCGTGCGCCAAAAGCGATCATCAATAAAGTAACCCAAGCAAAAAGTTCTCGCGTAAAGCCTGTCGTGGCGTGGAAAAAACCTATTGCAGCACTTGTTTCTCTTATAGAAGAGCAAAAACCCGACGTTGTGTTTCTAAACGGCTTCGGCGTTTTTAATTGGATGCTACTCCAGGCTGCTAAGGAAACAAATACGCCGGTCGTGATTCAACATGCGGGAATTTGGACCAAGGAATTAGGTATACATAAAGACCGCTATACGGAGCAGGGTAGAAAATTGCTCGAACGCATGGAGCAAGATTCTACAGAGCTCTCTTCAATAGAAATTTTTCTTAATACCTGGAGTCGCGAGTATTATGCGACCCATGTTGCTTCGGGCGACGCGCGCAAGACAGAGATTGTCCCCCTGCCGTTCGACTTCACTTCTTTTAAACAACTGCACAGCAGTGTAACCGCATCTAAATTTTCTTTTTCTACTAAGAAGTTCCATGTCGGCATCATTGCTCGGTGGGATGAGATTAAAAATCATGCCGCCGTTCTTGCTCTTGCAAAAGCGGCTCGTGCACAAAAATTACCGTGGCAGTTTCATGCAATAGTGGACATTCCCGCGTCAGAAGATGCGGCAACGGTGCAGGAGTATAAAAAATATGTTGATGTTATTCCTCCAGTCGATCGCGCAGGCATTTCTGCGTTTTGTAGTGCGGTCGACCTGCTTTTACTACCATCGTTGTTTGACGTGTCTCCCACGGTGGTGCTGGAAGCGGTCGCGCTTAAAACTCCTATCGTTATCTCGGAAACAGTAGGGTATGTGCGAGATTTTGCGTCTCATGGCGCAGCGGAGTGGGTTATAGATCCTTCTGATGTAGCGCAATCTTTAGAAAATCTAAAAAACATTATGGGAAAGGAGATGCCAGCTGACTTTACTAATTACATAGTGCGTGCACACAACCATACGCAAGTATTTGCAACCTATCTCGAACTATTTGAGATAGCAAAATTAAAATCTCTTCCTATGCCGCAAGTAGTACGAAAACTCTTCCGTAAAGAATTAGGAAAGTATCTGCCTTTTTTGACAGAAGCTTCACAAAAGAAAAAGGAAAAAGTTGTATCTGCATAATGGTATACTACGCGTATGGAACCAAAGCGACTTTTTAAGAGCGAAGAAAATCGGGTGTTTGCAGGAGTCTTCGGCGGTTTGGGCGAGTACTTTACCGTCGACCCAGTTATCTTGCGCGTGTTGTGGGTCGTAGTAGTTATCTTCACCGCATTCATTCCGGGCGTCATCGCGTACATTCTTGCTGCTATTATTATTCCAAGGCGGCCGGTACGTGTGCACCACCAAGAGACACATCACCACGAGTCGCACTCGTAAATGACTCATCGTAAACGCGCAGGATTCGTGCAAGACTTGGGCATTATTGCGCTAAGTATTTTTGCTGCGATTGTTCTAGTAAAGACGGACGTTATTGTAAATATCCTTACCTCTTCAAAAGAGCTGGAATTTTTCGGTAGCTTTATTGCGGGCATGTTTTTTACCTCGGTGTTTACGACCGTGCCTGCAATAGTGACGCTTGGAGAAATTGCGCAAGAGTATTCGCTCGTTATGACCGCGCTCCTGGGTGGTGCGGGAGCGGTGCTTGGCGACCTGCTTATTTTCCGTTTTGTGCGCGACCGCTTTTCGCAACACTTGCTTGAAGTGATGGGATTGAAAGGTGGTCCACGCCGCTTTACACGCCTCTTTAGTAAAGGTCCGCTGCGCTGGGTAACCTTCCTGCTCGGTGGTCTTATCATTGCTTCGCCTTTGCCGGATGAGTTAGGCATTAGTCTATTAGGCTTTACGAAAATGAAACTTGCATGGTTTATTCCGCTTGCATTTACGTTTAATGCGATAGGAATTTTCCTTATTGGCCTTGCCGCTCGAGCAGTTGGGTAATATAGTCAATCTATGAAATATCTTATATATATTCTTGTTGCTGCGGCGGTGCTTGTGGGCGGCTTTTTTGCCCTCAATACCTATATTTATAAAGAAAAGCAGGGGCCAACTGACTATAAAAACGCAACGTATGTAGTGGAGGGCGAGCCAGTCACTCTCTCGAATGGTGTTTCAGCGGATGGAAGTACTCGATACTTTGGAAATGAAGTAACGGGCGATCTTAATGCGGACGGTCGTCCTGATCGCGCCTTCCTACTTACTTCAGATGGTGGTGGTAGTGGCATCTTTTATTACCTGGTAGGAGCGTTGCAAACCGAGGCAGGAACATACAACGGCACGCGCGCTGTGTTTGTCGGTGATCGTATTGCGCCCCAAACTACAGAGTTTCAAAACGGTATCGTTGTTGTGAACTATGCGGATCGTGCCCCGGGTGAGCCTATGACTGCGCAGCCTTCAGTCGGTAAGACGTTGCGTTTGAAATACGACCCTGTTGGAGAAGATTTCGGCATCGTCGCAAATAATTTTGAAGGTGAGGCAGACCCGTCACGCATGACGCTCAGTATGCAGACGTGGGTCTGGGACTCTGCGCTCTATAACGATGGTCGTGAAATAACTCCAAAGAAGACTGGGGCATTTACACTCACGTTTAAAACAGACGGTACATTTACCGCTACGACTGACTGCAACCAAATGGGCGGGAGCTATACGACTGCTGCCAACAATCAAATTACATTTGGTGACATCTACATGACCAAAATGTTCTGTGAAGGTTCGCAAGAAATAGAGTTTTCACAAATGCTCTCAAACACGAGCGGCTATCACTTTACGTCGCGCGGGCAGCTCATACTCGACCTCAAGTTCGACAGCGGCTCGGTTGTCTTCCACTAATTATCCCCGGCGGGTCCGTGCGTGCGCAAAACTGATGCTACGATGAAGCCATATAGGTAATTTGTATATATGGATATCTTTTTTGCGAAGTTCCTTGGTCTTTACTTTGTGATCGTTGGTCTCATTGTGATGATTCGTAAGCAGTCGATCATGCCAACCATGAAGGAACTGCTTAAAAATCGCTCGCTTTTGTTCTTGCTCGGTATCGCACATCTTACAGCGGGTCTTGTTATTGTCATTACACACCCGATGCTTGCACTCAATGTGCCGGGTGTTATCTCGCTCATTGGTTGGATCATGACTATTGAAGGTATTTTGTACCTTGCGATGCCGTATCGCGCAGTTCAAAAATTTATTGGAAGCTTTAACCAGCAAGGATGGTACACCTCGGGCGGTATTGCAGCAGTGCTCCTTGGTATGTACTTGGTCTGGTACGGATTCGGCTTGATGTAATTGGCAGTTTGGTATACTAGTTCTCTATGCATTCTGAAAACGCGATAGAAATTCGCGGCTTGGTAAAGTCGTATAAAAAATTACAGGTGCTCAAAGGTTTGGATCTTTCGGTGCAAAAGGGCACCATGTTGGCCTTGTTGGGACCAAACGGTGCAGGCAAAACGACCACAGTTAAAATCCTTAGTACACTTCTCAAGCCCGACCAAGGCGAGGTTCGAGTTAATGGCCTCGATGTGGTTGCCGACGCTGACGGTGTGCGCCACTCAATTGGCTTAACAGGTCAATACGCGGCGGTTGATGAATATTTGACCGGGCGAGAGAACCTGGTCATGATGGGGCGTCTGTATCATCTTTCAAAAGCGGCCGCACAAAAGCGCGCGCAGGAACTGCTTGAGCAGTTTGACCTTGTCGAAGCCGCAGAACGTGCAGCAAAAACATACTCAGGCGGCATGCGCCGTCGTCTCGACCTTGCGGCAAGCCTAGTTGCTACTCCTCCTATTGTTTTCCTCGATGAGCCGACGACCGGCCTCGACCCTCGCAGCCGCATTAACATGTGGGGCGTCATTAAAGGTCTTATGGCCTCTGGCGTTACTATTTTGCTCACTACGCAGTACTTGGAAGAGGCCGATAAATTGGCAGACCGTATCGCTGTGCTCGACCAAGGAAAGATTATTGCAGAGGGAACTGCCGACACGCTGAAGGCGGGGATTGGCAGCGAACGCATTGAGGTAGTGATAGAAAAGCCTCAAGACTTTGAGAGTGCTTTAAAACTTCTTGCAGGAGCTGGCGTACAAGTAGACAAAGAAGAGCGCAGTATTAGCGTGCCTATTGATGGTAGCGTGGGTGCGGTAAAACGCGTACTCGACTTGCTGCACGACGCAAAAATTGAAATCGATACCATGTCAGTGCACAAACCAACACTCGACGACGTATTTTTGCACTTAACAGGTCGAGGCGTTGAAACAAAAGAAGAAAAAGTAACTGCATAACCATATGAAGACTCACTCTGCATTATTTTGGGCCGTCAGCGACACGTGGGTGCTTATCGTGCGCAGCCTGAAACATATTTTTAAAAACATGGACCAGCTGCTGGGGCTTACCATCCAGCCGGTTATGTTCATGCTGCTCTTCGGCTATGTCTTTGGTGGTGCTATCACCACAACAGCAGGGAGTTACATTAACTTTCTTGTTGCAGGTATTTTGGTACAGATGGCAGCGTTTGGTGCAACGACGACTGCGCTCAGTGTTGCGACCGACCTTAAGCGCGGTATTATCGACCGCTTTAAGTCGCTCCCTATGGTGAGTTCTGCGGTGATGACGGGTCACGTTATCGGCGACCTGGTGCGCAACGGACTTTCGTCCATTATCCTTTTGATCGTTGCATTGTGTATGGGATTCCGTCCGGTCGCATCATTTACAGACTGGCTGGTGATTATTGGTATTTTGCTTGTCTTTACGTTGGCGTTTTCGTGGATGGCGGCGATTATGGGTCTGCTTGCAAAGAGCGTTGAGGCAGTGCAGTGGATGTCGTTCTTTGTGGTGTTTCCGCTCACCTTTGCGAGTGCTGCGTTTGTACCGACCGCAAGTATGCCGGGCGTATTGCGTGCGTTCGCAGAAAATCAGCCAGTTACCCATGTCATTGAAGCAATTCGCGCTCTTATGATCGGAACTCCGATCGGTAACCATGGGTGGCTTGCACTAGCGTGGTGTGTTGCAATCATCGCCGTTGCGATGCCGATAGCGTCATACCTTTTCCGCACCCGCGCAGCACAGTAAAGCTGCGTGATATACTCACGGTATGAATCTTTTTAACTTTGGAACCCTTGGGGTTGATGTGCCGATGCCAGAATGGTTCTACGCATTTATTAGCGTTATCGTGTTGTGGAGTTTGTTCTGGAAGGGTCTTGCTTTGTGGCACGCTGCTCGCCGTAAACAGCCGTGGTGGTTTGTAATCTTGCTTGTGGTAAACACTATGGGCATCCTCGAGATCATCTATCTCTTTGTAGTTGCAAAACTCAAACCGAAAGACCTCTTCGATACACATCACTAAATAAAGAAACCCCGCGCAATATAGCGCGGGGTTTTGTTTAACAGTCTGCGCGGGCAATGGGGCCCGTCTGTGCGCGAATCTGGGTAAGCGTTTTTGCTCGCCGGGCGGGCTTCTGCTCGCTCACCTGGACCGTGCAGCAGTTGTAAAACGTGATCTGTTTTCCGTGGCAGAGATGCTCTTCTGCAAGTGGGCGCATCACGTCCGATGCGCAGATACGAATGAGCTGCTTGCCGAGTTCGGATTTCGGATCTTCGGTCGCAAGTTCGCCTCGACCGTGAGCAAGTCGGTGGAGATACGTGCAGGCAAGCGGCAAGTCAGCTTGCATGCCTGCAAGAATCAGAGCATCAAGTTCCTGCTCCGAAAGGCTGTCCAGGTTTTTGCCTGCAGTAGCAGCAATGAGGGACGGAAGAGACATTGATAACCTCCAAAGAACAACACTGGCGATCCTGCCAGCGTGCACCCCGCTATGCATCACGGGGCGCACGCTGCTAGGATCTTGTAGCTCTAAAAATCTCTTCTATTGCTCGAGCGGTGTCTGTCTCCATCCCAGCCTCTTTATTGTGAACGATGCAGTGTGGAATAGCTGCCAATCCCAGCTCGTGTTTTATTTGTTCCGCGACACGACGGCTGTGTACCGTTGGTTCCTGAACAATCACTGCAAGGTCAACGCCTGCAAGAATGCCTGTGGCAACGGGGTCGGTGCCAGCTCGTTCGTCAATCACCACCGCCTCGTCGTCTGTAAGTTTTAACAGGGGGAGATATACCTTGAGCGGCGCTGCAAGAGAGTGGCTGCACGCCTCTTGGGACCGTACTCGGTCAGTGTGCGGACCAGCTGTTATAAGACGCAGACCTTCTGTAAGCTCACTAGAAACACTTGCGGTGTAGGGATCAGTGGGCGAGAGGGTAAATTCCACCCCGCGTTCTTTTGCGGTAGCGAGCGCATCAGCAAAACTTCCTGCAGGGTGTGACCCGACGTAGGTTTTGATTCTGTCGGGCTCAGCCCCCAGAAATACGGTAGGGTCTGCTCCAAGGTTGTAGGAAAGATCCATATTATGGTCGGCGTCGATCGCGAGTACGGTGGTCCCTCGGGCACGTAAAAAGCGCACGAGCGCGGTCGCCATGGTCGACTTGCCTGATCCGCCTTTCCCCAGAAACGCGATTTTCATAAACGCAAATTACTTGCATTTAATACCATACCGAACAATCACAATAAATGCAAATTTGTTGCATTTGAATATGTGTGGTATAGTGCGCCCATGCATACACACGCTCCTGACTTTAAGGCAGTGCTGCGCCAAAGCGGTTACAAAGCGACTCCGGGCCGCGTACTCCTTTTGCAGACTCTGTTTGGTGAAGAGAAGCCCGTGACTGTTACGTATTTAGAGAAAAAACTAAAAAAAGCGATCGACAAGGTAACGCTCTATCGTGCGCTTGAGTCCATGATCCTTTCTGGAGTGGTTCGTGAGGTGGATTTTCGCCATGGACATGCCCACTTCGAGCTTGCGGTATTGCGCCCCCATCATCACCACATTGTCTGTACCAGCTGTGGCTTGGTAGAAGATGTTGCTTGCAACACCGAACCGTTTGTAAAAAAAGTAGAGAAAAGCGCAAAGAAATTTAGTGCGATTGATGACCACTCGATGGAGTTTTTTGGTGTGTGCGATGGTTGCGCAAAAGGTACGTCGCGATAAGAGTGGTGAGCGGCACCGTCAGGATAACCCCGATGCCGCCAATCAATATGCGTACAAGCTCTGTAGCAAACATTTCATTATTGAGTAGGGAGGTGACAGACACTGATGCTTGATGCATAAGCAGTAAAAGGGGGAGCGACACGCCGACGTATGCAATCGCGAGCGTGTTTACTAGCGCGCCAATGTGTTCGCGTCCAATGCGGATTGCTTTTGTATATACTTCCGCAGATGTAAGGTGCTTACCTGCACTATATAGTTCTTCAACTGCAACCGCTTGGCCGATTGCCATGTCGTAGAGGATACCCAGGAGGCCGATTATAATCGCGCCAAACAATAATCCAACCATGTTGATGCCCCCGTCGGTGTTGAAGTTGAGGTACACGTTTTCTTCCGAGGTGTAGCCGCTTAGCTGTGCAGCGTCGAGCGTAAAGAGCGTGGCGATGCCGGTCAGCACGAGCGTGCCTATCATGCCCAGTACGGCAGCGGTGGTGGTTTTAGTAAAACCGTGCGTGATGTATGAGCCAAGTATGATGATGAGCGACGAAACGCCGATACTTACAACTATAGGAGAGTATCCTGCAAGAATGCCTGGAATAAGCAGATACACAATAAGCACCATACTGCCGAGTAGTGTTGCGAGTCCTCGTACACCCTGCATCCCGCCAAATATAAAAATTAAAGCGACAAATACCGCTCCTAAGAGTGCGAGCGTGTCGAGCCGGTAAGGGTCTGCAACCGTATAAAATTCCGTGCCGTCGAGTTCGTGCACGATGTGGCGCAGGTAAAATACATCCCCGATATCTAACTGTATGTAGTCGTTTTCAAAGGTAACAACGCTCCCTTTGTCTTCGCCTTCAAGAATTTCAGCCGAGAGGGTCTGTACTTTGCTTGGTGTGTTGGTGCCGGGGAGTACTAATTCGTGCTCGTTGGTAACTGTTAGTACCTCTGCTTTTAGGATGGTTACGCTGTCCGTTACGACCTCATTTTGGGCAAACGAAGTACCCGGAACAAGGAGAAACGAGACGAGTAAGAAAGCTCTACATATAAACGTCATATATGGTATAACAATTTTATAGTATATGAATTTACGAACTATAACCATTCTGTTAACTGTTATTGCTGTTTTGGCAGTGGGAGCGTTTGCGTGGGCGTCGTTTGGGGGCATGTCTGTGCCGAACCCTGACAATGGCGGAAATGCCACGACTACTCCAGGTACACAGGACAACATGATCCGTGTGACCGCTCCTGTTGCGTATGCAACGGTGGGGAGTCCGCTTCAGATACGCGGCCAGGCGCGTGGCGGGTGGTACTTCGAAGCATCGTTCCCAGTACGTCTTGAAGACGCAAACGGTACCGTACTTGCTCAAGCTCCTGCACAAGCGCAAGGCGATTGGATGACGACAGAATTTGTCCCATTTGAAGCAACGCTTACATTCACTGCTCCAACAACGGAAACCGGTACGCTTATTCTCGAAAAAGACAATCCATCGGGCCTGCCAGAAAACGCAGACGAACGTCGCATCCCGGTACGCTTTTCAACGACTCAAAGCGCTTCTTCAACTCAAGTCGTACAGCTCTACTACTACAATCCAAATAACGACAAAGACGCGCAAGGAAATATTCTTTGCTCGGCAAAAGGTTTAGTTGCAGTAAACCGCACGATTCCAAAAACCACGACACCGCTCGCAGACTCTATTAAGCTACTCCTCAAGGGTGCGTTGACCGCACAGGAAAAAGCACAGGGTATTACGACAGAATTTCCTCTGGCAGGCGTGTCGCTTACCTCAGCTACCATCACAGGTGGTGTCGCAACGCTTACCTTTGCAGACCCGCAGAACAAAACCGTGGGCGGTTCATGCCGCGTTGGGGTGCTCTGGAGACAAATCGAAGCAACGGCAAAGCAGTTTGCAAGTGTAACGAGCGTACAGTTTAAACCGCAAGACCTATTTCAGCCTTAATCCTCAACCTTTTGTAAGGCCGTCCCTACCCAAAAACTCTTGACAAAAGAGGCTTTTGGGTATATTATGAAGTAGTAACAATCTCATTAGTTTTGCCCTGCTTTAGTGTAGGGAACTGGAAGCCACTCCTGGCTTTGTCTAAAAAACTCGCGAGAACCAGTCGACTTTTTATTATAAAGACTGTTGGTTACGAGTAGACAAAGTATGTATTCAAATAATCGTTCAAGTTCTGGCCGCGGAAATTCTTTTTCTCGTGGTAATTCATTTAATAAAGGTGGAAGTACTCGCCGTTTTGGTGGTGGCTTTAACCGTGGTGGTTCACGCGGCGGTTCTCGCGGTGGATTTAACCGTGGCGGCAAGGGTCGCACAGGTCAATACATTGATCCATCTAAATTTATCAACAAAGCAGTTATAACCGAAGAGGCTCCACATTTTGTTCCGGAGCACCGCTTCGAAGACTTTGCCATTGTCGAGCAGCTCAAGAAAGCAATTATTGCAAAGGGCTATACGACACCGACTCCTATTCAAGACCGTGCTATTCCGCATGTGCTTAAAGGCTCAGACGTCGTAGGTATTGCAAATACTGGTACCGGTAAGACCGCTGCGTTTTTGATCCCGCTTATCGACAAAGTGCTTCGCAATCCGCAAGAGGAAGTGCTTATTATTGTGCCAACACGCGAACTCGCTATTCAAATTGATGAAGAGCTGAAAGGCTTTACGAAGGGAATGAAACTCTTCTCTACGGTATGTGTGGGCGGTGTTAACATCGGTCCACAAATTTCGCAGCTTCGCTACAAGAATCACTTTGTGATCGGTACACCAGGTCGTCTTAAGGATCTTATCGAGCGTAAGAAAATCCGCCGCGAAACGTTTAATACTATTGTGTTAGACGAAGCTGACCGCATGCTCGACATGGGTTTCATTAATGATATGCGCTATGTCATGGAAGGCATGCCGCAGAATCGTCATACCCTCTTCTTCTCTGCAACGCTTTCTCCTGAAATCGAGAAGCTTATTTCAGAGTTCCTTCGCGAGCCAGTGCGCATTAAAGTATCAAACGGTACGACGACTTCTGCGCAAATTGACCAAGATGTCGTACGTGTCTCTCCAGGTCAGCAAAAACTCGATGTGTTGCAGGAACTCCTTGCACAAAAAGAGTTCAATAAAGTAATTATTTTCGGCCGCACAAAGCATGGTGTCGAGCGTCTTTCGAAGATGCTGGAGCAGCGTGGCTTTAAGGCTGAGTCTATTCATGGCAACAAGAGCCACTCGCAACGTCAGCGTGCCTTGGATAGTTTTAAGAAGAATCAGGCTCAGGTTCTTGTTGCAACAGACGTTGCTGCACGTGGGCTCGATATCGCCGACGTCTCACACGTCATCAACTACGAACTTCCTATGACCTACGAGGACTATGTGCACCGCATTGGCCGTACCGGCCGTGGTAATAAGCGTGGCAAGGCGCTTACCTTCTTAGAACATAATGAAACCCGCAACTAAGACATTTCAAAAAGGAGGCAAGTGGATCGAAAAAAAGTCTAAGACTGAGATTCTTGTCTGTGCTTGCGGTAATAAATATATCCGCACCCGTAAAAATCAGGCGAAGTGCTTACAGTGTGTGGTGCGCGACCTTGCGCTAGCTCAGAAATAAGTTTGACCGCTGCGAGCGGATCGCCTAGACTACTAGTCTATGCATGTAGTAATTAAACACTCGTTTACTAAAGACGAAGCGGTGCGTCGTGTAAAAATGGCGCTCGACCAAGCGCGTTCGCAAGCAGGACAGCACGTGGAAGGTTTGCAAGAAAATTGGGACAACGACACGCTTAACTTCGCTTTTGATCTCCAAGGGAAAAATATCACCGGTACGCTCGATGTGCGTGACAATGAATTTGAGCTCAATGCGAAGCTTCCGCTCCTGTGGCGCATGTTTGAAGGGAAAATAGAAAAGATGATCGAAGCGCAGGCCTCTCAGTTCATCAAGTAGGCTTCTTCATGATCTCTACAGGGCCCAGCTTTCATACTGGTAAGGCTGGGCTTATTGGTATAACAAACACACTAACTATGTTAATGACCATTGCGATCGTGCTGATTCTTTTGTGGATCCTCGGGTTGGTATCGTCCTATACCATCGGCGGGCTTATCCATATTTTGCTCGTGATAGCAGTCGTACTTTTTTTGGTACGCGTTATCCAGGGACGCAATCCACTGGGGTAGTGCGAAGCGATCCGTACTCCCGGGTATACTGAGCACATGCTTGTACGTGCATGTGCTCTTTGTATTGCGGTACTTATGCCGTTTGCTGCTCTCTATGCAGCGCCGCTGAACACGCCCTCATTTGAAGTGGGAGGATGGCTACCGTATTGGCGAGAAGATGAAGGGACTGCTGTTGTAAAAAAACACTTAGATGCGCTTACGACGATCCATCCCTTTGGCTACACGGTAGACAAAAATGGTGCGCTCCATGACGAGATGGGTGTACGGAAAGAACCGTGGCGGAGTTTTAACGCGGCAGTGCAAGAAACAGCAGTGCGGCTAATCCCGACTGTTATCTGGCACGACGGCGCTGCTATCCACGATGTGTTAAGCGACCCTATACAACGCAAAGCGCACGTTACAGACATTGTGCGCACGGTAGAGCGCGAAGGGTTTGATGGCATCGACATCGACTACGAAGCAAAGCGTGCGGAAACGAACCCGTTTTTTACGCTCTTTTTAAAAGAGCTCTACGCGGCAATAGGGAGTAAGTTTGTATACTGCACTATCGAGCCGCGTACGCCGCCAGAATCTGCATTTTCTGTCGTGCCAAAAAATCTTCAGTACGCAAACGACTACACCGCGCTGCGCGCGTATTGTGACCGTGTCGTTATTATGGCGTACGACCAAGGGACGATTGACCTCACTCTTAATAAAGCGGCAAGGGGTGCGCCGTATATTCCTGTTGCAGATGTGGCATGGGTAGAAAAAGTGGTGGAGTTGGCGCTGCAGACTCTTCCCAAAGATAAAGTAATTATCGGCATTCCAACGTACGGGTACGAGTACACGATAACGCCACTCCAGAAAGGGTATCGCTATGACCGGTTAGGAGCGTTTAATCCGGGCTACGCGCTTGCTATTGCTGAGCGTCTCGGTATCACACCAACTCGCACGCTTTCTGGCGAACTTGCCGTCACGTATATTGCATCCTCTTCGCCGCTGTATACCGGGGCAAGTATCGCTGCTGGACCAAGTTTTTCTAAAAACGCTACTGTGTATAGCCTCCTGTGGTGGAGTGATGCTGTGGCTATTAAGGAAAAGATAGACCTCGCTAAAAAATTAGGAGTGCAAGGGGTGTCTATTTTTAAACTCGATGGGAGTCACGACCCTAAATTGTGGGATATACTTTTGGGATACTAATAACGGAAGCATATGGACCACACGAACCCATGGGAGAGTGCTAAAAAGCAATTAGCAAAAGCAACCGCACATATCTCGCTTGATCCGCTCTTACGTGCAACGCTAGAACATCCTGACCGTATTGTAGAAGTGTCGGTGCCAGTCACTATGGACGATGGGTCTATCCGTGTGTTCGACGGTTTTCGGGTACAGCACAATAATGCGCGTGGTCCGTATAAAGGAGGACTGCGCTATCACGAGGAAGTGGACATGGATGAAGTCCGGGCACTCTCGTTTTGGATGACGATGAAAAACGCAGTCATCGACGTGCCGTTTGGTGGAGGGAAAGGCGGCGTGCGCGTGAACGCCAAAGAACTTTCAGAAGGTGAACTTGAGCGTCTTACTCGAGAATTTGCACGTAAAATCGCTCCTGTGATAGGCCCGGACATAGACGTGCCAGCACCTGATGTAAATACAAACGGTAAAATAATGCTTTGGATCGTCGATGAGTATGCAAAAGTAACGGGAGCTCCTGCACCTGCGGTCGTAACCGGTAAGCCGGTCGGCCAAGGTGGTTCAGAAGGTCGCACTGAAGCAACAGGGCTCGGCGGGTCGTACGCACTTGCTGCACTTGCGCCGCGTTTAGGAAAAAAACTTTCAGACCTGCGCGTTGCGGTGCAAGGGTTTGGCAATGTGGGGAGCTACGCAGCACAATTTTTACAAGAAGCAGGCTGCACTGTGGTTGCTATTTCCGACTCGCAAACCGGTATGTACAACCCTAACGGAATTAAAAACCTACAAGCAGTACGCGAATATAAAGAAAAGACAGGGAAGCTTGAAGGTTGTCCAGAGCTAGTAGAGGCAGAGCGTGTGCCGCATGACGAAGTGTTAAAGCTTGCGGTAGATGTCATAGTCCCTTCCGCACTCGAAAATGCCTTGACGATAGATAATGCGCCGCACGTGCAAGCCTCAATTGTGCTTGAAATGGCCAACGGACCAACCACTGCCGAGGCGGACGAATTTTTAACCAATAAAGGTGTTGTTATTATTCCCGATATTTTGGCAAACGCCGGGGGTGTTGCGGTCAGTTACTGCGAATGGGAGCAAAATAAAAAGAACGAGCGTTGGAATAAGGAAGACGTCTTTGGGTTTCTGCAAAAGAAAATGAGTAGTGCTGCAGAACGAGTATGGGACACTGCGCAAACATACAAAGTGTCCTTGCGCGAAGCTGCGTATGTGGCCGCACTTAAGAAAATATCAGAAAAATATTGATGTGTAGTATACTGCCAGTATTACTTATCTAGGCGTACGCTATGAAACAATCAACAATCATTGTGCTTCTTGCTGTTTTGGTAGTCGTGGGAGGGGGAGTGTATTGGTATAGCAGTATGCAAGGCGGGTCAGTACAGCCGGCAGAGCAGTCTACAAACACAGCAACCACCACGACAGAAAATCCTACAGGGCAAGCCTCTACCACAGTAGGTGTTGGCGTAACTGTTGGCTCCTCAGCAGTGCCTATGAGCGCAACAGTCACCTACAGTGCAGATGGTTTTTCTCCGCAAGCTGTCACTATTAAAAAAGGGGGTACCGTAACCTGGGTGAACGAGGGTGATGGCAACATGTGGGTCGGCGCGGCGTCGCACCCATCGCACACAAGCTACAGCGGCACAACACTTGCAGAACACTGTGGCGGCACTGCGCCCGAATCGTTCGATCAGTGCGAGAATGGCGATCAGTACTCATTTACGTTCGACAAGGTGGGTAAGTGGAATTATCACAACCACTCTCGCGCGTCGCACTTTGGGTCAGTTACAGTAGTTGAATAATTGTATGATTGCGCGCGTACCAGACCTCCTGCTTCGTCTTGCGGTTGCGTTTGCGTTTCTCTACCCACCCATCAATGCGTGGGGCGACCCGAACGCGTGGATCGGCTATTTCCCGCAGTTTATGTCGGGTATTCTCCCAGACGAAACCTTGCTTCATGTGTTTGGAGGTATAGAAATACTACTTGCGCTTTGGATTTTAAGTGGCTGGAAGATAGTCTGGCCTTGTGTCGGAGCTGCAGTCATGTTGCTTGCTATCGTAGGGTTCAATATGTCCGAGTTCCAAGTGCTGTTCCGCGACGTGTCGATAGCACTCGCTGCGCTCGCGCTTGCCTACCTGCACAAACCTCAGACACAACACGTGTAATATATCTGTATGCACGACGGTAAACGATTTCAGCCTCTGGTCTACCTGCTTGTAGTTGTGTTCATTGTGCTTGTTGGATGGCTCTTGTGGATAGACAAAGGAGTGGGAGGACCAGGATTCATACAGGCTGTTCAGTATACGTGTGCGCAGGAAAAGATAATCCAGGCTTCGTTTTATGAAGAAGAGGTGCGCCTTGTGCTGAATGACGGTCGTCGCATGACTTTGCCGCAAACTATTTCTGCGTCGGGTATTCGCTATGCGAACGCAGACGAGTCGTTTGTATTCTGGAGCAAAGGTAACACTGCCTTTATTACTGAAGGTACGTCTGGGAAAGAAACGTATAGCAACTGTGTGACGGCCGGTGCCGCCCCGGGAGCACAGGAAGAGGAGTGGGAGACGTTTAGCAAACCATTTTCAAACTACGCTATCCAATATCCCTCTACCTATGCAGTGAATCAAAACTATCTCTACACTGCGCTCGGTCCGGGTAAAGAAATTCGCGGCGTAAAGTTTACTATCCCACAGTCTCTTTCAATAGGAACAAATCTTTCTTCCGACACGGGTCTGAGTGTTGAGGAAATTGCTAACCCGGCGTCCTGCAGTCCAACACGCTTTGTCTACGATGCGCAGGATATCCGCACCGTGTACGAGCACGGTATTGAGTACTCCGTGGCAGACAGTGGAGGTGCGGCAGCAGGGAACCTGTACGAGGAACATGTCTACGCTATTCCCGGCACGTCGCCCTGCATAGCTATCCGCTATTTCATCCACTCAACAAATATTGGTAACTACGAACCAGGCGCAGTCCGCGAGTTCGACAAAGAAGCGCTTATAGCAGAGTTCGACCGGATCCGCAGTACGCTGAACGTCTCGCGCTAGAGGTTGACTTTTTGTAAAAATAGGTTACTCTTTCTTCTTAGAAGAACGTCGTAACCGATTGGAGGGGTGCATGGACGCCAGAGTAACTGAACGGAGGCCGAAGGTCGAGACGCTTGTCTCGAAGCTTGACCCAAACGAAGTAATCCGGTTCGCCGATATGCAGTACGTGCTCGAGCGCTACGGACCGGACGTGGAGCCGCATAAGTCCCGAGAAGCAGAGGCGAACCTGCAGTTCCTTTCCTCGCTTAATGGGGCGCCTGGCTCTAAGGAGGAAATTTATCTTATGCGCGTGCGCAACATTCTGTTTGCGTATGCGCGTGACAGAGTCGAGCGGGCCATCAAGTACGACAAGGCAAAAAAGAAGGTGGCGGACCGTTATCGCTACATTCAGGAAAGCCTGCGTCGAGGATGGTGGCAGCGCTTGCTCTACGCGCTGCTCTCGAAAGTTGGGGCCATTACTGTTTTTGCTACATTCGGCTACGGATTAGCACAAACACTTGCCCCGATTATTCCCGAAGTGCTGAGCCAGTTTACGGGCGAGACAGGAGGTTCGTTTCTTGTAACGCTGGTGAGTGGCTTCATCGGCCTTGTGGTGCAGAACGCGCTCGTGGATTATCGCAAGGCAAAAGTAGATCGCGAGCGAGAGTTCCTCTTCCAGTCGGCCAAGCAGGCATACCGGGAAGCGAAGGAATTTCTCTATAACCAGTACTGGAAAGAGTGCGTCGATGCGTGGGAGGAGTACACCGAAGTTCCGTACGCGCGCATCTCGTTCCATCACGAGATCGTTCGACAAGAGCTCCGTGAAGAGCGCGAACACGAGCGCGAACTTCGCTTCCTCCGCCTGACCGAACTCCAGCGGGCATGGCGCTACGCGCACGGCCTTTGGAAGCGCAGCGTGGCTCGGATCAAAGCGCGGCGGAAGTCGGTCAAGACGTAAGTGTGGGCGCCCTAGCAATAGGGCGCCCTTTTTCTTTTCCGGATTATCCACACATATGTGTATCTTGTGTATTGCGCTCAAAATGTGTGTGCTACTATACACATATGCAGCAGCTACTCACTTTTAAACAACAGCGGGTGCTCTCCGAGCTTCGCTCACATATTGCAGAGCATAACGAGCCACCAACGCTCGAAGAGCTTCGCAAAACCCTTGGGTTCGAGTCTCTCCGTACGGTGACGCAATACTTAGACATTCTCGAGCGTAAGGGCTACATCGTCCGCCATAAAGGTTTGAAGAAAAATATCGAACTACGTAATGCAGACGGTGGGTGGGGTACAGTATCTATCCCTGTTATCGCCAATGTCGGCTGCGACGACCTCTCCGTCTATGCACAAGAACAAGCGGACGAATTTATTGAAGTCGACAAAAAAATTGTCGATGAAGCGGGGGAAATTGTTGCAGTGCGTGCCGTCGGCGAGTCTATGTTAGACGCAGGTATTAAAAGCGGGGACTATATTCTGGTGCAATTTACAAACAATGTGCAAACCGGCGACCGTGTTGCAGCAATAGTGGGCGACATGGTCACCGTAAAGCGGCTCGAGAAAAAAGACGGCGTCACTATCCTCTGGCCAGAGTCGAAAGATCCTAAATACAAACCGATTATTCTCCACGAAGATTTTAAAATCACCGGCAAAGTACTCTGTGTTATTTCTCAGCCAGATGTCGAGATTACGGAAGTGGTTCCTCTCAAAGAAGACGAATACTAAGAGGTTTCTAAAAATTGCGAGCTACTGTGTTGCAGCCTGTGCTACTCCTTCACAATAAGAAACTATTGCTCAGTCCGTTGCTCGGGTGCGCCTTGTATCTCATCAATTTTTAGAAACCTCTATAAAAACTATGATCAAAAAGATTGGTAAAAAATACGTGGTACTTTCGGAAGATAGTACCCGGCGTCTTGGGACGTATACAACTCTTGCTGAAGCGAAGGAGCGTCTGCAACAAATAGAGATTTTTAAACGCCGCAAGGTAAAGAAATAAAGAAGCCCCGCGCATGGTGCGCGGGGCTGGCTACTAGGGTGCTCCTGGGGTGGAGGCTCGAGCACTCTAGCAGCGTTGCGTGTCCTAGCCGGGGACGCCGGCAAGAATAGGGTTCTGTCCATGAAGCTGGACAGGGGCGTTCCATGATGCTGAGATCCGTGGCTCCGGTGTGCGGATGCCAGTCTGCTGGAGCTTCTGGATGTGTGCCGGTATCGTGTCCGGCTTGTTACGCTGCGGTTGCAACGGTATTCCTCCCTTAGTGAATCTGCATGTACTGGCCCCATAACAAACTACACGAGTCCACTGAAGTGTCAATGAGGCTCGATGAAGCTAGCAGATCCGCTCCGCAAAGTAGCGCCGCACCATCTGCTCGTGGAGCGGGAAGGCGAAGTCGCGAGGTATGCTCTGGGGCGTTATGCAAAAGCGCTCCGTGACCTCGCGTGATGGGGTAAAGCCATGCTCGATCGGCACCACACCCCTGCGTACGATACCGAAGATGATCAGGTGTGTTTTTGCCGAGTTACTCGTTGGTGCAAAGCTGAGGATATTGTGCTCCGGATCAGGAATCTCAACTTGAATTTCCTCGGCTGTTTCGCGAGCAGCAGCTTCTTCCCACGACTCACCCTTTTTCATATAGCCGCCGGGCAGGCACACAAGGCCAATGGGCTCGATGCCGCGCCGGCTCATATACAAACCCTGCGGGGTTGGAACAAGGAGCGCAACAGCGGCTGCAGGATTCTCGGGGTACGTTGTCCTACCGCACGCCGTGCACAGCATCTCTTCTTTTCCAAGAGATGATTGGTCGTACGGTGTGCCGCAGTAGTGGCAGTGCGAGTAGGGAACAGGTTTCTTCACGTGGTCCTCCGTGTGTAAGAACAGTTGCGTAGTCTCTTTGTAAAGTACTACAGAAAAATCGATACGTCAAAACCAGTCGATGAGGTAATTTGAGATCGGATTAGTTTCTCTAACACAAGGGGTACCCATGGAGGGTGTAGTTGGAATACTCGGTATTGTTGTTTTTATCGCGTCGGCATGGGCTGCAGGATCCTATCTGACCTGGATTCCAATCCTCGTCATTTCTCTGTTGCTTGTGATGCTCTTGGTGTTTCTCTATAGAAAGGGGAATTTCCAAGGGTTGGAAGGGATCGCTACGACAATGCTTTTTGTCCTCGGGGTGATCTGGATGCTTGTTGCGTGGATCACGTACTACATGGCAACCGACCAGCGCTGGGTTCAAGACTTCTTCAATACATACATATTCCGTTAAAGGAGGACAGAGGTATGAGGAAAGTACTCGTCGTGGATGACGAAGAGATGTGGCGAGATGCGCTGAAGCGAATTTTCGATGACTTGGGGTGCGAGGTAGACTTCGCTACCGACTTTCACGAAGGTAAGGCACGGATCGAGGTGACCAAGTACGACCTTATCGTGCTCGACAACGCTCTGGACTACTTCTGGACCGACGCAGGGATTGAACTGCTCCACGTGGTGCGGAAGTATATTATTACGCCGAACGTGGAAACGCCGATCGTGCTCCATACCGGCGACGACCGCGACTCGACCAAAGAGCGGGTCAAACAGTTGGGCGGTCTCTATCGCTTCAAGGGCGACTCGGATACCTTGTATGATTTCCTACAAGCTCTGCTTGCGGGTAGACCAATTCCCGCAACTTCTCAGTAAGGGAGGATGGTAATGCATAATCTTGCGAATCGTGTTTCAAAATGGACGCGCAATGCACAACACGGTCCCTTCTATATGGAGAGTGGTTTCTATGCCGGTCGGGCGCCCTCGACCAGGGACGTCAATTCACAAATTCTTGAGGCTATCCGCATAGGCCTCAGAGATGAAGTGAGTCAGGAAGCTGCGGTTAACTTTGTGCGGATGGTCAACCAGTTGGACGATCTTTCTGCATCATCGTTTGTGGTGGCGCTCGAGCGCTTCTTTGCGAGCGATTGCAAAGAAGTGCTGAGCGCACAACGCAAGGAAGACCGTACGCGGATTGATGCGCACGGCGATGATCGTGCACGGAAGCAGTCACTCGGTCTTGTGTTGCAGGTAGCGAGCGGGCCCACGATCTCCGAAGAGGATATCGCAGCTCGGTCGGAGGATATCAAAGCAGATTTCATCCGCTGGCACGAGCATGACATCCCCAAGGAGGAAAAGTTTTCTCGCGCTCCTTCTCCTCGCTTACGTAAATGGTGACAAATAAGCCGCTCTTAAGGGAGCGGCTTTTCTTTTTATATATTTACGACTATAGTCTGCTACGGACTGAAGTAACCTAAACGGAAAGGGTAGATTAATGAAAGTATTTAAGCCGAACTTCAAGCGGACTATCGGCGAGTTTCCAAATCTTGCTATAGCCGTCGTGCAGCATGCACACACGGGCGAGATCCTCATGGTCGCCTTCACAGACGAGGCCGGCTGGCTGCAAACGCTGCAGACCGGCAATGTCAGTCTCTTCTCGACTTCCCGCGGAAAGAGCTGGGTCAAGGGCGAGGAGAGCGGCAACTTTATGAAAGTGCTCTCCATTATGGTCGACTGCGATGGAGACGCAATCATCTACTCCGTCGAGCCGCAAGGACCCGGCGTCGCCTGTCACACCGGCGCGGTGTCGTGCTTCTACCGCGAGGCGTTTACTCCCGAGTATGACCACCCGCCGAAGGAAGGCGAGCATGAGCACCTGGAGATGATCGACGTCGAGGTGCACGAGAGGTTCCAAACATAACAAAAGCCGCTCCCTTGGGAGCGGCTTTTTCTTTTGGAAAGGTATTGTAACGTGTTTATTTTTGTTTTGTACTGTCTGCAAGGTTTCCCAGTGTTTTTTGAGAGAATCTTTTTTGATTTTGTGATTGATTTAATACTTTAAAAAACTACTGGTAGGGATTTCCTACATGGGCGATCCGAGAAAGAATTAGGTAGCAGGAAGTAATTGCCGTGATATCGGGATGCCGAGATATGTCCATTGTCAGGCATTTATTGACACTCAGCTATAAAATAATTGTAAAAATTTTACCAGTATAAAAAACATATATAAAAACTTTTTTGAATCCTGAGTTTCCCACAGAAAAACCCTTTGTGTGGGCCGTTTTCGTGAAATATTGAAGCTATTGATTAGCTAATTTTTATATATGAATTTCTTCCCACTTCTTATCGCGGGCCCAGGCAAAATAGCACTTCGATTGATGGGAATGATTCTTGTCGTCTCATTTTTTCTTTCTCCTCTTGCCCCTGTGTTTGCGCAAGAAGCAGATCCTGGAGCTGGTAGCGAAACTCCTGTTGCTGAAGAGTTGCTAACTGAAGAACCCTCTGAAGCAGATACTTCTACAGAAACTTCTGAAGAACCTGTGGTTGAAGAATCTGATCCAACGCCAACTGACCCAACAGAAGAAACTTCTTCTGAAGAAGTTTCAGAGTCGGAAATTTCCGAACTCACTGAAGAATCGGAAGAAGACTCACTACTAGAAGAAGAACTTGAACCAGAAGAAGACTCGCTGATGTCATCATCAGGAGGAGATCAGGGTACTGGAGAAGCTGTCGATTATGCAGCAGCTGGTGCACAAGCGAAGGTGGATGCATTCGGAGCTCTTGTGCAGAAAATTCAAATTGAAGTTCCTCCTGGTCGCAACGGTCTTCAGCCAGATTTATCTCTGCTTTACAACAGTCTGCAGTATGAAGATGGAAGTCTGGTGGGTTTTGGATGGGGGTTAACGATACCGTATATTGAACGACTCAATCGCACTGGTGTTGATCGTTTGTATACCGATAATTATTTTTCGTCCTCTATGTATGGAGAATTAGCCTCCACGAGTGTCCCAGGTGAATATCGTCCAAGAACTGAAAACGGAGATTTTGTTAAATTTGTTTTTCAAAATAATATCTGGACTGCGTACGATAAACAGGGAACACAATACAAATACGGTTCGACTACAGGATCTCAGGTGTACGACACTGCAAGCTCAACACAGGTTGGTGTATGGATGCTGCAGGAAGTTCGCGATACAAACAACAACTACATAAAATATAACTATCAAAAAAGTGATAATCAGATTTATCCTTCGACGATTATCTATACAGGCAACGAATCTACCGACGGCATCTTCTCTGTAAGCTTTTCAAGACAAACACGACCAGATCCTATCTTTAGCTACAAGTATGGTTTTTTGGTAGAGACAAAAGATAGAATAAACCAAATTACAGTAGCGGTGAGTAGCTCGACTGTCCGCTCATACGCGCTTGCGTATACCTCCGGAAATAACGGGTATCGTTCTATGCTTTCTTCTGTAACTGAAACGTATGTTAATCCTGATGGTACTAGTGTTGCGTATGCGCCGTGGCAGTTTGCTTATACTAACCAAACGCTTTCCTTTACTGATCAGGTTGAGAAAGAGGAAGGGGGATATAGGTCGCCAGCTTTCGTGCGTACCGACTTAAATGGCAACGGTCTTCTCGATATTGTCGCTTCATTTGTTGACTGGTCTCCTGCAGTGCAGAAAAATCTCCGTGTCATAAACAATGGAAACTTTTCATTTACTAGCTCGGGTACGTTCTCTCCGGGATCAACAGACGTTCAAGTTACTTGGGCAAATGCTAATCCTTCTCCTAGTTGGCTTGTTTCCAGCGATCCTGGTGTGCGCCTCATGGACATAAATGGTGATGCGCTGCCAGATGTCGTGCAAAGTTATGTGTGCCAAGTAACATGCTCGACCTCAATACAACAATATTTCTTGAATCTTGGTAACGGTCAGTGGCAGTCTACTGCAGCTACTACAACAGGATGGAATTATATTGTACGTGACCAACCAGGCACTTCTATTCCGCACGCCACAATCGCTATCATTGGAAACGTAAACGGCGACACTGTAGATGATATTTTTCCATACGAAGTAAATTATTTCGCAAGTACAGGTGGAGGTTCTCCACGTTGGACAAGCAACCAAGGTCAGCTGGTAGATCTTAACCATGACGGATTGGATGATGCATTTGCTCGTTTCGGTACAACTGCTTCTACAAGTATTAATAGAGGGGGGACAATAGGAATTACCACTGCATCAACCTCATTCAGCTACACAGCGACCTTTAATGGGCCGAGCGCCTATGAAGACAACGTAGACAAAGGAATTCGCATCATGGATATAAATAATGATGGTCTTCCGGACCTCGTACGCTCATATCTTTTCTCGGGCGGTTACTCTTCTCATGGTGATGGCCAGTATGTGCCGCAAGATACAAGTTCTTCGACGCAAATTTATATAAACACAGGTGTTGGGTGGACCAGAATGCAAAACCCTCCAGCTATTCCCGTTATCTCAAATCCTTCAAGTCAAAGTGGTTTTTGGACAGGTGCTCAACTTATTGAAGCGGTGTGGGACCAGGATGGTGATGGAGATGCAGAGATTGGTACCTATACCAATAACATGAGTCGACAAGATTTGTTGAAGCAAATTACTTTGCCGACGGGAGGGTATGTGTATGCAACAAGTACTCCTACAACACAGCAATTCACCGGTTCTCAGGCTCACCACCCGAATTCTGTAGTACCTGTGTGGACTGTGTCGGAAATTACACACGATGATGGAAATGGTACACGAGAGACCAGTCGCTATTCTTACAAAGACGGAACACTCTGGTATGGTGGCATTAATAATCGAAAATATGCAGGCTTCGCAAGCACTACAGAGTCATACTATGGTCTTACTACCAAGTATTACCATCAGGGAGATGAGACAGATTCTTCTCGTGGGGAATACCAAGATTCATTTGCAAAGATTGGCAAAATGTATCGTGTAGAGAGAACTAATAACGATGGAGTGGTGTATGCAAAGACTATCTACAAATGGGATCAGGCTACCACTACGTACGGAAATGTGTTCGCAAAATTAGTGCAGAAAGTAGACATGGAGTACAACGGCGACGGTACTCACAAGGATCGTGCAGAGACATATACCTACGACAATGCCTCGGGCAATCTTACTGAAAAGAAGGAGTGGGGAGAGGTGACAGCATCAGACGATGGAAGTTTCTCTGACACTGGGAGCGACATATTTGTCACAACGTACACCTATGCAACAGTAAACGCTTCTTCTACTGTTAGTCTTTTAGCGTCACAGTTAAAAACAGATCAAGGCGCTAATACTGTTAATGAGTCGAAGTTCTATTACGATTCGCAGTCATTTGGCTCCGCAACAGTAGGTAACCTTACAAAAGCAGAAAAGAGAATTAACCCAACTACTTTTGCAAGTACTACTAAGACATACAACAGCTACGGTTTACCGACCCAACAAAAGGATGAGAATAATAACGCTACTACGTATGTATACGATGCGTTTAATCTCTACCCTGCAACCTCTACCAATGCCCTAAGTCAAAGTACAAAATATCAGTACAACTATGCGCTGGGCAAACTTGCTACAACTACTGACTCAAATAATCAGACCTGGGTTAAAAAGTATGACGGCCATGGCCGTTTGCTTGAAGTGCAAGTGCCTGACCCTGCAACCTCAACTGCGCGTGTAATAAAGACTACCTACACGTATACCGATACTCCGCTTGCTGTGTCGGTAAAAAAGAGTTCGTACCTCGACGCTACTAACATAGTAGATTCTTACACGTACTACGATGGTTTGGGGCATGCGATTCAAACCAAACAAGAAGCAGAAGGGGGAGAGTGGATTACTAAAGATGTAAGTTACAACGTGCGTGGTCGAGTATTCACAGAAACACTTCCGTATCCAACAACAAATTACGTAAAGAGTTCTCCTACTGCTACTACAACCCTGTATACCAACTACATGTATGATCCGCTTAACCGAGTAACAGAATCACACACGGTCGTTGGCACTACAACAAATACGTATGATGACTGGAAGAAGACAGTTACGAACCCGCTTGGCATTGCGAAGTCATTCTATAACGATGCGTACGATAATCTAGTTCGTGTAGATGAGACTAATAGCGGCTCTACTTATACAACGTTATATACGTGGGATGGAAATGGAGCGCTAACGGGTATAACGGATGCTCTCAGTAACATACGCTCGTTTACGTACGACATGTTGGGTCGTCGCACTCAGGCAACAGACCTGCGTGCTTCTGGAGACGGCACATACGGTACGTATACATATACCTACGATCCGGCGGGGAACATGAAGTCTAAGGTAACTCCGGTTGGGTCAACCATTAACTACACCTACGATGCGCTTAATCGCCTCAAGACAGAAGATTATACAGGTCAGGCAGGCACAGAAACCACCTATACCTATGACGCATGTACGCTCGGTGCAGGGAAGTTGTGCGTGGCAAGCAGTACTGCTTCAGTCGTGGGGTATGCATATACCCCAGCGGGTCTTGTTAAGACTGCAACCACAACTGTGCTAGGCACGCCAACCGTATTTACTACATCGAGTACATATGATCGGCAGGGAAATCAGACAACTCTTACATACCCTGACGGTATGGAAGTGAAATACACCTATAATGCGGGTGGCTACATAGAAACCGTTCAGAAGAAAGAGGCGAGCGAAGGATCATTCTCAAACATAGTGTCTAACTTTAATTACTCACCCGTTGGTCAAGTAAGTCGAACCGAGTATGCAAATGGAGCGGTAACTACCAATACGTATGATCCTGCCACTCTCTACAGACTCAGCAATAAACAAACTATTCTCGGTGGTTCGCAGCAGGCACAAAACATCAGCTACAGCTACGACGCTTTGGGAAATATTTTGCAAGTTACCGATGCGTCAAATACGGCAGCTGCAAAAACGGTTAACTACTCGTACGACGACTTGTCTCGCCTTGTTACTGCATCTACCACCAACGCAACAAGTAGTCCGAACTATAGATACACATATGCATACAATGCTCTGGGTAATATCACGAACGGTCCACTCGGGGTCTACACATACGCAGGTACGAACTATGCAAACCCGCATGCAGCAACTGCTATAGCGACAACTTCAGGAGGTGGAGGAGGCGTTGCGACAACCACGACTCATACAGTATTTGCCGACGCCCTTACCCCAGGATGGAACGATTGGTCATACAATGCGGTACTCGACCTTAACGCAACTACCACGTACGCAGGAAGCAAAGCTATCAAGGTTACCTACTCAGTCGCTTGGGGTGGTTCATATTTGCAAAAGACTGCTGGAATCCAAGTTGGTACCTCTACTGCGCTTCAACTCGCCTTGCGTTCAACAAGTTCATCGCCTGACGTTACCATCGATATATATGGTACCAACGACGCGTATCTTGGATACGCTGACCCTACTGACTATATCGGCGGTCCTATTGCTGCTAACACGTGGTATCTACTTACTATCCCGTTTTCAGATTTTGGCGCCACTTCAACTATCAGTGGCATCGTAGTTGCACGCGACACTCCAGGTGTTCTCTATATCGATGAATTAAAGACTGTTGCCACATCTACAGGCGGAGGAGGTTCTGTGGCAACTACCACGCTTGCATACGATGCGAACGGCAACCTTACCTCAGACGGTACATTTACCTATACATGGGATTATCTCAACCGCATGACTCAGTCTGGTAACGGTACTGCCACATCAACCTATGCATACGATCAAGATGGTAATCGCGTAAAAATAGTTGAAGCAGGCGTCACCACAATCTTCCCAAACAAGTTCTACAACGCAATGCTTGGTGGTGCTGGCACTACTACAAAGCACATATATGCGGGAGACATGCTCCTTTCTACGATAGAGAATACAAATACTGCCGCTGCGACAACCACTACACACACGGTGTTTACCGACGCACTTGCTGCGGGCTGGAACGACTGGTCGTATAACGCTACGCTCAACGTTAACGAAACTGCAGTTGTCTACAGCGGTGCTAAGTCAGCAAAGATCACATACAGCGCACCATGGGGCGGAGCATACATACAAAAAACGGGTGTAAATGTATCAACCTCTACGGCACTGCAGTTCGCAATCCGCCAACCTGTCACAACTGTTGATGTCGACCTCGATATCTATGGCGCAAACGATCAATACCTTGGATACGTTAATATTGAGAATTTTGTGCCCGGAGGTGTGCTCCTTTCCAATACATGGCAGGTGGCAACGATACCGCTGTCAGCTATGGGCGCAACTTCTACGATCACGGGTATTGTGTTTGCGCGAGATGCAACAGGTACTCTGTATTTGGATGATATAAAATTCATCGCAACCTCTACCTCAGGAAGCCCTGCAACATCAACGGTCCGCTACATCCATACAGATCATCTTGGTGGTACCAACGTTGTCACAAATGCGAGTGGTGCGGTGGTAGAAACAATTGACTACTATCCATATGGAGAGACTCGTCTTGATGCGAAGGTTGGGACTTATGGAGGAGAAAAGAATAAATATGCGGGTACTGAGTATGACGCAGGTAGTGGTTTGAACTACATGCAGGCACGTTATCAAAGCCCAACTCGCGGAAACTTCATATCGCAGGATCCGGTGTTCTGGGAGATTGATATTACTAATGATGGTAAAGCAGTTCTCTCAAACCCTCAACTTCAAAATTCATACAGTTATGCTGGCAATAATCCAATCGTAAGTAAAGATCCATCTGGAAGATTCCTAGACACCATTCTCGATTTAGGATTTATAGCTTACGATGTATACAAAGTTGGCCAGGCGGCCTTCACTGGCGGAAATGTTGGTGAGCAGTTAGGATACTTAGGGCTTGATGTAGCTGGGGCAGCCGTACCATTTGTCACAGGTGCGGGAGTAGCTGCTAGAGGAGTTAAAGCTGCTAATGCGGTAGCAGATGCAGCCGGCGGCGCCAACAAAGCAGGTAATGCTGCTCAGGCGGCTAATACCGCAGTAAAATCACTACCGGACTCGACGTTGGTCTGCAGAGGAGGAGGTTGCTCGGTGGAAAGTTTTATTAAGGGCAGTAATGAAGGAAGGGCGGGTCTTAATCCAAGTCCAACAACTCCTCTTACTGGGGTATCAGTAAATATGGGGGGTTCAAAAAATGCACTTATTAGCAATTTGCCTGGTGACTACCCTAAAGCAGGTTTTACATTCACCAATCAAATACAAAAACTTGGTGGCAATGCAGTATCTAGCCCTTCTCTTAATAATCCTTTCCACGGTCTAATCAACGGCCTCAGTGCCCAGCAATTGAATAATATTTTTAAAGTAGAAAAGATAAAATAATATGAAAATAAAAAATGAATCAGATTTTGTAAATGCAGATAGTAAATTGAATCTGCGGAAAATCTCTTCTAATGAAATAGAGATAACCGACGTCTATGACATCTGGGATGGGCCTTTAAGTGGTAGCTGTCTCTGGGAAAATAAAGATTATTATTTTTTCTCTTTTGATCAACTTGAGGATGATAAATCTGGTGATCGCTGGCCAAGAAAATACATTTTAGTTAGCTTAGATTCTGAGCAAAAGCAAACTGAAGAAGAATTAAAAAACCTTTATTCGGCTTTGAAAAAAGGTGAATTTACCGCCGAAGAATATAGCAACAAATTAGAAAGAATTCCAAAGTTACAAATAGAAAATAAGCAAATTGTTGGATGGTTTGATTCTGAAGATGTTGAAAAAAATGGAACTCCAACAAGATTCATGCAATCCTATTTTTCGTGGAAAGAAAAGAATTAATTCTCTATTTTTGCTTCCATAAAACGCCCATACTGTTACAAACTTTATGGGGTCTGACCCCAATTCCAAATCTAAAGAATAATAAAAAATAAATTATGCATATTAAAATTGATAAGGATGTAGGTACGGCTTATATTTACATAGCGGACAACCCAGAAGATCTAAAAGGCTCTGTCCGTTCCGAGCCAGTCAACTCAGATCTGATTATTGACTACACTCCAGACGGAAAATTATTTGGAATTGAAATTCTTAACCTGAAACTTCTCGATCTTGGTGAGAAATGAAAGCTAATTGAGAGGCTAAGTATGATTAATAATTCACGGGATAAATATATTAATCTTGCAGTTCAGTATGGTGAGTATAAAAAGAATGGAGAAGCTGAACTTGCCAACAAGGTACATCAGCAACTCTCTGAAACATCCGACGCAATAAAAAAATTGATCCAGAGGGTTTTGATTTCATTGCTAGTCCTATGAATCACCCTGAACCATTTGTAAGACTGTGGGCCGCAACTGATTCAAAAGATTATAAACCAAAGGAGGCGAGAGCAACTTTACGGGAACTCAAATACAACAAAGACGTAGCGGGGCTAGATGCTTGGGCGTTGTTAAGCATGTGGGGAGAGGAATAAAAAACTTCTGAAATACAGGTTGTAGAGTTGGGGTCAGGGTCCCTTCAATGACAAAATCTATATTGCCAGGCTCTTGCGACTGATGGTGCGGTAAAAGTGTAAAAGAAATCGCCCCGACACTTCATGTGTCGGGGCTGTTTTTTATCCTGCTTTTTCGACTGCGGCGCGGGCAGTTTCTTCCATCGTCTTGTAGATAGGGAAATCGTACCCCAGAAGGAGCGTAGTGTTACGCTCTACCATGTCGAGTCCGGAAAATCCTTCCTCGCCGCCTATAACGACACGAGTCTCTTTTCGGTAGAACATGTGCGCTCGCCACTCGCCAAGTTCGCCGTAGGAGTCGCGGCCGTAGGGGCCGGCTTCCGGTGCACGGGGCTCGCGTTGCTCTTCTGCCCAAAAGAGGATGCAGCCTCGCGGGGTGTGCCACGCGGCCCGTGCAAGGTAGTGCCGCTCCCAGTCGAGCTGTCGATCAAAGATGTCCGCACCCTCTTGCAGGAAGTAGCCAGCAAGTGGGTGTGTGTTATTCCACCTTGCGGGGCAGGCTATGACGCAGTTGCCATCCGTCGCTTGGCGCAGGTGCACGACCATTTCGTGTTGCCAGTCGCCGCCACCGCGGATAGGCCCGCCAAGGAAGAAGAAGGGAAGGTCTTCGAATTCCCGAAGGTCGGGACAATATTTCGGAACAATAATGCGCATGTGTTCTCCTTTTGTATGTACCTAGCGGCACTATACCGAAAGAGAAGTGTATTTGCCAGGCGTATACTTACACTCAATATATGAGGACGATAAGCGTGCGCGTAACGGCGGGAGCAAAGAAAGAAAAGGTGGAGGAACTTGCAAACGGCCGGCTTGCTATCGCTGTTAAAGAAAAGCCCGAGCAAGGCAAAGCAAACGAACGGGTGTTGGAGTTGGTTGCAGCACACCTTAAAGTGCCGCGTAAAAAAGTAAGCATTACCCGCGGCAGCAAAAGCCCGTCTAAAATAATTACCGTCCGATGAACTTTGCGGGACCTGACCCAATTCCCAGTCTCAACAAATAGGTCTACAATAAAGAAACTTTCATGGAATTAGTATTACAAATAGGCATTCTTGTGATAGGAGGCTGGTTTGCTTATATAGGAGGTCGGACTTTGTTCTCAAAAAAATACTACGTATCAAAGATTGAAAATATAAAAGGTAAAACGGTTGATAATGCATATAAAAATCTGCCACGCTGGAGAATATGGTTTACTCGGTACGATTATTCGACACAATGGCTGATTCTTGGTGTCGGGCTACTCACTCTTTTTGTCTTTAGTTTATTTAAGTAAATTCTTATGGATGTTCAACAACTTATACTCACTATCCTTGGAACTGGTTTAGTCATATTTTGCTACTTTAACTGGGTTAAAGCCAAAGATAAGGAATTTCTATTCTTAGGAGTATCTGCTCTGATAGGTTTGTTATTTGCGGGTGCAAAATATCTTCCTGTTTCTTCTGAATTTAATCAAGCAAGGGCCGGCATAGGAGTTATCGTTCTTTCAATTCTGTTCCTTTTAGTTTTACGAATGGGATATAAGTTGTGGTTCAAAAAAAGAAAATGATCCATATTTAAGTTATTAACATATCTTATGTTGGATTCTTTTTTAATCGTATTGGTCCAGGCTGGAATCTCAGTGATTGTAGGAGTAATGGCAATTTTTTACAGGAAACGCCTGACTCGTGAATTTACAGCAAAATTTATCCAGGTATATGGAAATTTTTTCAATTCTAAAAAAGTTTTTACTTCAAAGTTCTTCAATGATTATTTAGAAGTGGGTTTTGTAGTATTTGGAATTTGCGCCTTGATATTTGCTTTTTTCAATATTGTTAGGTCGATATAAAATATTTAAGTCGATGAGCAAGACTTTTAGCGAAAAGGTGGTGGAACTCGCACTTTCTGTACCGCCTGGGCGGGTGACTACTTATGGCCGGATTGCTATTGCGGCAGGGGGAGGAAGCATGGCCTCGCAAAGCATTTCTAATATTCTTTGGCGCGCGCAGCAGGAAAGAGGAATAAAAAATATACCCTGGCACCGGATAGTCTATGCCGATGGAAAAGTGTGGCTCGACGAAGAGCATAAAAAGAAGAGACTGGCGTTGTATAAGAAGGAGAAAATTGTCTTAGATAAAAATAATAGGATAGAAAATTTCGTAGATAAACTTTGGGAGTTTAAATAAAGAAATATGCTAGGCTAGGAGCTATATGGATGAGCTACAGATTATATCCTCAATTTCGCCACAAACTCTCGGCATTTTAATTTTTGGAATAGTGATATTTGTTGCCGCTGTGTTGTTGGGATTGTCTGTAAAGGAAAAAGTAAACACACCGGTTACCAAAATACCAAGCTTTTATAAGAAGAAAGAATATCTTTTTGACTCCATCTCAGAATTTAATTTACATAAAACTCTTGTAGAACTTTTTAGCGATCGTTTTTATATTTTCTCTCAAATTCAATACAGTCACCTGGTCGAACCTAAACCAGATCTTTGGTGGGAAATGCGAAGACATAGAAGCAGAATTGATAGAAAATCCGCAGATTTTGTCTTGTGTGACAAAGAACGTGTTGTACCACAGCTCGTGATCGAATTAGACGGCAGTAGTCATGAGCTAGAAAGGAAGCAAGAAAGAGATCAATTTATAAACGAGACTATGGAAGCAGTGGGTCTTCCTATCCTGCATCTATATACGAATCGATTGAATAAGGACTACGTAAAAGAGGAGGTGGAAAGAATATTGTCCCAGAAAACTTCGTAGACAAACTTTGGAAGTTTAAGTAGTAAACCCTATCTTCCTCGGCGTGACACAAGGCTCTGTAGGGGAGCGGAGGATGGAACGTTCGTAGCACTCACTGCACTTGCTTCAATGTTTCAATTCTTTTTTTCCAAACAGACACGTACTCTTTTTTTGTGTTCTCGCAAGAGGATAACCAGTCTCTAAAATCTCTCTTTTGTCCTTTGTCCAAAATATATCTATCAATGTATTCAATTAAAAAAGCCGAGGTCCTTAGACACATGCTTATGATCCAAAACCGTTCATTGTAAGATTCTTCTTTATAGTAGTAAGGATTTCCGTGAAGTATCTCAGAAATGCTTGAATATATTTCATATGTTCTTTCAATTCCAAAAACTTTTATAGAGTATGAAGAGAATCGATTCATATTCGCAGGAGTCAAAAGAATTTCTTTTTGTGCAGCAAAAAGTTTATTATCTCTCATCCAATTTTTTGATAATAATTCAGGATTTTGTGGAAAATCTGGTTTTGCTCTTGCGATGAAATCTTTATAGAGCTTAAAAGTCTCATCGTAATAAGGATATTTTCCATTACTATTTTTCAACGTCTTTGCAATCAATAGAGAATGTGCGATGCAGAAAATTGCTTTGTCGTCGTTACTCGGGCAGTTAATTTCTAGATGTACAAAGTTGGCGTAAATGTCCAACAGAGTGCGTACATTTGGTAACAAATAAATATATTTCTTTTCATCTTCACTTTGCGCTTCAACACCAAGAAAATCTAAAATTTCTTTGTATCGTTTCAGTGCTCGTATCTGATATATCCGAATAGCAGAGTCGGCAGCTGAAATAGTAAAAGCCTCCTCTTGAAGAGGAGTGAATACCTTAATCCTTTCATCAAAAAGAATAGAGGCTTGTTTGATAAGGTCTAGTTGGCTATCAATTACTTCCTTGTCTGACTTCATATCGGCGCTTTAGGAGACCGTCCCATAATACATTAATTCTGTTCTGATCTCGTTCCACGCGGCGCAGTATGTTAATTTTGCTATACTTCACTCATGCAAAAGATACACCTTTCCACTTTTATAAATGCTTTGCGGAAAGGGTAGTAGATTAAAAAATAAAGGACCGCGCTGGGCGGTCCTTTTTCTTTGGTTGCTGCTAGCTCGCAACCTGAAATGGAGAAGGGGTTTGCAGGCGCTCTAGTTCTTCAGGTTTAATAAGCCCCATCAACAATTTGCCCTGCAGTATCATGACGCTGTGGCCATGACTAAAGTAGGTTTCTTCCTTTCTTGTGCCGCCCGGGTTCCACTGCTTCTGGAAGAATGTTACTTCTATATGCGCACGTGTTTTATCTAATCGGACAAAGTGAATGGTCCCATGCTTCCTAAAGTGCAGCTTCTCTCCGGGCTGCAGTTTCCAGACGGAGCTGGTGGGCCCTATCCAGAGATAGAAGACTCCATTGATGTACGCCAGTGTAGGGAAGTGCGTGTACCTGCGCTTCTTGTTTGCCAATTGACCCTCCTTGGGTCGCCTAGGGTTGGAACGGAATCCGTGCGTACTATGCCATAGGTAGCATATGCTGACAAATAGAAAATATGTGGTAGTGTAGCGGCAGATTCAAAACAAGTCCTTTGGAGGTACCCATGATCGACATTCGTTCTGACTCGGCCGACCCGCGTGCGGCAAGGTTGAGCAACTTTACCGAGCGGCACTTCATCCTTGATGGTGTGCTGTGCAACTCGCTCGAAGGCTTCTTGCAGGGGCTTAAGGCAGAAGCTCTTGAAGTGCAGTGTGCTATTTGCAAGCTGGTGGGTATCGATGCAAAACAGGCTGGTAATGTGCTTGTAGTCAGAGATCCCCATTTTCTGTATTGGGAAGATGATGCTGTTGCTCGCGATGAAGTTGGCTACTTTGAACTGCTGACAAGAGCCTACGATGCGGCGTACGACCAGGACCCGACTTTTCGGGAAGACTTGCTTGCAACGGGGCACGAAGAGTTGCGCTACACGGTGGGCAGGTATGATCCTCTTGCAACGGTTCTTACCGAAACAGAATTTCTCTACCAGCTGTACCGTCTGCGTGCCCGAGCACATCGCGAACCAGTGGCCCAGCAGGAGCTGCCCGGCATTCGTTAAATGTGGTAGGTATAAAGGCCGCTCCTCCCAGGGCGGCCTTTTTGCTGACAAACATAAAAATTGTGGTAGTGTAGCGGCAGACTTCTTTACCACGGAGAAACGCCATGTTTGCTAAGTTTGGTGAATTGCTGCTGTATCTCGTGTTCGGGCCTCAGTACTTCTTTTTCCGGATCGTGCGGCTGTTGGTGCGTATGGTTGTACCGAAATGGAGTCGTCGCGTTTCGGAGTTTGAACAGACAGAGATGTACGAGCTGCTAGAAGAGCGTGCAATATGGAGCATTTTTCTTTTGTGGTTCATCGTGGCTTTGGTGCTTGCAGTGATGCTCGGGGCACATGCATCGATACCTCTGGTCCCTGTGGTCATGTTCCACATGGTAACTGGGTTGGGGGTTTACATCTTTGCTCGGCACAAGCGAGTAGAGCTTATTCGCAGGGGAGTACGGAATGACCCGGTACGCACTCGCTCTGTTTCCTGACGAACCGCGGTGCTTGGTGGAAGGGATTGGATCCAACGTAATTAAATTCGACATCAATGGGTGGAAAATATTTGACTCCCTTGAAGAGATCGAGGAATTTAAAAGGACGCACAAGAACCATTTCTTCGACCTCAACAAACTCACTATCATTGAAGTCCCAAAGGGTAAAACCTGAGGGACTTTTTCTTTACGTGACAAAGGTTAATAGACGTGGTATTATACAGATAGACGAATCCCACCAAAGGAGACTACCCATGCTCGCATACATCTTCGACGCCGTGCCGCTTCGCGTGCGGCAGGGCATCACTCTGGCCTTCTACGCACTCGCTGCCCTGGCGTTCGGCTCCGCGTTCTTTGCGGAGTCGGCGATCGGAGTTGCGTCGATGCTGTGGGCGGCGATCGCGCTTGTGAGCAGTGCCATGTTCCTCCACATCAACATCCGGACCGGCGTCTTTGCGGAGTCGGTGGCGCCGCGCGCCAGCGCGCTCTGTATGCTGGTCTTCGCGGTGGCGGTTCTCGGCCTGGTCATCACGAGTGCCCGCTTCGACGGCATGTCCCTCTAACCCCAGCCGCTCCCTCACAAGGGAGCGGCTTTTCTTTTTTGGTGACAAAATATACTTTTCGTTGTATAGTCTGAGCGGAAATTGTTCTCAAGGAGGCTTTAGTGATTCCTGCTCAGCTTGCCGAAGCGGCATCCCACTCGACACGTGCGTACTACGACGAATGTGCTGCGCGTATTAACCGAGACGAAATCCCGCTGCAACCTACGGTGCACTTGGAAGCATTTATCTCTCGCTTGCGGCCGATGTCAGTCGTGCTCGACATAGGCTGTGGTACCGGACGAGCTATTCCCTCTATCCGCGGTCGTGTACGGCAGCTCAAGGTGATCGGCATCGATAACTCTAAAAGTATGCTGCACTACGCGAAGGATCGCTACCCGGACATCGACTTCCGGCTCGGCGATGCGCGTGACGTGCGGGCGCTCGTGTCGGAAGTGTGCGACGGCTTCTTGTGTATAGACACGCTGTCGCATATTCCTCGGGCGCAGCTCGTCTCGACGCTGCAGAATATCCGCGCTGTTCTGAGGCGTGGTGCAGTGGGGTACATGACGGTACCGCTTGGCACCAAGACTCAGATCTCTCATCGCGCGAGCGCGCACCCGCCGCCGCACTCCCCGAACTACCAGATCCTGATCGAGGAGTGGACCTCCGAGCGCCTCTCGCCGTGTCTTGCGCAAGCGGGGTTGCAGCCCATTCTTCCTATTTCGAAGAAAGACAGTACGTTACGGCTTAACGTGGAAGCAGTCTAGTTCCTCGTTCCCGCGATACTACGCCGCTCCGTAAGGAGCGGCTTTTTCTTTTCGTGACAAAGTTACATAATTGTGGCATACTACCGCCTAGTCTGTTCCTCTGTGGTCACGCGCTAAAAGGGAGAAAGTGCGCATGTCGCCTTATGCTAAAAGCATTCTGTTTCATATGGGCTTCTGGTTCCCGAAAATACTCTTTTTATTTCAAGACGAGTTTTTAGCGGTCAACATGAAGAGTCATCCTGAGCGGATCGACAAGATCGGACTCGATATCATCATAGTCCTGGTCTGCACATTCCTCTTTTTCTTGGTGCTACAGTTGCTGTTCGGACTGGCAGCGGGGTGGCACGGATGGGCCATCGTTGTTGCCATCTACGTGGTCGCTGGTGTGTGCTTCGACCTGGTGTATCACCGGGTAAAGTTCCAACACATGCTGGGCTACACTAGCAAAACCGCGCAACGTGCGCGGTAGCAAAGCGCCGCTCCCTAAAGGGGAGCGGCTTTTCTTTTTATAAGCTGGTATACTCTTTCTGTATGAAAGCAGTATTTATTATTCTTGCAGCAATTATTGGAGTGGTAGGAGCTATTTGGTATTTCTCTCCGAGCGGCCCTGGCGGAGCGCAGTCACAAAACTCGCAAACCGACCTTTTTGGGTATAGCACCACAACAAATAACGGTTCAGATGTCGCCGGAGCACAAACACAAACGGGCGCTGTGCAGCAAGGTTCGCAAACTACTACTAACAATAAAGTCATGCAAGCAACACTCAAAACAACTAAGGGCGACATCGTTATCGAATTTTTTGGCACCGATGCGCCAAACACCGTCGCGAATTTTGCAAAACTCGCGCAAGAAGGATTTTACAACGGCACCAAGTTCCATCGCGTTATCGCGGGCTTCATGATCCAAGGCGGCGACCCACTTACGAAAGATGACTCTCAAATGGCACGCTGGGGTACCGGCGGTCCGGGCTATCAGTTTGCAGACGAAATCCACGCAAACAACCGCAACGTCGTTGGTACTATCTCTATGGCGAATGCAGGTCCGAATACGAACGGCAGCCAGTTCTTTATCAACACTGCTAACAATAACTTTCTCGACACAAAGCACACGGTTTTTGGCAAGGTGGTAAAGGGTATGGAGGTTGTGGCCGCTATTGAAGCAACTGCTACAGGCCAGGCTGACCGCCCGGTTGAGCCTATGGTCATCACGAGCGTTACGGTACAGTAGAGTAATGCGAGTAGGGAGGCGAGCACACTACTTAACTCATAAAGAAACAGCGCGCACACTCGTGCATGCACGCATTGCACACTTAAACCAGTACTACCAAGTACCGATCCGCAAGGTATTTATTAAAAACCACCGCAGTCGGTGGGGTAGCTGCTCGTCTAAAGGTAATTTAAATTTTAATTACCGCGTGGCACTCTTGCCGCAAGAGCTGGTTGACTATGTTGTGGCGCACGAGTTGTGTCATTTAAAAGAGTTTAATCACTCACAAAAATTTTGGGAGCTGGTTGCGCAGACGGTACCGGCACATAAAGAGTTGCGTCGGCAATTGTTGCGCATCCCGCTGCGTTAAAGTTGTATACTTTTATATATGGAACAACCTATGCCAAAAACCGAAGACGAGTGGAAGCAAAAGTTAACTCCCGAGCAGTACGCGGTACTGCGCGAAAAGGGAGCCGAAGCCCCGTTTAGTGGCAAACTCCTCCATGCCGACGCTACCGGCACGTTTAACTGTGCGGCGTGTAGCAACCCGCTTTTTGCGTCGACTGCAAAATTTGACTCTGGTACGGGTTGGCCCTCGTTCGACGAAGCGCTGCCGGGCGCAGTTACGCTGAGTGAAGACACTTCGCACGGTATGCGCCGCACGGAAGTAACCTGCGCACGCTGCGGCTCGCATCTAGGCCACCTCTTTGACGATGGTCCTACCAAAACGGGCAAAAGATACTGCATGAACTCCGTGTGTTTGGATTTAGAGGAACAAACAAAGGGTATTGCTAAATAAGTATTTTGTGGTATAAAAGGTCCGGACGTTTCTCTCATCATTCCAATCAGGAGGTGTGTAATGGCGAGTGTGTTGGTGATCGGTGCCCACCCGGACGACGAGGTTCTGGGTGTGGGAGGGATCTTGCGGAAACTTCACTTCCAAGACGACGTGCATATTGTCACCTGTTCAGACGGGGCGCACAGCCACTCTATCGTGCTCAACGTATTCGAACACCCGACTCCACAAGAAGTTGCGGCAGTGCGGGAGGGAGAACTTGCCCGGGCCTGCAGCATTATTGGGGAGGGAATGTGCCTCACCCACGAGCAGTGGGCATACTCAGACGGGAAGCTCCAGAAGACTGCTGGGTTACTCGAGGTCGACATACTCGACTTGCTCGGAAGGTTCTATCCCGACGTCATCTATGTGCACGCCCTGGATGCACACCCAGACCACCGCGCTGTCCATGATGCGGCATTAGCCGCCCTCAGAAGGGCGGGCTTCGCTGGCGAGATCTACGAGTACTTCATCTGGACACGCGAGTTTGCCCTTGGTCGCCAGGAACTCCTCACCCAAGCGCAGCTCGACCAGATCCAGGAGTTTACCCCCGACACTATCCATGTGGATGTGTCGGAACAGAACTCCACGAAGCGCAGGGCGCTAGAGGCCTTCGAGAGCCAAGTATCTTCTGCTCCAGCGTATCCGGGATGGTTGCCGCAGAAGAAGCCGATCTTGAAGCCGTCCTTCGTTGAATACCATCTGCGCGGTGAGGAGATCATCACTCCCGTTCGGCTCTAGTTTGGGAATCTAACCCGCTCTACCAAGAGCGGGTTTTTTCTTTATTTTGCTTAGTATTTTTGCCTGTGCTAGGCGTCTGTTGGTGATCGAGCTATACTTTAGGAGTATGTCTACAACAGTAAAATCGATTCTTGTATTACTCGTTATTATCGGTGCAGGTGCAGCTTTGTGGTGGAGCGGTTGGCTTAATAATATCGGTATTCCTATGCCGTCTACACAAAACAATGCAACCACAACCCCAGAACAAACACAGCAACAGCAGCAAGCAGTAAACGACCTTCCGACTGCAGCTAACGATGCTTCAGACCAGGCTATCCAGCGCGACATCGCAGCACTTGATGTACAGATCCAAGCAGCTGCAAGTGACGAAACGCAAATTGACCAGGGTATGAACGACAAACCCGTCGCTCAGGAATATTAATTGATCGTTAGCACACACTATCATGCACTCATTCTCTAAAAAAATTATCGCAGCCCTTATCGGCACCTCGCTCCTTGTCCCAGCGTTTGTGTTTGCACAGACGGGTGCAGGAGTTAATGCGACCGTGCAGGCACAAGTATCGCTTGATGCAAAAGCAACGCGCGGAAAAGACAAAGCTACACAGGAGATCGATCGTCGTATTGCAGCACTGCAGTCACTATCTGTGCGTATTAACGCAATGACTAAGATCACTCCAGAGTTAAAGACAAATATTACTACCGTCATTCAAAACCAGGTTCAGGCATTTTCACAACTAAAAACGCAAATCGCTGCTGCTACCTCTACCGCAAGTGTACGTACATCAGTAGGATTGGTGAATCAGTCGTATCGTGTGTATGTACTCATCATCCCTCAGGCGCACATCATTGCGTCCTCTGACCGCATTGTCACCATGAGCAACATGCTTAACGGTATTGGATTGAAGCTGAAAGCACGTATCGAGGCTGCTCAAGCTGCAGGTGCAGACGTAACCTCGCTCGCACAAATGTTGGTTACGCTTGGTACAAAAATCGATAGCGCTAATGCCCATGCACAGGCAGCGGTAAACGGTACCATTACACTCCTGCCAGACGAAGGCGACCAGGCAAAGATGAAAGCGAATCAGGATGCACTAAAAGCAGGTCGTGCAGAAATTGTAGCGGCACATAAAGACATTGCTGACGCACGTAAAGAAATCGCTTCAATCGTTTCCGGTCTTGCCACGCTCCAAGTAAATGCAAACACGGGTGCGAGTGCAGGTACTGCTCAGTAATCATCAATGACTACGCTGCTTCTCGCATCGCTTCTGGTCATGGCCGCGTCACTCGCGGGAGTAGTGGCGGTCTGGAAGCGGGCAGGAAGGATACTAGAGCGCAACGCCGACTTCTTGGTTAGCTTTTCTGCAGGTGTCTTCCTTGTCGTTGCATACCGCCTTGCAACTGAGGCGGTAGAGCATGCAGACTCTTTTGGCGACGGCGTATTGTGGGTTTTCTTAGGAGCACTCTTTACATGGGTGCTCTTTAAGTTGGTACCGATGCTTCACTCGCATCATGATGATGCAGATGAGCATGAGCATGCTCATGAAGGCCTAGACCAACACGACCATTCTTCGCTCGACATACGACGCATGTTGCTAGGAGACGGTCTGCATAATATTGGTGACGGTCTGCTGCTTGCTGCGTCGTTTGCGGTAAGCCCAGCGCTCGGTATTGCTGCTGCAGCGAGTGTTTTTGTGCACGAGCTTATTCAGGGAATATCAGAGTTCTTTGTATTGCGCAGCGCTGGATACTCGGCCCGTCAGGCGCTCACCCTTAACCTCATCATCAACAGTACGATTCTTATTGGTGCCCTGGGCGGGTACTTCCTCCTCGATGCTCTTGAGGTGCTCGAGGTACCGCTGTTGGGCCTTGCTGCGGGTACGTTCTTGGTGGTGGTGCTTCACGACCTGATCCCTCATTCAGTAAAAAGTTCTACAGAAAAACTGCACTATACAAAGCACATGGTGTGGTTCCTTGTAGGGTTAGCTATCATGTTTGGCGCGTCAGCATTTATTTCTCATGAAGAGTCTGCAGACGGCGCTCCAGTCCAGCAAACTCAGTAAGAAAAGAGAGGTTGCAGATGTCTAAAAGTAGAGTACAGTGGAAGCCTGTCTAACCCAGGTTTGTGCGTCTTACTCATTACTTTACATTTCCTATGTATACCCGCCTTCTAACACTTATAGTCGCTGCTTTTTCTTTTGTGGTTGTACTCGTGCCGGGAACTGCGGCTGCTCAGTACTATCCATCGTATATGTACTATCCGCCGACTGTTCAGGCTCCTCTTGCGTGCTCGGTATCGGTCGCAGAGGTTCGTGCTGGCGACTCTGTTAGTTTTGTAGCGACAGGCGGGTATGGTGGGGCCTTTAACTGGGCTACTCCTGAACGTACGTATCTTAATATAGGCCCGACGCTCACGGTCGCCTTGTATGTCCCTGGAGTTCAAACGGTTACCGTTTCAAGCGGAGTTCAGACTGCGTCATGTACAGTGCGCGTGCTTCCGTCGTTTGGGTCCGGAGCGTCGGTACAGCAGGTGCCAAGCTACCCGGTTACCTACTTTGCAGCGCAGTACATCCCAAGTCTTCCTAACACGGGCTTTGCGCCCCTCACTGCTGCTTCGTTTGGGTTTGCTGCAGTGTTGCTGATCGCTGCAGGTTTGTTTGTTTCACCCTATGTCAAAAGAACCATTGTTGCTACCTTCCGCTAAGAGCGGTGTTCTGGTACGACGGCCTACTGCATCGCCGCTGTGGCGTATTGCAGCTATTGTAGTTGGGTTGGGTGTCGTGTGTGTGGGTGCAGTCGACGTGTTTGGCCGGCTTGAAGAGAAGGTTGCTGCATTCGACCTAGGATCGATAGGATTTTTAGCATTTGCGCCGGTGGCTGTTGCAAATGATCCGTCTTTGGTAACCAGGGTGACGGGAGAGCCAGCTCCTGTTGTTGCGGAGCCACTCGTGCCGCTCTATGTGCGTATCCCTGCTATTGGTGTTGATGCGCTCGTAGAAGCCGTAGGGAAGAAACCGAACGGCGCCATGGACACGCCGAAGAAGTTTGATGAAGTCGCGTGGTACTCCTTAGGTAGTAAGCCAGGGGCAGCGGGTAATGCTGTATTTGCTGGGCATGTTAACAATGCGCTAAACCTCGACGGGGTGTTTGCGCACCTGCAGGATGTAGAGGTAGGCACCACCATAGAGGTAGAAGGAACGCATGGCGAGGTGCTTACGTACGAGGTTGTGGATATACAGACCTATAAGGTAGATGAGGCCCCTTTAGAGGAGATTTTTCGCATTACAGGGCCCTCCCAGATCGTTTTGATTACCTGTGAGGGGGAGTGGAATTCGGCCGTACGCTCCTACGACGAGCGGCTCGTGGTGGTTGCTAAGCTCCTTCCGTTATGATAGTTTGAGGGCGTTCAGTAGTAAGTTCTCCAACCGGGCACTTTGTGCAATTGGGCGGGAGGGTCGCCTTACGAAAGAACATAAGTAATCCAATTGTTTTCGCGTAATATGGCACGCAAACTGTTCGTAGGTGGTCTTCCTTACCGCACTACTGGAGATGAGTTGAAAGACGCATTTTCAAAGGCTGGTGAGGTAGCATCTGCGTCTATTGTGACCGATCGCGAGACTGGTCGCTCACGTGGCTTCGGCTTCGTAGAGATGGCAAACGATGGTGATGCTGACGGCGCAATTGCTATGTGGAATGGCAAGGAGCTCGGCGGTCGCACTCTCACAGTCTCCGACGCTCGCCCAAAGGCGTAATCAGCTCTGCTGACTACACCTAAGGTATAGATCAAAACGCCGCATGAGCTTCTGCTCTGCGGCGTTTTGCATTACCATAAACAAGCTTCGACAAAACTTGTTTTGTTAAAGCCTGTATGCCAAAACTTCTGACTGATTTAAAATCTTTTTATAAAACACAGGGGAGGCATACGTTGCCGTGGCGCACAACGCACGACCCATACAAAATTTTAGTGTCGGAAATAATGCTGCAGCAAACCCAGGTTGCACGCGTGTTGCCGAAGTACGAGGAATTTATAACAGTTTTTCCTACAGCAAAAGCTCTAGCACAAGCACCACTTTCCAAAGTGCTCGGCCTCTGGAGCGGTTTAGGCTACAACCGCCGCGCAAAATTTTTACAAGCGGCAGCAAAACAGTTAGCTCTCACAGAATCTCTTCCAGAAAAAGTCCTCGGTTCTCCCGTATCGGGCTCGAAGCCCTCTCGGGCCAGACTATTTTCTGGAAGAGATTCTGCTGCGCACCTGACGACGGAATTCTTAGAAAGTCTGCCGGGTGTGGGGCCGTACACGGCTCGGGCAGTTGCTGCTTTTGCGCACAATCGCAAGGAAGTCTTTGTCGAGACAAATATCCGCACCGTCTTCATTCACTACTGTTTTAAAAACCGGCGCAAACTCGACTCCCTTATTTCCGACAAAGAGATTTTGCCCTTAGTGGAAGAGGCACTCAAGAAATCTCGGATGCAGCCGCGCGATTTTTATGCAGCGTTAATGGACTATGGCTCGTACTTGAAGCAAAAAGGCATCAAGCTAAATATGCGCAGCAAGCACTACGCGAAGCAAAGTAAATTTAAGGGGTCGAATCGCGAACTGCGCGGCGCTATTTTAAAAGAGCTTCTTAAAAAACCCGCGTCAGTCGACGAGTTGGTCGAAGCGACTATGAGAGTAAAGTCTGAGGTAGTGCGCACACTGGCAGCACTTTCAAGCGAAGGGATTATTACACTCAAGAAAAATAAGTTTGCTATACTAGATTCATGAACAGAAGTTTTAGGATTTTCCTCGCAGCCCTGTATGGTATTTTATTTGTTCCCGCTACGTACTTTGCGATGATTGTATATGGTCTTTCTGCTATGGATGCTGGGCCGCAGCTAACCCCCATCGTACTGAGCTTTATTGCGTTACCAATCACGCTGCTTATTTCCTGCATTGGAGAAATCTGGGCAGCTTCGCGCGACAAGCACCATATGCGCTCATCCGCAGCAACATTTTTTGCAGTGTTGCCGTGGCTGGTCGTCGCTCTCATGGTCATGTTCCGCTTCGCACAATAAAAATAAAAGACCGCCCCATATGTCTTGAGGCGGTCTTGTGAGGAGGGTTTAGAGCTTTTGAGCAAACATCGCCTCCGCTTCAGGAGTAATGGCGCGGACGACAACATGATGTTGCGTTGCAAGCAGGATGTTCGTTCTAAGCGTATCGGTAATGTATCCTGCGCTCACAGTCGCTTCGTCGACCCCGACAAAAGCTTCGTCAGAGAGTAAGGGGGTATCGGGTTCGAGATGCAGCATGCGTGGCATGGTAGCCTCCTTTCCGTAAGAGCTGCTGGTTCCACTATACACAGTATGTATAAAAGAAAAAGGGCGCGCAGTTTTCACTGCGCGCCCTCGCCGGCCCCCGCCGACACACATGAGAGCACCGTGTAACTCCCATGTGGAACTAAAGCTCCTAGAAATATATCTTATTTATACTCCAAGCACAACTGGAATCACGATAGGGCGTTTGTTGGTTTTCTCGAAGAGGAAGCGCGCTACGGCGTCGGTCACGTTGTTCTTTACGTAATCGAAGTTAACCGGCTGCATGCCCTTGGTCGTATCCTCGATAGTTTTCTTAATGATGATGCGTGCTTGCTGCAAGAGTTCTTGCGACTCTCGGAGGTAGACGAACCCGCGAGAAATAATATCTGGCGACTTGCGCAGGCGCCCCGTCTTTGGGTTTACGGTTGCGATGATGACGAACATGCCTTCTTGTGCAAGGACGTTACGGTCGCGGATAACTACTTCCTGGATGTCGCCAATAGCAAAGCCGTCTACGAGGCGGAGGCTGTTCGGAGCGTTGTCCTTCGTGCGGACAATGCGCTGACCCTCGTCTTGAATTTCAATAATTGCACCGTTGTCTGGCACAACAATCTCGTCTTCGCCGCGACCGCACGCTTTCGCAATATCTGCGTGAACGCGGAGCATGTAGTGGTAGCCGTGGAGCGGCATGAAGTAGCGAGGATTAATTTTCTGGTGGATCCAAAAGGTCTCGTCGCGGTTTGCGTGGCCGGAAGCGTGCACGTCCATAGTTTCGCGGTGGATGATGCGTGCGCCTTGGCGCGAGAGGTTGTCTTTCAGTTTCTGCACCGAGCGTTCGTTGCCTGGCACGATCGATGATGAAAGGACGATAGTGTCGCCCTTTTTAATTTTGACGTACTTGTGCGTCTTCACGGCGATGCGCATGAGTGCGGCAAACTCGTCGCCTTGAGCACCGGTTGCAAGCACGAGCACTTTACTGTCGGGTAGGCTCTCAAGCGACTCTGGGCCGATAAACGTTTTGTCGCTTACTTTAAGGAGTCCAAGGTGACGTACGATCTCGAGGTTGATCTTCATCGAGCGACCTTCCACAAGTACTTTGCGGCCAACGCGTTCTGCTTGTTCTACCATGCGCATCAAGCGCTCGAGCTGCGAGGAGAAGGTGCCGATAATAAGACGACCCGGGGTCGTTGCAATAATCTCGTCCATAGTCTTGCGCACCGTCGACTCAGGGATAGAGAAGCCGGCTTTCTCGACGTTGGTAGAGTCTGCAGCAAGGAAAAGCACTTTTTTGTCTTTAAAGAATGCAAACTCTTTTTCTTCTTCCGGAGTCGGTACGCCGTCGATGTGGTCGAGTTTCAGGTCGCCGGTAAAGACCATAAGACCGTACGGAGTCTCAAGAATAATACCCATCGAGTCGGGAATAGTGTGCGTTACAGAAAAGAATTTAACGCGCATGTTGCCCACTTTGATCGAGTCTTCTTTTTCCACCTCGTGGATATCGAGCGGCTTCAAGTGAGGGAATTCCTCTTGGCGTTTGCGCACCATGACTGCCGTTAAGCGTCTCGTAAATACCGGTGGGTAGCCGATGCGGTCGATCACGTAGGGAATACCACCGATGTGGTCGAGGTGGCCGTGAGTAATAAACATGCCGCGGATTTTTTCCTTGCGATCCTCGAGGTATTTTGTGTTTGGCAAAATGTAGTCGATGCCTGGCGTGTCTGCTTCGCGGAACTGGAAGCCACAGTCGATGATGATGATGTCATCGCCAAACTCGACTGCGGTCATGTTGCGGCCGATTTCCTCTACGCCGCCCAAGGGAATAATGCGAATGTTGCCCGGCTCAAGCGGGGCGATAGGTTTTTCCTCACCATTTTGAAAGCCGTTTGACTGCTCCTTGATTTCGCGTGGGGGAGGAGTTTGGTGCGGGCGTGGGCCGCTGCCTGCGCGTGTAAAGCGTCCGCGGCCTCTGCCACCACCCCGGCCTCCGCGACCGCCGCTGAATGAGTGACGAGAGCGATTACCGTGCCGTGCTTTGTTACCTGATCCTGCGCCGTCTGTTGACGGCTGTTTCTGTTCGTCCATAAAACGTATTAACTAAATAAATTAACTTGTTAGCGTTGTTTTGATTAGCGTGCAAACACGGGCCACACGTAGTCGGTTTCCCTATGCCACTCTGACACACTCAAAAAACGGTCACTTGGTGTCTCCACGAACCCGAGGTCGAGTCCTTGAATACTGTTAGGGATACTATACACGAAATCCGGCGAGTAGAGAAATACGGCAGGAATGTCTCGCTTGAGCTCCGTGCGGAACGTGCGATAGAGGGCTGTACGCTCTTCCTCGTTTGCTGTAACCCGCAGGTCTTCGAGGACCTGGTCAACGTTCACGTTTGTGTAGAGTGCAATGTTAAGACCAGGGTCATTGCGCTGACTTGAGTGCCAAAAGGCGTACAAGTCGAGCTCGCGCCCGATCACTTCGCCGAAGAGGAGCGCATCGTAGTTACGCGGACGTATGACATTTTGTGTTAAGTCGCCCTGGTCAAAGATTTTCACTTCGACATCGGCGCCAAGCGTAGCCCAGGTGGCGCGCAAGTATTCTGCAGCGGCACGAAGTTCGGGCACGTTGCCAGTTGAAAGAGAAAAAGCGAGTGTTTTTGTTTTAGCATTCGTACCAGTGCCGGTTGTTTTCGTGAGGATGCCTTGCTCGTTTGCTTTCCAGCCTTTGCGCAGGAGGTAGTCTTTTGCAGCTTGCACACGCTCGTCGGTTGAAAGTTGTGTTGTTGTTGCAGAAGAGGTTGCCATAGGAACGATGGTGGGTGGCACTGGGTCTTCAAGTGGCGTTCCGTAGCCATGCAACACTTCGTGTACAAGCGCTTGGCGGTCGATGGAACTTTCGAGTGCGGTGCGGACATCAACATCAAGCAATACCTCTGACTGATTTTGATTAAAGAAGACACCGAAGACGCGGTTCAGTGATGCACGGCGTACGTTTTGGTCTTGTAATTGCGAGAGAGATGCGGGCGTGAGGCCGCTTGCAGCCTCCACTTCGCCGCCATTTACGGCATTAATGAGCGCCTGTTCGTTTTGATAAAAGCGGAAGGTGAGCGTAGAGAGAAACGGTGCGCCGAGTGTGTAGTTTTTAAAACCTCGTAGTTCGTATGACGAAGGGATGCCTGACGGCGTGCGGGCAATTGAATTAACACGGAATGGGCCTGACCCTATTGGCTCGATATTTAATTCGCTAAAAGGAAATTCCTCAGCGCTCACACCATCCCAGAGATGTTTCGGCAGTATGCCAAGGGTGGCATTTTCAATAAACGGAGCGTAGGCGCCCTTCAGTGTAAAGCGAATAATGCGCGGACCTTCTTGCTCCACGGCAACACCCTCCCAGTTTGCACGCAGCGGGCTTTTAATTGCCGGGTCTTGAATGCGGGCAACGGTAAACGCAATATCGTCTGCAGTGACTGGTGTGCCGTCATGGAAGGTTGCATCACTGCGAAGGGTGAAGCTGTACGTTTTGCCATCTGCAGAGATTTGGTAGCTCTCGGCAAGGTCGGGTGCGTAGCTGCCTTCCGGCGTTGCGCGCAGTAACCCCGAGTAAGTTAGTGCGGTAAGGTCGCGGTCTGAGTCGGAAATAGCGAGGACCGGGTTAATAAAACGGGGGCTGCCCACGATGCCTTCCGTAAGCGTGCCGCCACGCCCTGGTACTGCAACCAAGAGCGAGTTATTAAGCATAAACAAGAGTGCCGAGGAACTGATAACCAGCATTCCTGCAAAGAATATAAAAAGCGCTCGACCGCTCGGAGAAAAAGCTTTATACGCTTCCTCGAGTTTCGAGATAAACGGTATATACACCGGGCGAACAATTGCACGCCAGAGTGAACGCATAAGAACTAAGTTTAGTTATTAGATGACAAGGGCAATAAATGCCGAGAGTGCAAACAAAATACCTATGACTATAGTTGCCTGGAATAGGAATTTTTCAGAGCCACGACGCGTGTGATACGCCGCGCTGAAGTTGTCGCCGCCGAAAGCTCCGCCCATAGATGCACCCGTCTGCTGCAAGAGCACGCAGATGATGAGTAGGACCGAGAGCACAATCTGTATGTACGGGAGAATCCCGCCTAAAGTCATTACTGAAGAATATAGCATAGAGGGGTGGAGCGTCAACCTTTCAAAATTTGACAAACTGTAAAAATTCGTTATGCTGCAACACGAAATAGATATTATAAGTATCAGCTTTTGAAGAAAAATATGAAAAAGAAGGCAAAGAAAACCGTGAAGAAGTCAGTAAAGAAGGTTGCGTCTGTTATTCATACTCCTTCGGTGGCTAATACGTCTGGCATTTTGCCACTTCAGGACCGCGTGGTTATTAAACCGCTCTCTCCAGAGGAAATGGGTCGCACGCTCGCGAGCGGCATCATCATCCCAGAAACTATTGATAAAGAAAAACCAGAACAGGGAACGGTTATCGCCGTTGGTCCGGGGAAGCGCGGCGATGATAACGAACTTATTCCGGTCGGTGTTTCGGTGGGCGACCGCGTCATGTTCTCAAAATACGGATACGACGAAGTGAAAGTGGGTGGTGCCGAGTACTACATTGTCTCTGAGCAAAATATTCTTGCAGTGCTCACTAAATAATTAATTTTTTCTTATACAGCTATGGCAAAACAAATTCTCTACGGTGAAAAAGCTCGCCGCTCGCTGAAAAGCGGTATCGACAAGGCGGCAAACGCAGTCAAAATTACCCTCGGTCCTCGCGGCCGCAACGTAGCGCTCGACAAGGGCTACGGTAGCCCGACTATTACGAACGACGGTGTCTCTATCGCAAAGGAAATTACGCTGCGCGACAAATTTGAAAATATGGGCGCAGAGATTGTGAAGGAAGTTGCGACAAAAGCAAACGACATTGCGGGCGACGGCACCACAACCGCAACCGTGCTCCTTCAAGCGCTTGTCGAGGAAGGCATGAAGCACACGGAAGCAGGGCTCTCTGCTATGGGTGTGCGCGGCGGTATCGAAAAAGCAACAGCAGAAGCAGTTGCAGCGCTGAAAGGTTTTGCAAAGAAAATCCAGAGCGATGACGAGATTCGCCAGGTTGCAACTATTTCTGCAGAGTCAGAAGAGATCGGTACCATTATTGCAGACACTATTAAAGAAGTAGGCAAAGACGGTGTTGTAACAGTGGAAGAGTCGCAGTCGCTCGGTATTGAAAAAGAAGTAGTAGAAGGTCTTGAGTTTGACCGCGGCTACGTTTCGGCATACATGGTGACCAACTCGGAGCGCATGGAAGCGTCATATAAAGACCCAGCTATTCTTATTACTGACAAAAAGATCGCATCTATCCAGGAAGTGCTCCCGATCCTTGAAAAGGTTGCGCAAAGCGGCAAGAAAGACTTGGTGATTATTGCAGACGATGTGGAAGGTGAGGCGCTTACAACATTTGTGCTCAACAAACTCCGTGGCACGTTTAATATCCTTGCAGTAAAAGCTCCAGGCTATGGCGACCGCAAGAAGGAAATGCTTGAAGACATTGCCACTATGACGGGTGGTCAGGTTATTTCAGAGTCGCTCGGTTTGAAGTTTGAAAGTGCAACGGTCCAGATGCTCGGCCGCGCAGGCAAAGTAATCTCGACTAAAGACTCTACGGTTATTGTCGACGGCAAGGGCAGCAAGAAAGATATTGAAGCTCGTGTCGCACAAATTCGTGCACAAATTGCAGGCACTACGTCGAAATTCGATAAAGAAAAACTTGAAGAGCGTCTTGCAAAACTCTCCGGCGGCGTTGCAGTCATTCGCGTGGGTGCGGCAACCGAAACCGAGATGAAATACCTTAAACTTAAAATTGAGGATGCAGTAAACGCTACCAAAGCTGCCATTGATGAAGGTATTGTCCCAGGCGGCGGCACGGCGCTTGTAAAAGCTGCGCAGAAAGTCGCGGAAGGGTTTGCAAAAACCAAAGACAAAATGTCTATGGATACTCGAGTTGGTTACGAAGTGGTATTGAAGGCACTTGAGATGCCACTGCGCCAGATTGCGACGAATGCAGGCGTAGACGCAGGTGTTGTGGTAGAGAAAGTCCGCGAAGCGAAGGGGAATGCTGGCTACGATGCAGTTAAAAACGAAGTCGTTATGGACATGCTCGCAGCAGGTATTGTGGACCCAGCTAAGGTGTCGCGCACGGGCTTAGAGCGCGCTGCGTCAGCGGCAGCAATTCTCCTTACGACGGAAGTTGCGGTTGCAGAAGAGCCGAAGGATGAAAAAGCTCCAGCGCCAGGCATGGGCGGCATGGACGAGATGGAATACTAAATAAAAAAGAAAGCCGCCGGGGATTACCTCGGCGGCTTTTTCATTCCTCGATCCAGGCTTTTGTGTTTTCTGGAAATGATTCGAGTACAATGTTCACTGCTTCTAATGCTGCAAGCGTTGCGGGAATTTCAGTTGAGTCAAATTCCAGTACCACTCGTTTCCTGTTTGGGTTGCGTAGCACTGACGCTCCGGGTTGAGCCAGAGAAATGCCAAGCGATTCGGCTATAGTAGCCAGCTCGACAAATTGAAACCCTTGCGCCTCATGAGAGGGAAATTTACTAGAGAGCTTGACGGGTATTAGGTTGCTCTCTCTGCGAGTTGCAACAATGTACACTCGTACGCCCGCATATAGTTTTTCCAGTAGGTACGGATAATATCCTGAATCTGAACTTACTAATATGATTTCTTTGATTTTTGAAGCATCGGCGCTCCTGATTCTCTGTCGGATAGATTCATCATCAGCTTCTTTTGCAGATGATACTATTTTGACTGCGAATCCGGCACTTTCGTATCGCCTTTTTACCTTAGATGATACGTGTTGCCTGAGTACAACAAGAGGAGGAGCCGCCAACTCTCGCTCTTGTCCAATGGAAGTAAGGAATGTGTACATGTCCCTCCTTGGAAGTTCAGAGAGGCCGAGTGCAAGTTCCATGAACCACAGTGATGAGCTGTCAACGAAAATGAGCTTCATGAGAGTTCTCCTACGGAACAAAGTAAGCTTCTGGAGCGTAAAATAGATTAAATATTCATCTTCGTCAATTAATACAAAAGAAAAGCCGTCGACATGATCGACGGCTTTATATAGGTGCCTCTTTGTTATTTTTTTCTCGCGTAAGGATGCGATGTACGTGGCGGTGTGCCCAGCGGCTGCCTCTTTCCGAACGTGTGACCGCGTGGTAGAGGAGGATCCGGTAGGGTCGGCGGATTACTCGCGCGATAGTGTTTTGCCGCACGAAGCGGCGGTACCAGCTTCGCACTGGGCGCGTCCACTTGTTTGTAAGGCTGTCGACCCCCTTAAAGTAGAAGCCGCGCATGAATTTTCCTAACCCCGGGATCCAGAGTGGAAGAAGAATAATCCCGAAACCGAAAAATCCGATACAAAATATCGCGATGCCGCTTATGGCCCAGCGCCACCACTTAGGCAACTTTTTCCACGCTGCCCACGCACGCGATGCGTGACCCATGAGGTACTTCTGCAGCTTGCGGGTCAAGCGCTGGAGCCCGAAGGTTCCCAGTACCACAAACACAATTTTGTAGACATTGTTCCAGAGTGGCGCAAGCGCACGCCGTGTCGCGTAGAGCTTGGCGAGCGGCGGCACGTTCAGGAGTAGCCACCGACCTGCTTGTGTAAGGAGCTCGCGCAGCACCACAAACGCGTTGTGGTCGACCGCGAGCCATGTTGCTACTCCTCCGAAACAAAGGAGCAGTAGCGCGAGAATAAGTCTCGGCATTTTCACCTCCTTTTTTCAAGAGCAATACTCTAAAGTTAATTATATCATGTTTTATTTAAAAAGCAAGTTTTTCGGTAAAGACAAAAAGAAAAGCCGCCGCGTTTGACGCGGCGGCTCATGTTGGGGTGCAGACACCTAGCGGTTATCTGCCCGAAGACTGTTGCCGATCCCGACGAGCTCGACAACGTTGCCGAAATCTTCCGAAGGAAGCTGTTGGTGCAGCAGTGCCTGGTATCTAACTGGCGAGCCCACGGTAACCACGGGGTCTGCCAGAACGACCGGTCCCATGTCCTCGGGCTCGGCAGCTGCATTCTCGAAGATCACAAGATGAAACTCCGGGCCATTGCTCGAGTGCGGAAGCGCCTGCAAGAGCAGAATTCCGCCACTCTCGGTTGTGATCCGGAACATCGACCCGGGCATTACGGTGCTCAGGTCAAGATTCCTTGACCGCATTCCGCGCCGGTGCAGAAGACCTTTCCAGGTTTCTGGGCCGGCATTTCGGAAGTTGTCCTTCACTACTTCGTTATTCAAGTTTTGCCTCCTTGTACGCAACGGTACTCCAATTGCTATTATATCATACTTTACTTAAAAAAGCAAGTACCCAAAAAGCCTTATATAAAGGCATAAAAATGCCCCGCGTTGTACGCGGGGCATTTACTACTGCAGAGTAGGAGCAGGACTTTCCGGCTCTCCAGAGACAGTATTGATCATTTCAGAAAGAGTAACAGGCCTACTTACCGTGCCCTCTATTTTTTTCACTGCCTCCGCAATAATGTTATCGAACACCTCTCGAGGTTCAGGAGGATACGCCGCGGCATTTTTTGCAAACTCTGTGAGCCACTGCAGTGCGGTAGTATTGCCTTGCCATGGTCTGGTCCCAATCATGATATCGGGAGTTGTGAAAGCGGCCATGGTTTGAGCAGGAGTTTGTTCTTCTAGAGAAGGAAGGTCTCGAGGCATAAGGATAATAGAAACTCCATGGACTTTTACCCCGAGTCGCTCTTCTTCTGTTTTGATCCTTTCTGCCAGACGAATGGTGTTCGGCATGTTGCGCGCTTCGAGAAGAGCTCTCAGTGCAGACACTTCCTCAGCAGAAGTGAGAGTCGTATCTGAAGAAGGGTAGAAGAATATACCAGTAACTATTGGCCAAGATTTATCGGCCAATATCTTACGAGCCCCTTGAATAAGGGCCTCCCGTTCTTTGTTGCTCATGTGGTACCCGTTAGGTTGGAGTGAATCTTCCGAACTCAACCTAGCATTTCTCTCGGTCCCTTGCAATTTGTGTGAATGTTGTACAATACAAACATGACTACTTTTTACGTGCTTTTGGGCATTGTTGTCGTACTTGGCCTTTACATCGCTTTTGCGTACAACAACTTTGTTCGCATGGTGCAGCGCACCAAAGAGGCGTGGGCAGACATCGATGTGCAACTGAAGCGCCGCTACGATCTTATTCCTAACTTGGTTGAGACAGTAAAAGGCTATGCGTCACACGAGCGCACTGCGTTTGAAAACGTTACCGCAGCACGCGCAAAAGCTATGGGTGCAGAGCAGGGTGGTAACCCTGCAGAAATTGCCGCAGCAGAAAACATGCTGACCGGAGCACTGAAGTCGCTTTTCGCAGTTGCTGAAGCGTATCCAGATCTTAAGGCGAACACGAACTTCCTCGAACTCCAGCGCGAACTTTCCGACACTGAAAATAAAATTCAGGCAGCACGCCGCTTTTACAACGGCAATGTGCGCGACCTTAACACAGCTATCCAAAGTTTCCCAGGAAATATTATCGCAGGAATGTTCCGCTTTACTGAGCGCGAGTACTTTGAACTTGGTGAAGGTGAGCAAGCTGCAAAAGAGCCAGTTGCAGTGAAGTTCTAGGATTTGTGTTGAAGGTAAGGCTTTAGTATAGTCTCCCCGGAGTAAGTTATTCTCTGTTTAGATGGAGGAAGGAAATGAACGTGCAAGAACTGCCCGACTCAACTCTCGTGGAGCTTGTGCCGGGCGCAGCATCTCAACAACTGAGCGCTGCGCTGCATGCGGCTGCTTCTGGAAAACCACTGTTTTTCTGGAACATTATCAGAGGTGCTTCGCGATCGGGCCGGATATTTTCTACAGGAAGGCTGCCTGGTTCGGTCGAAGTGTTGAGTTTTTCGTACGACGTTATGGCGAAGGAGTTTCAGAAATTGCTTGGAGAAGCTCGCTACGACCCCAAGGAAGCTCCTCTTCCTACAGCTGAAAAAGGGTGGGAGGTCCGCCAGGCGCTTAGTGGAGGCCAACCGGTCGTTATTGTCTGGGCCGCTTGGGTTGGATAGTTTGCTAACGGGCGGCTGGTATAGCCGCCCTTTCTTTTTTCTTCAGGTTTTGTATCGTACTACTACTAGCTATGGCAACACTCTACACACACAAGGATCAAAATATTGCAAAGACATGGGTACTCATGTTCGTGTTTTTCTGCCTCGTTATTGCAGTTGGATGGGCAATTTCTTGGTACTTCAATAATCCTGGCCTTCTTGTGTTCGCAGTAATTTTTGCAATCGTGATGAACGTCACGAGCTACTGGTTTTCTGACAAACTGGTGGTGTCTATGACTGGCGCAAAACCTGCAGACGAGCGGGAGTTTGCCGAACTTCACAACATTGTTGAAAATCTTTCTATTACTGCAGGGTTACCAAAGCCGAAGGTCTATATTATTAACGACCCAGCGCCGAACGCATTTGCTACCGGTCGCAATGCCAAAAAAGGAGTCGTTGCGGTAACGACAGGGTTGCTTGGCATGATGGACCGATCTGAACTTGAGGGGGTATTGGCACACGAGTTGTCGCACATTGGTAACCGCGACATGCTTGTCTCGACCGTTGCGGTCGTGCTGGTGGGGTTTGTGACCCTTGCATCAGACTTCTTCTTCCGTGCAACCCTCTTTGGTGGTAACGACCGAGAAAATAATAAAAATCCGATCATTGCAGTTATTGCTATTGCGTTGGTGGTGCTTGCTCCTATTGCTGCAACACTCATGCAGCTTGCCGTCTCTCGCAAGCGCGAGTACTTGGCAGACGCGTCGGGTGCTTTGCTGACGCGCTACCCCGAGGGCTTGGCATCAGCGCTGCGTAAAATTGGTGCATACAGTGCTCCTATGCGTAAAGCAAACCAAGCGACCGCGCATCTGTTTATTGCAAATCCGTTTGGCCGTGCTGGCGCAGGTAAGACACTCGTAAAATTATTTTCGACGCACCCGCCGGTCGAGGATCGTATTCGTGCGCTCTTAGACGGACGAGATATGCACAATTGACGCGTTTAGGGCGCAGGAGTACTCTGGGTGTGTATCCGCGGAGGAACAGGCATCTAAACTAAGTACTTCTCGGTACAAAAGATCTTTTCGTCAAAAACAATGAAGTAAGGTCTGCAATGCGTGTACGATATTGCAACCTGGAGGCTGGGGTGCCTCTCGCCACGAAATCCGTCACCACCACCATTGAAGACGGTCGATGTCCTTGCTCGGACTTTTCATAACCCGCACGCATAGCGTGCAAGACTCTGGCAGCGGTTCCCAAGGGAACCGCTGCTTTCTTTTCCGTAAGAGGCAGTGTATTTTTTAAAACTACTGGAGGGTTCGCATAGTGGTCTAGTGCACCGCCTTGGAAAGGCGGCATACCGCAAGGTATCGAGAGTTCGAATCTCTCACCCTCCGC
>CAZTNI010000002.1:0-293941 GCA_964615415.1 uncultured Candidatus Saccharibacteria bacterium
CTTGGAAAGGCGGCATACCGCAAGGTATCGAGAGTTCGAATCTCTCACCCTCCGCCATACATAGATATTTTTTACTTTACTCTTTTTTGACACTACGTTAATCTAATGTCGGACTTTGATCCACAGAAATGGAGTAAGCGAGATGAACGCGATTCAACAGATCGAAGCTGAAATCCGCGCGGACTTTCCTAATGCAAAGTGCGAGATTGAGCCGCCACTACATCTCGACACTGGTTATTGGCACCTCGATATTACCAACGGTCCCAACACGGTCTTTGTTCTGTGGAATCTCAATCAAGGCTTTGGCGTTTCTTACGACGGCAAAGAGGGCACCGATCGTGAAATCGGTTTTGGTGAAGGTCCCCAGAAAGTTTTTGGAGATCAAGCAAAAGCTCTTGAAGAGATTCGCAAAATGCTGAACGAGTAACAGTGTTCAGTCAGAATCCCATTGTGCCGCCTCGATAGGCGGCTTTTTCTTTTTTAAGTTCAAATCCCACTCTCTCCGCCAAGGAAGAAACTACTCGTGTAATTGTTGAGTTACACTCTGTGTATGCAAAAAGAATTGCACGCTATTGTTCGTGGTCGCGTACAGATGGTTATGTATCGCGACTTTACGCGCCGTGGCGCCAAACAACTGGGGATTGTCGGCACGGTAGAAAATTTGCCTGACGGTACGGTCGAGGTTGTCGCACAAGGCGAAGAAGCACAATTGCAAAAACTCCTCACGCGTATGCGCAAAGGCTCGCTGCTCTCAAAGGTGGAAAAGATAGATGTTGCGTGGCGCGAACCGTCGCAGACTTTTAAAAAGTTTACGATCCTTATGTAATATGCCTACTTCTGTTGGCATTATTTTGGACGGGAATCGTCGCTATGCGAAAGCGCATGGACTTTCTGTTGCTGAGGGTCATGCGCTTGGATATAAAAAAGTAAAAGATGTCGCGGCGTGGTGTAGGGAGGTGGGGATCAAATACCTAACAGTCTACGCATTTTCTACAGAAAATTGGAAACGCGGCGAAGAGGAGGTGGCGAATTTGCGCGAGCTTTTTAACACGCTGGTATTCTCCGAAGCGGAAGAATTGCGGAAAGAAAACGGAGCTATTCGGTTTATCGGAGATATTGAAATATTTGGAGAGGCGTTCGTTGCACAAGCGCGAAAGCTCGAGGAAACTAATCCGGCAGATCCGACTCTTGCTATTGTTGTTGCTCTTTCATACGGTGGCCGACAAGAAATTCTGCAAGCGGTGAATACTTTGCTTGCAGCTAAAGCGAGCGGACCTGTTACAGAAGCAGAGTTTGCAAAGCTTTTGTATACGCACGATATTCCTGACCCAGATTTGATTATCCGTACGAGCGGCGAGAAGCGTCTTTCAAACTTTTTACCGTGGCAGAGTGTGTATAGTGAATTATTTTTTGTCGATACACACTGGCCTGCGTTTACGAAAGAAGATTTTATGAGCGTACTTCAAGAGTACGCGGCGCGTGAGCGCCGCTTTGGGAAATAAAAATCCCCCGCCTATAGGCGGGGGATGTGCTTATGCAGCACGAGAGAGAATTTGCGCGCGGAGCAGCGCATAGTCTCCGGTCGTAAATCCTTCGCCGATGCTGCTGCGTCGGTCGAAGCCGAACGCTCGGCGGGACGTTACGAGCACTGGCGGCAAGGTGTGCCGCTTGTACTCGATGTTGTACTGCCGCCACGCCCACTCTAAGTCTTCGATAAACGCTCTTGCGTCCTTGAAGTACTTGGCGATCGTGAAGGGTGGGCAGCCAAGTGCTTCTTCGAGTTGGCCGTGCAGATATTTCTCCAGAATGAGCGTCGGGTCCCATCGCCCTTCCACGAACTTGCGCAGGAGTGCGTCATGGTAGGGGTAGAGAATCGGGTCGCCCTTTCCTTCGTCGACATTCTGCTCCGGAGAGAGTTCCGCCGAAGGCACGAGGTCGATAATCCCTTGCGGGATTACTCCGCACTCTGCGTATGCATTGATGACACGAGCAAGCTCGTACACCTGGCCCTTCCAGAGGTCGCCCAAGAACGACGCTGCGCCACGGGAATCCCCGTAGAGCGTGTAGTAGTTGAGCGCGACCTCGGTCTTGTTGCCGTTGTTTATAAGGAGCGCTCCTTCGCATGCGGCTATTGCCGAGAGCACTTCGCCGCGTAGGCGAGACTGGATGTTTTCTTGTACGAGCATCTCGGTTCCGCGGTAGCCCGCATTCCCGAGCATCAGAAGTTCGACGTCGAAGAGTTGCTGGATAGGCACAACCTTGTACTCGACACCGAAGCTCTCTGCACATGCACGCGCTAGGTCTTGCGTGGTTTGGGAGTTGTACTTGGTCGGCATATTTACCGCAAGTACGCGCTCCTTGCCGAGTGCAACGACCAAAAGCGCGAGCATCACCGCAGAGTCGATACCGCCCGAAAGGCCGATCACGACCTTCCGCTTGGGGCCGAAGAAGTCGCGTATTGCGGCGATGAGTACTTTGTAGAGGTCCTCTGTATCCTCGTGCACTTCAATCGGTACTTCTGTGGCGAGGTCAGAGAGGTCGCACATGAAGAGGTCCGCAGCGTGTCCGGGAGCTCTCCACCTCCGGTGCCCTGTTTCGTCGAAGAGGGTTGAGCTCCCGTCGAACCACAAGAGATTCTTGCTGTTGTTCTGCAAGCCAACGCTGTTGATGTAGAGAATGGGACTCTTCGCCGCCTTGCTTCGCTCGGTGAGCATCTTGCTGCGAGCCTTCCATTTTTGCACGGTCCATGGAGACTGCGAGATGCTGATAAGTAGATCGACGCCGTGGTCTCGATAGATCTGTGATGGCTTGTCGATATACTCATTTTCCCAAAGATCCTCGCACACGGTGAGTCCGAGCCGCAGCCGCTGTCCGTGTATCGTGACAACGAATGGGAGTAGGAGATCATTGAGGGTAAAGTCCCGGCGCTCCTGCCGCATTTCCTCGGCAAGTTTTCCTGCAGGGTAGAAGTGTCGCGCATCGTCGAAGAAGCGATACTTCGGCAGATTCGTTTTCGGGATCCAGCCGTTAAGGGTGCCGTTAGGAACGTACTGGCCGTTCTGGGCAATGAAGGCCGCGTTGTACTTGCGTATACGGCCGTCTTCGCCCCCTTTGTGCCAATCGGTCTTGACTGACCCCCACACCACAACAATGCCGGTGCTCGCGCGCCGGATAAGTGCGTTTGCGTCCTCGATCTCGGACAGAAATGATTCGTGTTCCCAGAGATCGCCCAGCATGTAGCCGGTCGTTGCGAGTTCAGGGAAGACGATCATCTGTGCGTTTTCGTCACGTGCCCGTTTGATCTCGGTAAGCATGTGTGCAAGGTTAGCTTGCACGTTGCCGGGCGTAGGGCGCATTTGCGCTACTGCTACCTTGAAGTCAAGATTCTTCACATTGTCCTCCGTTGTGTAAAGATCGTTCGTGTACACTGTACACCTAGTATAGAGACGGGTCAATTATTAAGGTGCCCATGCTACACTACAATCTATTGTGAAAACCTCGGTTTTGTTACCCCTTGCACTGCTTGTGCTCCTTGTGTTGGCAGGTATGCTTGCGGCTATGCCGTCTCTGCGTGCGCCACATTCTGCAGGCGACTATGAAACAAAAACAATACGCATTGGGTCTGAGACCCTTGCGGTGGAAATAGTTGCAACTCCTGCTGCGCGTGAACGTGGACTCTCTGGCCATGCGCCTCTTGGAGCACAAGAAGGGATGCTGTTTGTGTTTGAAAAAGAGGATACGTACGGCTTCTGGATGAAAGATATGCTGTTTCCTATAGACATTATTTGGATTAATGCAGAAGGAGAAGTGGTAACTGTGGCATCGCGCGCTACTCCGGAATCGTATCCGCAGGTGTTATATCCAAGCGCTCCTGCGCTCTATGTGCTTGAAGTGACTGCAGGATTCGCCGAACAGCACGGTATTGCCGAAGGATCTAAACTTGTGTTATAATAACTCTAGCGTGTTTTGTAGCAGCTCCAGCCGCAAGGTTGGAGAGGAAAGTCCGAACACTCGTCGCGCTTGTAAAGGTGCGAATGGGTAGCAGGTAACCCCTGTCGTTTGCTCTCTGCGGGCAAAAGAGGTGCGAACAGAAACGACCCGGTTTAGTCCGGCTGAAACGTGCTAAATCCTTACCTGAGTGCAAGGCCGTGCCCCGCAAGGGGAGTGCCGCTCGAGCTCGTAAGTGATTACGGGCCCAGATAAATTGCTACACAAGACAAAATTCGGCTTACAGACACGCGCGCAGATATGTGAACGCCCCCGCTACAGCGGGGGCGTTTGCCGTTCTGGTAGGTGTTCCAGATTCTCCACATTCACTTTCAAGGAAGCAAAGATTCCAAGCTATACTACTAAGCATATACACCTTGTAATTTGGGACTTTTTCTATGCCATTTGACCAACACAGTGTCGCTCCTGCTCTCTTTAAAAAACAAACCGGGCTTGCTTGGGCGCGTGGTTTTTATCTTGCAGGTCTTATGTCTGCGCTCGCCTTTATGTTGCCGGTGTCGTGGTTCCCGTTCCAGACAGGAAAGCTTGCTTTGTTCGGATTCTTTCTCTTGCTGTCGACACTCCTCTTTACAACAGGAGGCGGATGGAAGGGATTTTGGCGCTCGTCTGGGGTACGTCCGGCTTTGCTTGTCACACTCTTGCCTGTGGTGTACATGTTTTCTGCTTATATTTCAAACACACTACCGGGAGCGCTTCTGGGGACAGGAAACGAAGTTGATAGTGTTGTTTTTGTAACCCTTGCTTCGGTGGCGTTTTTGCTTGGGTTTGCGCTCTTTCGTACTGCACGCGCTGCGTGGGTATTTTCAACAACGCTGTTTACGACCCTTGCCGTAGTGACCCTTGTTCAATTGGGGCAGATTGTCCTTGGAGATACGCTACTGTCGGCACTTTCGTGGGGCGACAAGTCAATTAACATGATAGGCAAGTGGAACGATCTTGGTATTGCAGTGGCGCTGCTGCTACTCATCACTATTCTGCGTCTTGAGTTTTCGTCGTTGGTCCGTATGCGAGTGCTTGGTTTAGGAACACTTGTGGCCGCACTCTGTGTACTGCTTAGTTTTATTAATTTCTCGTTTGTGTGGGGGTTGCTCTTTGTGGTGCTGGTGGTGGTGATCGTATTTAAACTGCTGCATGCTCCTATTGCACCTTCTGAGGAGCGACAGCTTAATTGGCGTCAGCATATGCCATGGGTAAGTTTCGCTGCAGCGGCACTATTGGTGGGAGGATTGTTTTTCGGCACAACTGTTAACGCGTTCCTTACCCAATATTTCCCGGTAAGCGCAGTCGAAGTCCGTCCCTCGTTCTCTTCTACTCGTGCAGTAATAGACGCAGCTCGAGGTGACTCGGTCACAACACTGCTCCTTGGCACTGGACCAACAACGTTTAACGAATCGTGGCTCATGCACAGGTCTGCTGATGTGAACCGTTCGCTCTTCTGGAATCTCGACTTTGTAGTTGGATTTTCGACGGTTGTTACAGCTGTAGGGACGGTGGGTCTCGTAGGCGCACTTGCGTGGCTTGTAGCTCCACTGTTGGTGGCTGTCGCCTTTTTGCGCGCACTACGTACCCAGTTGTTTCGTTCTCGAGAACGCACTATGGCACTTACCTTTAGCTTAGGGAGCCTCTTTCTCGCGTTTTCGTATATCTTCTATATTCCAAGCCAGAATCTTGTGCTGCTTGCCTTTGGTACGATGGGTGTGGCCTTTGGGTTCCTTTGGCGTTCTGCGCAAAAAGAGCGAGATGTTGAAGAGGTTGATTCTACTCGTATAGCTACTTTGGGTCGTGCACTTGTTGCGCTTCTTGTTGTTGTGGTGGTATTTGCGAGCGCGACACTTACGATTCGTCGTGCGCTTGCAGATGTCTTTGTGTTACAAGGACAGAGTGCTCTCGTAGCAGGGCAAACAGATGCTGCGCTATTTCAGGCAACTCGTGCTGCATGGTTTGAATCTACAGACAATGTACACCTTCTCTCGCTCGCAGCAGGGTTTGTACAGTTACAACAAATTGCAAACGACTCTTCAGTACCTACGGCTACGGCACAAGAACGTTTTTCTACAACCCTCACTGCTACGATTGCTACAGGAGAACAAGCAATGGTGCACATGAAGGAAGACTACCGGCCGTATGTGCTCATGGGGAACATCTACAGTTTCTTGGCGTCGCTTAAGGTCCAGGGTGCCTATGAAAATGCTCGCGCTGCGTATGAAACTGCTGCTCTGTATAATCCAAAAAATCCAGAAATCCCGCTTGCACTCGCGCGTCTTGAGGCAGCACAAGGCACTGAGGCTCGTGCTGAAGCTGCCGTAACAACCGCACTTACGTTGAAACCTGACTACACGGATGCAATTCTATTTGTTGCGCAGCTTGCAGCTGCAAAGAATGATATTCAAGGTGCGATCCGTGCGGCAGAGGTTGCGGTACAAACAGCTCCTGGTGTTTCTTCAATTTGGTTCCAGCTTGGGCTCTTGTATTACACTAACAACGCTATGGATAATGCGATTGTTGCCCTTGAACGAGCGATCCAACTCACCCCTGAATACGCAAATGCAAAATACTTCCTCGGTCTTGCGTACTACAAGCAAAATCGCGCACAAGACGCTATCCGCTTGTTTGAACAACTTCAGCGAGAAAATCCTGATAACACTGAAGTTTCTCTTATCTTGAGTAATATGCGCTTCGGTAAGCAGCCGCTCGATGGAGTACAGCCTCCAGCAACGAATCCTGAGGACCGAAGCACGGCGCCTATCTCCGAATAACGACGATGGTCCGCTTGCTTTTGTTGGCTGTTGGCAGAGAGGTCCGCGGCATGCACCAGGCCGCGTATGTGCTGGCAGGTTTTGCGTTCGGCTCGCAACTTCTGGCACTGGTGCGTGACCGGTTGCTTGCGGGAACGTTCGGTGCTGGTTCGACACTCGACATCTATTACGCTGCGTTTCGTGTGCCGGACCTGTTGTTTGCAACCGTTGCGTCGCTTTTGTCGCTCTACGCACTGCTTCCGGTGCTCTCAAAATTTGAGACCGAAAGCAATGGGCTTGTAGCATCTTTTTTGCGACAAACACTCCTTGTCTTTTTTGTCGCAATGGGTGCCATTGCTGCGTGTGTTGCAGTGGTGGCACCGCAGTTGGTTGACCTTACTGCGCCAGGCTTAGCTGCAGACCCAGCAGCGCGGGATCAATTAATACTCTTGGTGCGCATTTTGCTGCTTCAGCCGATATTTTTAGGAGCGTCTAATATTGTTGCAGCGCTTACGCAACTTCGGCATCGTTTTTTTCTGTACTCTATTTCGCCACTTCTCTACAACATTGGCATCATTATCGGCATCGTCTGGTTGTATCCGGAGTTCGGTGTGACAGGGCTTGGATGGGGAGTAGTGTTAGGAGCGTGTTTACACCTGTTGGTGCAGCTACCCTTCTTTTTTACAGAGAAGTCTGCGGGGCATATTCCTCAGACTACGCTGTGGCGATCTCTCGGTAAGGTGTTGGTACTCTCGGTGCCGCGCACTATCGCACTTGGTGCAGGACAAATTTCACTCCTTACGCTTATCGCTATGGCGTCCTTTTTTGCACCGGGCTCTATTTCTGTATTTATGTTTGCGTTTAATTTGCAAGCGGTACCTCTTACTATTATTGGTGTTTCTTACTCTGTTGCTGCGTTTCCTACACTGGCGCGATTCCACGCAGAAGGGAACACTCAACAGTTTGTTGCTCATATTGAAACCGCACTACGCCACATTTTGTTTTGGTCTATTCCTGCAACGGTATTGACGATCGTGTTGCGCGCGCAAATTGTGCGTATTGTCCTTGGTTCAGGCGCGTTCGACTGGAGCGCCACCCGTCTGACTGCGGCAGCACTCGCGTTTTTTGTTATTTCTCTTGCTGCGCAAAGCATCTCGCTCCTTATTGCGCGTGCGTACTATGCAGCGGGGCGTACTGCGACGCCGCTTGTGCTAGGTGCGCTGTCGGTGTTTGTCTCGATCGTCAGCGCGGTTATGTTAGTGAGTATCTTCCACAGCTCGGCACTCACACGCCACTTCCTTGAGGCACTCTTCCGTGTGGACGATATGCCAGGCACTACGGTGATCATGCTCGCGCTTGCGCTAACACTGGGAGCATTACTCCAAGCAGGAGTGGGGCTGTGGTGGTTTGTACGCGACTTTTCAGTGTCTTTGCGGGGCCTGGGCAGGCTCTGTTTCCAGAGTTTTGGGGCTTCAGTTGTTGGAGGTGCGTGTGCCTACATAGCGCTTACGGGCATGGGCGCACTCGTTGACATCAATACTGTGATAGGTATTGTGGCACAGGGCGCAGTCGGTACTGTGGTGGGGGTAGCAGGTACTCTCGTTATTCTGTACACTCTTGCTAATCAAGAGCTTTCAGAGGCTGTAGCGGCCCTTAAACGCCGCTTTAAGGACTCTCCGAAGGTTGTTTTGGAGCCGACAGACGTCTCTTCCTAACCCATGCAACACATCCGCAATTTTTCTATCATTGCCCATATTGACCACGGCAAGTCGACCCTTGCTGATCGTTTTTTGGAGTTAACCGGCACTATCGAGAAGCGCAAAATGCGCGAACAGGTGCTCGACTCCATGGAACTTGAACGTGAGCGCGGCATTACCATTAAGATGCAGCCAGTGCGTATGCAGTGGAAGGCAGAGGATGGGAAGGAGTACATCATTAACCTGATAGATACCCCGGGCCATATCGACTTCTCTTACGAAGTATCTCGCGCGCTTACCGCAGTAGAGGGCGCTATTTTGCTTGTGGATGCGACACAGGGAGTGCAGGCACAAACGCTGACGACGCTGCGCACTGCGCGCGATTTAGGACTCGTTATCATTCCCGCCCTTTCTAAAATTGACTCTCCGCTTGCAGAGGTTGAAAAAGTAAAAGAGCAGGTGTCCCAGCTTCTTGATGTACCTGCAGGTTCTATTTTGAGTTGCTCAGGCAGAACAGGGGAAGGCGTAGAGGAATTGCTTAAGGCCGTTATAGAGCAAGTGCCGCCTCCAAAAGCAGAAGTAGAAACCACCGCGCCGAAAGCGCTCGTGTTCGACTTTCAATATTCCGACCATCAGGGCGTTATTGTGTACCTGCGCATGTTCGAAGGACAAATTACAAAAGGTGACACGTTAGAATTTGCTGCTAGTGGACGCAAATTCCAAGCACTTGAAGTGGGAACGTTCTCGCCACAACCAAAACCACAAGAAAAGTTAGGTACGGGAACCATTGGCTACGTAGTGACGGGCATTAAAGAACCGGGCGTATCGCGCGTGGGCGACACTATTCGCTCAAAAGTGGGGAAGACAACGCCGCTTTCCGGCTATGCAGAACCAAAGCCGGTGGTGTGGGCCAGTGTTTACCCAGAAAGTCAGGATGATTTCCCCCTCCTGCGGCAGTCTCTTTCCCGATTGCAGCTTTCGGACTCGTCATTGTCGTTTGATGAAGAATCTTCGGGCGTGCTTGGTCGCGGCTTTCGCTGCGGTCTGCTCGGTATGCTCCACTTGGAAATTGTGACCGAACGGTTGCGTCGCGAATTTAACCTCACGCTTATTGTTACAACGCCGTCGATTACGTATGAAGTAGAGACAGGGAAAGGAAAACGCGTAACGGTATATACGCCGTCGATGTTCCCGCCGTATGGGGAAATAGAACGAGTGTGGGAACCGTATACCAACATAGAAATTATTCTCCCTGCGCACTATTTAGGTGCTATTACGCCGCTTTTGTTTGATCATGAAGGAGTGGTTGACTCTACGGCAAACTTTTCCGAAGGACGATTGATGCTTAAGGTAACAATGCCTCTGCGTGAACTGATGCGCAACTTTTTTGATAAAATCAAAAGTCTTTCAGCAGGATATGCGTCTATTTCGTATGAAATCCGCGAGTTACGCGAGGCGGACGTTGCACGGCTCGATATTGTGGTTGCAGAAGAGATCGTCCCTGCGTTTACTCGTATTGTTGCAAAGCGTCGAGTTGAAACAGAGGCGATAGCTGCGGTAGAAAAACTCTACGGTATTTTGCCGCGACAGATGTTCGCTACGAAAATTCAAGGTCAGGCACTGGGGCGCATCGTCTCTTCTCGCACGTTGCCTGCGATGAGTAAAAACGTGACGCAGCACATGTACGGCGGCGACAGAACTCGCAAAATGAAGCTCTGGGAGAAGCAAAAGCGAGGTAAAGCCCGCATGAAAGAAAGCGGGAAGGTAAATATCCCGGAAGAGGTCTTCCTGAAGATGGTTAAAAACGACTAACCAGTCTTATATAAGAAGAGAGAAATATGAGAGGACCATCGAGGCGATGATCGCTACACCAAGTATCCACGCCAAAATGCGGGTGACTCTCTCTCGATTCTTTCCAAACATGCCAAACATAAGGGTATACTACCATGTATGCTCGATTACAAAAAGAACCCCCGGGCTCATGTGGTGCCGAAGTTCCTCCTCCATTGCACAATAAGCCTCTTACTGCTTGTTGTGGCAGTATTGGTAGTCCGAGCTGCTTGGCACATGTACGGCAAATTTGCGACAGCGTCTGCTGCAGCGGAAGCCGCAAAAACAGAACTCTCTCATATGGAGGAGCAAAAAGCGAGTGTGAGCGAAGCTATAGCTGAACTGTCTTCAGAGCGAGGAGTGGAGGCAAGTGCGCGGGAAAAATTTGGTGTTGCAAAGCCGGGCGAAGGGGAAATACGCATCATCCGAGACAAGGAAGGCGTAGGAACGCTGCCTTCTCAAGATGATCAAAACATATTGAGTCGCATTTTTAATGCGCTGTTTGTGTGGTAAAAATGTGCGGGATGCGAGAATCGAACTCGCGCCTACTGCTTGGGAAGCAGTCGTCCTACCACTAAACTAATCCCGCAGGCTTGACAGCCATGGTATACTGAAAAGTAAGTAATAACAATAATTCCTATGGACAAACACGTTACTATCTACACCACCCCGACTTGCCACTTTTGCCAAATGGCAAAGGAGTTTTTTGCTGAAAAAAATATTCAATACACTGCGTACGATGTAGCAGCAGACGCGCAAAAGCGTACAGAAATGATCCAAATGACGGGACAGCTCGGCGTACCGGTTATCGTTATCAATGACGACATTATGGTCGGGTTTGACCGCTCGCGTATTGCACAAAAGCTCGGGGTAGAGGCATAATCGCTGTTACAGCCTTCGTAGCTCAATGGATAGAGCAATCCCGTCCTAAGGGAAAGATGTAGGTCCGATTCCTGCCGAGGGCATGATATGTGCTAAAAAGCGTTTTTGTGCTATAGTTTTTGGCGTGGAGTCGGAGCGTCAGCAGATAGAAGAACTCAAACAATTGGTGCGTCGGAACATTGAAGTAAGCACTGAAACGAGCAAGCTGGTACACAGCATGCAACGCCAGGCTCGTTGGAGTTCTATCTTTCGTATAATCCGCATAGTAGTGCTTATAGCGCTTGCCGGAGGTGTGTACCTCTACTTGCAGCCCTATGTCGAACAAATACGTGATGCGTACGACCAGGTGCGGGGTTTTATTCCAGGAGGAAATTAATAATATGCCGAGGTAGCTCAGTTGGTAGAGCATTTCCCTGAAGAGGAAGGGGTCGCCGGTTCGAGCCCGGCCCTCGGCACCAAGGTTTTAAAATTTATTTAGTTAGAGCGGACTTTAAGTTTTGCTTGGCGGCCTTTGTCCATTTTTGGAAGGCGGATGACGAGGAGTCCGTGTTTTTCCACTGCCTCAGCATCTTCAATATCTACTTCGACAGGAAGGACGATCGTGCGTGAAAAAGTACCCCAATAAAGTTCTTGGAAGAAAAAGTCACCAGCCGTGCCTTCAGTGTGTTGCTCGCGTTTGCCGCGGATAGTAACCATGTCGCGCGTAATGGATACATCAAGATCTTCAGGACGGACGCCTGCGATCATGGCTTTAATAACAATATGAGTCGGCGTTTGGTATACATCAACAGAAAGCTCGCCTTCAACCTCTTCCTCAACTTCTGGAGCAGGGGCAGCTGCTAGAGGCTGTGCCGCACGTTTTTCTGATTTACGGGTAGGGACAGCAAAGCCAGAGCCGCTTTCAAGATCATCAAAAGAAAAGTCGTTGTCTGTTCCCGAGCTTCCAGTCAGCCATGTAAAGAGAGATTTCTTTTCCCGTGCCATAAATAATTAACAATAGTCCTTACTAGGATTTTTAACGCGCTCTACTAAAAGTAAAATAGCGACGATGCCGAACCAGATACACAGGAATACCCAGAATGTTGCTCCACCGTCTCCTTTTAGTATAAAAAAGTTAAACAATGTGTGCAATACAATTGCAAGGATAAGTCCTACTCCTGCAGCGAAGATGCGTACGCGAGCAGGCTTGTAGAACGAGAGTGCAAGCGCAACACCGACCGTTGCTGAGGCGAGCGTGTGGAGCAGTGTTGCGCCTATAAAGCGCAAGTCTCCCGTAACAATGGTGCGCAACATGTCTCCAGTTCCAAGCGGGCCCATAAGAAAAAGCGCATTCTCAAGCGCAGAAAATCCTAAGGCCGCGGTGACCATGTACACAACTGCATCAAGCGGCTCGTCAAACGCTCGCGAGCGGAGCGCGACAACGTACGCCGCTAAGAACTTGAAAACTTCCTCAATACCTGCCCATGCAAGAAGGAGGAAAAAACCAGAATAGTATTCTGCCGCTAAGCGCTCAAGCTGGAGCACAAAGGGCAGTACTACCACCATACCGGCTATAAATGAAAAGAATATGTAGCGCTTCGGCTCGGGCTGACAGCGGTCTTCAAGGAGCCAGAACGCAAGCCACAGAAGGGCAGGTAGAAATCCTCCCAAAAAGGCAAGTAAAAGAACCGTAGACTCCATACAGCTCTAGTATAAACCAGGTTTTTTGAGTGAATCTACGCTGGCCACTGTTCGACCATAAGAAGGTCTTTCTTTCCTGGCATACTATCCCAAATTTCTTCTGTTACGAATGGCATAAATGGGTGGAGGAGTTTAAGCGAGTCAGAAAGTATGGCAATAAGCAGTCGTTTGCGCGAAGCAACTTCTTCCGCAGTGCCTGTTTTAAATATCTCCTTACTTTCTTCAAGAAGGTTTGCGGCAAAAATATCCCATACGTAGTGGTAGAGTTTTTCTGCGGCCATGTAGATGCGATATTCTTCCATGTCTTTGGTTGCATCTTGTGTAACTGCGTCGAATTGCGTCCAATACTCCTGATCTTTTGCTGTGTATGTAGTAGTACTATCTGCATCAGAAGCGTTTTCGAGGGTAAAACGAGTGATGTTCCAGAGTTTGTTAGAGAAAAGTTTATACCCGTTTATCTTTTGTTCATCAAATTTAACATCACTGCCGATAGCAGAGCCGACCATAAGTCCCATGCGCAGTGCGTCCGCGCCATATTTGTTGATGATATCGAGTGGGTCGACACCATTATTGAGTGACTTGCTAAACTTTCGTCCATCTTTTGCACGCACCAGACCGTGGATCAAGACTTTTTTAAACGGTACTTGCCCGAGGTGGAACCCGCTCATAAGTATCATGCGTGACACCCAAAGCGGCAGAATCTCGTACGCCGGCGACATGAACGACGTTGGATGGAACACTTCAAGGTCTTTTGTTTTTTCTGGCCAGCCGAGGGTAGAAAATGTCCAGAGTGCGGAAGAAAACCAGGTGTCGAGTACGTCCTCGTCTTGATTCCAGCCATCGCCCTTAGGTGCAGTAACTCCGCAATATACTTCTTTCCCCTTGTACCACACCGGAATACGGTGTCCGAACCAAATCTGGCGGCTGATGCACCAGTCGTGCAAGTTTTCTATCCAATGGAAATAGGTTTTACGAAAGCCTTCCTGTGGCATATCAACAGCGCCGCTTTCTACGGCCGCTTTCATCATCTGTGTCAGTGTGACGGTGCTGCCGCTTTTGATGCCGGGGATTTCGGAGTGGGGGATGGTAAATGGTTTATTAACGGCCACAAACCACTGTTCCATAATCTGCGGTTCAATAGTTGCTCCTGTGCGCTCTGAGGTTGCTATGTTGTGTACGTAATTGTCTTCAATTTTTACGACAAGACCTTTTTGTTGTAATTTTTCTACAATCTTCTCGCGAGCCTCGCTGATTTTCATGCCTGCAAACTCTCCAGCAATAGGAAGGAGCTTGCCGTATTTGTCGATAATCTGTTCTTTGTCGAGTTTATATTTTTCGGCCAACTCAAAGTCCACCATAGAGTGCCATGGGGTAATGGTCATGGCGCCCGTGCCTACTTCGGGGTCGCTCGCAGCGTCTTTAATAACAGTTGCAGTTATCGGGCCGTTGATCCACTCAAGGTCAATGGTTTGACCATGCGTAAATTCTTTGTAGCGAGGGTCGTCAGGGTGCACAACAATATATTTGTCACCAAACTTTGTTTCAGGACGGGCAGTGCCTATGGTGAACGGACCGTATTTGAAGTAATAAAACTTTGATTTCTCTTCTACGTATACAACTTCATCGTCAGAAATGGTGGTCTGCCCCTTTGGGTCCCAGTTAACGATGCGGTGGCCTTTGTAAATAAGCCCCGCGTCATACATATTTTTAAACGCGGTAAACACAGCTTTGTTGCGCGTTTCGTCCATCGTGTACGCGTAGCGTGACCAGTCGAGAGAAGCGCCCATACGACGCACTTGGGAGAGGATGGTGCTCTCGCTATTTTTAGCAAACTCATGGACGCGGCGTACAAGTTCGTCGCGGCCAAGATCGTGACGACTCTTCCCTTCGTCTTTTTGAATATTTTTTTCTACACGGGCCTGGGTAGCAATTGCAGCAGAGTCTGTGCCAGGTATCCAAAGCGCTTTTTTGCCGCGCATGCGATGGAAGCGTATAACAATGTCTTGCAAGGTGTCTTCATATGCGTGACCCACATGCAACGTGCCGGTGACGTTCGGCGGGGGAAGGACGACAGTAAATGGCTCGGTACGTTCACCAGGCAGGTTGTCTGGGTTAAAGTAGCCGCTTTGCTCCCATTTTTTATAGATTTCGCCCTCCACCTCTTGTGGGTTGTAGGGTTTTAAAAACTTCTCGGGCACCTGTTCACTCATGTTGCAAATACTACGCCAAATAAGGCTTTTTTAGAAGGGTCAAGCAGACCCTTGACAAAATTTATGTATTGGTATATAATTAAGTCAGGAAGATAGGATAGTTCTTGGGCCGATGCGGAGGTTCCGACCTTCAGCGTGACGCCGAGAAGACAGTTCTTATCGATATATTGGTCGGGATTATACTAACCGGCTAATTTCTCTCAGGAAATTCCAGAGAGATCGATATAGAAAGGAAGCATCCTTCTTCCACTCCATTCGACCCGTCACATTGTGGCGGGTCTTTTATTTTTGTATAGAGAGATTACCGACTGCGCGGAAGTCCTCGGTTGTGGCGTCTTGTTTGCCGGACAGAGCGCGGGCAAGCGCTGCTTCGGCGATCATGATCGCGTTGTCGCCGGTTATAGAAAGTTCGGGCAGGCGGAATTCTACTTCAGGGAAATCTTTTGTAACTAATTCTTGCAATTTTTGGCGTAAAAATTTGTTTGCTGCAACGCCACCGCCAATCACAAAGGTTTGTGCGCCAGTTTCCTCAAGTGCTTTCCGGGTTTTTGCTACCAATACATCCGCTACCGCATCTTCAAACTCTTGCGCAAACGCTGCTTTTTCGTCGTCGTTCAATTCTTTACCCTTGAGTGCATACAAAGCTGCAGTTTTGAGGCCAGAAAAAGAGACGTCGCAGGTGTTTGTGCCAATCATAGGACGTGGAAGCCGAACGGAAAAATTTTCAGCCAAAGGTCCTCGGTTCTCCTCGAGGACTCGGCCAGACCTTGTGTCTGCTAATTTTTCCGTTCGGCTTTTCTCTGCTAATTTTGAAATGTGTGGGCCGCCTGGGTAGGGCAAGTTAAGCATGCGTGCCACTTTGTCGAACGCTTCGCCGACGGCGTCGTCTAATGTTTCGCCAATTTTTTCGTACTGGAACCATTCGCGCATCAAAACAAACTCGGTGTGGCCGCCAGAAATAAGAAGGGCGAGGACGGGGAGCTGCACGTTTTCTAATTTTCCGTCGCGAACAAGAGAAGAAAGAAGGTGGCCCTCCATGTGGTTGGCCGGAATAAGAGACAAGTTCTTTTCTTGTGCAATTTGTTTCGCAAACGTAATGCCGGTCCACAGTGCTGGTTCGAGGCCAGGACCTTGAGTTACCGCAATTGCATCGACTTCTTCATTTTTAAATTCTTCAAAGAGGACAGGAAGGTTTATTTGGTGTTCGCGCTTGGCGAGGTTGGGGTACACGCCGCCATACTGTGCATGGAGCTGTGCTTGCGAGAGGAGGGCGTTTTTAAGTACAGAAAAAGAGAAACCGCCTTCGGTTTTGGTTCCTTCAACAAGAGCGATGCCAGTTTCATCGCACGAGGTTTCGATCGCAAGAATTTTCATTGGTGCGCGGTAAGGGACTTGAACCCCTGGCCCTCCCCACGTCAAGGGGATGCTCTACCAACTGAGCTAACCGCGCATGTGGCAAAAACAATACCAGAATTTAGAGAGGTTGTCATTGTGGCGGTATACTATTCTAATGCCTCGGTGGATAGATTCGATAGGGAGTGCTCGTACTCCTCTGCGGTTCTTTTTTCTAGTTTCGAAACCATATCTCCGTTTCGCGGTGATTTCATCACTGTGTGTAATCGGAGCTTCGTTTTTGAATGTTTTTAGTAACTACCTTTTTAAACTTATTGTCGATAATTTAACGCTCGGTCCTCAAGGTGGAGGAGTGACGTTAGTGTGGTTTTGGACCGGAGTGTATGTGTTTGGAATCGCAGCGCAAGCCGCTTTTTGGCGTATCAGCGGTTTTGCAGGTATGCGTTGGTCGGTAGGACTGCGTGCGACGGCCGGCTACCTGCTCTCGTTTTATGTGACGCAGCATAGTATCGACTATTTCCATGGACGTTTTGGTGGTGCTATTGGCGGCAAAATAGGAAACGCTGCCGAGTCTTTAAAAAAGATAGCCGAAGGGTATTTGTGGGGCCACTTGGATTTGTTTGTGGCTCTTGGTACTGGCGTTGTGTTGACGTTTGTTACAAGCCCGCTTTTGGGATGGATATTTTTGAGCTGGACGGCGGGCGTGACGTCAGTGAGTTACTTTATGGCACGCAAGCGAGCGGTGTTTTCCTCGGCAGCGACCAATGAAGACACTCGGGTACGCGGACGGATTATCGATATGGTAACCAATATTGCAGCCGTACAGGATTTTGCTCGTCGAACACATGAACTTCTGTTACTACAGCCATTTTTGCTAGCTCGCTATCGTGCTGGAATACGAAACTGGACGCATGGAGAAATAAGCAGGATCTTGGTAAATATTTTTCAAGTGGTGTTTATTGCTCTTATCTCGTTTGCGTCTATATATATCTGGACTACGGGGGCACTTTCTGTCGGCGATATTGTGTTGATACTTACGCTTACCATCAGTCTCTCGTATCGTGTTGAAGAGCTAGGAAGAGCATTGAGCGATTTTGGCGAACGATATGGAGAAATTCAAAGTAGTTTGGATGATATTCTAATCACCTACAGCGTACAAGATGCTCCAAAGGCTCGCGCGCTTGTGGTAACTGAGGGGGCGATAGAATTTAAGAACGCATCTTTTGTATACGTGGACGGGAAGCGAAGTGTCCTTAACGATTTCTCGCTTACTATTCCCGCAGGACAAAAAGTCGGCTTAGTAGGAAAAAGCGGTGCGGGGAAGTCGACACTGCTCAAGCTCTTGCTGCGGCAGTATGACGTTGCGAGTGGTGAAATAGTTATTGATGGTAAAAATATCGCACAAGTGACCCAAGAAAGTCTTCGAGCTGCTATTGCAACGGTGCCGCAAGAGCCGCTGTTGTTCCATCGCACGATTAAAGAAAATATTGCATACGGAAAGCCGGATGCGACACAGAAAGAAATTGAAAAAGCTGCAACGCTTGCGTATGCACACGATTTTATCGAAAAACTTCCACATAAGTATGACACGTTGGTGGGTGAGCGCGGGGTAAAACTCTCAGGCGGAGAGCGTCAGCGTGTTGCACTTGCGCGGGCTCTCTTAAAGGACGCAAAAATTCTTATATTAGACGAAGCCACCTCGTCGCTCGACAGCGAAAGCGAAGCTGCTATTCAAGAAGCGCTTCATGCCCTCATGGAAGGTAAGACGGTTATTGCTATTGCGCATCGCCTTTCAACGCTTAAGGAGATGGATCGTATTGTAGTTTTGCAAGAAGGAAAAATTATTGAAGACGGCTCGCATGTGGAACTGCTAAAGAAAGGAGGAGTATATGCAGGCCTGTGGGAACACCAGTCAGGTGGTTATCTCCAAGAAGATGAAGAATAGTTAGAGCGTTTCTATCGATGTAACGCGCATGATGCCATCGTTCCATGATGTAAGGCATGTATGTCAGCCTCTTCTGTCTCTTCGGGGCGAATAGGGAAAATTATTGACATTTTTTGTACTTTAATGTAAAAATCTTTTCGGTACTGAACGTCCTTTATAGGGCAAACACAAGGAGAGGGTAATGAGCTTTTCAGACGCGTGGGTGTGGTTCCTTGCTGGAATCGCAATTTTCGGCGTGTTGGCGATGTATTCTTCCCGGCGACACCGCCAGGCGGTGGACAACGCTGCGCGCTCCGGTACGGGCGACGTCCGGCAACTGGACGAAGAGCTTGGCCGCGGAGGCCTTCGTCTTCTGTGGTGGGCAATCACCATCATTTTCGTTCTTCTCTTTGTCGCCTCGCTTGTTGTGAAGTAGTACGTCTTCGAGCGACCTCGACAAAGCCGCGTCAGTGCACTGCACTGACGCGGTTTTTTCTTAAAAAAGATATTACTGAATGTTAGTTACTGCTGCACCGAGGTAGTACGGCCAAATGACGATAGCAAGCACTCCTTGCCAAAACCCTAATTGCAAATACCCAATAGTAAAAAGCCATGCTGCAAACCAAAAACCTCCTGATACTGTGTGGTTTTCAATTTTAATTTTTTCCATATGCCTCCATCATACTCCTTTTTGGAGAAGGAAAGGGGTATGGAGAAGTATTGACAAAATGATATAAAGGTGTATAATTAAACAGTAAGTCCTTCCCGTTTCGGGGCAATAAACAACAGGAGACCGTCTTGGATTTCATCGCTCAGTATTGGTGGTTGTGGCTCATTGGCCTGCTAATCTTTGGCGGGTTGATGACCATCAATCAGCGTCGTCGCGTACGAGGCATGATGCGGCCGATGTCGAATTTCCCCTCGAACCTTTCCTTCGGGGAATTCGACAAGAGCTTCCAGCAAGCCGCCGACAGCTTCCAGAAGGGCTTCGGCTCGATGATGCTGTTCTGGGTTCTGTTCGTTGCCTCTGGCGTTCTTCTACTCATCTCTGTGGTCGTCAACATTTTCCAGGCGATCTAGCCTAGATCAAACGACACAGAGAAAGCCGCTGCCTTAACAAGCAGCGGCTTTCGATTTCGCCACCTGGCGATCATGGTGGGCAAAAGAAAATACCGCCCGAAGGCGGCACTTTCTTTTACCCATGACCTCACGGGGAATCGAACCCCGATTTACGCCGTGAAAGGGCGCTGTCCTAACCGTTAGACGATGAGGCCGTAGACACAAATATAGCCTAAAACTTGAAAAAATGGTACTTTGTGTCAATTGGAGAGATGGCTGAGTGGATCAAAGACAAACTGCTTTGTCTTTGATCCAGTGCCTGTGGCAAGCGCCGTTGTGAGCTTGCGAACAGGCGCTCGGTGGGCGAACTGGTTCGAACACCCAGTCCTCTCCAGTACAGATACAAAGTATCTGGAGAGATGGCTGAGTGGTCGAAGGCACCGCACTCGAAATGCGGCGTACCCGAAAGGGTACCGTGAGTTCGAATCTCACTCTCTCCGCCAGATGCGGCGCAGAAGCTGCTTTTTTAATACTCCTGTTCACCAAAAATTAATACCAAAGGTGGTCAAATGGATCGGTGTCGACAATGATTTAGTAGACATAACCGAATTCGCATCCATTATGAAAACAGCAGCAAAAATTATGAGTGTTCCGCTCACGTGGGCGGTCCTTGGTGCCTCAGCAGCGCTTGCGCAAACAAGTACTACCACTATGGGAACAACTACAACACCAGGTGTACCGAACACCGGCGCAGGAGGCGATTTGCTCACCAATGTGCTCCTGCTTGGCATTTCAGCGGCAGCTGTAGTGGCAGGCATCGTGTATTTGGTTCGCATGCGTGCAACCCCAGCTGAATAATATAGATCGACAGTGACTAGCGGATGCCTCAAGCGGCATCCGCTATTCATACTGTCTTTCGAATTGTCTCGTTACTGTATGTATATGGAGGAACGTATGCGACGCTACACACTAGTAGGTGCACTCACGTTGGTTGCAGCGTGTGTGTTTGTTGGCACGGTAGTGCGTGCAGTTTTTTATGCGCCCGATGCAGAGAGTCCGGTGCTTATGGAAGAGGTGTCGTCTGCGAGAGGAATTGGCGTACCGACGCGCCTGCACATCCCGGCTGCGGGAGTTGATGCTTCGGTACAGCGAACAGGTATTACGACAAAAGGAGCCATGGCAGTTCCAAGTAATTACGCTGATGTGGGGTGGTATAGGTATGGTACTCGACCAGGAGAAAAAGGGAGTGCGGTTATCTCAGGCCATCTTAATAACGGTTTTGGGCTCGATGGAGTGTTTGCAGATCTGTCGCGATTGAAACGGGGAGACGAAATTTTTGTTGAAACAGATCGTGGCGAGGAGATGCGGTTTGTTGTAGTAGAGGTGGAGACATATCCATACACAGAGGTGCCTACAGAATTTCTGTTTAATAGGAAGGATGTTCCGCGACTCAATCTTATTACGTGCGACGGTGCATGGGTGGGGAGTGAAAAAACTTACGATCGTCGGCTTGTGGTCTATGCTGAGTTTAGGGAAGCGGATCAAATATAGACGGCGTGAGGCGGGTGTTGGTGAGGATATCGGCAATACGTTTGCCGCCATAAACTGAGGGCAGGATGCCAACGCCATTGCAGCCTAGGTTGTACATAAGGACCGGGTTGCGTGGTTCGGTGCCGACGCGGCGCACACCGTTTGGGGTATAGCCCATGAGTCCATGCCAGCAAAATGCATACTCGGTTCCGCCCTCAGGATAATTTTTATAGTTATGCACCAAAAACTCGTCTATTTGCCCGTGCGACTCGTCCGAACAGGCGTCGCTCCGAAGATAGGTTGCTTGGTCGGGGAGTACTTTCTCTGGTCCACCGGTACATATAAGGTTATACGAAACATTGCCTTCGTGTTCGTGTGGACGACGGGTAAGGTAGTAGTACGGCTCACCCGTAGGATCCTTCGTTTGTGTAGCGTTTTTGGGGAAGTAGCTAATTGCTGTGGGTGAGTTTGCAAGTGGCTCTATGTAACCGGCCATGTAGCCGATCCGACCATTTACTAAGTGATGGAAATTTGGTTCGATCTCCTTTCCTGCGTTGTTTGTAATATGAAAATTTTCAAAGCCGTTCGTGCAGAGAATGATGCGTGACGCGGTTATAGTATGTGTAGCGACTGTGGCTACACCGTTTGTACTCCCAAGGACCACTGTCTTTACCGGACTTTCTTCAAAAAATGAAAATCGATCGGTATATTTCGTGGAAAGATATCCAACCAGCTCTTCTGTAAAGAGCGCACTATTCATGCATCCTTTTTGAAAGGAGATGCATGCAATATAGTCTGTATTTTTCGCTTCAAGGAGCGATAGTATGTCTGCGTGTGGCGCGACTGTGTAAAGGTTTTTGTATTCCGGAGGGATGTGGGCAAGGATGGGCGACTCAGCGGCAACGACAATTTGTTCTGGCTGCAGTCCGCCTGCGACACGTAGCGCATTATTTTTAAAGTAGTGCAGCAGTTGTTCCTCTGTGGTAACACCGGTGTAGCCCGTAAAACGGTAGAGTGGTGTGCGTAGCTTTGCAGTAGCTAGTATCTCGTCAATAAGTGTCCATGCAGACTCGACCGAGCGTTGTCCGTCGATGGCGCGTTCGAGTCCAAACTCTTCTACAAGTTCAAAGAGCGGCCGCTCGAAGTAACTCGTCACTTGGCCGGCGTTATGACCGGTGGCGCCATGAGCAATTTTGTCTGCTTCAAGCAATACAACCGTTTTGTCTGTTTTTGTGAGTGTAAAAAAAGCAGTAACGACTCCTGCAATACCACCGCCTACAATAAGCACGTCGGTAGAAAGGTCTTGTGCAAGGGGGATAACGGGACGAGTGCGAGCAAGTTGTTTGATCCAGGGAGATTCGTTCGGGCGCATGACTAGTGAGCTTTTAGGTAAAAGTAGATATCTTCAAGTGCTTTTACTGCATCTCCAGCGGCGATGTTGTTTTGATGATAGAGGCCATCCGAGCAGTCACCCGCAGCCCAAATACCTTCTACTGAAGAGCGTTGCGATTTACCATCCACTTTGACCCGGCCCCATTCGTCCATTGCAACGAGTCCTTGTACAAGTTCGGTTGCAGGCACCATGCCGATTTCAACAAAGATGCCCATAACCGGAAGTTCAGTCTGTTCGCCGGTTGCAGTATTTTTAACTACCAAGCTACTCACAAAATTTGTACCTTTTACTTCAGTCGGAATAGTGTTGGTGAGTGCCTTCATGTTAGGGTGCGCAAGGACTGCATCGACCGTTGCTTTGTCTGCTTTTAAGAATTCTGCGCCGCGGCTGATAAGCGTTACTGACTTGCAGTAGGCAAGGAGCTGTGCGGCGGTTTCAAACCCAGCGTTGCCGCCTCCCACAACCGCAACATCCATACCACCGAAGAGCGGCCCGTCGCACGACGCACAGTAGGTAACACCTTTGTTTTCAAACTCTGCAGCGCCTGGAACCTCGAGCTTTCGGCGCCAGCCGCCGGTCGCAATAAGTACTGCGCGCGCTTCGTAGGTGTGTTGTGTAGTGGCGACAGAAAAACCGCCTTCTATCTTTGTTACTTTAGTGGCCTTTTCTCCTAAGCGAATGGTGACAATGTCTGCTGCATAGGCGCGTAGGTGAGCATCAAGCGACTTTCCTAAATCGAGGCCAGAGATTTTTGGCGTGCCGATCCAGTTTTGTATCTCGGTCGAGTCAGTCGACTGACCGCCAATAGTTTCAGCAATAAAAATTGTATTGAGGCGCTTACGTGCAGCGTACACTCCGGCAGCAACACCCGCAGGTCCACCACCAATAATTGCAAGATCATACATGTACTATAGGGTACTAGGTTTGCAAAGAGTAGGCAAATAATCATTGAATCTTCTAGGATGTCGTGGTAAAAAGCTGCTTAGAAACCAGGTCTTCATAGTAAAAAAGAGGTCACCAATGGGACAAAATATCCCTGACTACACGCTTGATCATCCGGAAGTGCAGGAGGCAAAAAAAGCGTATCAAAAAGCACATCCAGTTGTAAGTGCACAAGAAGGTATGTTTGAGCGCCTCTTTGCTCTTTTCAAGCAACACGCCTCATTTGTAGAAATAGCGAGGAAAGTGGGCACTTCCAGGCTCCATATTAGTAAAGCGTACGCATTTTTTCGTCCCTTCTGCGAAAATAAATCCCACCGGGAACGGCGTAGTTATACTGAAGCGCGAGTGCGAGCACAGAAACGCCTTACGGTTGAGAAAACAGGAGTACCTCCTTCCCCTCAGGTTAGACTCGTGATGAATAAAGCACGAGAACTTGGATACCGGGTGGATATGGTAGCTCATTATGTAGATAAGGAAGGGATGTGGATGCCGTATAAGCGCTTGCTGCGGATAAACTGGCGCATCTGCGCAGTGATGCGAGGGACTGGCTTTTTTTCAAATGGACACCCATCAGGACGTGCAGTCTTTCATGTTTCTCAGTCAGTGGTAGTAGGTGCTGAAGCAGTGATCTTTCTTGTAGAGACGGAGGGTAAAAGGGCACGATTCTTTATAGTGCCGTCTAGCGTAGTTGCAGCAGCTTACTTTGAAGGAACAGATAGGACGCACACAATCATCGCCTTTTCGTTAAAGAAAAGGAAGAGATGGGGAGGGCCATCCTCTCGAGTGGACTATCTCGAATATGAGGATCGGTGGGACGTGCTCGCTGATGATATTAAAAAAGCTCAGGCCTAAGTCTGAGCTTTTCTTTTTACTTAATTTTTGGTCGGCGGAGGAAGGAAGGGACTGCGCTCCACTCATCATCGTCTTTCTCTTCCGGCTTCGGCTTCATTTCAGTATTCAAGAGAGGTTTTACGTCCTCTTTTTCCTTAATAACTGGAGCTGATGGCGCGTTGTAGATTTTACCTACTGGAGGGAGGTCGAGCTCCTGTTCTTTAGGAGCGCTAGACTCGCTGCGGCTGAAGTTAAAGAGCGGTGTGCCGCGTGGAGCAATGCCGGGTGCAGGGAAGCCAGTTGCAATAACGGTAACGCGGATCTCGTTCTTCTTGAGTTTTTCGTCGCGCACTGCGCCGAAGATGATCTTTGCGTTCGGGTCGACAGACTCGGTGATAATTTTTGCAGCCTCGTGCACTTCAAGCATACCGAGGTCTTCGCCGCCAGCGATAGCAAACAAAACACCCTTTGCGCCATTAATTGAAAGTTCGATAAGTGGAGACGACACCGCAGCTTGTGCAGCAACCTGTGCGCGATTTTCGCCCGATGCAACACCGACACCCATGAGCGCGGTGCCTGCATTTTCCATAACTGCACGAATATCGGCAAAGTCGACGTTGATGATACCCGGGTTGGTGATGAGGTCAGAGATACCCTCGACTGCTTGCTTAAGCACATCGTCACACATAGCGAACGCTTGCTTAAGCGTAGTGTCTTTACCTACCGTTGCAAGGAGGCGATCGTTCGGGATGATGATCAGTGCGTCAACTTCTTTGCGAAGTTCTTCGAGGCCTTGTTCAGCAAGACGCATGCGCTGCGCACCTTCGAATGAAAATGGTTTCGTCACAACGCCGACTGTAAGCGCACCAAGTTCTTTTGCAGTTTTTGCAACAACAGGTGCAGCGCCAGTGCCGGTACCGCCGCCCATACCACACGCAACAAAGACCATGTCAGATCCTTTAAGAACCTGCTGGACTTCTTCTTTTGTTTCTTCGGCTGCGCGCTTGCCGATGTCTGGATTCATACCAGCGCCAAGGCCGCGCGTGAGGTTTTTACCAATATGAATTTTCTTTTTAGAGAGAGATTGATGGAGATCTTGTGCGTCAGTGTTAACGTTGATGAAGTCAACGCCGCGCATCTTTGACTCAACCATGTGGTTGACCACGTTCTTGCCAGATCCGCCTACTCCGACGACTCGTATACGTGCAAATGATTCAACTTCAGGCTGTATTTGCGGCATAGTGACTCGCAGTATACCACTTACACAGGGAATGCAAACCCCTACACTCAAAAACCTATGTTTGACAACATTTTTTCCCTTTAGGGAAGAAACTTTTTAAACCAGCGCCAGAGGGCTTTCGGTAGCTCGCCGAGAGAACTTTCTTCTTGTGGTTCAAAGTCGCCCCCTTGGTTGAGTCCCCAGATGGTGAGACCATATGCAACAGCCCATGAACCATCTTTTAATTGCATTTTAGAGCCAGGCCCTTCTTCAATAGAGGCGGTGCGAGAAGGAAGGTGCAGTACTGCTTTTGCTAAATCTGCCATGGTCTGCACGGAGGATCCTCCACCCGTTAAAATAATGCCGCCGGGGAGGAGTTCGTTTTTACCGATCTTTTTTAGATGTGCCTCAACGAGTTTAAACATGTCCGACACGCGATGCGAAATAAGTTCGTCTATTTTTCGTTTTGGAAATGGTGCACCAAGGACCGCGCCTTGTTTTAATTGTTCGGCTTCTTCGGGAGAAATGCGCAACCCGAGCGCGATGTCGTGTGTAATGTCAGACGATCCCATAGGAAATACTTTTACGGAAATCGGAATATCATCTTCAAACACGATAATCGAAAGAGTTTCTGAACCGATGTTTGCAAGGACACAGCCGACGCGCTTTTGCATTTTGCCGAGCGCGACAAAACTTGCTGCAAGCGGGGAGGCCACAACGTCTTCAACCTCGATTCCTGCTTCCTCGACAGCGCTGACCAGGTCGTGCACATGGCGCTCAAGCGCGGTGATGAATAACGTTTCAACAGAGAGGCGCATGCCTTTCATGCCGACAGGAGTTTTACCCATCACTCGCGACCCGTCGACTGCAAACCGCAAGGGAATCGTATGAATAATTTTTCGGTTAAGTGTTGCTGCTGGGGCGAGTGCGCCTTCGCTTGCTGCAATTGCGCGCGGCACATCGCGTCCCGTTATTTCAGAGTCACCCCGCTCGACAACTGTTTCTCCACGAGAAAAAGCCTCGTCGAGCCCTGCGCCGCCAACACCCACATACGCGCGTTTTACCTTAACCCCAGCGGCTTTAGAGGCCTGGTTCACCGCTGCAGCAATACTGCGTGCGACGTCTGGTGTGGAAATAATATAGCCGTGTTTGAGTCCGCGACTTTCTGCGTATCCAGTTCCTAAAATTTGAGGAGCTTCACGAGGGTTGCTTGGATGAGCGGCGATGACTACTTTGACTTGGTACGAGCCGACATCAATTCCTGTGACGATTTTTTGCATAGATTGAAACGCTTGAGCAACCGCTCTTCCGCGTCATCCATTGTATCACTATGTTCGTGGCCCTTTATATGGAGTAACCCGTGGATAAAGAGATATCCTATCGTGTATTCGCCCTTCCCTGAGGGACAGATAATGATCTCTCCCACATGTGTAGAGAGGGGAAATGCGAGCACGTTCGATACTTTGTCTTTGTGCTTGGTTTGCTTTGTAATACTGCGCGATTCGGCTGCGGCAACGAATACTAAAGAGATTTCATGGCGCTTTCCAAGTACTGCCTCTTTGATGCGCTGAAAAGGCACCGGAGGAATTTTAGTCCGGGTGCGATTAGTGATAGAGAATGAGTCGCCCGACATTGCGTATTAGCCGCGGCGTGGACCTCTGCCTGGAGTGCGTTCGAGCATTTTGCCGAGCTTGATAAGCTCTGCAACCTCTTCGCGACGCTTGATAACCTTGAGTGTCTGCTTTTTGCGGACCTCGCGAGATTTAATGCGAGAGAAATAGCGGCGGCCACGGACGCGCGGTACGATACCTGCTCCCTGGACACGCTTAGAAAAACGGCGGATCAAATTCACCGTCGTTTCGCCATCGTTTTTCTCTACTTGTGCATTTACTGTCATGCCGGAAAATAATAGCACAAGGGGCTTATACTCGCAAGGTTTTGAGAAAACGGGGAATTTCCTTGAGTTGAACGGTTACTTGAGCGCTGTTTTTCATCGAGCGAACGATGACGGTACCGTCTAGGGCCTCGCGCTGGCCAATAATAAAGAGGTGGGACACCCCTTGGGCGTGCGCTTCGGCAAGCTGAGAAGAGAGTCGGCTTGCGTCAAACGACTGGAGCACTGGTACGTTTGCGGTGCGGAGCATGTCGAGGACAGAGAGGCCTTGGAGTTTCGCACGGGTGCCAAGCTGGGCAAAGTACACCTTCGGTTTGCGCGTGGTGACTTGGCAGGTGAATGACGACTGGGTAGCGCCCTTTTTACGGAAGAATACGCTTGCTGAGACACCGACACTGTTTTTAAAGCGATGTTCGCGCTTAAGGTATTCGTCATAGCGGCCCCCGAGCGAGCTGACAACCGTCGCATCTGCGCCATCCATGTCGACAGCAAACGTAACGTGTTGTCCACGGTCGTCGCCCACCAAAGCGTCATCAAGTTCGTATGGGAGACCAAGGTTTTCCAAGTGCTCAAGGATCGAGCGGAAGTGCACGCGACTTTTTTCTGAAAGGAAATGCATCGGACGTGGACCTTCAAGTGCAATTTGACGGTGTGCTTCAATACCATCGCGGTAGAGGAGGAGCGGATTTTGCAAAATGTCTCCGCGCTTCGTTTGGTCAAGACGGTCTGCGTGCTTGCGTACAAATAAAGCAATTTCGCGTTGGAAGCGCTGTTGTGAGTCTTTGTCGCCAAGTGCGTTAACCCGGATGCGCGACACGGGGAGGCCCCATTCTTCCATGATCATGGCAAGTGTTTTAAGGAGCACAATTTCTCCAACACTTTCACTCGAGCCTATAACATGGAGGCCAAATTCCCCAACATCGCGTGGGTTGGTGTCTGCCAAGTAGGGCAGGTGGGTCGGAGACGGGGTCGCATAAAACGCCAAGACAGGCTCCTGGGGACGTAGCGACGCGTATGCGCTACAAAGTTGTGATGATGATTGGAATGTAAATGCTCCTCGTACTTTTTCAAACTGTGTGCTCGAGTTTCCCTGCTCGCGCAATGCCTTCTCTACTTCGCGCATGGGGCGGAAGCCGTAAAATGATGATACGTCTGCAGCGTGCTTAAGGAACGATGCTGGAGAGACTCGTGCGGTTGCCATATATTGAGCGGATGTCTAAGAGCTAGTGGCTAAAAGGACTGAGGCGTGCTGCCGGGAAAAATTGAAAGAGTGGACAGCGGCAGGAGTCGCACTAAGGCTCGTCCTACAATATGGTCTCGAGGTAAGGGACCCCATACGCGAGAGTCAGAACTTTCGGGGCGGTTGTCGCCCATAACAAAGAATTCGTCTTGTCCGAGTGTGAGTTCTAGGTTGCCGCCGTTTCCTTCGTTTACGACGTATGATTCTTGCAGTGTCTCCCAGGTGGTGCTTTGTGCGCTGCGTACACTAACAATGCCGCCGGAAATGCGAACTGTTTCGCCTGGTGTGCCGATAATGCGCTTAATAAAGTACTGCGTTGGATCCTTTGGATATTTAAAGATAACAACATCGCCGCGGTCTGGTTCTGTAACGCGGTAGGAAAGCTCATCTACAATCAAGTACTGGCCGTTTTCAAACGTTGGGTCCATTGATGCGCCGCTTACGATAAACGGCTGGGCGATAAAAAGACGCACCGGAACAACAATAACAACCGCAATAAGAGCAAATTTAAGGAGTTCTGTGAAAAAATTCTCACTTTTCTCCTGTGGCATGCACATCATTGTATGCGACCCGCAAAACAATGCAAGCGGTTGATGCAACCACAAAGCACATAGTGCGAGAAAAATAGTCTGGCCCGAGAGGCTCCGAGCCGATACGGGAGAACCGAGGACTTTTTTCACGTACTATGTGCTTTGTGGTACTCTGTTGAGTATGCAATGGGTACTAGCAGGCCTCGGAAACCCAGGTGAAGAGTATATTGGTACCCGCCATAACATTGGGCGCGACATATTGGGCGCTATTGTAGAGAAAGACGGAGAGAAAAATACTCTTTTTGGCAAGAAGGCTAAGGTTATTTTCCCCGACACCTACATGAACAACTCGGGGAAGGACATTAAGGCTGTGGTAAAGACGGTTAAAGCAGCTGAAGGTCTTATTGTGGTACATGACGACGTCGACCTGCCGCTTGGGAGAGTAAAAATCTCTTTTGGTTCCGGTCCTGGAGGGCATAATGGCGTTAAGTCAGTGCAAGCCGCAGTGAAGACGAAAGACTTTACGCGTATTCGCGTAGGGATCTCTCCATCGACTCCTATGGGCAAGCTTAAAAAACCAGATGGTAGTGAACTCGCGGACTTTGTCTTAGGAAAATTTAAACCAGCGGAACAAGAAACACTTAAAAAAGTCCGCAAAACGGTTGCCGATGCACTTGAACTCATTCTTACAGAAGGTAGAGAGCGTGCAATGACCGAAATAAATTCCAAATAAAAATAAAACAGCTCTTTAAGAGCTGTTTTATTTTCGGGGCGGAGTAAAACAAGTTGAGCAGGGGCTCCGCAGGCGCGACGGCGCCGAGGCTGAGCAAATTTCTAGCAAGAAATTATGAGTACCCTGCGAGACTTCGTTTTACGGAGCTATTTCTTCTCTGGAGTTCCGTAGGTCAATGCCATGCGCATGTCCTTCGGCTCGAAGAGGGAGATAGTAAACGGATAGCGCTTGCCGAGTTCGAGTGCCTGACGAAGTTTTTCCTCGCTGCCAAACTCTGAGACGTGTACCAAGCCCGCGATGCCTTCCTCGATAGAGGCGAGTGCGCCGTGCTTGTTGAACTTGATGACAACGCCTTCGACTTTGTCGCCCTTGTTGTAGCGCTTGCCAGCCTCGCTCCAAGGATTTTCCTTGAGTGCTTTGACTGAAAGCGACACTTTGCCGTCCTTGATGTCGATAATTTTTACCTTGACGCGGTCGCCAACTTTAAAGAAGTGGCGTGGATCATCAACAAGACCCCAGTCGATTTCAGAAATGTGTACGAGACCCTCGAGACCTTCTTCAATCTTCACGAAGACGCCGAAGTCCACCATGCCGGTTACCTCGCCTTCAACAACATCGCCCACCTGGTATGCGGCGATAAGCTGCTTCTTCTCTTTGTCGTCAATACCTTTTTCAGAGAAGATAAGTTTGCCTTCCTTTGGAGATGCGCCAATAAGCGACACTGCGAGTTTTTCGCCTACCAACTTGCGGAGTTCATCAAGGATCTTGTCCTTGTCGCCATCCATAACGCGTGGGTAGTGCTCGGCCTTAAGCTGAGATGCAGGGAGGAAGCCTGCGATACCCTGCCACTCCATAATGAGACCGCCCTTGTTTGCCTCCTTAACAACGAGCTCGAAGATAGTCTTGTTTTTAACTGCCTCTTCTGCCTCTGCCCACATAAGAGCCTGGCGAGCTTCCTTGAGAGAAAGTTCGATGTAGCCTTCCTTGCTGGTCGTAGAGATAACCTTTGCAGCAATGCGGTCGCCAACGTTGGTGCGCTTAATAACCTCGCGGGCATTCAAGTACTCGCGACCGAAGATAACGCCGGTACCAAACGGCGGAAGGTCGATGTAGAGGCGTGCGCGGTCGAGCGCAATAACTGGACCCTCGACAATGTCTCCTTCTTTCGGAGGAGTAGGGGCCTTCTCTGCATATCCATGCATGAGGGTAACAACAGAACCGTCTTCTTTCGCAATATCTGCGACAGATTTCATAGCTGACATAAAATAATATTGATTTGTACGATGGGTCCCTCAGGTCGAGGATTAATCCCATGCGCTTTACCTAATAATATCGAGTGAACCGATATTGCGAGCAAGAATAGCACAATTTTTAGCCTTTGCAAGGCAATAGAAAAGGCCGCCGCGATAGGTCGCGGCGGCCTGTACTGAGTGTGGCTACGAGAGAGCCGGTCTGCCCCAAAGGGGAAGGTAGGAGGCCCCTCGGGAGAGAAAGGCACCGACGGAATGCAGGGCTCCCCGAAACCGATCGCCGAGTGAAGGCTGCACCAGCGCTTCGAGTTCGACGATGACGATATCGAGCATGGGGCCGAGTTCCTTGTCGCCGGGACCGAAGTCGAGACGACCATCTTCGTTGATAGCGAAGAACGGTTCAGGAACGGGAATCACTTCTCCCCCGCGCTGGCGAGCAAACATACCCGCCTCGTTCGAGAAGAACTCCGTGGTGGAGTTCGGGTCGAGCTGGGACGCGGCCGCCGCTACGACAAAGCATGCGCAGCCAGGACCACAGCCAACAAAGCTTCTCTGTTGCATGGAGCTTCCTTTCGTTGTGGGTACATCGTCCAACCAGGATGGGTGGGCATGGCTACTATACAACGATATAAGAAAAAGAAAATGCCCCCGTTTTGCTTTCACAAAACGGGGGACTTGGGGGAGCGTCAGCGTGGAAGGATGAGGGGAAAACCCCCTCGAGATCAGGCAGCGATACGCTGCCTGACGTTGTCGTTGGCGACAGTCAGCCTCTGGGCGCCGCCACCTCCGGGGCGGCGAGCCGTGCCGAAGCCGTGATCCACTTCGTGACGGCGAAGGCGGATCGTGCCACCGCGCCGGCCGAACCGAATCGTCGGGTCGTGCACGAGGGCGATGAGACCGTAGTCCGAGTCCTGGATAGGCACCGGGACGCGGTCGTTGTCGGCGCGGGCGAGGAGCATCGTGTAGAAGTCCTCGAACGGGTCGGCATCGAGCCGCGGCGGCGGTGTGGTCCAGTCATCGAGCGGATCCATCGGGATCGTGAGCGTGACCATGCCGGAGGCAGCGCCATTGCCGAAGGCGAGGTCCATCACCATGGCATCGAGAGGCGGGCCATGCAGGCCGACCATCACGATTTCGAAGTCGGGGGTGATTCCGCCACCACCGCCAGGGTCTGCCGAAAGCGGACCGGCTGTGGCGTAGGGGCCGCAGACAGCCGCGACGGCGGCGCCTGCGAGAAGAAACGTGCGTTTCATTCCGCCTTCCTCCTTCTGTTGCTAAAGAGCAGTTACGCCTCCGAATATACTCCAGTTGCAAAAAAGCGCAATAAGGGGCGTGTGCATAAAAAAGCCCCTCATTTTGAGGGGCTTTGGTTTGGGAGCGGTCTGTTGGTACGAGCCCTATTTTGTTTTCTCTCTTGGTAGAGAAGAACACTCAAGGGTTGTTCGTCGCTAGACTCCTTTGCCTCGTCAGAGGCGGTTCGTCGATCGGCGTGCCGTTCGTGGCTACGCCGTCATGGATGAGAGGTCGGCGCCGGCGTCATACTACTGGAGGGTGAGCGTGCGCTTCATCGAGCACTCCTGTGGTTGGGCCCAAAAGGACAGTACTTCTTAACTATACACCCAACGGGTATGTTTGTCAAGCTCTACCAAGTGTGTTCTAAAAATGGCCTAAAATAAGGCTTTTTAAGCCTATTTGCGAGTGTATACAAAACGAGCCCCATCGGCGAATGTCGATGGGGCAGTAGTGAAAAAGGTCGAGACGGCTAGTCGAACTGGCCGCCCAGCTGGTGCTGGTGTTCAGCCTGCTGTTGCTGCCGAGGCGTTGCCCAGTGTTCGCGCTGGTTAGGCTGCGGCCCAGCAACGTCGCCGTCGATGTGTACGGGTTCGTGTGCCGGTTTTGCCGCCGGTATGTCCGGCAACTTGTTGTGGGGACTTTGGGGGACGCCGCTCTCGTGTAGCTTGTGATGACCGGAAACCAAGAGACTCTCCCTATTTGTATGTGGTGGTAAGATCTTGTTCGTTCCGACAAGAATAACTCGAGTCAGACAACCTATTTACTATAGTTTTCAAGCTACATTCAGTCAATCTGTGAGTGGTGGAAGACTCTAAAAGATGCTATAATGAAGGGGTATGGTTATTAACTACCTTGGCGGCGAGTGCTTCAAGATAACTCAGGGCGACCTCACGATAGCGTTTAACCCTCCTTCAAAAGATTCTAAGTTAAAGAGCCCGAAATTTGGTTCGGATGTTGTCTTTACGTCAATGAACCATGAAGACTTCAATGGTATTGAAAACGTCTCCTTTGGCGACCGCGAGCCATTTATTGTGAGCGGTCCTGGCGAATACGAAGTAAAAGGTGTTGCGGTGCGTGGCTTCGGTACCGACTCGACCTATGGCGGTGAGAAAACGATCAATACTATTTATAGTATTTTGCTCGAGGGAACGACGCTCTGCTTCCTAGGTGCCTTGGGTACTGGCGACTTGCCGACCGCCGCGAAGCAAGAACTCGATGAGATCGACATTCTTTTCCTCCCGATTGGTGGCGAGGGAGTTTTGGACTATGCAGCTGCATACAAGCTTGCGGTACAATTAGAGCCGAAGGCGATTATCCCGATGCACTACACGCCAGAAAGTTTGAAAGCCTTTTTGAAAGAAGCGGGCGAGACGGTTGCACCGGTTGAAAAACTGACCGTAAAGAAAAAAGATCTCGAAGGTAAGGAACAAGAGATCGTCGTGCTCCAATCGTAATATGAAAAAATATATCCACCACATGCGCACTGAGCGCACACCACACCAGCGCCGACAAGCCGCACTGCAAATTGCGAGCATCGTCACCGCGGTGTTGTTTGTGGGCTGGATAGCAACACTCGGCGTGCGCCTTGCAACGACCGACAAACTTGCAGATGAAAACACGACGCAGTTGGTGTCGTCTGTCGAAAGTGGCGTCGAGGCACTGCAAGCGGGGTGGGAAGCATCGTACTATCAAACAAATCGGTAATTACTAATACGGTATGGCAGAAGAGGAGAAGAAACCAGGGAATAATGGCAATGGCATTGTAGGCCGCAATATTTCGCAGGAAATGCGCGAAGCGTACTTGGACTACGCTATGTCCGTTATCACCTCGCGCGCACTCCCGGACGTGCGCGACGGCCTAAAGCCAGTGCACCGCCGCATTCTCTACGCGATGCATCGCATGGGTCTTACCGCAGGCAGCCGCTTCCGCAAGTCGGCAACAGTGGTGGGCGATGTGCTTGGTAAGTACCACCCGCACGGCGACGCGTCGGTGTATGACGCGATGGTAAAAATGGCGCAGGACTTTTCTATGCGCTACCCGCTTATTTTGGGTCAGGGTAACTTCGGTTCTATCGACGGCGACTCTGCTGCAGCTATGCGCTACACCGAGGCAAAGATGTCTCGGCTTGCAGACCAACTCCTGGGCGACTTGGACAAAGACACGGTTGAGTGGCGTCCGAACTACGACGGGACTCTTAGAGAGCCTGCGGTACTTCCGGCCGCAGTGCCAAACATTTTGTTAAACGGTACGCTCGGTATCGCCGTGGGTATGGCGACGTCTATCCCGCCGCACAACCTCAAAGAGCTTTCTAACGCGCTCCAGCATTTGATAGATAATCCTTCCGCAACGGTAGAGGACTTGATGGAATTTGTGTCTGGTCCGGACTTTCCAACCGGCGCCGTTGCGTTTAATAAAAAAGATCTGCTCCATGCATACTCGACCGGCCGCGGCGGCGTTGTGGTGCGCGGCAACGCAGAAATTGTTGAAGACAAAAAGGGTAACTTCCAGATTGTTATCACCAGTCTTCCATACCGCGTAAACAAGGCAGACATGCAAGAGCATATTGCCGACTTAGTGCGCGACAAAAAACTGGAGGGCATCCGCGCAATGCGGGACGAGTCGACCCGCGACATTCGCGTTGTGCTCGACTTAAAGCAGGGTGCGCACCCGCAAAAAGTTTTGAACTATCTCTACAAGCACACGCAGCTTGAGGACACCTTCCACTTCAACATGGTGGTGTTGGTTGATGGCGTGCCGCAGACGATGTCGCTCAAGGGCATCCTTGAGGAGTTTATTAAACACCGTCGCGAGGTAGTAAAACGCCGTACGCAGTTTGACCTTACGAAGGCACAGGACCGCGAGCATATTCTCCTTGGTCTTAAAAAAGCGCTCGACCACATCGACGAGATCATCAAGACGATCCGTGCATCGAAGGATGTTGCTGACGCTCATAAGAACTTGATGAGTAAATTTAAATTCTCTGCACTGCAGGCAACGGCTATTTTGGAAATGCGCTTGCAGAAGCTTGCAAACCTTGAGCGCAAGAAGATCGAAGACGAACTCGCAGAGGTACAGGCCCTTATTGCAGAACTGACAGACCTTTTGAAGAGCGACAAGAAGATGCTCGGCGTCGTCCGCAAGGAAATCGGCGAAGTGTCCGAGAAATACGGCGACGACCGCTTAACGAAAGTTATGAAGGGTGGCGCAGGCATCATTAATATTGAAGACTTGGTGCCAGACGAGGAGCAGGTACTTGTTATGACGCAAGGCGGTTACGTAAAGCGTACTAACCCAGAAGAATTTAAGCGCCAGAAGCGCGGCGGTGTGGGCGTTATCGACCTCGACACAAAAGAAGAGGACTTTGTAACGACCTTCCTGACGACCTCGACGCACAGCGACGTGCTCTTCTTCAGCGACCAGGGTAAGGCGTATCAAATTAAATTCTATGAACTTCCGGAAGGGAAGCGCTCAACTAAGGGCAAGGCGTTGGTGAACTTCCTCTCGCTGACTGACACAGAAAAAGTGTCTTCGATCCTTCCGATGCGTAAAAATCAGAAAGAGGGCGAGAAGTTCCTCTATATGATCACCAAACAAGGTGTCGCAAAGAAGGTAGATGCAACTGCGTTCCACGACGTGCGTCGCAGCGGCCTTATTGCTATTAAACTCCAAAAGGGTGACGAACTTATTGCAGCACTCTTGGTAGAAAAGGGTGATGAAATTCTCCTTGCTTCAGCAAAGGGTCAGTCGATTCGCTTTAAGGAAAGTGATATTCGCTCGATGGGTCGCGCAGCAGGTGGCGTGCGCGGTATGAAGTTGGGTAGTGGCGACACCATCGTAAGTGCCGACGTTGTTAAGAAGGGTCAGAAAAACCTAGAGATCTTGGTAGTGTCGCGCAACGGCTTTGGCAAAACAACACCAGAAAAAGAATACAAGGTACAAAAGCGCGGCGGCAGCGGCATCAAGACCGTTAAAGTAACTCCAAAGACCGGCCCACTCATTGCATCGAAAGTAATTTCGAAAGAAGAGGGTGTAGGCGAAGACGAGATTGTAGTTATCTCCCAGAAAGGCCAAGTGATCCGCACTGGTCTTGCAGAAATCCCATCACTCTCAAGAGGCACTCAAGGAGTAAGAATAATGAAACTCCGCGATGGTGACGCAATCGCCAGCTTTGTTTGTATCTAAGTGTACTATTCTATGCCTTCCAGTAAAGAAAAGGGTGATCTGCTGGAAGAGATAATTGAAGAACTGTGCGTAGGAATTAAAAATGTAAAAGTATCACGAAATTTAAAAATAATTGGTAAAAAAACTAAAGAAGAAAGAGAAATCGACGTTTATATCGAAGGAAAACAAGGAGTATTTGATATAAAAATTGCAATTGAATCTAAAAATTATGGAGAACCAGTGGGTGTTGAAAAAGTTGAGAGTTTCAAAGCAAAGTTAGAAGATATTGCTGCTGATTTAGGTGTAATGGTGTGTCCAACTGGATTTACAGAGCCAGCAAAAAAACGAGCAGAGTTTGACGGAATTCAATTATTTGAGGTGTATGATGAACGGCTGGGTAACAGCAAATGGTTTATTCCTATTCGTTTCATTGAACCTGAATTAACAAAACATCGCTTTACTTTTAAAGGGAGGGGAGGTGGTCCTTTCTCAATATCTATAGATTCACAAAAATGGAGATTTCATATAGAAGGGAAAATACTCACAACTGAAGAGTTCACCACCTATCTGTGGAATAAAGGAAAGATTCCTCAAAAAGCAGGTGAACATAAAATTGATCACGGCGCAGTCGTTATTAGTGAAGAAGGGAATCCAGATAAGGTGCAATATTGTGAAATAGAAGTAGATGTTGTAGTTGAAGAGCGATATTTTTTAAAATTAATTCCAGCCTCTTTTCTTAAAAAAACTTCTGAAAATAAACAAAATTTCCAAATCAAATTAGATCTCTATTCTAAGGAAAAAGACATGTTAAATAATGGTTGGAGAAAATTTCTCACTTTAGAAGAAATGAACCAAGCGGCAGATATTGAAAATCAACCAGAAGGAATTAGGGGTTTAATATTGCATCCGAAGTATACGTATGAGTATGCTAAAAAGCACGAATTGCGTTTGCATCCGCGACCTTTCGAAAAGATTCGCAGCGGCAAGCAAATAATCGAGTCGCGGCTCAATGATGAAAAGCGTCAACAGATTAAAGTCGGGGACCATCTTGTGTTTGCTTTGCGGCCAGATTTTGTAGAAAAAGAAGAGGTGGAAGTGGTGGAGCTAATCCATGCGCCCACATTCCGCGACCTATTTCTTTCGCGTCCACTTACGGAATTTGGTATAGAAGATGGAAACATTGAGCGAGTAGAAAATATGTACGAATACTACTCCAAAGAAGATGAAGCAAAATACGGAGTAGTTGGTATAAAATTTAAAAAACATGGCTAAACCTCCACAACAGTCGCCGGATTTTCCTGATGCTTTTTATCGTGTGACGGTAAAGGGGATCTGTGTGCGTGATGGAAAAGTGCTTTTTGTGCGCGATGTCACGAATAAACATCGTGTAAATGGTTCTTTAGAGCTTCCTGGTGGCGGGCTCGATTTTGGCGAAGATATAGAAAAAGGTTTTGTGCGCGAGGTGCAAGAGGAAATGGGTTTGAAAGTAAAATGGATGTCCAAAAAACCTTTGTATCTCTGGACGTCGAAACAGGGGTCGAGGCGGGGAATGGAATGGTACTGGGTGCTTGTGCTCGCATATACGTTTGATGTAGAAGATTTTAACTTCACTCCTACTGACGAATGCAGAGAGTTAGTTTTTCTCTCTAAGGAAGAAATGAAAGAACGTCGCGACGACATGGCAACCCAGATTCAATTTTTGGTTGAATATTTTGATCCAAAGGATTTTGAAAATAAGTAGAGCAGATGGTTGACTAACTGAGGTTTTTGTACTATTATAGTTTCGGAACTTCCTTACACACAACAGGAAAGGGAATCACATGGGTTTCTTTAGCTTCTTTTTTGGCGGGAACAAGAAGCCTGCGCGCCAGCAGTGGCCGCAGGACCGCTTTGTCCCGCCTCCGCCTCCTCCTGCGTCTGCTCATACTCATCGGCGGAAGCCGAGGTATGTCATCGGTCCGAATCGGAAGGTGTTCTACCCGCAGCCGAATGGGACCTATCAGGCCGATGACGGCGCGGTCATCAACTCTGTCATCCTCCAGGGCTTGCTCGCGGATGGTGAGGTGGGCGGGTACCGTGCGGTTGAGACGTTGCCGGCTGACCTGGTGCGTCATCCGCAGCCGCCCAGCATGGGACACGGCGTGCCGGTCTTCGACGCTCATGCGCATCATCGCCATGACCACGGACTGCATCATCGTCATGAACCGGCTCACACGCCTTCCGGCTTCGATTCAAGCCCGTCCCTGGGTGGTGGCTCTGACACAGGCGGTGGCTCTTCTGGCGGGGGCGACTCCGGTGGCGGAGGTGGGAGCTTCTAGCACTCTTGTTCTTCTATAATATGCAGCCGCGGCACAAAGTGCCGCGGTTTTTCTTTTTGTGGTATAACTCCGGTTAGAATTGAACCCGGGAGACAACGATGCAGACAATTGAAGACAAACCAAAGGTAATAGAAAAGGTTGCGTGGACATACATACGCGACGGCAAAGTGCTCATGGCTCGCTCACGTGAACAAACACTTTTTTATTGCCCTGGCGGCAAGATAGAGAGTGGCGAGACGCACGTGCAAGCGCTTGTCCGAGAAATCGACGAAGAGCTTGGTGTCAGTATTGTCCCTGACACGATAGAGGCGTTTTGTTTGGTTGAAGGTCCGGCGCATGGCCGTCAGGACACGCTGCTCCGCATGCACTGCTACACGGCAGACTATGTAGGAATGCTTACTCCTTCGGGAGAAGTCGAAGAATATGATTTTCTTGGTACTTCCAAAGAGGATCTGGCGCGAACAACCGAGTCTGGCCGCCTCTACCTTGCGCAAGTGCAGGTGCGCGGGCTTATTGCCTAAGCGCCTGCATTTGCTACGATGCGCAGTATCTAGCTTTCAACAAGGGAGAGTAAGATGACGCTTAAGCAGCGTCGGCGCATCAAGCGCCGGAATGGAATTCATGTGCCTACCCGCGCTTCGAAGCGCGGGTGGAAGGCGCGGGGCTTTATGGCCCTTGCTTTGGCACCGACGCCGCCGCGCGCTCCGGAGCCGGTCGCGGTACGCACTGTGGCGTCCAAGCCTCGTGTGTTGCCGGGGTCGACCCCTACGAAGCCGAGGGTCGCGCAGTTGCCGGAGTCGCTCATGAAGCCGGTCAGGCGCCCTCGGCGCAAGCAGCCGCATCCCGACGAGGAGCTTGCAGCAGCCGAATAGCCTGCACTGTTCTTTTAATATCGCCGCACCCTCACGAGGGTGCGGCTTTTCTTAATCGTATCTTTAGCGGCACTGTAAGAAAATAAGATCTCACACATCATATAGGGTATGAGAGCGCGATATTATTACTATAGAGACACTGCTGGGGTAACCCTTCTAACACTTGCGGTAGTCACCGCATACTCGCTCTGGGGTGCCCATGTGCTTAAAGCAGAGAGTTCTGTGGGAGCGGTCTCACAGGCTGTCGCTGTAGAAAGTTAATAGTACTATTCACCTATATATGATGAATAAGCAATTTATTGCAGGGTTCGTGCTCGCAGCCTTGGTGCTGGTCGGAGCAGTTACCTTTGCTTCGTGGAATGGGGGCGGCACGCCTGTGGATTCCGGCAACACGTCGAGCGGCTTGTCGCAGGCAGACAAAACTCGTTTTATTGATACTGTGCGCGCAAAGGTTGTGGCGGAAATCGGTCAGCCGATCGAAGGCTACGAGCCGTTTATGTTTATGCGTGTGTATCCGGGGTTAATCGCGCAGGATTTCAACAACATAGATGCGCTCATTGGCCGCTATGTGGTAGCTAATGGTCAGGTAACCTACGACCTTAATGGCGAACAGGAACTGCATTCTGCAGCTCGTGCGATTTCCGACGAAGGCATGGAGCAGTTGTTTCTGAACATTCTTGCCCGCATAAGTTTGATGGCCGGCAGCGACCAGGTTGATGGCGTCTTGAATGCAATTAGCGCAGCTCCAGGTCCGGATCCGACTGTCGGCACAGGAACTGAGACGACGCTTACGGGCAAGATCACTTGCCTCCCGCACAAGGGTGACGGTCCGCACACTATGGAATGCGCATTCGGTCTGGTGACCGCCGAGGGTAACCACTATGCGCTGCAAAATCTGTGGGATGTTGCACCGACTATTACCGACACCGAAGTGCGCGTACGTGTTACCGGCGTAGTTTCTACACCGGCAGCGAACGAAAAATACGACATTGTTGGTGTTGTAAAAGTAACAAAAGTAGAAAAACTCTAAACAATGTTTCCAAAACTGCCCCACTCGGGGCAGTTTTTCGGTATATACTTGGGGAGATGAACGACAGTTCGTTTTTAAATCCTCTCCAAGCAGTTGCCGCGGCGCATGTGCACGAAGGCATGCATGTTGCGGACTTTGGTAGCGGGTCCGGCTTTTTTGCTCGCGCAGCTGCGCGGGAAGTGGGCGAGCACGGGGTCGTATGGGCGATAGACATTAACCGCGATCTTCTGCCACGACTGAAAACCATCGCGCATGCTGAAGGCTTGCGTAATGTCGAAGTGCTCCACGGTAATGTGTCAGAGGAAAAGGGGAGCAACTTGCCGCCCGACTCTGTCGACCTGGTTATAGCAGCGAACGTGTTATTTACGCTTGAAGACAAAGAAGGCTGCGTTAAGGAAATAAAACGCGTACTTAAAAAGGGTGGCCGCGCTTTGGTTATAGACTGGTCGGACTCTTGGGGCGGCTTGGGTCCGCACAAAGACCATGTGCTTACGGAGGCAGATGCGCGCGAGCTGTTTGAAAAACATGGGTTTCTTACGAGCGACCCCATTCCTGCGGGTGCCTACCACTGGGGATTTATCGGTAGGAAAAAGTCGTAAGGTGCGGCACTATTAAGCAAACATGTCTACATTTCAAATTATTGTGCTCGGTATATTTGGCGCATTAGTGCTCCTTGGTGTCGGTGTGTTTGCTACGATGGGGGGCTTGGGTAACAGTAATGCGGTGGGGAATGTAGTGGTGTGGGGTACGCTGCCCGCACTGACGGTCAACGAGGCACTAGCAGAGGGAGACAAAGACATATTGGGAGGTGTGTCGTATGTATATAAAAATCCTGCTACGTATGAAAAAGATTTAGTAGACGCTATGGCGAGCGGCAAGGGTCCGGACCTCTTCTTGATATCGACCGAAGAGGTAACTACCTTTGCCGACAAAATCATCCCTATTCCGTATCGCTATGTCTCGCAGGGTACGTTTTTAAACTCGTTTATAGACGGCGCACAACAATTCCTAACTCCGCAGGGCGCACTCGCGCTACCGTTTACGATCGACCCGCTTGTTATGTACTGGAACCGGGACCTCTTTGCGGGTGCAGGTGTTGCAACGCCGCCGGTCTACTGGAACGACTTTTTAGAATTGGCGCCGAAAATAACGTCGTATAACGTTGGTTCTGCGGTAAAGAAAAGTAGCGTTGCTCTTGGCGAGTGGCGCAATGTCGACCATGCAAAAGAAATTTTATACACGCTCTTTATGCAAGCGGGTGACCGTGTTGTGGTGCGCGGGAGTAACGGTACGCCTACGTCAGTCTTTGGGGAAAATACCGCGCGCGTAAACGGTGCAGCGGAGTCTGTGGTGCGCTTTTATACCGAATTTGCCAACCCGACAAAAACCAGCTACTCGTGGAATCGTTCCCTCCCGCGCTCGCGTGAAGCATTTATTGCCGGCGACTTGGCAGTGTATTTTGGGTTAGTGAGCGAGGGAAGCAGTTTTGTCACTCGCAACCCTAACCTGCGCTTTGGTGTAGCGGAAGTGCCGCAGATTGAGGGAAATAGCTCAAAATTTACCTACGGCTTACTGAGTGGGCTCGCTATTGCCCGCACGGCGCGCAATCCAAACGGCGCCGTTGTTGTGGCTCAAGAGTTATCTGGACCGGCAGTTGTTGCGGCGCTTGTGGGCACGACCGGGTTGCCGCCGGTCCGACGCGATGTCTCGGTAAATACCACCGCGAACGCCAGTGTTGGAATTGCTATAAAGTCGGCGTTGTACTCGTGGGGCTTCCTTGACCCTAATCCACTGGAGACCTCTGCCGCATTTCAGACCATGATAGAATCCGTAATAAGCGGGGCAAATACGCCAAGCGAAGCAGTGCGGGATGCTGCACAGGAACTTCGTTCACTTATGCCTTCGTCTCGATAACGTATGATACGCACATTTTTTGTAACTCTGGCACTCCTCCTTTCGCCGCTATTTGTCTTTGCACAAGGAGGAGGGTTTGATACACCAGGTGGTGGTGTTGATACTGCAGGAGGAGGAGTCGACAATGCCTACTCGCTCCAGAATCCTCTTAACGTTAGCTCTGTTCCGGAGCTCCTCGACCGATTTTTCCAAGCGATTCTTATAATTGTAGTGCCGTTTGCGGTTTTGTTTATTGTCTACGCTGGTTTTCGGCTTATTCTTGCGCGTGGTAATCCGAAGGAGCTTGCAACCGCGAAGCGTCAGCTCCTTTATACACTGCTTGGTATCGCAATTGTTATCAGTGCCTCAATCATCATCAATATCCTGATAGACACCGCGTGTCAGGTTGATATTAGAGGTGTGTCTGACTGCTAGCTATGTTTGAAGACGTCCGTACATTTGCAGACTTTGTGGCCGTTATAGTCGGCTATGTAAACCTTATTGTAGGGTTGTTAGCCTCGATAGCGTTGTTGATGTTTTTAGTAAACATTGTGCGTTTTGTATTTGAAATCTCGAGCGGAAAGTATAAAGCAGAGCGTAAAAAGGCAATTATGTGGAGTGTTGTTGCGCTCTTCGTCCTTTTTTCTATTGCAGGCATTGTCCGTGTGTTGATGGTTACATTGTTGCCTAACGAAACGTACCGGGAGTCCTGGACCACAGACCGTACAAACTACCCGAACCAGTACCCGGTCGACATAGACTCGCTTAACTAGTTGTCCACAGGAAGGCCCGCTGGGCCTTGAGGCAGGGGTTGGGTCTGCTACAGTTAAGGCATATAAGTATTAATATTGTATGAAAAAGTTACTTGCAGCTTCGTCTTTGATATATGCTCTTCCGTTCGTTGCGTTTGCACAGACAGACGCAAAAGATACTATTACTCAGCTTGTGGAAGCACTAGGAGGTATCGTAGATCTTCTTATCCCAATAATGATCGGTTTGGCTCTCGTTATCTTCTTCTGGGGTCTTATCCGCTTCGTATTTAACCAGGGTAGCGATAAAGCAGCAGCTGCTAAGAAGTACATGCTTTGGAGCGTTATCGCACTCTTCATCATGGTGTCTATCATGGGCATTATCGGAGTGATCCGCACCACCTTGGGTGTTAACGAGGATTCAACTATAAAGGCTCCAAGTATTAACTAATTCTGAATGGATCCGCGCTCGTTTACACAGAGTCTCTCGGACAATGTTATCCAGCCCTTCATACTCTTGTTCTTCGCGCTCGGGTTCCTGATCTTCGTCTACGGTATTGTGGAGTACGTGTGGGGTCTTTCGACCGACACGCTTGCTAAGGAAAACGGCAAGAAGCACATGCTCTGGGGAGTCATCGGTATGTTTATCATGGCGGGTGCGTATGGGATCTTTAACCTCATGGTGGATCTGATAGGCGCTCCAGTCGGTGTCGACACTATCTGGCGAGACTAAAAAACAGACAAAAGAAAAACGGCGGGCCCTGAAAAGGGTCCGCCGTTTGCGTTGTAGAAGGTACTAGAAACAGACGTAGAGGCTGGTGCGTGGTGAGTGCGGAATGCAGAGCGTGTGCGAGATGGTCGCCTCTGCGGTAACTGCCTGCACCGAGTAGATGCTGTACGCAGTTACCACCACGTCGCCGCGCACACAGGCGCGGTCTATCACCACTTCGCCCGCGCGGTTGAGGAAGGCAACACAGCCCGACTCGACCACCCAGCGTAGCTCGCAGCCGTTTGCACTGATTACTCGCGGTTCTTCTCCTGCCCGAAGGGGGAGAAGTTCCGACGTGCCAGGGCACGCGGCTGCTGCTGCACTTTCAGAAAATGGCCACCACATTGTCTCTACGATCTGGGCGCGTGCCGAGGAGACGAGCCCCAAGGTCACAACGACCGCAAAGAAGGTGAGTGCAAGATGGTTAGGCTTCATCGCGCCGGGGCTTATCATCGAAATGATGATGAGGACGACGAGGTAGGCGATCGACCCCACGAGAATACCCACCAAGATAAGAAGAGCGATGTCTGTCACGAAGGACAAGACCGGCTCTGGGATCACCCTGGTAACATTCTCGTACACTTCCGGCGGCACAATCGTCACGAGGGCGGTCAGGCCGATGGTAAGGAAGAGAACCGGAGCCCATGCCCACCAGTACCGCCAGATGCTGCTTCGTCCGGACGATGTGTCCGACGAAGAGGTTTCAGAGGCGTGTTCCTCGTGCCCATGATCCTCCGCGTGTTCGTCGTGGTGGTCGTCTGCATGATGGTCGGTGTGAGGTGCCGGAGCAGTCATGGTCTCCTTGATCCTTTTGGTGCGACGATGGTCGCGATACAAGCCAAGGGCGACGATACTGAAGAGCAGTAACGCCCCCACTAGAGCAAGTGTTGCTATCTGTCCTACTGTCATGGAGTGTCAGGTCCTTGTGGCGGAGTAGTGCCGCTGGTACGGTTTCTCCGGTCAGGGTTGCGCAGAGCGTCGAGAATAGCCACCTGTACTGGATCAACGGACGGGCCGCTGGTGCCAGGGAGGATAACCATTCCGCCTGCTTCGCCGGCAGCTTTCGCTGCACGGACCATTCCTTCGATGTGCGGAATCGCTTCCGCACCTGGGTGAGTCTTGAGAGCCTCGCCCTGTTCGCGAATGTCGGCTGCCTTGCCTTTTGCGCGCTCTTCCATCGCCTGACGGTCGATGCGAGCAATGGCGAGGTCGCCGAGAGCATCATATCGACTCTTGTCAGACGGGCTGATGTCGAGTACTTGGACAGAGGGAAGTGCGATGCCGAACTCAACGGCAGCGCCCTGCATGATGACGCCTCTTATAATGCGACCATTCTCGTTGAGAATAGTTTCTTCGAGCTCGCGCACTAGCGCAGGACTTTCCGCCGACAACACAGCTTCAAGAGGCCGGGGCCTCGTATAATGCGTTACCGAGTCAGAGATCGTTGCGATAAGACGTGTACCCCAGTCGTCGTCCGAATTGTACGCAGTGAGGTGCGGATTGAATACCCGCGCTATTGCGTTGACAAGGATTTCGACCGGGATCTTGTCCTTCGTGTCGGCAGCCGGTACCCGCAAGGGGAACTGGAAGTCGCCGACGCGATAGTGGTCGCTCCAGTCAAGGAGTCGACGAAGTTCGATCTCGCCACCGCTTTGCGTGATCTTCTTGAAGTGCTCAAGAGGATAGGTGCGGACTTTCTGGAACGGGTAGATGCCGGTAAAGACAGCACCCGTCAACCAGTACACCCACTCCTTCCACAACCAGAAGAGAATGCTGAGCGGCGAGTAGAAGATCCAGAGTATTGTCCATATCCCGTACAATCGCTTGGTGGGAAATGGAATAGGATCTGAGCCGCCTGAGTAGATAGAAGGGACTACCTCCCAGTAGTGAACGTCTCGGATGGTGTAGCCGCTTGCAGGATCTTCGCCGAGGAACATCTTGTCGTGCGATTTCATAATCGCGTACTTAAAGAGGTCGCCTCGCTCGATTATCTTCACCTTCTCGGGTTCGATGTAGGTGAAGTAGCCAAAGTCCGACTTCTCGTGGTCTGGTGCTGTGCCGAGGTCGTCGTGCACGGTGTCCGTAGTGCCGCGGTATTTATTTGGCCTGTTGGTGAGTCTGTCGATAAGACCCGGCCACAATGGCAGCAGAAAGAGAAACAAAACTACGCTACCAAGAATGCCCAGTGCGTAGCCAAGAACCGGATCTACGATCATGTTTTTTCCTTTCGAAGAGCTAGGGTTGTGCGGATATGCACCGCTCTGCGGCGCATTTTATCATATTTCGAGCAAAAAGTCAAGCTACAATAGCCTTATGTTGCAACGTATTTTGTGGGCGAGGGGAGACTCGAACTCCCAATCCGTGAGGAACGTGGTCCTAAGCCACGCGCGTATACCAATTCCGCCACTCGCCCGTATAGTTCGATTGTAGTCTAAGAAAGATCATTTGTCGCCGGAGGGTATAGAAATTTTCTCATTTTTGTTGTAATTTATAGAAATCGCGCCCATAGCTCAGTTGGTAGAGCTGCTCCCTCTTAAGGAGAAGGTCGTAGGTTCGAATCCTACTGGGCGCACAAATTGTGCTAAAAAAGTTTTCCGGGCATGAATCGCCACAGGAGTGGCGGGAGTTCCACAAGGTGTGTACAGAATTGTTTTTTAAATTGCGAAAATCCTTTCCAGTGTTTGTCTTTGCCAGGGCCCCAAAATAATCCTAAATGTACAAAGCGCACACCCCGAGTAGCTGCCTCTCGGTGCCAGTAGTCCATGAGTCCGATCATGAGCGGGTCTTTACTTACTTCGTCTTGTATAAAGCCTGCTATGTAGTAGGTGCTTTTGGTGCTAGGCGACCATAGGGTGGAGATCCCTGCCACTACTCTTCCTTTTGCGTCGCGGACACCGTATAGCTCGGTGTACGGTGTGTTTTGTATACAGTTACGTTCTGTGTAGGCAAGTTGCTGGTCGCCAATGTTTCTATACACAAAACTTTTTTTGTATGCAGCACTAAATTCTTCCATCGTAATAGGAGTGATTGTGTATGTGTTGTTCGCAACAAGAGTGAGCCATTTTTTGCAATAGCGTTTTGCAGTCGGTGCCCACGCGTCGTGGTAATCAGAGTTAAGGCTAAGGTCCGCGAAGCCGATTATTTCCGCAGGGCGTTTTGAAAATTGGTGCCATCCTTTTGGAATATCGCGGCGCCGCACGCGCGACCATGCAATAAAGCGAGGCGGCGGTGTACCAATGCGTGCTGCACTCGCAAGGTCTGGCTCCGTGTCGCTTATATATTTTTCAAAAAAAAGAGGCCAAATACCCCAGCGCAATCCTTTAGGGTGGGTGAGCAGTTCAAGAGATTTTTGTGAGGAGGGAGGAGCGGTGGTGAGGTGATACTCAGGCCACTCTTCTTTAAGAGAGCATTCTTGGGGAATCGTCGTTTTAAAATGATCCTCCATATGTACTACTTGGTGCCGGGAGTGGGAATCGAACCCACACGAGCGTTTAACGGCTCCCAGGATTTTAAGTCCTGTATGTCTACCAATTCCATCATCCCGGCAATACACGCCATGATAGATGCGTATGCGTTAGTACGCAATACCAGCAATAGTGTCTCCTTTGCGCAGTGACATAGTTTCCTTGCGCCACAAGACGGTACCGCTTCGAGGCGCCTGCACACTTTCTGTAAGGGTGTCCGTGTAATTTCTATAGACGCCAAGTTCTTCTCCTTCTGTAATGGTGCTGCCTTGGTGTGTCGGGGTAAACAGGCCGTTTTGTGGTGCGTGCACTTTTTCGACATGGGTAAAAATCGTAGAGGGTGCTGTAGCGCGATAAGTAGCGGGAGGGATCATCCCATACTGTTGCATGACCGATTCTGTCCATGCTACTTGTTGTGCGACCATGTGTGCCTCGCGGGTGCCGCGGCCTCCTGCTTCGGTTAGAACGTGTGCGCAGTTGTGGTTTGCAAGGATTACTGCCTGCTCGCTTCCTCTCGCTGTTTCCTGTACCACAAAAGCAGCGGGATTGGTTGCGAGCCACGCTGCAGTACGAGCATCGACTGTTTCTATTCCTGTGGTGTATACCCACACAAAAGGAGTAGGTATGGTTTCAGTGAGTGCGCCTGCGTGCAGGTCGACCCAGCAGTCGGCGTGGAACGCATACGTTTCGGTAAGCCAGTGCATGAGTTGGTCGGTTGCTGTGCCGTGTGCCTTGCCGGGGAATACAAACTTAGGGTACTTGTTGTCGACAGGATTCTTACTGGTTTCCGCCTTAAATCCTTCAATGTTTACAATCGGGATTAAAATAAGTCTTCCTGCAAAATCTCGAGTCTTGTATTTTTTGTGTAGCGCGTACACAGCTTCAATTCCTGTATACTCGTCTCCATCCATGCCAGCGGTAACAAGAAGAGTTTTGCCTGGGCGTGTACCGGTATGTTCGAACACCGGGATATTTTTAGTGATGGGTTGCAAAGAAGACGATGTCTTAAAAAAACGCCGCAACATGTGCTGAGCATAGCATGCGACCCGTGCATGATAAAATGCTGCAATGGACGAAACGCTGCGCGACCTTCAAGACGACCTGACGGAACTGTATGAACTCGTGATAGGGGCGCATACTAAACTAGTTGCGTATGAGCACAGGCTCGACTCTTCGCGCGCTGTGTTCTATTCTCCAACCTTTTCCTATCTCAAAACAACAAGTGCTGCGTTAAAGGAACAATGTGCTTCCGTGCGGGATGATATACAAAAGTTACTCAATACTGTTGAGCAGTGGACTACAGAGGATGTTCCTCGACTGTGCGAAGCAAAAAAACAGTACGCAGACCTTGTGCGCGTGTTCTATAGCACGCTTGGGTCGGTATTATCTGCCGACTTGTGGCAGTCGCCGTCGTTTGTACACTCCGCTATGTCCCAAGCTGGTCGAGAAACAGGAAGCATTGGCGCTTCAGAAAATGATTACAAACGAGACTTACATGCCGAGGAAAAGAAATACAGTAATTTGTTCGTGCAAGAATACATTGACCACAGTATGCGATTTTCTCCCGTTGCGTATGCAACGAATAGCGGCATGGCCGCTGTTACTACAGTGCTTACTCATCTGGTAAAAACTGTAGAGCCTCAGGACGTGGTGCTTGCGGGGAAGTCTAGTTACTTTCAAAACAAATGGGCGCTCGAACATATATTCCCTGGAAAGGTAGTGTATGTTGATGAGTTTGATACAGAGCAGATTATCGAACTTGCGCGGACGCGTCGCCCGGCGCTGGTATTTCTCGACTCGTTGTGTGGTGCCGAAGCACTACCTGTGCCAAATCTGTCGGTGTTGCTGCGGTCATTGGTCGAGGTGTTGCCGAGTCGTGCAACGATAGTGCTAGATAATACTGGGCTAGGAGTGCTGTATCAGCCACTTAACGATGTGCCACTTCGCGCAAATGGGCCACGGCTACTGGTGGTTGAAAGTTTGATTAAATATCATCAGTTCGGGTTTGATCGTGTAAATGCAGGAATTGTATGGGCGCCAAAATTTGCTGAACGAGGGCTTTTCCAAGCACGGATGCACCTCGGCACTATTATTCCTGAGGCGTCTGTGCTCTCACTGCCTACTCCTAATCGCGTCCTACTTGAAAAACGTATGCGTCGGGTAGGAAGAAACGCTTTCTATCTTGCACAAACTCTTGATGCTCGTCTGGTGGACAAGCAAAGCAGTATTTCCCATGTTGTATATCCAGGGTTGCCGTCGTATTCGGGATACGCGTGGACCAAAGACCTCCCATTTCAGGGTGGATTTATCGTCTTGTCGTTTAAAGAAAAATATAAAAACGTAAAACGGTACGATGCGTTTATTCAGTCCGTGCTTATGCATGCAAAAAAAGCAGGAGTAGACCTAATTGGCGGAACGAGTTTCGGGTTTAATACGACTCGCGTGTATGTGACCGCACGCTACGCAACAGACATAACAGAGCCCTTTGTGCGTATTTCCGCAGGCACAGAGACGCGACAAGAAATTGAAGCAGTTGCCCAAGTACTTGTGCGCGCTATTGATGATGTATCTTCTGCCTCATAAATACGTTGTGCAGTCAGAAAAGAACGGCCCTATAACCGTGCAACAGTTTCTTAATCGTGTAACAGTCTACGCAGGAGGTTTCGAACAGACGGGTCCGTATGTAACCGGGTTGTGGCGTACTGCGCTACGCAAAGTTGCGGGAGCGCCTGTAAAGCGAGTATTGCTTTTGGGGTTAGGTGGAGGTCGCCATGTAAGAGAAGTAGAAAAAGCGTTTCCGAATGCAGCGATTACGGCAATAGAGTGGGATCCTGCTATGGTTGCTATAGCAAAAAAAGTTGCAGGGTGGCACACAGAACCAACGATAGTAGTAGGAGACGTTTATGATGTGGTTCCGACGTTGCCGTCTCATGCATACGACCTGATATGTATAGATGCATTTTTTGGTGATACTCCCGAACCTCGGATTGCGGAAGGAAACACACTCCAGGCACTACAAAAAATTCTTGCTCCGAACGGCACTATTTTGATTAATATTTCTCGGCATCTGGAGTTTATTTCAGCTTTTGAACAAGTGTTTTCAGTAGAAGAGGTGTGGAAATTTAAACAAAATACCTGCGTACGAGCGAGCGCTAAACACTAGTTTTAAAGAAAAAAGCCCAGGTAAGGGCTTTTGTTTAACTAAGTGCTAGTTGATTCTCTGAAGAAGTTCAGTCAGGTCGGTGACTTTGTCTTCGTTGATCTCTTTACGATGTTGATCGGTCACGTGCTCGTAGAGCTCGCCGAAAGGATGATGTCTGAATGAGCCTATGACCGAGTCGGTCACAGTTTCATGATAAAGCACATTTCCGTTTTCGTCTTGGAATGAGAACGCAAGATAGACCCCTTCAATCCAATTCTTTAGCTCTATGGAGACAGACAGAATTTTTCCATCACCCATTTCAAAACGATAGAGATTTTTTATGCTTGTATCTCTTGTGAACGACTTAGAAAGAAGTCGTCGCACAATTTCGGTCTGTAGTTTCTCCTTGGGGGAGAGGTAGCGCTTCGCGAGTGCGTTGTCAATTGCTTCCAACATTGAGACCTCCACAGAAGAACAATCAAAAAAACTATAACACAAATCTACAGAATATCAAAACTAGAGGCCACGGCGGGAATCGAACCCGCGCATGAGGGTTTTGCAGACCCTTGTCTTACCACTTGACTACGTGGCCTTTTACGAACCCTTTTACTCTAGCGCACTCGGCGGACTTACGAAAGTTCGTCGAGGCGCTGGCGGCTTTTCTCGCCTTTGTCGATCTGGAACTCGATGTGCGGCATAAAGACGCCCTTGATGCGTTTTTGGAAGAACTCTGAAAACTCGCCGCGGTTCCGGTTGGCGAAGGCGAGTGCGGCTTCCTCTGCACTTTCTGGAAGGACCGTAATGTAAATGATGCCGCGTTTGTTGTCGTCTGAAAGTCGCGCAGCAGTAACGGTGACGAGAGAGTTGCGATTCGCTTCGCGAACAAGGAATTCTGCAGCGACTTCTCTGAGTGCGTCAGTAATTTTGTCGTGGCGGTTATTCATAGAGTGCTACACGATAACAGTTTTAAATGACTCGATTCGGTCGCCGGCTGCAACATCAGCATTTGTTTTTACCATTGCGCCAAACTCTGATCCACTTTCAACTTTTTTCGCTGCAGTTTTTTGCGACTGGAGGCTCACAATCTCGCCCACGCCAAGTTCGAGGTCGCGGCGCATGATCTTTACTTCCGCGCCTTGGATAAGCTCGCCCTCTTCGACACGACCGCCGAGTACGGTGCGTCCTTTGGTAGTACTAAAGATTTTTAGAATTTTTGCTGCGCCGGTTTTTTCCTGGCTTTGGTGGCGAGGGCGGCGCTTTTCGAGCTCTGCTCCTAGCCACTCAGTGAGTTTGTAAATAATGTTGAAGACAGGAATTTCTACACCAAGACGCTCGGCAAGGTCGCGCGCAGGGCTGTCTACTTTTACGTTAAAGCCTACAACGATGCCCGGGGTTTTGCCGCTCCCGACCAAGCGTACGTCGCCTTCTGAAATAGGACCGACTCCTTGCGAAAGGACGCGCACTTCAAGCTTTTCAAACTTCGGCAGTTTTTCCATCTCGTGTACGACCGCATCGCCTGTCCCGGCAACGTCGGTTTTGATAACCAGGGGAAGGACCATGCGCTCGCTTTCTTCGCTATCAAGAGATTGGGCCGCGCGTGTGGTGGTGCGCTTTTGGAGTTCTGCTGCAGTATCTTCTTCCGCTTCGCGTTTAGACTCTACCGCGTGCCACTTGCTGCCCACCGCAGGTAGGGTGCTGAACCCGATGATGCGAACCGGGCTTCCTGGTTTTGCTTCTTTAATCGGTTTGCCTAAAAAGTTTTCCATGATGCGTACCGGAGCGAAGCTGCTGCCGGACACTACGTACTCGCCGCTCATAAGCGTGCCGTTTTGCACGATAAGTGTTGCAGAGAGGCCGCGCTTACCATCCACATTTGCTTCGATAACAAGGCCTTCGCCCGGAGCGTCGTGGTTTGCACTCAGTCCTTCCATTTCTGCAGCAAGGAGAATAAGGTCAAGGAGTTCTGGAATACCTGCGCCTGTTTTGCCCGAGACCGCAACGCACGGTACGGTGCCGCCCATGCCTTCTATAAATATGCTGTGTTCAAGGAGTGATGCTTTTGCGCGTTCGATATTAACGCCAGGTTTATCAATTTTAGTGAGTGCGACAATGTAGGGGATGCCAACCTCTTCGATCAGCTTCAGTGCCTCCATGGTTTGCGGCTTTACACCCTCTTCGCCAGAGACAACCAAAATAGCCACGTCTGCAACTTCCAGTCCGCGGGCGCGCATAGCCTTAAATGCTTCGTGACCTGGCGTGTCGAGGAAAGTGATGCGGTGTTTGCCCGACGCGTTTTCGTGCTCGGCTTCATATGCCGAGAGGTGTTGTGTAATACCGCCGGCTTCTGTGTCGACGACGTTGGTGCGGCGGATATAGTCAAGAAGCGTCGACTTTCCGTGGTCGATGTGTCCCACAATAGCAACGATCGGGGGGCGGACCCCCGCTTCTAGCGCCTTATCTGCCATACTTGACGACCAGTATATATTCAATTGTTCATAATTGCGAGCTGTGGTTAGATTGACTGTATGTTTCCACTATTCTCAAAAAAACGCATCTATGTGGACGCAGCGGCTGCAACACCGCTCTCGGTGCGTGCAAAAAAAGAGCTGATCCGCTTGCTCAACCTCTTTGGCAACCCGGGTGCCTTGCACGACGAAGCAGTGTTTGCAAAAAACGAGCTAGAAACCGCGCGAGAAAAGATCGCCCAAGTACTCGCCGCACAAGCAGAAGAACTTATTTTTACGGCAAGCGGTACGGAAGCAAATAACTTGGCGATCCAAGGTGTGTTGCGTCCGCTTCTTGCAAAACATGGCGAGTTGCATGCAATCGCGTCGCGTATTGAACATGCGTCGGTCTTGGAACCACTGCGCGCGCTCGAACGCGAAGGACTGTACGTGACTGAACTCGAAGTAGACAGCGAAGGGTTTGTGACACTCGAGTCGCTTAAGGAGGCGATTACCGAAGAAACGGTGTTTATTTCTGTGCAGCTCATTAATAGCGAGGTTGGCACCATTCAAAACGTAAAAGAAATTTCTAAACTGGTACGCCAGGTGCGCAAAGAGCGCACTGCGAGCGGAAGTACGCTGCCTCTCTTTATACATAGCGACGCCGCACAAGCACCGCTTTGGCTTCCTCTTAATATAGAGAGTCTTGGTGTCGACCTCCTTACCCTTGATGCACAAAAAATACTTGGTCCAAAGGGTGTAGGGCTCCTGTATGTACGCCGCGGTGTGCCGATTGAACCGATTCTCTGGGGTGGGATGCAAGAGCGTGGATACCGCGCAGGGACAGAAAACGTGCCGCTTGCTGGTAGTTTTGCTGTTGCGTTTCTTGATGCGCAAGAGCGTGTGGAAGACTGCGCGCAACAAACGGCAGCGGTGCGCGACTTTTTAATAACAGAACTCAAAAAAGCATTCCCTGACGCAGTGATACATGGGCCTACTGGTAAGGAGCGTGTGGCGAACAACGTCAACGTGTCTATTCCGGGTCTTCTGGGCGAGATGGCGGTTATTGCACTGAATAAGGAAGGAGTGGCAGCCTCGACGCGCTCGGCATGTAGTACCGGGGAAGAGAGTGTCTCCCATGTGTTAGAAGCGCTTGGTATATCGCAGCAAACAGCGCTCGAAGCATTTCGGCTTACGTTGTTACCGTCAGCAACAAAAAATGAAATGAAGGCTCTCGTGCAAGCGCTGCTGAGGGTTGCTAGGACCCATCGTCGCGTGGTATAGTTTAGGGTATCAGCGTCCTTTACTGTACACACCATGGATCTAGAACAGCTTACTAAGCATCAGATCGTACTACTCACGCTTCTTGTGTCTTTTGTTACGTCAATTGCCACAGGAATCGTCACGGTCTCGCTTATGGAGCAGGCGCCGGAAGGGGTAACCAGGGTGGTCAATCAAATTGTTGAGCACACCGTCGAAAAAGTAGTTCCCTCAACCCAAGGCGCAGCTGTCATCTCCACGGAAAAAACAGTTGTGGTGAAGGATGATGATCTTGCTGCCCAATCGATCGCGCAAGTGCGGAAGGGAATTGTCCGTGTTGTCGCAAAGGGGAGTGACGACCTTGTCGCTCGCGGCGTTATCACAAACGCAGATGGCGCAGCACTGACAGACAAAGCAGCTCTTCAACAAGCAAAGTCCGATACATTTGAAGCAATTCTCCCTTCCGGAGAGCGTGTGGCGCTGGAGGTCGTAGCAAACGGAACAAGTAGTCCCTTTGCAACACTGAAGTTAGCGCTTGGCACCACCACCGCGGTCACTCCTATTTCATTTGCCGACATCCATAAGCTATCGCTTGGTCAAAGCGTGATTCGGATCGGCGGAGTAGGAAGCGATACGGTAGGAACCGGCGTTGTTGCCTCGCTCCCTGATGCACAGCCAGGAGAATTCACAAAAGTAGAAGCAAGTGTTTCGTCAGTAACCCCCGGTTCAGTACTTATTACCTTGTTTGGGGAAGTTATCGGTCTTGTCATTAGTGCACCTTCGGCAGATTCCACTACCTATATATCTCCTGCATCTCCTGCTGCCGCCCCAGAAGCAACTGTAACCGTTCCTAATTCTTAAAATACATATGCCACCATTTAATCACTTCACCACAAAAGCAAAGGAAGCGGTGCGACGAGCTCATGAGCTCGCTGTTGAGCGTGCGCAAAATCAGGTCTCTCCGATGCACCTGCTCGCGGCACTCCTTATACAAGAAGAGAGTTTGGTGACAACGGTACTCGATAAGCTCGAGGTAGACGTTGTGCTGCTTACCGACACCGTGCTCGAGTCGCTCGAAGCAGGTTCAAATGGTTCGGTGCTTTCACCGTCCTACCAGCTTTACCTGACGCCAGACTTGGTCCAGGCTCTTGAGCGTTCAAGTAAGGTTGCAGCAGAACTCCACGATGAATTTGTTTCGACTGAACACCTTTTTATTGCAATTCTCGATATTCCTGGCGCTACGCGCGACTTGCTTGCACGTTTCCGCATTGCGCGCGACAGCGTTGTTCGCACGCTTACTGAGCTTCGCTCAACAAAACCAACAAGTACCGAGCAGAAGAAATTCCGCGCGCTACCAAAATATACACGCTCACTTACCAAGCTTGCGCTTGAAAACAAACTCGACCCAGTTATTGGTCGCGACGAAGAAATTCAGCGTGTGATCCAAATTCTTTCTCGCCGTACGAAAAATAATCCGATTTTGATCGGTGAAGCCGGCGTTGGTAAAACTGCTATTGCAGAAGGTCTTGCAAGTCGTATTGCAACTGGCGACGTGCCGGACTCATTGCGCGACAAGGACCTGGTGTCGCTCGACTTGGGCTCTCTTATTGCCGGTACCAAGTATCGCGGCGAATTCGAAGAGCGCCTGAAGGCGATTATGAAAGAAATCGAGCGCTCAGAAGGGAAGATACTTCTCTTTGTTGACGAAATTCATACCATGATTGGTGCCGGTGCGGCAGAGGGCGCTATGGATGCCTCAAATATGCTGAAGCCCGCTCTGGCTCGTGGCGACCTCCACTTGATTGGCGCGACGACACTGCGCGAGTATCAGAAGCATATTGAACGCGACCCGGCCTTCCAACGTCGCTTCCAACCGGTTCATGTGCTCGAGCCATCGCTCGACGATGCAACTTCTATTTTGCGTGGACTTAAGGAAAAGTATGAGCTCTTCCACGGTGTACACATTACCGACGACGCGATTGTGTCGGCGGTGCAGCTTTCTGCGCGCTATATTCCAGACCGCTTCCTTCCGGACAAAGCAATCGACCTTATCGACGAAGCAGCATCATCGCTGCGCATTAGTTTGGAAAATAAACCACCAGTTCTTGAAGACGCACATCGCAAGATTATGCGCCTTGAGGTTGAAAAAGAGGCGCTTCGCAAAGAAGCGGAGTCTGAAACGGGCGGCCGCGATGCAAAGGCACGCGTAAAAAACATTGAGCGCGAAATCGCAGAACTCAAAGAAAAGACGAGTGAAATCGAGATGCGCTGGAAAAACGAGAAGCAAATTCTCGCCGACATTAAGAGCATCAAAAAAGAACTTGAAGGTTTACGCATTGAAGCCGAGGCGGCAGAGTCGACGGTAGACCTCTCTCGTGCGGCAGAAATCCGTTACGGCGAAATTCCGTCGCTTGAACGCGAACTCGAACAAAAGACCAAGCGTCTTAAAAAACTCCAAAGTACTCGCCGTCTGCTTAAAGAAGAAATCAGCGGCAACGATATTGCAGGAGTGGTGTCCAAGTGGACCGGTATTCCAGTCTCACGCATGCTCGAAGAAGAGGCAGAAAAACTTTCTCGCATTGAAGCGGAGTTGGAGAAGCGCGTGGTTGGACAGTCTGAAGCAGTACAAAAAGTTGCGGATGCGGTAAAACGCTCGCGCGCAGGTATTGCTGACCCGAACCGCCCCATCGCCTCATTTATGTTCCTTGGCCCAACCGGCGTCGGTAAAACAGAGCTCACGAAAGCACTCGCGGAGTTTATGTTTAACGATGACAAGGCACTCATCCGCGTCGACATGTCGGAATACATGGAGAAGCACGCCGTCTCGCGCATTATCGGTGCTCCACCAGGCTACGTGGGTCATGAAGAGGGAGGAACGCTTACAGAGTTGGTGCGTCATCGTCCATACGCGGTGGTGCTCTTCGACGAAATTGAGAAGGCTCATCCAGAAGTATTCAACATTCTTCTCCAAGTGCTCGACAACGGACATTTAACTGACTCAAAGGGTCGCAAAGTTAACTTCCGTAACACGATCATCATCATGACTTCGAATATTGGTGCGCAGCACATCGATAAGATGGAGCAGATTGGCTTCAATATTGCAGGCAATGATGCTGAGCAGTACAAGATGGCTAAGGAACGCGTGCAGCAGTCTCTTAAGGACTACTTCCGTCCAGAATTCCTTAACCGTATCGACGAAACCATTATCTTCAACATCCTCTCTCCAGAGGCAGTTAAAGATATTGTGTCTATCCAGGTGAAGGAGGTTGTAGAGCGGCTCGCTCAAAAGGATATTACGCTCACGCTGACTCCGGATGTGTATACGTTCCTCGGTAAAGAGGGCTACAACCCACACTACGGCGCTCGACCACTCCGCCGCCTTATCCAGGACAAGATCCTGACCAAGATCGCAAGCTTAATGGTCTCGCGCGGCGTACTCTCGGGCGGCAGCGTTACAGTAGGAATGAAAAACGGTGAGTTTATCTTCGATGTAAAGAAAACAGGGAAGAGTAAGGGGATGAAAGTAACGTCCGCCGCAATAGCAGAAGAGAAGATTGGGGCGTAAAAGAAAAACCGCCGGGAATATCCCGGCGGTTTTTTGTTATCGTCCGTAGCGGACTATAGGTATGAGTGCACCGCCAACAAGAGGCGAGCTGTACATGCTCATCTGCCGCACACGAGGTGTGTAGTAGAGCGGACGGAAGACGCTTCGAGGAGACGCTCCGGCAATGCGCCAGCCATTCCACCTCAGGAACCAGGGCAGGCGGTAGGGCTTTTTCTTTGCTCGCACCAGCTGGTTGTAGCAGATGTCGAGGACGATGCCGGAGACTATGATGATCGTAATCCCAGCTACTTCTGCGATGAAGAGTAGAGTAAGTACCAGTCCGTCCATAAGTACGAATATAAGTGGAGCAAGGAGTGTGCCCGCCGCAGTGCCCAAGGCAAACACGATAAGAAGGAGTTCCATCACAGCCTCCGTTGAAAGTGCATTTCTGGAGACACTATACAGGAAATTTGTTTTGGGAAAAGAAAAGCCGCCCAACCGAAGTCGGGCTAAGCCTTTCTTCGGGTGGGCGGGTTAGGTTCTGTTGCAGCGAGTAATGATTTCGTCTTTGATAGCCGAGATCATTTCGTTGCGAACAGGATTCATGCTGTCTCCTCGTGCGCCTGCTCTGACTTCTCGCTCGAGTTTATCCACTAGCTGTTGAGGGGTTAGTGTTTTTACATGATCAGATACGGCCACCTTGTTTTCCTTCTGTTGCGCGGGAAACAACTGCTCGAAGGCGTTTTATCATAAAAATATTAAAACGTCAAATTAGAGAGGGGAGGATTCGGTCACAAATAAACTTTTATCGTCACAAAAGTTTTTCGCGACCCCGGATTGTCTTGTGCGGACACGAATAATCCTCCGCCGTCGCTACGGATTTTCGCGATCCCCGCCTCGCGGTTTTGCAAGTGCAAAACATCGCTGCGGCCGCGCACTACGCAAAAATGCCTCCCGCAGGGGAGGCATTTTTGTCTTAGTGCGCCGGGTAGGATTCGAACCTACGTAGCCCGAAGGCGACAGATTTACAGTCTGTTGTAATTGACCACTCTACCACCGACGCATCCACATTAAAATACACTATTTGACCATCCTCTGCAAAAGTCGTGGTAGAGTTTTCTGTATATGCCTCGTAAGCGGAAGGCTCTTGCACTTTTTTCAATTGGTATCGCACTCCTGCTTCCTGTCTTTACCTATGCCCAAATACAGCCGAGCGGGGCGGGACTTGTGCCGTGCGGCGTTACACAAGACAGTCCTTTAAGTACAGAAAAAGATGTTGGAGTTGCTACAGAATGCGAAGCCTGCCACTTGGTGCAGCTTACGCAAAATATTATCCACTTCCTGATAGGCCTTGCGGTTTCAATTGCAGTATTGATGTTTGCGTGGGCGGGTATCCTCTTCTTTACCTCGAATGCAAATCCGGAGAAGATTAACAAAGGTAAGCGCATCTTCGGACAAACATTGTTTGGGTTCCTATTAGCGCTCTGTGCGTGGATTATAGTTAACACCCTCCTTTTTATTCTTATTGACCAACAGCAGTTCCCGCAAAGCACCTGGTTTGAAGTTGAATGTGCGAAAAGTCGGGCTGTAGTGGCCGATAAGGAGTTTGGTCAAATCGTGCTCGGCGCTATTGGTAACGTAGAATCTATACCGCTCTTTAAAATACAAGATGGCACCAGGCCGGACGGACAGTATTCATGTCCTGCTGGCTTTACGTACGACACGACTGCGCGTATGTGTCTGAACGGACAAGGGGGTGCAGAAGAGCCCGACTTTATTGCGCCTCTCGGCAGTGGAGCATTCACTCCTAATAGTGAAGCTACTGTCGATTTTGGATCTTGCGGAGGGGAGGGAAGTATTGGTAGCAGAATTATGCGGTGTGCCACCTTGTATGCGGACTCAAGAGTAAGTTCTGCTAAGTGTAGTCCCAATGTAGATGGAGGAAACCTGGCATGTGCATGTATGGTAAACAAAATTCTTAACGGCGCCGGTATTTTGTCTATAGATGCGGACAGTGTTCCTGATATGGTTGCGGCCCTAAAAGCTGGCAGAGGAAGGCAGATTTCTATTCAATCTGCGCAGCCTGGAGACATTGTGTTTTGGCAATACACGAGCCCAAGAAGAAGCCATGTGGGTATTTGTGCAACTCCAGGCTGTACCCAGGTATACAGTAATTCCTCAAGTCAGGCCGTTGTACGTCTCACTACAAGTGATTATCTGGGCGTCGACCCTTCATCTGTTTATCGGATAAATGACTTCTAACTATATGAATAAATCAATCACCGTACTAATAGTTATATGTATCCTTGTGATCCTCGGTGTTGCCGCGGTCTTGTTTTGGCCACGCGCAACTATGCCTGTCCCTAATGAAACACCAGGTCTGCCTGTCTCAGGGAATTCTAATACTAACGGTACTGTTTCAATTCCGGTTCAAAACGAAGGGGGTGGCAATTCGCAGCTTTCTGCTGAACAACGCGCTGTACAGGAGACGTACTGGGCGCCTTTTGTAACCGACGGAAATAACGATAATGTGCGGCTTGGTAATACTGCCGTAGTAGAAGAATGGGCACTCCAAAAGTGGGTAGGAGATGAGACGGGAGGAGAAGCCCTACTTCGGTACGATAGTGTAAGTAAGGCGTGGGTGGTGGTGGACGTGGGCGGTGGAGCCTGGAGCGTCGATGCACTTGTCCGTGCGGGTGTACCTGAAAGCGTGGCAGGCTCTCTCCTTAGCAAACTGCGTCAATAACAGGATACAGGCCTATATATTGCATATTTGGCATTCTTGGGTTATAGTCCTAGCACCATATGTCACAGGATAGACTCATAAAACTCGCCTGCCAGAAGTGCAAGCGCATTAACTATTGGTCAAGCAAGAATAAGAAGCTGGTGACCCGCAAGATCGAGCTGAAGAAGTACTGCAAGTGGTGCAAGGCTTCTACGGTACACAAAGAGGCTAAGAAATAACTCTCCTCAACACAAAACCGCCCCCGAAAGGGGCGGTTTTGTTATCTTGGGCGGACCCACGAGGATTCGAACCTCGATCAACGGTTTTGGAGACCGCTATTCTACCATTGAACTATGGGTCCTTTTTTGCGACCTTCGCCCAGTTTTCTAGAACTGCATATTCTATCCCGGAACTATGGGTCCTTGGGGTCGAGTATACCCTAAGCCCTACCTTTTTAAAAACGCTTTAGCTAACCGAAGCGCCTCGGTTTTGTTAGCTACCCAGTTAATTTCTTTATTCTTTTTAAACCATGTTAGTTGACGCTTGGCATACTTTTTAATTTCTTGTTCGAGTTCTGCTAGCATTTCTTCTTTTGAAAGCTTGCCTTGCAGGTGGCGGGCAAGGTAGCGATATTCAAGGCCAAGCATCTCCATGCGTGTATACGAAAGACCCGCTTTGTGGAGGCGCTTTGCTTCCACGATCATCCCCTGTTGCATGCGTGCCGCCAAACGCTTGGAAATGCGTTTATAGAGCGCAGGAAGGGGGAAGGTGATACCGAGCCAGAGAACATCATACGGGCTCTCGGTAGTGGGTTCAGGACTCTTCCCTAAAGCTGCTGCGATTTCGAGTGCGCGTACCAACCGTACTGGGTTGTGTTTGTCGATCGTTTTCGCACGAGCGGGGTCTTTTTTCTCGAGCATTGCAAAGAGTTGTTCGGTAGATTTCTTTTCTAGTTTTTTGCGCAGTGCGGGGTTTGGTGGAACTTCCGGAAGGACGAAGCGGCCGGTCAGTGTGTCTACATAAAACCCCGTGCCGCCTACAACAATCGGGATGTTGTTGTTTTTTGAAATTTTTTCAATAACTTGTGTTGCCTGCTTTTTAAAATCATCCGCAGTGAACACTACTTTAGGAGATGCGACATCAAGCAGGTGGTGGGGCACACCCGCCATTTCTTTTTTAGTAACCTTACCAGTGCCAATGTCGAGCCCTTTATAGACCTGACGACTGTCAGCAGAAACAACCTCACCGCAAATTTTTTGCGCTAAAAAGATCCCCAGGGCGCTTTTCCCCGAGGCGGTAGGGCCAACAATGGCTATAACTTTAAGTTTAGACACCTCAAACTTGTACAACGATTGTTTAAAAAAGGAAAGGAGGCTAGAATGCGGTCGGACTTGTACAACGACAAGCAGAGGAGACCGAGATGCGGTCCGAACAGGAATGGGAAGACATCTGTCGTCGCCGAAAGGCGTACTGGGAACACTCTGGTGACCCCTCGCAACCGCATGTGATTATTACGAGCGAGGATCACAGCAGAGGTTACTTTAACGGAGAACAAGTTCTCCAAGACACGTGGCTTGCGGACGAAATGTCCCGTGAGCTGATCGAGAAACTGGTACAAGCTGGGTTCGATCTTGATTCTATCGACCGAGTGATTGGTCCTGCTATGGGTGCGGTTACTTGGGTCGACCTTCTTTCTCTTAACATTGGAAGACGTCGGGGCCGTCCGTGTTTGAGAGCGTTCGCTGAGAAAGAGAGCGAAGGAAAGGGAAAAACCTTTATCTTCAAGCGGGGCGATATTCAGCCGGGTGAACGTGCTCTGACTAGTGAGGATGCTAGCACCAAGCTCGAGAGTGTTGCAGGGACTGATAAAGCCTTTATGGATGTCGGCGGCACCACTGTCGACTTCTATGCCCTCATTCTTAATAGATCTGGTAAGACGGAGGTCGGGCCTAAGAAAATCGTTTCACTCTGGAAACGAGACTTGCCCACGTGGCCTAAGCACGAGTGTCCACTATGTCGTGCTGGCTCAGTCGCTTTGCGGCCGAAGGGTCGCCAGAACTGGGCTCGGCTCAACCTAGTAGCAGCGTAGAATGTATAAAAAGGCCGGAGGAATCCGGCCTTTATTTTTTGTGTGGAAAAAGGGAAGGAGTGGGTTGTGCTACAGTGGGGGCGGAATAGGTTCTTCGCATATATGCGAAATTAAAGGAGAGAACAGTGAGAGAGTTGGAGCCAAAGGACTACCTAACGGTCTCGATCGATATCAAGCCGATGCGGTCTACTGACCGCACGGTGTCGTCTATCGATAGTCGAGCTGCCGAGGCAGAAGCAAAACGCATCGTCTATTGCGTAAAGGACACCGGGGTAACCATCAAGCTTAATACGATCCTACGCGCACGTGGCTACGGCCTCATTGCGCATGTGCGTTCGTACGGCTTGCCTATGTTCGTCGACCTAAAACTTTTAGATACCACTGCGACGCTTGAGGGAGATGGATTGTTCCTCGAAGAAGTAAGGCCTGAAATCCTTACTGTGGCCCGGGGAGCTGGGCCAAAAGCTATTGAGGCGCTGCGCCGGCACCTCCCCAATACGGAGCTCCTTTGTGTCGGTGTGCCGACCAGTATGGACGACGAGGAGTGTCGGTGGGCGTATGGAATGACTGTTGCAGAAACGCAAGCAGGGCTCGTTGCTTTCGCAGAAAAGGCTTCCTTGCATGGTGTTGTGTGTGCAGGCACCGAGATCGAGATGATGCGGGGTCTGGCAAACAAGCCTCTCGAGTTCAGTGCGGTTAATATCCGCCCTGCAAATATTTCAATTGTGGGAGATGATCAGAATCCTCACCGTGCCATGACCCCAACAGAGGCGATTCTGCGGGGAGCGCGTAGAGTCATCATCGGCCGCCCGGTCTGGCAGTCAGTAAACCCGTACGACACGGTTCGTCGACTGCTCGACGAAATAGCTCTGGCGCTCGAGAAGCGCAAAACGCTCATTGCAGCCTAAAGAAAAGCCCCTGCCAAGTATGGCGGGGGTTCTTTTTACATGTGCCGCGGGAGAGAATCGAACTCTCATGACCTTGCGATCGAGGGATTTTGAGTCCCTTGCGTCTACCAATTCCGCCACCGCGGCATGTCTGTGTTAGTATATCTGCATGTCAAAGTTTTACAATAACGCCATTTTTTGGGTCGATGTCGACAAGATCAAGCCGAACCCCTTCCAACCTCGCAAAGAATTCGATCAGGCGAAGCTCGACGACCTTGCAAAGTCGATCCGTCAGTACGGCGTTATCCAACCCCTTACCGTTTCTCGTAAAGAAGTAGAGAAGGCGGAGGGCGGTCTTGCCGCAGAGTACGAACTTATTGCTGGCGAGCGCCGTTTACGTGCCTCAAAAATGGCGGGGATTGCACAGGTGCCGGTTTTAATCCGCGAGGCGTTTGATGACGACAAGACAAAGCTTGAAATTGCGATTATTGAAAACCTCCAGCGCGAAGATCTTAATGCAATCGACCGCGCAAAAGCGTTTGACCGCTTGGTAAAAGAGTTCGGCTTTAAACACACCGACATTGCAGAAAAGGTAGGGAAGAGTCGCGAGTATGTGTCGAACACGATTCGCCTCCTCATGTTGCCTCCCGAGATGCAACAAGCGCTCGCAGAGGGAAAGATTTCCGAAGGCCATACGCGCCCGCTCCTCATGCTTGCAGAGCGTCCGCAGGAGCAAAATACGCTCTTTCGAGAGATTATGTTGAAGCGCCTGACCGTGCGCGACACGGAAAGTATTGCACGCCGCATTGCGACCGACCGCGTGCGCAAGAAGGAATATCTCTTTAGTCCGGAAGTGTTGGAGATGGAGCGCGAATTGACGCAAGCACTCGGGACCCGCGTTGCTATTGAGCCGAAGGAAAACGGCGGCAAAGTTTCAATTGACTATATGAACGAGGAAGACTTGCGTGCGATCTTTGCAGCGCTCCATGCGCGTCTGCAAGGAGCGACGTCTCCTGCTGGGACACAAAAAGGTCTGGCCGAAGTGTCGCCGGAGCTTGGTGGGCAGAGCAACCCTCCTGCTGTGCAAAATGGTCTGGCCCGAGATGGCGCCGAGCCGATACGGGAGAACCGAGGACCTTTTGCACAGCAGGAGGTTGCGGCAGCTACTCCCGTCTCTTCCGAAGACAATGTAAATCCCCTTGATGATCGCTCGAAGGAGGAAAAAGAGATCGACGAAAACTCTTTTAATCCAAATTCGTTTTCTATCTAACTAGTTTTTCTTTTCCGCATCGAGTGCGTTTCTGATGTGGCGGCGGGCAAGCGTCGTTTTTGCTATATCGAGCCATTTTTGTTTCGGCCATGCAGACTTGCGGGTTTCAATATCAACAATGTCACCGTTGTGGAGCGTGGTGTTAAGCGGCACCATTTTCCCATTTACCTTAACGCCAAAGATGTGGTTGCCAACGTCCGAGTGAATAGCGTAGGCGAAGTCTATAGGACTTGAGTGTGCAGGGAGGTCGACTACGTCGCCTTTTGGTGTAAAGACGAATACTCGATGCGAAAAGAGGTCAGACTTTAAACTGGTTTCAAAGTCAGGCTCTTCCATTTCCTCGTCCAAGCGCGATAGCCACTCTGGAGCACTCGGAGGACTATATTTATTTGGGTCGCTCGGGGGTGTCGGATTCGATTTGCCGCGACGCAGCAAACTCGGGATAAGACTTTTAATCCACACAAAGCTTGAGGCTTTGCCGGTAGTGCCACCCGCCTTTGCTTGTTCCTTGTAGTTAACGTGCGCAGCGATACCAAACTGCGCCTCTTGATGCATCTCCTTGGTGCGGATCTGTACCTCGACGATCCCGCCGTCGCCAGTAAACACGGTGGTGTGTAAACTCTTGTAGCCGTTTGGTTTCGGAAAGGCGATGTAGTCTTTAATTTTATTCGGTAGCGGCTGCCAGACATTGTTCACAATACCGAGTACGCGGTAACAATCCGCCTCGTTTTCAAGTACCACGCGCACTGCGGCGATGTCATGGATATTTCCGATATCGCCTCCTTTGCGCTTGAGTTTTTGCCAGAGACTCCACAGACCCTTTACGCGGCTATCGGTTTCAAATTTAGTTATGCCTGCGCCTGCGAGTTCTTTTTTAAGTGTGCGCATCATCTTTTCGAGGCGCTCTTGGGTTTCTTTTGTTTTTTCTGTAAGGAGTCGCTTTGCTTCTGCAAATTCTTCCGGGTATGCGTATTGAAACGCAAGGTCTTCCAGTTCGCGGCGGACAACGCCCATACCAAGGCGGTGGGCGATAGCAGCGTAAATTTCAATTGTCTCAAGTGCGATGCGTTTGCGTTTTTCTTCCGGCACGTGCTGCAGCGTGCGCATGTTATGCAGGCGGTCCATCAACTTAATGATGAGGACACGTGCGTCTTCGCTGGTTGCAACAAGGAGTTTGCGCAGCGACTCTCGGTGGCGCTCGGTGCCGCGGTACTTTAGGTGGCCGAGCTTCGTAACCCCTTCGACAAGAAAGGTAATCTCTTTACCGAACTCTTTTTCAAGAGTTTCCGGCTGTACGTTAACGTCTTCAATGGAGTCGTGGAGGAGGCCCGCTGCTATCGTTTTAGCGCTCATACCGAGGTCGGCAAGGCCTTTTGCGGTCTCTACCAGGTGGATCAAATACGGCTCGCCAGAGAGGCGTTTATGGTCTTTGTGGGCCTCTAAAACAAAGTTAAAGGCCTTTTCAACTAGCGCCTTGTCCTCGGCTGTAGGCGAGCCCATCCGCTCCCAGATGTCTTTGACAGTAGGCATAGATAATTGAATAGTACATCGTTTTTACCCTTAAAATAAGGGCCTCTTGACGTATTGACAAATCCGTTGTTTGGGTGTATAATAAAGGGGTAAGCACTTTCTCTTGGGAGATGGAAATGGACGAAGAAGAAGTTGCTCGTATCCGCAATGAAGGTGTCCTCGAGATCAAACTCGAAAATGATCTGATGGATCTTGATGTTCTGATGGCGGTTGCCAGGGATATCTTTCCGGAAGGTCGTCTCGTTATGACACTTCATCCTAACAAGACTGGTGTGCGTATCCTTAGTCTTGCTTCTGCGTAGAGACAACTAGTCGAGCTCCATCTGACCTACTTCTAGGAATATCGAACTTGGGAAATATGACCCCCTGAAAGCCGCCTCCAACTCTGTTGGGGGCTTTCTTATTCCGCTTTTGCTTTGCGGGCGAAGCCTCTTCGTTTCTTTTCTTCCTTTAGAATTTCGAGTGCTCTTTCAAGAGTGATGGTGTAGACGTCGTCAGTTTTAAGTGAGCGGAAGTCTGGTTTTGGTTTGGTGTTGTGTGCAATGTATGGACCAAAGCGTCCAACGTTCGCCGTAATTTTCTCTCCTGTGTCTGGGTGTACGCCAAGCTCGCGTGGGAGTGCAAGATATTTGAGCGCGTCTTCAAGCGTTACATCTTCCGGCAATTTTTCTTTAGGTATAGACGCGCGGCGCGGTTTTGTTTTTTTACCTTTTACGACTTCGCCCACCTGTACATACGGGCCAAAGCGTCCATTAAGTACATAAATAGGTTCGCCGGTCTCTGGCCAGTTACCAAGCGGTTTTGGCGGCTCGTTTGAAATAACTTCGCCGGTTTCTGTGCGTGAACCGGTACAGTCAGGGAAGCGCGTACAGCTCATAAACTTTCCTTGGCGCGAAAGTTTATAGACCATCTTGCTGCCGCAGATGGGGCACGGGAATTCTTTCGGTGCAGGACCAAGGTCGGTAATCTTGCCGGCCTCTTTGTCTTTTACTTTTACTTCTTTGTGGAATGGGGTATAGAAGTCGCGCAATGTTTTTTCATACTCGCGTTTGCCTTCTGCTATCTCGTCCAACTCGTCTTCCATTTCTGCGGTAAAGGTGTCGCTGATGTACGTAGGGAAGTTATCTTCCAAGAAAGTAGAGACAACATCGCCAGTTTCGGTCGGAATAAGTGTGCGGCCTTCCTTGGTAACGTAACCGCGGTCGGCAAGCGTTTTCATAATACTTGCGTAGGTCGAGGGGCGGCCGATACCGCGCTTCTCAAGTTCTTTAATGAGTCCTGCTTCGCTGTAGCGGGTCGGTGGAGTGGTTTGCTTTTCTTCTGCAGCGACATCCTTTACGTCGAGTACATCGCCACCAGAAACTTTTGGCAATTCTACGTCCTCGCCGCGAGCATCTGGGTCGGCCTTAAGCCAGCCATCAAACACAACGCGTGAGCCGTTTGCAGCAAACTCCGGCACCTTGCTGTCTTTTGTTTTTGCAATAATCTTCGTCTTTAAGAGTTTTGCATCTGCCATCTGTGAAGCGATGGTGCGGCTCCAGATAAGTTCATAGAGTTTCTTCTGTTCTGGTGTGCCACCAACCGTCTCTTTTTCTATGTGTGTAGGGCGAATAGCCTCGTGTGCTTCCTGCGCGTTCTTCGATTTTGCTGCAAAGGTGTGTTCCTCTACATAGTTTTTGCCGTACTTCTTTTCTATGAGGCCATGCATCGCAGTCTTTGCTTGTGCGGCAAGGTTGGTCGAGTCGGTACGCATGTACGTAATGTGGCCCGCTTCGTACAATTTTTGCGCGATGCGCATCGTGTTAGATGGCGAAAGTCCTAGGCGTGTTGATGCGGCCTGTTGCAAGGTCGAGGTAGTAAACGGCGCCTTTGGTGCGCGCTTCATGTCGCTTTCTGTTACATCAGCAACACTAAGCCCATCTTTTTTGACCGCTTCAAGAATATGATCAACTTGTTTTTTGTCGCGCGGCTCTTCAGTGCAGGTAAGCAGGAGTGCATCCTTTTTGGGAGTTATTGTGTTTGCAGTGATAACCCAGTAGGTTTCAGGTTTAAAGGCGCGGATCTCACGCTCGCGTTCCATGATGATGCGCAGCGCGGGCGACTGTACGCGACCAGCAGAAAGTCCGTAGCGCACTTTTTTCCAAATTAATCCTGAAAGGTCGTAACCCACCAGGCGGTCCAAGACACGGCGCGCCTCCTGGGCATAGCGAAGATGTTCGTCGATTTTGCGTGGGTGTTCAAGCGCTTCTTTAATAGCGTCCTTTGTAATTTCGTGGAAGGCAATGCGCTCTGCTTTTTTAAGCTTTAGTTCGTCTTGAATATGCCATGCGATAGCTTCGCCCTCGCGGTCGGGGTCGGTTGCAAGGTACACATGGTCTGCTTTGTGTGCGAGGCGACCAAGTTCTTCAATAATATCCGCCTTGCCGGGCACCACTTCGTAGTGGGGAATAAAGCCGCCTTCAATATCGATCGCTTTTTTGTTGCTCTTTGGCAAGTCGCGCACGTGGCCGACTGAAGCGCGCACGGTAAATTTATCTGAATCGCTTATATCAGCAAGATATTTTTCAATCGTCTTTGCTTTTGCAGGAGACTCTACGATAACTAACTTCATACAATTTATTTACGATCTTTCTTAACTATTTTGCCCGGCCAGCGGTAGACGAGTGTCGGTATAAGCACGAGTGTTAACACCATAGCAAACGTCAAACCGAAGAGGATGGCGAACGCGAGCGGGCCCCAAATAGGAGAGACGAAGATGAGGGGGATCATACCGATAACGGTCGTAATGGTGGTGAGGAAGATCGGGCGCAAGCGGCTCGTTGCAGACTCAATGACAATTTCCATGAAATCTTTTTTGCTGTCCTTGAGGCGCTGCAAGATCGAGTCCATGAGAATGATCGCATGGTTGATGATAACACCCGCAAGTGCGATAACGCCAAGAAGTGACGGGAAGGAAAGTGTTTGGCCAGTTAGGGTAAGGCCGCCCAAGACACCGATAAGGGAAAGTGGTACGGCAGAAAGTAGGTACGCGCTAAAGCGTAGCGAGTTAAATGACAACACTAAGATAACGAACATGAGACAGATGCCGGCGATGAGCGCGTAGAACATTTCTACAAACGACTGATCCGTCTCTGCATTTTCTCCACCCACTTTTTCCTGAACGCCTCGAGGGAGCGGCTCTGCACTCATGGCTGTGTTAAATGCAGCAAGTACTTCGCCCGGGGTGTATCCTGGCGCAACGTTTGCAGTGACGGTGCCGACGCGCATACGGTCTTCGTGCGCAATTGCAGTGTTGGTTCGGTCGAGCGACGCGGTGATGACCGAGCCTAAGAGGATAACTTGTCCGCTTGGCGTAGTGAGAGGAATTTGGCGGATGGCATCGAGCGTTGTTACGGTTGCGTCGTGTGCATCGGTAAACGCTTCGTTCAGGTTAAGAGACACAATAACCTCAACATCTTGTTCACCGCCGGTTAGTGTCGTTGCTTTGGTGCCGGCAACTGCGGTACGGAGTGTCGATGCGACGACGATAGGACTGATGCCGGTGCCTGCAAGTTTGTCGCGGTCAATTGTAAGCACAAACTGCGTCGAACTATTGCGGTTTGAAGGAGTGACTTCTGTTGCGCCAGGGAGCGACTCAAGTACGCGTGTTGCGCGGTTGAGTGCTTGGTCGAGCGCATCGCGATTTTCACCCAAGTATTTAATTTGGATAGCGGCGCCAACCGGTGGTCCACCTGAAGGCTGTCCCGCGCGGATGATTCCAGTACCCGAGAGTGTCGCGAGACTCTGCTTAAGGCCTTCAAGAATTTCTGTTGAAGTACGTTTACGATTTTCCGGCAGATTGACCGTAATGTTAGCAAACTGCTCGCCGCTACTTGGGCCACCTACAAACGCTGCATTGCCGAATGAGCTTAAGCCGCCAACACCAGTAATAAACGACTCAATGTCTTTGTTGCTGTAGAGTACTTCTTCAACAGCGCGCACACGCAAGTCGGTGACTGCAAGCGGAGTGCCCGGTGGCATCTCAACCTCGACGTACAGGTAGTCGATATCTTCTTGCGGGAAGAAGTTTACTTTCAAGAGCCCGAATGCAGGGAGCATAAGGGAGAGTACCCACGCAACGACCATGCCGATAAGGAATCGATTCTGTGCCTTGCGGTTTTTAAAGAAACGGCGCAAAAATCCGGCATACCACTCGCGGGCTCGGTCTGCATACTGTTCCTGTTTTGCGGCAAGCGGCGACGTTACTTCTTTAGTAAACGTAATGGCAAGGAGTGGTACGAGTCCGAGCGCCACAAAGATAGACGCTACAAGCACGAAAATAACGGTAAAAGGAATAGAGGCGATAAATTTGCCCACAATGCCGGAGATGAAGAAGAGCGGCACAAACACTGCAACGGTCGTCATCGTTCCGCCAATAAGCGGCCATGCGTACTCATGCAACGCTTCCTTCGCAGCGCGCACTTTGTCGCCATAGAGGTGGCGTCGGGTGTGGATCGCTTCAACGACCACGATACCGGAGTCGACCAAGATGCCGATCGCAAGAATAAGTGAGAAGAGGGAGATGAAGTTGATGGTGTTGCCAGAATATAGGAGTCCGATGAATGCTAGTAAGAATGAGAGAGGGATAGAAAGACCGGCGATAATAGCCTCTCGCCAGCCGAGCGTTGCAAAGAGACAGATCATTACCAGTGCGATAGTGATGAGACCTGTTTCCGTAAGGTCAAACAAGTCGTGCTCAACAAGTTTGCCGAGGTCGTTGGTAATAAGTACTTGGCTTCCGGCAAGTGTTGTTGCTTTTAGTTCATCAATCTTTTCTCGGACAGCGGCGGTGGTGCGGGTAACATCTTCGCCACGCACTTTGTAGACAAGGAGCGTGAGCGCTTGTTGTGACGGCGTGCCGTCAATAGAAATGCGCGAGAGCGAGCGTGTTTTTTCGACACCGTCGGAAACGGTTGCAATGTCGCGTACATATATAACTTGGCCACCGACGTTGAGGATCGGAACGTTGCCGATGTTTTCAACGTTGTCGAGCGTTCCTTCAAACGAAATGTTGTACACGACATCGTCGACTGTGATGGTGCCTGCAGGAAGAGACGCGTTTGCGGCGCCAAGTGCGCTCACTACTTGCGCAAGAGAAATACTAAGGCGCGCAAGCTCCTCTTTTTTAACGACTACCTGGATTTCGCGCTCGCGTACGCCAGAAATGCCGACGCGTGAGACGCCCGATACTGCCTGTAATTCGCTCTGGAGCTCGTCTGCAAGGCGAGAGAGTTCGCCGAATGGACGGTCAGCAGTAATAGAAATGATCTGGATTGGTTGGTCGACAAAGTTAACGTCCGACACTGAAGGGTCGGTAGCATCTTCTGGAAGTTCCGACTTTACGATATCGACTTCGTCTTTCAGTTTATCGATAGACTCTTTAAGGTCTGCTGAGGCAACAAACTGCACAGTAATGACTGAAAGCCCGTCCTGGGAAGACGAGGTAAGAAGGTCGAGGTTGGGGAGATTAGCGAGACGGTCTTCGATTTTGTTCGTGACCAGTCGCTCAACATCTTCAGATGATGCGCCCGGGAGTACGGTCGTGACAATACCGACAGGAATAGACACCTCAGGTGCAGACTCCTTAGTAATGCTAATTGCAGCTATTGTGCCCCATAGCACAAGGGCGAGGATGACAAGGGCCGTAAACTGGCGCTTGTTAATAAAGAAATTCCAGAGCCAAAGCATACAGTTATTGAGGGATAACGACTTCTCCGTTTTGTAAGCCGCGCGCATCGACCACAATGATGTCGTCAAACGTAATACCGCTGGTTATAACTGCACGGTCGCCCAACAGGGTGCCAAGCGTCACCGGGTGTGCAACAAGGGTGTTGTTTGTGTCTACGGTAAAGACAATGGTGTTTTCGGAACCGATCTTCAGGGCGGAAATAGGAACGACGATGCGGATCGGATTCTGAGCGGCAGATATACCAGTGCGCACAAAGTATGCAGTGACTGACTGTCCGTTGATCAAGGTATCGGTGCCGTTCGTAATACCAATGCGTACCTCAATTTTTTTAGTCAGTGGGTCAAGCGCTGGCGCAATGCGGGTAATAGTGCCTTTGGTACCGTTGTTCATCTCGACGTCGCCACCTACTTTTAATTCACGAGCATCATTTTCAGTAATGTATGCAACGACTTCAAGCGCGCCGTTGTTTGCAATAGTTACGACTGGTGTCGTTGCTTGTACGTAATCGCCGCGCTTTAGGGAAAGCGAGTTGATGGTACCTGAAATTGGAGCGCGAATGATCGTTTTTTCAAGCTGGGCGCGGGCTGCAGCAAGTGCTGCTTGTGCTTGTGCAAGGGTGGCATTGGTTGAACCAGTATCGCTGCTATTTTTTTGTGCGACTTCAAGTGTTTGACGGGCGGTTACGAGAGTAGTGAGCGCAGTCGTAATAGCGGTGCGCGCTGTAGTTGCGTCGCTTTTGTACGTTGCAAGCGCAGTTGCACCTACTCCTTCCGTAGCAACGCCGGTATTCAATGCACGGATAAGAACATCGTAAAAGTCTCGCACCATGCGTAATTCGCTTTCTGTTTTTGCTATCTCTGTGTTGAGAGAAACCCCTGCAGAAATAGATGCAGCTTGTGTGCGCTGGCGGGCAATAATAGGAGAAATGCTTAACCGAAGTCCTTCTGCGTCAAGTTTCGCCTGAGTGTTCGCAGTCTGCACTATTAATTGTGGCCGAGCGCCTTCCGGATTTGAGAACATGTCATCAGTGGTGCCATGCACATTGTTTTCTACTGCTGCGTAGGCTGAAAGGAGAGCAGTAACAGCACCATCTTCTGCCGTTTTAAGGGTCGATTCTTGCACATTGTTTGCGGCGAGTGCTGCGTCTACGCCTGCCTGTGCTTGGAGTACGCTCGCGCGCTGCGCTGCGTTATCAAGTTCTGCAATAACAGTACCTGCTGTAACTGAGTCGCCTAGTTCTCGGTATACGCCGGTTGCTTGACCAGAACTTTCTGCTCGTACGGTAGCTTCAGATTTAGAGGTGACTGTGCCAACCACCGAGAGAGGGGTAATGTTAAGAGAAAGGTCGCGTACTGATGCGATAGTAACAGTGCGTGTTGTAGGAGTCTCTCCCGTAGAAGTCGGTGTGCTTCCAAAAAGAGCACTGGCGATCCAAAAACCAAGCACAAGTACAGCAATTCCTCCGAGTATCTTCTTCCAGCCAAGGGCTTGTGCAGTGCGGCGTATCTTCTTATATATAGTATGTAGCATAATCGCAAAGTACTACGGGGTTAAAAGTTTGTCAAAAGCGCGTCACAACACCGCGCTTTAACAGCGTTCAATCTTTCCTAGTCTTTCTAGTATAAGGCCTCTAATAAGGAGTGAGGAGAGCGCCACGTTCGCTTCCTGTGCAGAAAGTTCAGTTTTCTCTACTAAATCGTCTTTATAAAGAGGCTCAGTCAGTGCAGATAAAATCTCCATTTCCGGTTCAGAAAGGTCGAGGGGTAGGGTCGTTTGCGTAGGTTTTATTGCTGTAAGACCAAGAACTTCCAAAATGTCCTCTGTGTTACGGACCAGTGTTGCCCCATCTTTAAGAAGTTTGTTGGCCCCCAGTCCTCCTTCTTTGCCAAGCTCGTGTGGGACTGCTAGCACGTCGCGGTTATAATCGAGCGCGAGTTTTGCAGTAATAAGCGTGCCGGATTTTTCGCCTGCTTCAATAATAAGTGTGGCGTGCGACATGCCTGCCATAATGCGATTGCGAGCAGGAAAGTCGTGGATCATTGCTTTGTGGCCGACGGGAGATTCGCTTACGAGTGCACCGCCTTGTGCAAGAATACGTTTTGCGAGAGGGCGATTCATTGCGGGGTAGATAGAAGCATCGTCAGTGCTCGAGGGAAGTACGGCTACGGTTTTGAGTCCTACATCAAGCGCGGCTTTGTGTGCTTCTGCGTCGATGCCGAGGGCGAGGCCGGAAATTATTGCGATAGGATATTTAGACAAACCGGCAATAAGCGACGCACAAATGCGCCGGCCGTAGGTGCTTGTTGCGCGAGAACCAACCACGCACAATAGTTTGTACTCTTCCGGCGGAAGGTCACCGCGCACAAAAAGCTGCTCCGGACGATCGGGGATCTCCTTCAGCAACTCGGGAAACTCAGCTGGACCTATTTGCCGCATAAGCGCGGGCATTGTACTATATCTGCAACATATATGCTCGATATATCATTTATTCGGGACAATCTCGACATTGTAAAAGCGGCGATCAAAAACAAGAACCGCGACGGTATTGACCTTGACCGAGCTCTCCAACTTGCAGATGAGCGCAAAAAGGTTGCCACCGAAATTTCTGATATTAATCGCAAGCGCAACGAAGCTGCGGCAGTGCGTGATGGTGAGGCGGGTAAGCGGCTTAAAGACGAACTCAAAGCAGCAGAAGAGAACTATCAAACACTCGAGAAAGAGCTCGTTGCTATTTTAGTAAAAATTCCCAACATTCCTTCGGCAGATACTCCTGTTGGGCCAGACGAGTCAGGCAACGTAGTGCTACGCCAAGTAGGCGAGAAGCCAAACTTTTCATTTACTCCGAAAGCGCATTGGGATCTAGGAAAAGACCTGGGTATTATCGATAGTGAAAAAGCTGCAGACGTGTCTGGTGCACGCTTTACGTACTTGAAAGGAGATCTTGCGCTGCTTGAGTTTGCCATGATGCGATTTGGTTTTGATGTTATTACATCAGAGGAAACACTTACAAAAATTGCGCAAGGAGCAGGGCTTTCAGTAAGTACAAAGCCTTTTATGCCGGTTATTCCACCTATACTTATGCGTTCGCAAGTAATGAACCGTATGGCGCGTCTCGATCCAATTGAAGAGCGATACTATTTTGAAAAAGATGACATGGTGTTTATTGGCAGTGCAGAACACACGCTAGGGCCGCTCCATATGGACGAAATTTTGAAAGAAGAGACCTTGCCGCGCCGCTATGCAGCACTCACCCCAGCATTTCGTCGTGAAGCAGGTGCTGCAGGCAAGGATACGCGTGGCATTTTGCGGCTGCATCAATTTAATAAATTGGAAATGGAGTCATTTACAAAACCAGAAGATGGTCTTGTTGAACAAGATTTCATTATCGCTATTCAGGAGTACATCATGCAGCAGCTTAAGTTGCCGTACCAAGTCATGGCAATTTGTACAGGCGACATGGGCTTTCCGGACCAACGACAAGTCGACATTGAAACCTGGATGCCTGGACAAAATGCGTATCGTGAGACCCATACCTCTGACTACATTGGAGGTTTCCAGGCGCGCCGCCTTAATACTCGGGTAAAACGCGGCTCTGGCGACATAGAGGCTATACACATGAACGACGCGACACTCCTTTCGCAGCGCCCACTCATTGCAATTATGGAAAATTATCAAAACGAAGACGGCACCATTACTATTCCCGAAGTCTTGCGCCCCTACATGTTGGGTAAAGAAAAAATAGAGAAACTAACTATCTAACTAGTTCTCTATGGCTCGAGTTGCTCTTCCACAATCGAAAATCCGCCAGCGCCGCAAACAGCGCAGAATTCGTATCGCGCTGTTTGGTTTTGCTAGTTTTATTTTTTTAGCAGGAGCAGTAGTAGGAGCGTCGTGGCTCGGTGCTGTTCGTATTAGCGAGGTGCGTGTGGAAGGCGTTGCGCTTGCGTCCAAAGAAGATGTTGCATCGTTTGTACGTACAGAACTTGAAGGTCGTACGCTACTCGTGTTTCCAAAAAATTCTGTCTTTTTATATCCGCAGGACGAACTCGTAGAGAAACTTCAGGCTGCGTTTCCTGCGCTCCACTCCGTACGTATTCGGGCACAAGTGCCAAGCAGTTTTCATACGCTTGTCGTGTCCGTTGCGGAGCGCACGCCGCACGCACTGTGGTGCGGCACTACTGAACCTGCTGACTGTTCATTTGTGGACAACGGAGGTGTTGTGTATGCTGCTGCGCCGCAATTTTCAGACGCAGTGTATGTACGCTACGTAGGAAAAACAGAAGCGCTGGAGGATGGTACGTATCCGGCACAATTTACAACGCCAGGGCAATTTGCCTCGCTTTCGGCGCTAGTAACGGCTCTGCAAGGAGATGTGGGGCCTATAGACGTGGTGTCAGTGGAAGATACGGAGGACGTGATCGTAGCTTTTTTGAACGGATTTTCCCTCTTCTTTTCTCTAAAGGACGATGGTGGCGACGTGTTTGAGCGTTTTACTATTGCTCGAGGCACAGAACCGCTTAAGGGACGTTCGCTTTCTGACTTTCAATACCTTGACTTACGTTTTGGCGACAAGCTGTACTACAAACTAAAAACCGAGTAGTGTAAAGCCATGCAAGGATTTTGGGGCAACCTACCGAAGCCTTTTTTGATTATGGCTCCCATGGCAAACGTCACGGACGCGGCATTTCGTCGTATGTTTGCGAAGTATGGCAAGGCGGATGTGACGTATACGGAATTCGTTTCTGCCGACGGGTTAGCGCTTGCGCCCGAAGAAGGAAGAAAGAAGTTGCTGCGAGACCTGCTTTTTACGGAAGGCGAGCGTCCTATTGTTGCGCAGTTTTTTACTTCCAACCCAGACCATATGGAAAAAGCTGCTGCACTTGCGCAAGAACTTGGGTTTGATGGTGTCGACATCAACATGGGGTGTCCTGACCGAGCGGTAGAGAAGCAAGGTGCAGGGTCAGCACTGATTAAAAATCCGCAGGTTGCGAAAGAACTTATTCGTGCAGCAAAGCGCGGCGCGCCAAACCTGCCTATTTCTGTAAAAACGCGCCTGGGCTACAACAAAGACACACTCGATGAGTGGCTGCCACAAATTTTGGAAGAAGAACCTGCGCATGTAACTATCCATGCGCGCACGCGCAAAGAGATGTCGCTTGTGCCTGCACGCTGGGAGCGCGTAAAACGCGCAGTAGAAATTCGAAACGAAATGGGCAGTAAAACACTGATCTCTGGTAATGGCGATGTGTGGGATATTGCCGATGCCTACAAAAAAGCAGCGGAAACTGGTGCGGACGGCGTCATGATTGGTCGGGGCATCTTCGGCAAACCGTGGATGTTTAGAGCTCGAGGAAATTCTCCTTTGCAAAATGGTCTGGCCCGAGATGGCGCCGAGCCGATACGGGAGAACCGAGGACCTTTTGGAAAGGAAATTTCCCTCGAGCTTCCTTTAGAGCAGCGACTTGCAATCGCAGTTGAACATACGAAGCTGTTTGAAGAGTTGCTGGGTGATGTTAAAAACTTTGCCATTATGAAAAAGCATTTTAAGGCGTACGTGGAAGGGTTTGATGGTGCAAAAGAACTCCGTGTGCAACTGATGGAGGCAAAAAACGCAGTGGAGGTGGAAGAAATTATCACAAACTTTCTAGAAAAGGTATAATCGACATATGACCGAGACGCTGCATGCAAATATCTTCTTCCTCGTTACTTCACTTTCAGTCATTATTGTTACTGCAGGGCTCGTGTGGCTTCTGTGGCACCTTATCCCTGTTGCGCGGGATGTGCGGGCTATAGTTGCTAAGTTGCGCAGAGCGGGTGACGACCTGGAGCGTGACTTTCAGGCTGTACGGAACGACTTTCATGTATTGCGTAGTACCGTAAAAGAAGAAGGAACAAAGGGGAAGTTGTTGGTCGATATGGCACTTGGATTCTTGCAGCGCAAATTTACCCCGAAGCGTCCGCGAAAAAAGTCAGAACCGACAGAAGAAAACCAAAACAGTAATTAATTGCTAATCAATAACGATATGGACAACAAAACAAAGACCGCGATCGGTGTGGGGGCAGCACTCACAGCAGCGGCAGCTGCAACAGCAGCAGGTGCATACTGGCTCTATGGGTCTAAAGATGCGGAAAAGCATCGCAAAATGGCCAAGAGTTGGATGCTTAAGGCTCGCGCAGAAGCTATGGAAGCAGTAGAGCAGCTCACTGAACTGGATAAAAAGGCATACCTCGCTGCGGTGACGGCCGTATTGGAAAAGTATAAAGGTATGGCCGGTGTGACTCCGACGGAAATCGCCCACATGTTGCGCGACTTTAAAGAGTCGTGGACCCATGTAGAAAAGGCTCACAGCAAAGCAAGCCGCGGAACCAAGAAGGCAAAGAAGGCGGTAAAAAAGGTGGCAAAAAAGACGGGAGGCAAAAAATAATAGAAAACACAGAAATGACCGGCGATAGAGATATCGCCGGCCATTTCTTTTTTGTATACTGTGCAGGTATGGCAAAAACTGAAAAGGTAGGGTCCTCAGCGTCTGTGTCGCTGTATCGTAAATATCGTCCCGAGGGTTTTAAAGATGTGCGCGGGCAAGAGCATGTGACCTCTGTCTTGGAGGCTGCAGTCGAACAAGGCAAAATTGCCCATGCATATTTGTTTGCGGGTGGGCGCGGTACAGGTAAAACCTCCATGGCGCGTATTTTGGCGCGCGCACTTCAAACAAGCGAACAGGATGTGTACGAGATGGACGCAGCAAGTAACCGTGGTATCGACGAGGTGCGGGAGTTGCGTGAAGGAGTCTCCACACTGCCGTTTGAGTCAAAATACAAGTTTTACATAATCGACGAAGCGCACGCGCTTACGAAAGATGCATGGGGTGCATTTCTTAAAACTTTAGAAGAGCCGCCGGCACATGTGGTGTTTGTGTTAGCAACGACCGAGCTTGAAAAAGTGCCCGAGACTATCCGCTCGCGCTGCCAGGTATTTCAGTTCAAAAAACCAACACACGAGATTTTGAAAAAAATGGTGCTTGATGTGGCAAAGAAAGAGGGCTACACCCTTCCTGCTGCAGGAGCAGAGCTGATTGCCTTAATGGGCGACGGCTCCTTCCGCGACACGCTTGGCATGCTGCAAAAAACCCTGACGCTTTCGAAAGATTCAAAACTTTCAGAAGAGGAGATAACAAAAGTTATTGGTGCGCCGCAGGGCAAAACTGTTGATGCGTTTTTGGAAGCAGTGGCGGCAAAAAATGTTGGCGAGGCTGTGGCAACGTTCCACAAAGCAGTTGAGGGTGGTGCAGAGCCAGAGGTATTTACACTCCTTGTTATACACAAAGTGCGCGGGATTTTACTTATGCGTTTTGCACCGAATTTAAAAAATGATTTAGCCGAGCAGTTTGGTGAAGACGAGCTTGCCTTTATTGCAAAAATGGCAAAAGAAGGGGTAAGTATTAATTCAACTTTTCTTGCAGAGCTGATTACGGCCCTCTTAGAAACTCGTCGTGCACCGCTGCCGATGATCCCGCTCGAACTTGCACTCTATCGATTGTCGGAAACACGGTAGTTCGGGTATACTGTGTTCCACTATGGATATAAATTTGTACGATGTAACTGTGCCGACATTTATTAAATTGCTCGGCGGTCTTAAAAACGTATTAGCAAAAGCAGAAGCATTTGCGCAAGAGAAAGGGATGCAAGAATCTGCTCTTTTGGAGGATCGCTTGGCGCCTGATATGTTCCCTTTGGTAAAGCAGGTACAGGTCGCATGCGATAACGCAAAGGGCGCGACAGCGCGCTTGGCTGGAGTAGAGGTACCTAAAATGGAGGATAACGAAAAAACGATACAAGAACTCCAAAACCGCATCGACAAAACACTCGCGTTTGTACAGTCAGTGCCAGAAACCTCTTTTGCAGACGCGCATGCGCGTCAAATTACACTGCCGTACTTTCCAGATAAATTTATGCACGGGGAAGACTATGCGCTCCAATACGCTATTCCGAACTTTATCTTCCATGTGACGACTGCGTACGGTATCGTGCGCAAAAATGGTGTACCGATCGGCAAGGCTGACTTTATGAACGGCATGCCGCTTCAGGACATGGCGTAAAGCAACTCGTTGCGTTTCGAATAGTGGTTTAGTAGTGTGATGCAGGATAAGTTATTTGAACCAAGGGAAGGTGCTCAATGACTCCTACATATCCGCTTACCTATGGTGGGCTGCCGCTGCAGTTGCTGTATCAGGGAAAGACACGTGACACCTATCTTATCCCAGGCCATCCGTGGCTGCTGCTTATCGTTGCGAGTGACCGCCTGTCGACTCACAATGTGGTGCACAGAAGCATCATCTCTTTCAAAGGGCACGTGCTTACCGCGCTTACGGTTTTCTGGCTCGTGCTGATGCTTCGAGACATCCCGCATCATCTAGTAGCTCATGGTAAGAAAATATACGACTACTTGCCGAAGCAGGAGTACCCGCCAGATCTTCATCTGCGAGCAATTGTTGTCCGTCGGCTCGTGATTGATCCGATCGAATACATCTTTCGTGGATATCATGCGGGGAGCTTCGAGAAGGGAACACGGACTGGGTGGCAACAGTATGGCGGCAAGGATCCGTACGGACATCACTTACCGAAAACTCTTCCGCTCATGACACGCTTCAAGACGCCGCTTTTCACTCCGACTGAGAAGTCCAAAACGGATGATCCTTTGAATGCTGCAGAAACAAAAGCAAAGTATCCGAGGCAGCACGATATGGGACGCAGCGTGTATGTGAGAGGTCGTCAGCTAGCAAAGGTGCGCGGGGTCGAGATCATCGACGATAAATGTGAGATAGGTTTCATATCCCCGGACGATCCTTATTATCACGAGATTCCGTATCCTCTGATGCCAGTGTTGGCTGATGAGGTGCTGACGCCGGACTGTGCGCGGTTCACTCGTTTGAGTGATATACAAGAAGGAGTCGACCCTCCTTGGCTCGATAAACAGCTTTCGCGGGACATGGCAGAAAAGATGTGGGGTGGGACCAAAGGGCTTCCGCTCGAATTCTCGCCGGAACACTGCTCTCGTCAAAGCGAGTCTTATCTGGATCTCTTTGCACTGCTTGCCAAGGAGAGTTTGCAAGACTTTCAACGGGTTATGAATAATTAAGAAAGCGCTCCGCTACGGCGGGGCGCTCTTTTTTTATGTCGCTAAATACGGTATTCTCACCAGTATTGGGAGATCGTCTAAAGGTAAGCAGAAGCTTTCTTTCGGCGCTCACTCGGATAGGTACAAGGTTTTAAAAATTCGTACGCACTGCTGGGAGATCGTCTAAAGGTAGGACAGCGGCCTTTGAAGCCGTGAATCTTGGTTCGATTCCAAGTCTCCCAGCCACCATATGCTAAGTCAGGTGACTGACACGCATAGGCATCTATTCCGAAAATGGCATACCCGCTGAGTGCGGTATTCAGACAAAAAAGTCGCCCCGAAATGGGCGACTTTTTTGTTAATCCATCGTTACCTTTTTATCCTTCAGAAACAGCTTGCTTTGCAGACACCCGAGCAGTTCTCGCTTTTCGATCAGCGTCCCTTCTTTCAGTAAGTACTTCGTGTAGTTTCTCACGTCTACATCAATCTCTACTTTATCTTGTTTATGTCCGAGTACTCCAGATCTAAATTTGTTGAATCGTTTTATCTCGTCCTCGATTCTTGCCCGTACCCCAAGTTCGTCTAGGTTCACCGTATCCATTAGCCCTATTAGTTCCTCAATTAGACTTGGCTCGTTGATTGGAGGATTTTTGCAATCTATGTTTCGTGCCTTTGTGCAGAAGTAATAGACGTGTCTATTTACTCCACCGTCTTTCAGTTTCTTGAATTTTTCATCTGCTGATATGCCTGATCCACAGTGTCCACACCGTATGAGTTTAGTGAAGGCAAATTCTTTGCTTTCAGTCTTTGGTATGTAATTCGCATTAAGTGTCAGTTGTACCTTTGTGAATAGTTCTTTATCTATAATCGGCGTGTGCTTTCCTGTATACCACTGTCCAGCTCCGACTGGATATTCAAAGTCTCCGTAGTAGAACGGATTCCGTAAGATGATATAAATATTTGCGAGCACCAAAGGTTTTCCCCGGTGTGTTTTGAAATCTATTTCTCGTAGCCAGCGATACACTTTTCTTCCACTCCACTGTTCGTGAGCCACTTTCTCAAACATCTGTTTAATAACTGGTCCACGCTTTGGGTCTATTCGGCATTGACACTTTTTATCAACATGCTTTTCATTCAGATATCCAGTCGGAGCAACCCCAGGTCTCCAACCCATCTCGCATCGTGTTCGTAGCCCTCGCTTCACATTCACAGCTTTGTTGTCGTTTTCAAGTTTCGCCTGACTACCCAGAATCATCAGCAGGAACTTCTCGTTCGGGTTGTTGGTGAACTTTTGACTGTATGTTCGTATCTCATGCAGGAGCTTCTGATCCATCAGATCTACGACTGACCCAAGGTCTCCAGCATTTCTACTTAACCTATCTGGTGCCCATGTGAGAATCGCATTGAATTTCTGCGAGCGTAGCTCCTCGAGCATTTTGTTATAGACAGGTCTTTGCCCAACCTCTTTTGAAGAGTGTGCCTCTCGTTTAATTTCCACGACATGCAGACGCTCACGTTCTGCGAGCGTCTGCATTTCCTTTACCTGCGACTCTATTGAAAGAGCCTGTTTATCCTCTGCCTCGGTACTTTTACGTGCATAGAGGCAGTACCGTAAAGCCTCTTGTGGTTGTGCTTTTTCCATACACCACAAGGAATGACGCAACGGCTCCTAGGAGTCCAGGAATCATAGAGTTGGTAACTCGGTCTTCAGCTTTTATTTCCTTGTGGCTAATTCCAGCTATACTGGTATGTAATGACCGTTTCACTATCGAAAATCGGGAAAATACTGCTCGTTCTTGTGTTCGCCTCCTTTCTATTGGTTGGGTTTTTTGGCCTCTCTAGTTCGAGCATGGTCATGGGGGAAGATGGCACTATGACTATGTCCAACTGCCCATTCGGGGGTCACTCGATGGCTATTTGCAAGCAGAACCCGATGGAACATATTCAGGAGTGGCAGAGTATGTTCACGACACTTCCGGTTAAAGACGTATTGACGTTACTTTCTATGCTTCTTGCCCTGTTTGCGTTGCTCAAATTACGACAAGTATTTTCTGTACCAAAGATTCCTCAGGCAGATTCATACATAAATCTTTTTTACCTACACAGGCCTCCAATCTTTAACTCCCTCCAAGAAGCTTTTTCAAGCGGCATTCTAAATCCGAAGATCTTCTAGCGACTTACGAGAACGTCACGTCGGCTTTGTCTGATGTGTGCTTTTATTAACGTAACCTTATGTCGCTATGGAAGAAAATAATCAACAAACACAAAAAAATATATTCTCGCTCTCGATGCCTGTAGCTGTGGTCATCGCCGGAGCCCTCATTGCTGGCGCAGTAATCTATAGCGGTGGAAAAGCTCCAGTGGCCGGTACCGCAAACCAGCCACAACAACAGCAAGTGGCACAGCAAACAGGTGACCTCGAACAGATGACTCCGATATCCTCAAAGGATCACATTCGCGGTGATGCGAACGCGCCGGTCAAAATCGTGGAGTATTCGGATACCGAGTGTCCATTCTGCAAGAGATTCCACACCACCATGAAAGAGGTAATGGATGAGTACGGTAAAGTTGGCAAAGTAGCTTGGGTATATAGGCATTTTCCCCTCGATCAACTTCACTCTAAAGCACGAAAAGAAGCTGTCGCACTTGAGTGTGCAAATGAGCAAGGAGGAAACGACAAATTCTGGTCATACGCTGACCGTCTTTACGAAGTTACTCCGGCAAACAACGGACTGGACCCGGCCGAACTTCCAAAGATCGCACAGTATGTGGGCTTAGACACGACAAAATTCAACACGTGTCTTGGAAGCACGAAATACGATAAGCATATAGAAGACGAAGTGCAGAATGCTCAAGCAACCGGTGGCAACGGTACGCCATGGAGCATTGTGGTCGGCAAAAATGGTAAGAAGTATCCGCTCTCTGGCGCACAGCCACTCTCTGCCGTCAAACAGCTCATTGATCTCGCATCCAAATAACTATGATTCTTGAAGCTCTACAAAAAGTATTTCGGAAATCTGCCTATGTGATTCTTGCACTTGTCGTAAGTGTGTTGGTATTTGTGCTTGCCGTTTGGCTTCCAAATATCCGACTGGTTGCGGGCATAGTCATCTCACCGGATGTTCCTTTGTCGAGCAAGTTTGAATTGCCGCTAAGTTTACTCGGTTCTATCGGAACAAACTTCACACTGCTCTCCGCTACCTACACGATTGTGATCGCCCTCCTCTTTGGAGTGTATATCGCAATGATCACATACTTTCTCAAGCGTCGGATCAAAGAAGTCGGACAAGGCGGAGTCGCCACGGGATTCTTAGGTATTACGAGCGGAGTGTTGGGGGTAGGATGCGCCGCATGTGGTTCATTCCTTCTCACCAGTCTTTCGCTTGTAGGAGCATCGGGTGTACTAACATTCCTTCCGCTTGGTGGCAGTGAATTCGGCATTATCGGAGCCGTCCTGCTTGCTGTGGCAATCTATATGACTGCCAAAAAGATTATTGATCCTCTGGTCTGTAAAGTAGAGGTGTAAATTACCAACGATTAATTCAAAACATTACTATGGAAGAACCAAATAAAAAAGAAGAACGCCGATTATCGGCACAAAGAAAAAACTCCATTATGAAAGCAGTCTGGATCGTCGTTGCCGTCGCAGTCGTGGGCGGTATAGTCTGGTGGAGTTCAACTGTAAAAGAAGAAAAGAAAGTAGTTGAGAACAGCTTAACGACTATTGTTGCAGACGATTACGTCAAAGGAAATCCAAATGCTCCAGTTACCCTTATTGAGTACCTCGACTTCGAATGCGAGGCGTGCGGTGCGTACTTTCCGCTCGTAAAACAACTCGAGCAGGAATTCCCGAATGACCTTAGAGTTGTGCGCCGATATTATCCTTTGCCTGGACACAAAAATAGCTTACCGGCGGCATTAGCTGTTGAAGCGGCCGCAAAACAGGGAAAATATGACGAGATGCACGATCAACTTTTCACGGAGCAGGAAAAGTGGGGAAACAAGCCATCTCCTACACCAGCGGTTTTCGAGGGATATGCACAAAAACTAGGACTTGACCTCGTTAAGTTCAAGCAGGATGTTGCATCGCAGTCAGTTAAAGATCGGGTACAGCGTGACGTTGATTCAGGCACGAAGCTCGGCAATACCGGCACGCCATCGTTCTACTTAAACGGAGCGAAGATCCAGAACCCAAAAAGTCTTGAGGATTTCAAAACGCTCATTCAGGCAGAAATACTCAAAGCTCCGAAAGCAGAAGCAAAGCCACTCGGAGAAAAGGTGCATGAGCATGCTGATTTCGCTGTGTACTTAAACGGCGAAAAATTCGACTTCAAAAAGGCAAAGTATCAATCTTCTGATACCAATCCACTCGATCCGGATGCCCATCTCCACGACGGAAATGGTGATGTGACTCATAAACATCGCAAAGGTATTACGCTTGGATATTTCTTCGAGACGCTCGGAATGAAGTTCGATAATCAGTGCTTCATGACGGATGATGGAAAGAAGTACTGCAGTGAGGGTGGTAAAACGCTCAAAATGTTTGTGAATGGAAAAGAAAATACCCAATTCGGCAATTACGAATTTACTGATCTGGACCGTATTCTTATCTCCTACGGAGATCAGACCGGCGTGGCTGATCAGATCACTTCTATTACCGATATGGCATGTCTATACTCTGAGAAATGTCCGGAACGAGGTAAAGCACCTACGGAGAATTGTGTGGGTGGACTTGGTACTGAATGTTAATAACTAATCACTAAAATATCTATGGAAAATACATCAACAGAAAACAACAACGCTCCGCAGGAGAGCAAAACCTATGTCAGCTTAAAATTCAAGAAGCCAAAACCGCTCTACATTGCTATCGGGGTCGCAGTAATTCTTGTCATTGTTGCTCTGTTCTTTGCCAAAGGAATATTTGTGGCGGCAACGGTAAACGGTAGTCCGATCAGTCGTCTATCAGTCATTAAGGAGTTGGAAAAACAAGGAGGCAAACAGGCACTCGAGGCTATCATCGATAAGAAGCTTATTGAGACTGAACTGAACAAGCAAAAGGTTAGTGTAACGAAAGAGGATGTTGATGCAGAAATTGAGAAAATAAAAGCTCAAGTCACAGCACAGGGCGGAACGCTTGAAATGGCACTCACACAGCAGGGCATGACAGAAGAGAAACTACGAGAACAAATCACCATTCAGAAGAAACTAGAAAAACTGCTTGCTGACAAAGTAGCGGTAACTGAAGCAGAAATAGATACTTACATCAAAGATTCAAAGGCCACTCCTCCCAAAGATGTGAAGATGGAAGATTTTAGAAAGCAAATAAGTGAACAGCTTAAGGGACAGAAGTTCCAACAAGAAGCACAGAAATGGGTTTCTGATCTGACAGCAAGTGCGAAGATCAAATACTATGTCAACTATTAGAAATAAAAGAATCCTCATATCGGGCGGTGGCGTAGGAGGAATTGCCCTTGCGTTTTTCCTCAAAAAACACGGGTTCGCTCCTGTAATCGTCGAGACCGCGCCGGAGTTCAAGCACCTTGGCTACCTCCTTGCGCTTAACGCGCAGATCGGTCAGAAAGTGGCCGAAAAAATGGGATTAATTGAGCAGTTGCGAAAGTTTGAAGTGCCGCTGACCCGAAGCACGCTTCTCGACCAATACGGTAAAGTCATCACGTCGTTTGAGGTCGATTACGCTACCCACAACAAACGGGTCGGCATGATGATGAACAGAGCAGATCTCCACCAGACGCTCTATAACACGATCAAAGGCACGGTTGATTTCCGTTTCAACGAGTCGATCGCATCCCTCGTCGACAATGGAAAGGACGTCACGGTCACATTTGCGAGCGGCAAAAAAGATACGTTCGATTTGGTTATCGGTGTCGACGGAGTGCATTCAAAGACTCGCAAGCTCGTTTTTGGTGAAGGGTTTGAGAAACCACTCGGTCAGGCATACTTTGCGTTTACCACGAAGAACCGACTCGGCGAACAGATTGCTCTTTCGAATGAGGCGGTTGTGGTTCGTGCCGAGGGATTCACACTTGCATACCACATGCTTCAGGGCGACCTTATCGGAGGCTATGTATTCCACAACGAAGTGCCTGGAGAATTGCTTGCGCCAAAAGAACGTCGATCGTTCATGCTCAAAAAATACGCACCGGCAAATGAGAAGTTTAGACGCATTCTTGAGAGTATGTCGGATGACGAGTCCGTTTTCCACGACGGCTTTATCCAGATCGTCATGCCGAAGTGGTACAAAGGTCGAATCTGCCTTTTGGGTGATGCGGCGTCCTGCCCGACACCGGCATCCGGTGTAGGAGCATCGATGGCGATGGCTGGGGCGTATGTTCTTGCAAAGTATCTCGCAGAAAATGATTCGCATGAGAAAGCGTTTGCGGACTACGATGCGTATCTACGTCCCACCGTCGACAAAGCCCATAAAATGGCGCGAAGTCAGGCAGGACTTGCTTCTGGAAAGAGCTTCATATCGTATGGATTTACCAATGCACTTTTGAAACTCTTGCCGATATCGCTTATCTCGCGCGTGCATAGCCACGAGATCGATATGCCCCTGCCTTAACATATCTATCTCATGCATAACCATTCTGACAAAATAGAACCGAAAAAAGTTGCCATAACGGTGGTGTTGCTTATTTTACTTCTCGGTTATGCATATATCACTCGGAACGACAGGAATGGTACTAAGAAAGCAGTGCAAGAACCACCGACAACAACCACGCTCATTACTAATTAATAAAACAAATTATATGAACCTCAAAAAAGCAATACAAGCATTAAAGGATCACGCCCAAGAAGAAATTAGAATCCACCAAGAAATAATAGAAGAAGCTGGTGGCGACGTGAAGCATTTGGCCGAAAAACATCTCGCTGACACCATAGATATTCACAAGAGATTTTGGAAAGACTTAAAGAAGTCTTGGAAAAACAAATAAAAAGAGGGAGTATCCCCAGTTTGATTTGACTATACCCCCTCGGGGGTATATACTACGTCAATATGAAATACATGGACGAGAAAAATAAGACAAAAGTAGTTCGGCGACTCAAGTTAGTTGAGGGTCAGGTGCGTGGCCTTCAAAAGATGATCGAAGGCGATGCATATTGTATCGATGTTATCACTCAAACATCTGCAGTAAAGCAAGCACTTTCAAACGTCGAAGATATACTACTTGAAAATCACCTAGATCATTGTGTGCATCACCAGATGTCTTCCGGCCAGTCGAGTAAGGCGAAAGCGGAAGTCCTCAAGGTTTATAAGCTAAAGCGCAAATAATTTTTATGGCAATCGAAAACATATACAAAGTAAAAGGGATGACTTGCGCTAGTTGCGTTTCTCTCATTCAAAACAAAGTGGCGAAGGTGCCGGGCGTTCTGTCAGTATCAGTCGGCCTAGCCAACGAAAAGGCTAAGGTGGTTTTTTCTGGACCACCGCTTCCTGTTGAGACTCTCAATAACACCATCTCGCCATTCGGCTATACCTTTGAAGATACATCAAAAACCGCCGCAGAAATGAACATGTCTGCCGAGGATCACGCTCGCATGGATCACTCGGGTGGATCAGGAGAAAGGAACATGGCCCTTGAGATGAAGTTTGTCATTCCAATGGTCATCTTCTCTTTCGTCATGATGTTTTGGGACGTCCTCTCCGATAACGGCATCATTCCGGCAATGCCCGAAACCATATATGAGTTCTTTCATCATTTGATGCCTATCTTTGCGAGCTTTGTGCTCTTTGGTATTGGCCGCAGATACATCAAAGCTACCTGGATATTCCTCAAGACAGGTATCGCCAACATGGATGTGCTTGTCGGAATCTCCACCATCGTCGCTTTTATATACTCTCTCGCCGTCACCGCTTTTGAAGCTCCTCTGTCTCGCTATCTAGACGTTAGCTCAAATTATTATGATGTTGTTATTATCGTCATTGGCCTTATCGCTCTCGGTCAGTTTCTCGAAGCTCGTGCCAAGAAAAAGACCAATGAAGCACTTCAGAAACTGGCGCAACTCACCAGCAAATTTGCCGTTGTAGAACGTGACGGAAAAGAAATAGAAATCCCCATCGAAAAGGTTGAGGTTGGCGATGTGGTGATCGTAAAGCCGAACGAGAAGATACCGGTAGACGGCAAGGTCGTGTACGGCTCATCAAGCGTGGACGAATCAAACCTTACCGGAGAATCAGTGCCTGTGGATAAGTTGTCAGGTGCCTCTGTATTTGCCGGAACCCAGAACTTTCAGGGACTTCTTAAGATTGAAGTTCAGAAGGATGTTAAAGATACCGCTCTCGCTCATATCATAACCATTGTCGATAACGCCCAGAATTCAAAAGCCCCGATCGAGAAAATTGCTGACAAGATTTCAGGTTATTTCGTATACATCGTGATCGTGATTGCGGTCGTTACCTTTGCTTCATGGATGATTTTTGGACCCGGAGCGTTTGGAATGACCAAAGCATTTGCGCTGGCCATTTCAACCACTATGGCCGTTCTCGTTATTGCCTGTCCGTGTTCGCTCGGTCTAGCTACGCCCACTGCAATCATTACAGGAGTCGGTACCGGAGCTCGCAGAGGCATCCTTATTAAAAATGCGGAAAGTCTCGAAAAACTTTCAAAAGTAAGTGCAATCGTATTCGACAAAACCGGAACACTCACTGAAAACAAACTCTCAATCGAGGGAATCTTCTGTAAGGACGAGAACCACGTCTGCGATGTCGAGGACACCAGTTTCAAGCAATCCCTCATCTACTCAATGACAAAATCATCAAAGCATCCAATCTCGGCAAGCATCGCAAGCTGGCTCAAAGATGCGAAAGCAAAAAGCGTTGAGGTGTTAGATATCAAAGAAGTACCGGGCAAGGGACTCACAGCTTCATATAACGGCGCAACGTACTTCCTCGGCTCGATCGCGTATGTAGGCGAGGTGACGCATCAATCAGAAAAGCAAATCAGAAAAGATTTCCACGATGGGCGATTTGAGAGCGGACGCGAACTCTATCTCTCCAATGACAAAGAAGTTCTCTCGCTCGTAAAAATCCACGATACGGTCAAAGCCGAGGCAAAGGCCGAGATAGCCAAACTAAAATTGCTCGGTCTCAAGGTAATCATGGCGACTGGCGACCACAAAAAGACCGGAGAAGCTGTGGGGCGTGATCTTGGCATCGACGAAGTTTATACCGACGTGAAGCCGGAGGATAAGTTAAACATCGTTAAGGATTTACAGAAGAAGGGCTTCAAGGTGGCGATGATCGGCGACGGCGTAAACGATTCACCGGCACTCGCGCAAGCTGACGTTGCAATCTCCATGAGCGATGGGTCAGACATCGCTATTGAAAGCTCGGACATCGTGCTTCTCAAGGGCGACATCGGCAAAGTAGCCGAGGCGGTCAATCTTGCTAAAAAAACTAATCGCACCATCTGGCAGAACCTTATCTGGTCATTTGGGTATAACTCCGTGGGCATTCCGATCGCCGCAGGTGTGCTATTCCCATTCTTTGGTTGGACTCTCAGCCCAGCTGTCGCCGGAGCGATCATGGCGTTCGAGAGCGTGACTGTTGTCACCAATTCACTGCGTCTCAAAAACGCCAAACTATAATCTATGAAGACACTTACATTCCACGTTTCTAGCACACACTGCAATGCATGTAAGATCCTCATTGAGGATGTTCTCAATGATCAAATAGGCGTAGAAAATGTTCAGGTTAACTTAAAAAACGAGACGGTTTCGCTTGAGACTAGCCTTGATGACAGTCAGCACAAACTGGCCGAAATGCTTACAGAGAAAATTAAGCATAACGGATATTCTCTCTCGGTTGATAAGAAAGCTAGGGAGAAAAATGAGAATGGAGTTATTTGGCAAGCATTGCCAATTGGCCTTGCATTTCTCGCTCTGTTTTTTGTGGTTCAAAAATCGGGAATACTAAACTTTGGCCTTGGCTCGACGGTGACACCGGTTACGAGCTTTATCATCGGCTTGGTTGCATCCGTATCAAGTTGTCTCGCAGTTGTCGGAGGACTCGTGCTTTCTCTTTCGGCAACAGTATCACAAGATTCTGTAAGTGACGTTAAGCCGATGATCCTTTTTCACGCAGGGAGATTGGCCAGTTTTGCGGTATTGGGCGGTGTTCTAGGCGCGATCGGTAGCGCGATAGGGATAAGCTTTACTGTAACGGCCATACTCGGGATCGTTGCATCGGCAGTCATGATCGTACTCGGGTTAAATCTAGTAGGTTTATTCAAAAGAAACGTAATAGCTTTACCTGCATGCTTTTTTAACTTCTTTCGTAAAGTAGAACATAAGACTATAGCGCCGCTTCTTGTTGGCGTGGGAACATTCTTTCTTCCGTGCGGATTCACACAGGCGATGCAAGTTGTCGCACTTTCAAGCGGATCATTTCTTTCGGGAATGCTCATAATGACTGCCTTTGCTCTTGGCACGCTCCCGATGCTCGCATTTCTTTCGTTCGGTTCGGCGTCGTTCGCTCAATCAAAACACGCTCCGCTCTTTTTCAAGTCGACAGGGGTCGTAGTCATCGGTCTCGGTGCTTTTGCGCTTCTCGCCGGGCTTGCGGGGCTCGGTATTATTGACCCCTTATTTAACATATAATTTTAACCAGCTAACTATGCAAAAGAATGTAATCATATCAATTGTTGTCAGTATCGTGCTTATCGGAGGTACGCTTTATTTTGTTTCAGATAAATCCACTTCTTCAGGAAGTGGGGGTGCAACTCAAAACACTGAGATTAGAGACGGCGTACAGTATGTGAACATAACAGCGAAAGGAGGATATTCCCCACGCTCATCTCAAGTTAAAGCCGGCATCCCTACAAAGCTAGTTGTTAAGACGGATGGCACCTATGACTGTACCGCCTCGCTTGTTGTTCGCTCTGTCGGATTCCAAAAGATATTGCAACCGACCGGTGAAGAAATAATAGATTTGGGTACTCCGAAATCTGGTGAGAAAATACAGGGAGTATGCGGAATGGGCATGTATAATTTCGCACTGAATTTTAATTAAAATGCGTCATTTTAAGGCCTAAAAATAAGGCTCTTTGTGAGGTTGAAATGAAGAGCTGTTTTTGTTAGAATAAATGGCCTATGAACATAATAGTTTCGTTAGTTATCGGGGGTATCCTGATGGCGTCCGTCCCCCTCGTGAGTTCAAAAATTTTAAATAACGAGCCCAAGCCAGAAGCACAAACGCAACAAGCAACAGACAAGGATCAGAAAAAGGTCGCCGAGTACAAAATACAGTCCGGCGACACTTTTACAAGTATCTTAGGGTCTTTTCAGATCCCTTATGATCAGGCTCTTGCTATCCTTAATTCCTCAAAGGAGGCCTTCGACTTCACAAGAATTCAAACAGGTAAGGTTATTAAGCTGATCTTTATAAATGAGGTGTTTGCTTCAGTGGAATATCCGCTTACGAGCGAGACGGTTGTTATTGTGGTAAAGGAGGATGATACTTTTACAGCCAGCACAAAACCTATTCCGTATCAAATACAAAACGTAACCGCAAATGGGACTATAACCGATTCACTCTTTGTCTCGGCTCAAAATGCTGGTATTGCAGATAAGGTCACGATGGAGATCGCTGATATCTTTTCAAGCGATATCGACTTCGCTACTGATATTAGGGGTGGCGATTCGTTTTCTGTTGTCTACGAAAAACGATCATTGGACGGCAAGGACGCTGGTGCTGGTAAAGTGTTGGCCGCCAAATTTACTAACAGTGGCGCAACGTACACAGCATTCCGTTACAATGATAAATTCTATGATGGAGAAGGAAAATCCATTGCTCGCCAATTCCTTAAGTCACCTCTCAACTACGCTCAAATAAGTTCTGGATATAGCTATCAACGTACTAATCCAGTAACTAAAAAAGTCACTCCGCATCGTGCGATCGACTATGCGGCCGATACAGGTACGCCTGTCATTGCAACAGCTGACGGCAAAGTTACTACTGCCGGCTCAAAGGGCGGTTTAGGGATCACTGTGGAGCTAAAACATGGAAGCTATCTGACCCAATACGCACACCTCTCAAAAATCGCCAAGGGCATTAAAAACGGAAGCGATGTCACTCAAGGAGATGTTATTGGATATGTAGGCTCTACAGGCATCTCAACCGGCCCCCACTTGCAATATGCCATGTTTGAAGATGGTAATCCCATAAACCCTCAAACTACAGATTTCCCTCGAGGAGGGTCTATTCCAGATTCCGAAAAAGATTCTTTTGCTCTCACAAAAAAAGATTTGGGAAATCTTTTTAAGTAATCACTCGGGCGAATGGATGGCACACTGCCATATCGCCGAGCACTTAGAAGCCAGTATGATGTTTGGTTTAAAAGTCGAATAATTTATGATAAAGAAAAAATGTGAAAAATGTGGTGGCACTAGTCAGTACATGTATGACGAAAACCATGTGAAACCCTGCGAGGCGTGTTGCGAGCATCCGGACGGCTGGTGGAAAATGGAAAAACACTATGGAAAAGACAACGGCAAGTACGCCTGCAAGAAGGGTTGTGGAACAATAATTGATCAGCTGCCCGATGATGAAGAAACCTTAATGCAACTAACAAAAGATGCTCTCGCTGATGTCCTTGGTCGCGAACCTACACGGCAAGAAATCTTGCGTGCTCATGCTGGTTTCAAGCGCATGGCATTTGTCATGTACGAGCACTTGCAACAAAAGAACAAAGAAGAGACAGAGTTATCTGCTGAATCTTAAAAATCGACCAAATCATTCACTCTCATCCCGAGCGCTCGTGCGATTTTTTGCATATTTGTCAGCGTGATGTTTTTCTCAGCTCGTTCAATCATGCCTATGTACGTTCGGTGCACTCCAGCTAGTTGACCCAAGCGCTCTTGGGATATATCCCTCTTTTCTCGTTCCTCGCGTACCCGTCTGCCGAATTTTTGGAGAATTTGTCTGTTCATACCTACATAACAAGTGTAGGTAGTCGCTAACTTTGGTTCTACATACTATAGTTAGCGCACTAAGTCCAGACTGTTGGCAACTCTCTTCGCAAGGGCTATAATCTATGCTAACTATAGTATGCATTACCCAGTAATGCATTTTAGCCACTTATGACTCAAATACGTTGGATAGCTGTAGTAATTGTTACAATTGTGGTCCTCGGCGGTGGGGCATACTGGTGGTCCAGTAGCTCTCAAAACGCCCAATCCCTTACTAAGGTGAGCGGATCCGAGATCGTCGCTAATGAACCCCAAGATGGGGATGGCTCTTCGACTACCGAGGAAGGCTCCTCGGGTAGTGAGTTAACTGCAGCCGAGCAGTCATCTGCTTCTGCGTTTGCCACAAAAGTGGAGCGGTACACTCAACAGCGCGACTTTGCCAAAATGTATGATCTCGTGTGTCCCCAAGACAAAACTGGAGCCACGAAGACCGAATACGTAAAGGCAGCTACGAATCTATGGGGCGCTACACGTCTCACAAGTTACGAGATAAAAAGCGTCCTTGAAGAAGATAACGGTGCCACGGTGCAGCTCATTGAAAATACGTCCGATGGAAGGAGCGAGGCGCAATTGATGACGCTCGAGAAATCGGGTTCAGGATGGTGCTTCCGCTCAAACCTCACGAGCACCATCTCGCAAATGAAAAACTTTCAGAACATTTCCATCGCCATTACCGGCTCCAAACGCCCATATACCGAGCAATATCAAACGACCATCGAAGAAGGTCACGAGCGAGTGCGTATCAATGTCTCCATTAAGAACAATGGAGACAAGGAGTTGATCTGCCATGCGCTCGATGGCGGAGAGACGCAGTGCAGCGAGTTTTTCTTCTATCTCAAAAACAGTGCGGGCGCGATATATACGCCCGGTATCATCAATGACGCGAAGATGCCCCAATTCACACTCGCTCCCAAATCAGCGGTCTCCGGCAGTCTTGTATTTGAGATACCTGTAGGCTCAAGTGGCTACACGCTCGTATTCAAAGACCTTGGATACGGCATGGATATTGCAACAGCCCCTACCGGCTTCTAGGTTTCCGTTTCTTGCTTCTTTGAAATGGCAATGTGGGCTGATTCTTGCGACCCTGAGATCCCTTTTCTATCCTCCGCAACAGCTGAATACAGACGCCAAGGAGTCGCTGCACGTATCTCAAATTCTCGCTATCTTCCGCTTTCATCCTTCAAGGGATGACACAGAAATGCAGAATGCTTGAGTTGGTAACTCAAAAGCGTGTATTCATGTTCATTGGAAACCATCCTTCGCCGTCGTCCCATCTGCTTGGTCCCAAATCAATCACCAAAATGCCCGGGAATCCTCTATCAAACTGAATCGCGTAGTGTGCAACAAGCGTGAACGCATCGACGAGGTCGTCGTGTCGCTCAACCCCGAACCCAACGATTTGTCGTATGAGTGCTTCAGCTCCATGTCTTGGGAATTTAATCTTGCCACTTTGAATCATTGCGGATATGGAGATAAGTCGCGACCGTTTGTCGGTGCTTATTTTCACACCCTCGACGTTCAGTGAGTCGTGCATTAGCTGATCAATCACCGCTTTTTGATACCCAACCTCCTCAACTAGAATGTGTGATGAGTACAGTTTCTTGTTCGCGTCACTGACCTCCTTGATTTGTTTGATCGTCTCAGGAAAGTTCATACGCTTATTTACAATATTGGGAAGAATGTAGATGCAGAAATTCTCATCATGGCTGATGAGCGCACTCACCAGGGCCGTGTAGTCGGCAGTCTCTTTTTGCGAGATGGCAAGATCAACGCCCATAAAGATGCCGTGAAATGTATCTCGTCGTGTGGGGAGGTTGTCATAGTAGTGAATCCACGTTTGTTGAATAACCTGATCTTCGTCCGGGACGATGCGCAGGAGATATTCACGTTGCCACGCGTACTCATTGCCGCTTTTCATTTTTTCCTCAGCGAGGGCAATTTCCGTCGGATATTTGCCCGGCCATGCTATCGCGCCGTCGCCTGAGATAAGTGGAAACATTTTGAATACCCCCACCCGCTGTCCTTCCTCGATATCCCGTTTGAGTCGCATAACTAGTGAATCTTCGTGCAAAAGATTCCCCACGACGACGAATCGAGTGTTACGGTCACCGAGCGGCATCACCTCGCCACAGAGCCAGTTGTATATCTTCTGCCTATTCTCGTACGTTTTGACCGACGCCATGTCCTCCAAGTCGTCACAAATGATGAGATCGGGTCGGTGCTGGTTATGACGCAACCCTCGGATACTCTGCTCGGTGGAGACCGCCATGATCTTTGCTTTGAGTTGTGGAAAAACGAGTGCCGACGCACCCCACTCACCGTTTTCTTCTTGGAACGGTCCAAGGTCATTTCGTAGCAGTGCGTTGCTCTCCAACTCACGTTTGAGGTTAATGAGATGTTGCTTTGCCTGCGTCTGCGTCTGACAAATGATGAGCACGAACTTCTTCTGCTGGATGCCAAGCATGGCCCAGAGAGAGTATGAGAAGGTAACGAGGGTTGATTTGCCCGATCCTCGAAAAGCGACAATGATCGCGAGTTTGTTGGAACTGTCCTCCGTGATACGAAAGATGTCCTTCTGGAATTCGGCGATTTCGTAGGTGGCGTAATGTGGGAAATATACATAGAAGAACATGAGATGGCTCTCGCGCGCGACAGTACGGCGCACCAAGCGGTCTTTCGAGATCGCTTCAAAAGTGGCAGTGTCACTACTCATAATTTTCAAGAGTTATGTTTGCAAGCTTCAATGCTTTTCGCACTAGCTCTTTCTGTTCGGGTGAGAGTTCTTCAATGAGGTTCAATTCTCCTTCGATTTTCACTCTCGTGGCATAACTTGGGTGATGATGCTTGAGCCAATACGTGATCGCGCCAAAGTTGCGATCTTTAACCGCACTAATAAGTTGGCTCTCGGCCAAATCATTTACGAGTAATCGACCTTCAAAGATGGCGTCATCGATCTTCTTTGCCAGGTCTGAATCTTCTTTTTTCCAGCGATACAGAGTCCAACGGCTGATGCCAAGCTTCTCACAAGCGATCTGCACGATTGGTGTTTTGCGGAGTTGTTCGAGCAATGCTTCTTCCGTTTGAGTTGTCTTTTTCATATACGTTTAGTTTTCAATCCGGTCGTCTGCTCCCATCGCTTGATGATGGTCTGGCAATATTCGGGATCAAGCTCAACGCCGAAGCATCGACGCTTGGTCTGTTCGCACGCTAGGAGTGTTGTGCCACTCCCGAGAAAGCCATCAAACACAACATCTCCGATTCTCGCACCATTGAAGACAAGTCGGCGTATGAGCCCAATCGGCTTCGTTGTCGGGTGTAGTTTACTTTTGTTGGGTCGTGGGTAGAAAAGAACAGACTTATCCTTGGAGCGCCTGAATTGATGTGTACCGTGCCAACCGTACACAATGAGTTCGTGCTGGGGCGCGTAATCAAGTCGACCGATGACTGCTTGCTGCTTCACCCAGACAAGTAACTGCGCGATCTTGAACCCACAGTCGGCCATGCCATCACGCAGGGCCCACACCATTTTGTCTGCGTTGAATATGTACGCACTGTTTTTCTTAGCTAAGTACGGGACGAGTACTTCTAGCCACTCTTTGCTGAACTGGCGATATTCAGCATCAGATTGCAGATGGTCGTTTGCAATATCTTTGTCCTTCACGAGTGTGCGGAAGTTACGCTTTGATTCTGCAACAGCGACACCATACGGTGGATCGGTGCAAACGAGCGTGATGCGTTCATCACCGAGCAGTTTTTTGAGAAGCTGAGAGTCGCGGCTGTCACCACAAGCCAGTCGATGATCGCCGAGCTGCCAGATCGTTCCGTTACTTAATTTTCTTTGCCTTTTGTCCGGTGAGTTTTTCATATCTGCGAATGACGAGGTCCACGAATATGGGCTCGCGCTCGACCAAGTACGCGCTCCGCTTCAACTGCTCGCACGCGATCAAGAGGGATCCCGAGCCGCCGAAACAATCCAAGATAATTTGCCCGGGCTTGGTACAGCGACGCAACGCCTTCTCGTGGAGCATGGGTGGCTTTTCGGTAGGGTGCTGGTAGTCGGTGCCGTTCAATCGCTTGACCATCCAAATGTCGATCATGTCGTATATGTCCTCGAGCGTGCGGTTGCCGGTGCCGATTTCTTTGTTCATCACCTCTGACAAGTTCAATACCTTTTCCGAGAGGTACGGTTTGCCAACCGTGCCATACACACACGGCTCATACTGCTTGTTGAACGCAACCTGCGGTGTGGGCATCGAGTTGTTTTTCACCCACAGGCAGACGCGCTTGTTGGCGATGCCGAGTTCGGCGTACAGTGTCTGCAAGAGCCAGATGTATTTCTGATCGCAGTACGTAAATACGTGCGCGTCCTTCTCAAGTACCGACAGCGCGTTCCCAAGTGCAGTTTTAAGAAACTTCTTGTACTCTTTTTCGGGTTTTGCGTCGTCGACAGTTCCGCCATATGAGCGCTTGCCACCGATGCCTTTGTTGTAGTCGAGATTGATGTTGTACGGCGGGTCTTGCAAAATGGTGGCGGCCTTTTTGCCGTCCATAAGCCTGGCAATGATTTTGGGATCGGTACTGTCGCCGCAGATGATGCGATGGGTACCGAGCTGGTACATTTCGCCTGGCTTCGTGATCGGCTTCTTTATTTTTTCCAGCTCCTTCTCGACATCGAACTCGTCATCTTCAACCTCGAGGTCGTCGAAGATGTGTGTTATGTCGGTGTCGTCGAATCCAGAGGAGAGAAGTGTTTCAACATCAAAACTGTCGGCAAGTGCCTGCCAATCCCAGTCGCCATGGATACGGTTGCTTCCAAGGAGGTACTGGTCGTATTCTTTCTGTGTGAGCTTGCGGTTCGGAATACGCACGGGAATCATTTCGCTCTCGCGGTCCAAGAGCTTCAAGACCATGAGCCGTTGGTGTCCGGCAATTACTTTGTTGTCGGCGTCTATCACTGGCAGCTCTACCAAGTCGAACTTTCTGAGAGATCGTTTCAAATCCTCGATCTGCTTCGGATTCATGGTCCGAGGGTTCTTTATATTCGGCACCAACTCCGAGACCTTGCGCTCGTCCGTATGCCATTGCAGTTTGCTTGTCATGCATTCATGATCGGACAACTTGCAGCAAATTTACATGGAACACATCTAGAATATCGTCCACAAAAAAGCCCTTAGATACAGGACGCGAGTATGACTTATTCACTCCAGATGTGGGAAGTATCAGTTTGCGAGCACTATGTTGTACAGCGGGTTGAGGCGATAGCCTGACGAGCGCTTGCTCTCGATAACTTTCTGCTTCTGCGGTAGTTGGAGTTTGGAGCGTAGAGCCGTGTTAATAGCAGCGATAGTCTTTGCAACCGATTCTGCACTTTTTGATCCGATCTTTTTCTGTAAGTCGCGCGTCTTGATGTAGCCGCCGTTTTCAAGCAGTGCAGAGAGAAGTTCTTTCTTAAAGCCGTCGCTCGAAAAATCGTGCTCAAGAACTACGTCGTTGATTGTTCGCGTGATTCGTCCATTGCGCGATAGATTGAACACGATAATAGACACGTCATTTTGATATTCAAGGATTTTTGTGTTCAACATCTTAAGCATGTCCTCCCACCTTGCGCCTTTATCATTTTTCTTAAGGTAGATCGAATGAGTACTGAAGGGGGTATCCTTGAGCCACTCGTTGATGAGCATCATGGTGTAGACAATCTTTGAGCGCCCGTACTGTTCAATGGCGGGGAGGGGCTGGAGTTCAGATAAACCGTCAAGATCGTGTTTTGCCATCTCAACCTCAATAGAGGCACAAATGCCTTTTATCTCAGGAAGGTATTCAGCGATGGTGTGTCGGGAAAACGGGCTCATATGGAGCATTTTAGCAATTTTGTGCCCAATTTGCTGTAGCCGTTCGAAAATGGGAAAATGGAGCTATATATGCCCCCGAAAGCGATCTATATCCAGCCCATAACGAAAGTGCACTCTACCTTCGCCGAAGCGAAGGAGTTTTTTGATAAATTCGGGGGCATCACGATCTTTGAAGACGAAGATCGGCTCGGAATCGACGCTCTCGTTCAAGCCAAGCGTAATCTGGTGGTCGGCGAGCCCGGCGTCGGCAAAACCCTTCTGCTCGGGAAAATCAAGGAACACCTCGACGAAAAAGGGGTACCCACCGTTCTCGTAAACCTGCGCGATAATGACGCCCTGCAACAGATCGACGCCAGTTTGGCTTCCGACTCAAACCCGCAAGCACTTCTTCTTGATGCGCTTGATGAAGTGAAATCCAGCGTCTTTCCGTTTGTCCTGCAAAAGATCGAGGAGATCTCAAAACAGCACCCCGATCTCCAGTTGTTTATTTCCGGACGCTGGGTATTTGTGAGTCGCTACGCGAACTCGTTTCCCGAGTTTCGGTTCATTTCCATATCGCCGTTCACACGCACGCAGATTCGCGAGTATTTGATCTTCGCGGGACGCGCGGAGAACGATGTCGATGCACTTCTCAATCGGGTCATGTCGTTCAGTCATCGGATGCTCGTCATTCAAATCCCGCGCTATCTGTTCTATCTCGACGACTATCTCAAAGAGAAAGGGGTTGATGCGGCATCGAAAGTATCTCGCAATGAGCTTTTTGAACACTTCATATACAAAAAGCTTGAGCTCGAAGAGAAGAAGCTGAACGAGGACAAACGGGCGATCACCAAGCGCGTACTTGAAAAACTCGCACTCGCCATGGAGATATACCAAACGAACGTCATCACGCAAGACGAACTCATGACATTTTTTGACGATCTAAAATCTGATTTGAAAACGGCGGCATTGTCGAACATCGGCATTGAGGTTTTCTATGAGTATTCGCTCCTCAAAGTCAGTCAGGAGACGCTCGACAAGATCGAGTTTGAAAACACCGAATTTCAAGAATACCTAGCGGCAAAGGAGATCACTCGCTTTGCGGATCCTAATCGGACGGCGTTCACGTTTGCTGTTGACCCGAATGTTAAAGAAATCTACCCAACATGGTTTAACGCGCTCACGTTCCTCGTCGACATGCAGCCGGATTTGCTCGAACAATTTGTCGAGTTCTCGGGACTGCGGAGTGGCAAGTTCAAAATACTGGATGAGAATTTCTTTCACTTCCTCAGCCGTGTCGATCCCCGTAATGTTCCAGCGACGCTCCGCATGGCCCTGTTCACTGATGTCATGGAATACCATCGACGAACACGACAATGGATGCCGGGGCAGATCACGCAAACACTCCCAGATTTCTACGACCCTTCGCTTGAGCCGCAGCTCAAAGCATGGGTAACCGATGCCGAATCGAAGCAAGATGCATTTCGGTACGTGCCGCTCGGTAACATTTCGTATGTCGTTGCCTACCTCCTTCAGAACAAGATCGCCCTCGACAAGCCGTACTGGAGAGAGCAGCTCATCGCATACGCGACCGACAAAAATGAGAACGGCGTCCTTCAGCGCCACGCGCTCCAAGCACTCGAAGAGTTGCGCGACCCAACCGTTATCGAAGAACTCATTGAAGTACAAGGGGATGAACTTGTCTCGCAAGCATTCCTTTCAACATGCATCGCGCTTGATCCCGATCATCCAAAAACACTTGAGTACGTTTTTGATGCGATCAGTCGAGACGACTTTCACGGGAGATATGGCCTGTATGAGTTTAAAAAGCTGGAGTCGGTTAAAGCATTCTTAAAGCGTCTTAACGAGGACGAGACCTTCCGCCGTGAATTCTTGGATGACACCATCTTCCGTGACAAGGACCCCATTCTTGTTGATCGCATAACGACGGTTGCGGATGACGAGATACGCGAGTTGTGCAAGGAGGTACTGGTGAAATCGGTGCATCATAGCGTTGCCCACAATACGGAGCAATCTAAATTTCTGCAGGGGCTTTGGGATTTTCTCAAGGAAGGCAACCCAGACTTCGTGATGGATATGGTGCGCCGCATCAAGAACAGCGAAGACGGCAAGACCGGCCTCTATTTCGCTCACAGCTTTTTTGCTCGCACTATCGACGTCGCAGACGTGCAGCCATTTATCCAGACACTTCTCGATGTTGGAGAAAAGTATTCGGCATTTACGGTGATGATGCGGGTTAAGTTCTCTCGACGGCCGAACGCGAATGAAATTTACGAAGCGGGCAGATCACTCCTTGCCGATGACTATCAAAAGTGGGAAGAGGGTCAGGCAAAGGCTGCCGCCAATCCACAGGACGACCGCGCTCAGGGGTTGTTGAAGGAGTTTAGGTTTCTTCTCGAACCAGAAAAAGGCAAGTACAGCAACAATGTGTTCGATTTCTACAAAGACCACGCAGACGATCTCGGTCCGCTCCTTACTGATGACGACAAGAAACGCGTGTTTGAGCTACTTGAAGGCACGATATTTAAACACATGGATCCAGGTAAATTCGATCTGACAATCACCAAGCAGCATGACGGTTCAAAAACATTCACCACCAGCACCGCGATCTATATCTTCGGAGACGCGATTGTCGCGGCGAAGCGACTCGGCTTTGATGTATCACCGTATCGTCAGCAGGTCATTAACCTCATTCCATTCGCATACAACGAACAGTTGCGTACCATCTTCGAGTTAGTGAAAGACATCAAGCCAGAAGAAATGACAAAGGTGTTTGAGGTATATACGAGTAAGAGCTCGGACCTGTGGCGGCACATGCCGCAGAGTTTTGTGGAGGCAGTTAAGGAGTATCACATTGCGGCAGCCACCCCGATACTGAAAGCGTTTGTCACTGAGCCACTCATCGAGAGATACGTGCGCGAAGAAGCATTGAACGTATTCGCCTCTGTTGCGTTGGATGCAGTGTTTCTCAAGGAAGTATTTGAGAAATACAAAGACAGTACTGATGAACGAAAACTCGCGCACATTGCCAACGGCCTACTCGTCACCACTCATGCTGATGCCGATGCAATCCGATGGCGTTTGCAGCAAATCGTTGAACGTGCAGGGGCGCACATTCAGGCACGGGGCGTACATAACGTTGGAGATTTGGAAGACGAGATTTCACACAGCAAGACCTTCGCCAAGCCACTCATGGACCTCAAGTATCCTGGATACGAGCAGGACTACCTCAAGTTGCTGGATGAAGCGATGAAGATTTGGGCGCGAGGAAAAGAATTTCATGCATACGGCCAGTACGTGTGGGAAATAGTGTACGCGTACTTCGACAACCTAAAAGAGGGCCGCTCGTACGACCCGCTTCAAAAGCTCGAGAGTGCGATTGCGGCTATGTCCGATTTGGATGGGGCAAATTGGCTTGCGGGACGCATGGCACATCTCAGAAAGTCATACCTCGGGTACCTCGGGAAACCACGAACCATTGCAGAAGCAATCGCAAAGTACAACAACGCCCGCGAATACAGCGACAAGAAAATTCGCAATTCAGAGGATTTGTACCGACAAGTACAAGATGCGCTCGAAACTGATCTGCGCCGGTGGATTGAAGGCGAGGGAGCATACGACTTGATACTTGGACGTAAAGTGCCGGGCGAGCGCCGTGAATACGAGAAGCTGATTCAAAAGACCCTCAAAACGCAGATTGAAAATATTCTGCTTAAGCGTGGATTTCAAGTGGAAATTATCCGCGAGGCGCAGTTGCTCAATGATAAGCGTACTGATTTTCTCGTGCGGTACGGCTTCGCGGGCCCTATCGTTATTGAGGTGAAGCTTACCTCGAACAAAGATATTCAGAGTCTCAAGATCGAAATCATAGAAAAGTCAGAGTCATATACGACAATGCGCGACGAGTACATGGAGGGGTATGGCGCATCGCACGGTGTTTTTCTGGTGATTAACAACACTGACGCCAAAAACCTCCCACAGGTAAAGGAGGCATTTCAGAAAATCAAGAACGTCTCGGTTGTTTCCTTCGATTGCTACAACAGTCCGACTGCGCCGAGACGGACGGCCCGCAAGCGCGTCGTCAAACGTGCCAAAAAGAAGACCACGTCTCGGAAGACCCGCAATACTCGAAAGTGACACGCTGAAAATGTCGAAGTAGTGTCACTTTTGTCACTTTTCAATCTAACATAGCCCCGACTGAGACGCCTCAATTTGCTACACTGAAAGTACCCAAAGAACCCTTACAAGGTCTCAAGGTGTGAGGTTCTAGACCGAGTCAGTCAGCAGTGCGTGGGAATAAAAACCTTCTACCTCTCACTCGTTCGCTTGAAAGTACGACAGGGGCCTTTGAAGCCGTGAATCTTGGTTCGATTCCAAGTCTCCCAGCAAAATATGAAAACCTATAAAACTGTACAGGAGTATATAGCGGCCACGCCGAAAGAGTTTTCTCCAAAGTTAAAGGAAATGCGCTCGTTGGCAAAGAAGCTCGTGCCAAAAGGGGAAGAGAGTATTAAATACGGAATGCCGACAATAGAGCTGAATGGAAAAAACTTTATCCATTTTGCTGCAATGAAAGGACACTTGGGTTTTTATCCTGCGCCGTCGGGTGTGCAAGCGGTTCTAGGTGATCTTAAAAAACAGGGGATTGATTCCTCAAAAGGCTGTATCCGGTTTCCCTACACCAAGCCGCTTCCGACTGCACTCATCAAAAAAATAATAAAATTCCGCCTGCAAGAAGAAAAGATGCGAAACAAAATACAGTAAAAGTATGAACAAAGAAATTCAAGCATATAATGCAGCACAAAGCGCAAAGGATAAGAAAATCTGTGCCCTTTTGATGCGCGAGATACACGCCAACCTACCCAAGGCTGAAAGTAAGATCTGGCACCGGAACCCGGTGTGGTTTTTGGATGGCAACCCAATTGTGGGGTATGACAAACTGAAAGACTGTGTACGACTTTTGTTTTGGAGTGGGCAATCGTTTGATGAAGAGGGGCTGGAACCCGAAGGAAGTTTTAAAGCTGCCGAGGCTCGGTATGTTGATGTGAAGGAGGTAGATGTTAAAGCATTGAAGCGCTGGCTTAAAAAAGCACAAACAATCCAGTGGGATTATAAAAATATTGTTAAACGAAAGGGGAAACTGGTTCGTATAAAATAGATATAAGTGTATTAAAGAATAAAATGTCCCAAGAGGAAATATTTCAACAAGTTTACGAAAAATATAAAAGTGTCTTTCCTGAGATGTTGCACAGCTCAGGTGGACTTCCGGATACAAAAGGACCTGGGACAAGTGATGTAGATATTTCCTTGTTTCATAAAGAGCCCGCTTCTCTCGTAAAGTTTTTTCCAGAAGATACGGAAATGGACACAAGTAATCCTGGGAGAACCATTTATAAATTAAAAGGCTATCCGCGAGAGGTTAATATCTATTCCTCGGATGGAGCATGGTGGAACCAAGCTGTATTGCATAGAAATACAGAATTGGCATTGCGCGACAAGCATCCTCATTTATTCCAACAAGCATTCGCGTACAAAAAAGACCTCGGCATTTCCACCGAGGCAGCGTGGGCTAGGGTGCTAGGTCTGGGCGATGATTATTTTGAAATCCTTCTAGATACTGAAAAAACATTAAGAATTGCAAGTTCAGTTGGTACAAAATAAAATGAAAGTGCAATTTCAATACGAGAAGGAAAAAGATATTTGGTGCCTTTTAAACAAAGGCAAGAGTTCTAACAACTCTAAAAACCCGACAAAGCAGTATGAACAACTTGTCGCTGCGCATGGAGAAAATCCTACTTTAACGGAGACGGCTGCGTTTATAGAAACATATCTTGTTGAAAATAAGATTGATGTGCAGGAACGTATAAAAAAGTTTCAAAAAGAGTGGGAGAGTGTTGCAGAAGAATATCAAAAACGCGCAGAAACAATCTTTGGAGTTTCTCTCCCCGTCGATATTATTGCCTACCTTACTGTAAATAGCCGCTGCCCGTACAGTATCAAAGAGAACTCTTTTTATGTATCTTTACAGTCGGCGTCTGTCAAAAAAACGGCCATGCACGAGTTGTGGCATTTTTACACGTGGTACGGCCTTGGTACTGATCAAGAGGAAAAGCTAGGCAAGGAAAAATATAACGATCTAAAAGAGGCTCTAACTGTGTTGCTAAATGTAGAGTGCAAAGACCTGCTCCCAGAAGGAGTTACTGACGGCGGGTATCCGCAGCACAAGGAACTAAGAGAAAAAATAGTAGAATTGTGGGGTAAAGAGAGGAATATAAACAGTCTTTGGAAATCTTTAACAGTATAAGAGCCTCTCAATATGAAAGAGACCACGAAAAAACACCGAGTATACACTATGCCTGTTGCACGCGTGTACCCTTTGTATATTACTAAGGCAGAGAAAAAGGGCCGCACCAAGCAGGAAGTCGATACTATCATCCACTGGCTTACTGGTTATACGCAGAAAAAGCTTGAGACAGAACTAAAAAAGGAGACAGACTTTGAAACTTTCTTTGCACAAGCTCCCAAACGTAACCCGTCGCGTAAACTCATTACGGGTGTCATTTGTGGCATGCGAGTTGAAGATATTAAAGAACCCACAATGCAAGAAATCCGCTACTTAGACAAATTGGTGGACGAGCTGGCAAGAGGAAAAGCGATGGAGAAAATCTTACGCAAGTGATCCACAAGAGATTAATTTACAAACACAATAATTCATGATATAATCATATTTAGATTCCTCAATATAAAGGTGCAACGATGGCTCTAAAAGTAGCTATATGGAAGAGGTACATCGACAAGAAAAAAGGTGCGCCGCCTCGCGAACTACTTCTCGAGGCAGTGTCTCGTGTTCCAGGTCGCGGTACTGCTATTGATCTGGGAGCTGGACCGATGAACGATTGTCGTTACCTTTTGAATCAAGGTTTCGAGCGTGTGGTAGCTGTCGATTATGACGAGACTGCCGAGGAGTGCTCAAAAGAGTTTGCGGACGATGCCCGTTTTAGCTTTGCAAAGAGTCGCTTCGATGAATTTCAGTTTCCTCTGGAGGTCGACCTCGTAAATGCGGCCTACGCATTGCCGTTCAATCCTTCGTGGACGTTTGCGGTGGTGTTGCAAGCAATACATGCATCACTCAAGAAGGGTGGCGTGTTTTGTGGCCAGTTTTTCGGCATCAACGACTCGTGGAATGTTCCGCGTACCGCAAAAACATTCCTTACTCGTGCAGAAGCAGAAAAATGTCTCGCCGAGTATGAGATTTTGAAATTCCTCGAAGAAGAACAAGATGGAACATCTTCCTTAGGAGAGCCAAAACACTGGCACGTCTTCCACTTTATTATGCGGAAATAGGTGTCTCACGGGTCTGCGTATCTACGCAGACCTTTTTCTTTTACAACAATAATTCGAGTAAACAAAAACCGCCACGACTCTTTCGAGGTGGCGGTTGCAGATAAGTATGGCTAACAAATAAGGGCTTTTATGAGTTCGGGGTACAAATACTGCTCGACTTTTTTGATCCTCTCGTGGAGGCTTTCAACAGTATCGCCTGGTAAAACCTTCACGGCTTCCTGAGCTAAGATGGGCCCGTCATCAAGCTCCGCAGTGGCCCAATGAATCGTGCATCCGGTAATTTTGACGCCGTGTGCAAGTGCTTGCTTAACCGCGTCCTTTCCTTTGAATGACGGAAGCAGTGATGGATGCGTGTTAAGAACTTTTAGTTGGTACGCATCGCGTGTAAACATGGCTGGTGCTAAGTGCGTTCTGTAGCCAGCCATTGCTACTGCGTGGATTCGATGCAGCTGTAGCTGCTCGAGCACGAGATTCGTATATGCTTCTCGATCGAAGGTTTCATCGAAACTTCTTGGCACGATTGTGCAAGGAATGCATGCGTCTATGGCAATTTTCAGTGCACGGCACTGCCGATCCGCTAGCACAAACGCAATAGGTATTCGCTGCTCTATCATTGCGTTCAGTAGTGACCCAGTACCAGAGACGAATACTGCAAGACGAAGTGGCATAGCAGCCTCCTGTGTGTGATGAGCAAACCCGGCAAGCACTATAGCATAAAAGTTTTTGTGGCTGATGTAAGTGAGAGCGACCTGTGCCGTCTATAAAAATACATACTTTATTATTGTATATATGACATCTAAACAAATAGGAGTGGGAGTTGCAGTGGTGCTTGCAGTTGCAGCAGCAGGATATTTTTTCTTTTTTGATGCTATAGCGAGTCAATTTAAGACTCAGAATGTAGATGCTATTCCTCAAAATGTGACTCTTTCTGGTACATACACTTGCTTGCCGCATCTCGACACGACGGGTCCCCAAACGGAAGAGTGCGCATTCGGTATCCGCACCGACGAGGGCGACTACTATGCAGTTAACTTTGGTCAGTCTGCAAGTGCGATGGAACAATTCCAAAGCGGCGCGCATGTACGCGCAGAAGGCTTTGTAGTGATTAAAGAAGCACTAAGTTCCGATCATTGGCAAAAATATAATATGAAAGGCATCTTCACGGTGACGCAGATTCTTGAATCTTCGCAGCCGACTTCCGGCGCAAAGCTCAATATCCACGTGGTGTGCGAAGAGGCGCTCGCATTCATGACCTTCCCTGATGCTGCAGCTGCTGAAGCTTTTGTTGCCGAGTGTGAGGCGGGCGAGCATCCTGACATTATTGAGCGTTACAAGGCGGACCACGGCTATAACGGCGCCACTATTTAGGCCCACCACGCAAGACTTTTCTTTGCTCGGGTTATCTATATACTTGAGCCATGGATATTAATTACATTGCCGTTTTCTTGGCAGCTTTATCAGCATTTGTTTTGGGCTACGTGTGGTACTCAGTAGTGTTTGCAAAGCCGTGGCAGAAGCTTATTGGTATGCACAAGGAGGGTGGCGCTGCACGTCCGCCGCAGATGTGGAAACTACTCGTTGGTTCCGCGATCATTCAAATTTGTATGGCGCTTAACCTTGCCGCCTTTCTTGGCCGCAATGCGGACTGGACCTTTGGTCTTTTTGCAGGTGTTGCAGTTGGATTCGGCTGGGTAGGTTTAGCATTCGGCCTGAGCTATCTCTTTGAAGGGCGCCCGTTCAAACTCTGGCTTATTAACGCAGGGTACAACACAGTCTCATTCGTGCTTATGGGCGTTATTCTTGGTGCGATGTAATTGACGCGCTTCTTGCTCTAGATTTAAATAGAGGGAGGTGTTCATCGGGAGGAACTGATGTTGGATGTGCAAGGAGGTCCGGCTCCGGCTCGGCTCGCTTGCGCTTTTTGTGGCGCGGCGCTTACGGGACACCCGAAGCATGTCATGTGGCGTGCAGAGGGGAAGGAGGATGTGTTTTTTTGCAATCGTGTGCATGAACAGGAGTACGTAGCGGAGCAAGCTGCAACTTCTGTAGCAGCGTAGCTGCTCACCCCACGATTGCGTGCGTATGGCGAGGAGTACCCGGTTTCGAATGCTCGTAGCGAGCGACAAAGCTGGGAGGATACGTGCCCAGTACAAAAACCTATCGGGGAAGACTGGCGTAAGCCCCTCGCCCACCCTTTTTAACAGCTCGTAAGAGCTGTTTTTCTTTGGGGTACAATTATACATATGTGGATGGTATACGCATTCGGCTCTGCAGTCGCCGCGTCGCTCGTTGCAATTTTTGGAAAGATCGGATTACAAGGAGTTGATCCTACCCAGGCAACCGCCGTGCGCAGCGTTATTATGGCCGTCATGTTGGTACTAGGTGCGCTGATGTTCGGTAAGTTTGCCGGGTTTGATATTTCTTCGCTCGGCAGCAAGGTATGGGTTTTTATCCTGCTTTCCGCGCTCGCGGGTGCTGCCTCGTGGCTTTTGTATTTTATTGCACTGCAAACTGGTCCTGCGAGCGCTGTGTCGGTGATAGACAAACTGAGTGTTGTGTTTGTGATACTGCTCGCGGCACTGTTTTTAGGAGAAGCACTTACGTTGAAGAGCAGTATCGGCCTCGTGCTCACATTAGTAGGTACAGTATTAATTGTTTTTAAATAATATGAAAAAGAAAGACTGGGCAACGCTCGCGGGTTTTATTGTTTTTGCACAGGCTGCAGGGTTAATCGGCTCCTTTTTTACCATGCCGGCAATAGACAGTTGGTACCGCACACTTGCGCGGCCAGACCTTGCGCCACCGAACTGGGTCTTTGGACCTGTGTGGACGACCTTGTTTCTTTTAATGGGTATAGCGGCGTTTTTGGTCTGGAAGAAGGGGTGGGGGAAAGTCCGTGTACAAGAAGCGCTCGGGATGTTTGTGGTCCAGCTCGGGCTTAATGTGCTGTGGTCATTCATCTTTTTTGGACTTAAAAATCCAGGTCTCGCGTTTGTAGAGATCATGTTCCTGTGGCTTGCGATTATGGCAACGATCGTGCTCTTTGCACGGGTGTCTAAGTGGGCAGCGTTACTCCTTGTGCCGTACATTGCGTGGGTAAGTTTTGCTTCCTATCTTAATTATATGATCAGCATCTTAAATTAAACTACTTATATGAAAGGATTTATTGCAGATATTGAAGATGAGTCGTTGAGTAATGAGTATTTTCGCAAAGTGCTCTACACAGACGAACGCTTGCAGTTAGTGGTGATGAGTTTACAGCCGAACGAAGACATTGGAGAGGAAGTGCACCAATTGGACCAGTTTATTCGTGTTGAGTCTGGCGAAGGAAAAGCGGTACTCGATGGTGTTGAGCATGAAATTCATGATGGGTCAGTAGTAGTTGTTCCTCAGGGTGTGCGCCATAACATCATCAACACTTCAAACGAGCAGCCGATGAAACTCTATACCCTGTACGCCCCGCCGAACCATCCCGACGGCACCATACATAAAACAAAGGAAGAAGCCGAGGCCGCTGAAGCGCAGTACGAAAAATAAAACAGGCCACTCCCTTGGGAGTGGCCTGTTGTTGTAGATGGTTATTCCGGAACGGATGCGAGGAGTTGCCGAACTGCGTCGCGAATCTCGTTCGAGATAAATACAGAAATGTTCGGGTCGCCCTGGGCACCTGCTCCTGGGTGAGGAATGTTGAGGTAGTTCCCGAAGCGGATGAAGCGTCCCTGCACCGAAGCATGCGCTCCATAGCGGTTGGCAAAATCAGCCATCTCTGCAGGTTGCTCAGAAAAACGGACCTCTTTCAGTCCAAACGCAACTTCAAGTTCCTTGCTGGTTACTTGAGTCTGGCCCCGTACAGAACCATCGATGTGGTGCACTTCCCATATAAGGCGCCACTCATCCGGTACGTCCGCCAGTTGTATGGTGAGGGTGGCTACTTCTCCATTTCGGATAACGAGCATGTTGCGCTCAAAATCGGGCTTGTCCGGCACCATTTTGTCGCCATGTCCAACCCACCAATCGGGTGGAAATGTTGCACGACGAGCCACGGGTCGTTCAGAAGTTGCAAGGGTCTGCATGTAGTCCTCCTTAGGGTTAAAGCGACTTCCGCTTGCAGACTACCATACCTTTATAAAATGAACTATATTTGCATAAGGAGTTTTTTAGAAAGGAGAAACGCGTGTCGCAAGATCCAATTCGCGCAGTCATTGGTGTGTGGTATCGGCGTGAGCCGGTAACCAACATGCTGCAGACATTCTACGTTCGCCGGTCCGAGTCTATGAAAAATTATCCTGGTGTGTGGAGTCTTCCGTCCTATCAGTATCGCCCGGATGATCTTCCTGATCCGATGGATCATGAAAGTGTTAGTGCGCTGTTTTCGGCCATGAGTCGAGAACGCTTCCTTGGGGCGCCCGTAACCGTGCTCGAGTTTTTAACGGCCGGCCGATCGGATGATAACCCAATGGGCAGAATGGTGGAGTTGCTGCTGTATCGTATTGCGTTTGAGTATCCGCCACTCTTGCATTCTGCGTTTTATATCGACGCTGCGTGGTTAACGTCGCCGGAGTATGAACTGCGTACTGTGGGAGCTGCTATCGAGTGCGGTCTGTGCACGCATTTGTGGCGGGCATACGAATACGACACCTTGCTTAGCACTTCTGCGGCATCATAAAGCCGCTCCCTAGGGAGCGGCTTTTCTTATTTCAATATTTCCCACATGCCGGGGGACTGTGCGCCGCCCATACTGAAGACTGCTACGCCGCGCACACCTAAGCGCTTCGCAAGAGCTACCTTGTCGGCAATAGCTTGTGCATCGCTCCATGTCATGTAGTTAAATGGCTGCAGAGAATTTCCTAATTGTGACCCGAGATTTTGTGTTACAGAAGTCGTCGGTGTTGTTTGTTGTGTTTGCGTTGATTCGCTTCCTGTTGGCGCAAGTGTTGCAAGCTGGGAAGGGTAGTACGTAAAGCCAACTTCGTTTGCACTGGTGCGCAGCGGTGTAATGCCAAGCTTTGCAGCAATATCAGTTGCATACTTGGGGTTAAATGCCCAGAGTCGTTGATATTTAAAACTACCATCTGCTTGCGGCGTTACTTCGTACTCGTAGCCGTAGGTTGCAACACCGACAATAATTTTGTTGCGCGAAATAGTTTGCGCAGCAAGGGTTACAAGAGTTTCTACCCAGCCGGTATCTGCAACCGGTGCATATGGCGCGGAACGCGCGATGTTAAGTCGGCGGTCGACGGTGCCTTGGTCGTAAGCCATTATTTCCACACGGTCGCAATACTTATTGAGCGCGTAGTAGTCGTTTGCGTAGTTGGTGGCATCTGGCGGAATCGTTTGTCCGGGTAAGTAGCGATTCTCAAGTGGCATGCGGGCCTCGATGGTGCAGTAGACCCACTTGTTGCCCATACGTTGATACAGCCCTTTGAGGAATGTTGAGAAGTAATCTATTGTTTCGTGTTTCTTCGCTTCGAAGTCGATGTCAATGCCATCCCAGCCCTGCGCTTTCACAAGCGCAGCAATCTCATCCTCAAGCGCGATACGCGTTGTTTGGTTACTCAAGATGCGATGCATCTCTTCGCCGTCTCCCCACATAATAGAAGGTACTACGCGTACGTTTTGACGTTTTGCTTCTGCAATGAATGAAAGCCAAGGCTCTTTGTTGGTTATGCCGGTGCGGTCTACCAACTTTCCATTACTGTCTACACTAAGGGCAAACGGCATCACGCTTTTAAGTTGTGACAGACGGGGAAGTACGTCTTGTGTTGCAGATGCTACTCTCCAGTCGGGAAGCCATCCAGAAAATTCAAATGCTCCTGTTGCGCGGGGAGTTAAAGCCCCGCTGATAGTTCCGGGGTTTTGTATTCCTGGTACAACAGAGGTGCTGCCCAGACCGAGTGCAGCTTGGGTGCGAGGTCCAACAATGCCATACCCCGAGACGGCCGCTCCCGAGCAAATGATGCCTTTGTCGCACTGAAATTTTTTAACTGCTGCTTCAGTGAGTGGTCCAAAGTATCCCGTATTTTTTCCTGCTGCCAAGTATCCCTGAGCGATAAGTGTGTTTTGGAGTGCAGTCACGTCGCTGCCAGACATGCCGGAAGAAAGCGAACGTGTCGCAGCAAAAGTAGTAAGAGGGGATGCAAAGGCACAAGCGAACACAATAGATGTAAATACAAAAAAGCGCTTCATATTTTTATATAGTAACAGACGAAGTTGAGTAAACAGTCTTACTGCTCTAGATGAGCGTACGTGTATGTAAATGATGTTATGCTGAAGTTATGCGCGAGAGAGGTTTTACTCTTATTGAGCTTTTGGTAGTCATCGCTATTATCGGCATTTTGGCAGGACTTGTGTTGAGTTCTCTGAGCACAGCGCGTACTAACGCGCGGACCGCTGCTATTAAATCCGGTGTAAATGAATTTCGTAAATTAATGGAGTTCGAATATATAGCGACCGGGAGTTACACCAATTTAAATAAACTGTGGGTAGGAACGGGCACGTCTTGCGCGGCGCGCGGTTACGCAGGTGCATATGCAGCCAAAGCAGTTGAGATCTGCGAAAATTTGATAAATAATATCGGCAGTAGTGTGACGCTTGCGTTCCATACCGGAGTAGATACAGCGAGCGGATTCAGTAATGCAAGCCAGTATGCCATCATGGCTCGTCTGCCGAGTGGTACGTTTTATTGTGTTGGTTCGAGCGGCAAAACCTCTGATACAGAAAACGGTTCAGGCGGTGTGTGGGCGTCACCCGGGTGTTGGGGAAATCCGTAAAATAATAATCTTTATTACATATGTTGATAAAACTCTACGCTATTGCGCTGCCGATTTGTTTCCTGCTCGATTTGGTATGGATTGGGTTTGTTGCCAACGGTTTTTACCGCACACAGTTAGGTGAGTTGATGAAAACCAACATCACCTGGTCTGCCGCTATTAGTTTCTACGTATTGTTTATTATCGGCCTTGTCTTTTTTGTAATAGCACCTGCAGTTGAAAAACAATCACTGCTGTACGCGCTCGGAGCGGGAGCATTTTTTGGGCTTATTGCGTACGCAACCTATGACCTTACTAACCTTGCCACAATAAAAAACTGGCCGCTTATTGTTTCGATAGTAGATATGGTGTGGGGTGCAGTACTTGCAGCGATTGTGTCGGGGGCAACATATTTCATTGCCACAAAACTTCACTGGTAGGTATATGCGGCGAGTTACCGTTAACGACAAGATGCAGCAAGGGTACCAGTACACCTGTACTGAACCAGTAGGAAAACATTTTGATCCGCGTTTTAAGCCCGAACTAACTCCTAAGCAAATGCTCGCGCTCGGTGTGTTTGGTGGTGTGTATATGCGCGACTGCACGAAAGAATTTCCGAAAGAGTGGTTTACTAAAGCAAAGTTCCAAAAGAAGGGGAGTTATGAGCACGACCCAAAGCTCAATTACTTTAAAGTGAATGCAAGCCAGCCGCTTTCGGTCTGGCGTAAGAAAGGATGGATACATGCAGACGACCCGCGGGGTTGGTTTCAGTGGTACTGTCGATACTACATGGGACGACGAGGTCCGGACGACGAGCGACAAATTAAACGATGGGTTGCGATCCGTCGACACATTATGCAAATTAAAAATCACTGCACAGTGGGTGATAAAAACTGCCACACCAAACAACGCCAAGCAGTACTTCATTGGGCGTACGATAGCAGGAAGATGTAAAGCGTCTTCCTGATTTCTTCATGTTTCTTGGTATACCTTTATGCCGTTACTAAATAACGGTTTTTAAAAGGTATGAATAAGCAGACTATTATTGGTATTTTGGTATTTCTGGTGCTTGTGGCAGTAGGTGTGTGGTACTTCACTTCCGGTCCTTCAGTTACCCCTGAGGTTGAAGAAAATAATAATCAGACCGCTACAACAACTACCTCGGGCACGCAAAACTCAACGGGTGCTACTAGTGGTGCTACCCGCGGCACAGGTACGTTAAGTGCTGCTATTACACGTGGCGGTAATTACACCTGCAGCGTCAACACTAATCGCGATGGTATTACAACAAAAGGTACGGTGTATGTTGAAGGAACTAAAACTCGGGTAAATCTTCGCATCGAGCCGACAACAGGCGCACCAGTTGAAACACACGTTATTCGTACGGGTGGATGGGCGTACACATGGACTGAAGGTCAGACCACAGGAAGCAAGACTCGCGTTACTACTACCAGCGCTATCGTGCCTCAGGCACAGGGAGCAGGAAGTATTGTAGATGAGGGCGCTACCTTTGATTGGGAGTGTCGTGCATGGATTCCTGATCAAGAAGAATTTACGCCTCCTACCCAAATTACTTTTACAGAAGCGTAACAACAAAAACTCCCCGGTAGGGGAGTTTTTGTTTAATCCTGTTAAAAACTGTAGGTAAAGCGTAAAAATAATGGTATAACTACCAACGTATATTATTTTTTAAGATTTAGTATGGCTACCAAAAAAGCTTCAGCGTTCATGAAACCAATGACTATTAGTGGAGACCTCGCAGCAGTGGTGGGCAAGGGTCCTATGCCTCGCTCAGAAGTAGTAAAGAAGCTCTGGGCCTACATTAAGAAGAATGGCCTTCAAGACGCAAAGAATAAGCGCAACATTAATGCTGACGATACTCTCAAGAAAGTATTCGGTGGCAAAAAGACAGTCAGTATGTTCGAAATGACAAAACTCGTTTCGAAGCACCTTTCCTAATTGCGAATGGAAAAACGGGCGAACAACGAAACATCATGGGGCAAGGTGGCTGACTGGTATGGCGAGTATTTAGCCAACCCAGACAGCTACCAGGCTCAAGTGGTGCTTCCTAACCTTATGCGCATGCTTTCAGTTACGGCTGGAGAGCGCGTGTTGGACCTTGCTTGTGGGCAAGGTTTTTTCACAAAAGAGATACACAAAGCGGGGGCGAATGTTGTTGGTGCAGATATTTCGGAAGAGTTAGTTGCTGATGCGCGTCGGAATGTTCCAGGCGTAACCTTTTACGCTGCGCCTGCGTCCCAACTTTCGTTTGCAAAAAATAACGAGTTTGATGCAGTGGTGTGCGTATTGGCTCTCCAAAATATGGAAGACCTGAGCGCTGTATGTAAAGAAGTGTCACGAGTATTGGAGCAAAAAGGCCGCTTTCTGATGGTGCTTAACCATCCGGCATTTCGTGTACTCAAGCGCTCAAGTTGGGGGTGGGACGAAGGGCTTGGGGTACAGTATCGTCGCGTCGACGGGTACCTCTCGGGGGCAAAAATAGAAATAGATATGCATCCGGGTAAAAGTGGTAAAAAAGTGAAAACAATTTCCTACCATCGCTCGCTCCAAGATTTTTCAAAAGCATTATTTGCTGCTGGGTTTGCTTTGACACGCTGCGAAGAGTGGATTTCTCATAAAATCAGCGAACCAGGTCCACGCCAAAAAGCGGAAGATACAGCGCGCAAAGAATTTCCTCTTTTCTTAACACTTGAGGCTCGCAAACTCTCATGAAGCAGAAAAAAATATACATATACGGCAAACATGCCGTCACAGAAGCCTTGAAGCACCGTCCGCAAATTGTGCGAGAAATTTCTCTCGCTGCCCAGATGGATGACAGAGAGTTGCGTAAGTTGATCCGCGATCGTGCAGTGCCGACGGTGCCGCTCGATGAGCGTAAAGCAACGTCTCAAGTAGAGCGGAATGCACCACATCAAGGTGTGATTGCGCTTATTTCGCTTACTGAACTTACGACACCATTTGAAAAATTTCTTGATACGTTTACGCCAACTCCACACACATCGCTGGTGCTTTTAAGTGAAGTACAAGATCCGCACAATGTGGGGGCGATTATTCGCTCTGCGGCAGCGTTTGGGGTGTCCGCAGTATTGCTGCCCACACATAACCAGTCTCCAATAACTGGCGTCGTTATTAAAACCTCTGCAGGTATGGCGTTTCGTGTACCGCTCGTAACGCTCGATAATATGCAGCAAGGAGTCGCTCTTCTTAAAAAGAAAGGTGTTCGGGTCTATGGTCTTACAGCAGGAGGAAAAACATCGGTGACGACAGAACAATTTTCGACCCCTTCGTTATTTGTGTTGGGAAACGAAGCGGAAGGAGTTGCTCCTGCAGCTAAAGCGCTGTGCGACACGATGCTCTCTATTCCGATCAACGCTCGCGCAGAGTCGCTCAATGTTGCGGCGTCTGCCGCGGTAGTGCTCTATGCGTGGAGTGCGCAACACAAAGAAGCTTTAGAGTGATAGTACAATAAAAGCATGGCTTCGTTTCGTCAGCATGTAACTTTTGGTGCACTTATCGGCATTGTTGGTACCACGCTCTTATATTTTTACGCGTTTGTAACCGACCCACTTTTGCTGGCGCTGATATTTGTTGTTACTACTATCGCTTCATTTTTACCTGACCTAGACAGCGACTCAGGTGTACCGTTTTATCTACTTTTTGGAATATTCACACTCTTGTGTACCGGCCTAAGCTTGCTCTATGCACTACGGCACTATCCGCACGATGTGTATTACCTCTTCGGCATTCCTCTTGGAACTGCTCTAGGGGTGTGGTTTGTAGGGGGAACAATACTAAAAAAGTTTACCCACCATCGTGGCATGATGCATTCGCTGCCAACGATGCTGATTGTCGGCACAGCGACGTATCTTATTACGCAGTACTTAGGACAAGGAAATACTGTCGCTGCAGTAGTGGCTGTAGGAGTAATGGCGGGTTTTTTTAGTCACTTAGTCCTTGATGAACTGCATGCAGAGCTCAACATGCAAGGGAAACCATTTGTGGCGCGGCGTTCTTTAGGAACTGCAATGAAATTATTTTCGCCACAGAAGGGAATTACTGTTTTTACCTATGTTGTGCTCGCGTTTTTGCTCTACAAAGCAGTCACACTCTAAAAATAAACCCGCGGCTTTTCAGCCGCGGGTAAGGGGAGCATGTGCTACCAGGTGCAGACGATGACCGGGTTGCTGCCGGAGTCGAGCGAAGTGATTTCCTCGGCGCGCGCAAGTGCTGCGTTACCTTCCCCGAGGAAGATCACGATGTCGGGCAGAGAAGTGCTGCCACTGCTGTCGGAGCTGTCACTGCCGCTCATAGTGTCGGCGGCAATGTATACATCGGTGTGGCCGTCGATCCGAATGTGGGTGCCGAGCGGGATGTAGTCGAGTACGGCGACCATACCCACCTCGAGCCGCTGACCTTCCGACGTGAGCGGGTAGGGTGTGTAGACCCAGCCATCGTTCTCGTCGTAGCGGATGTAGCGCGTGCCGATGCGTCCCATCTGTTCGAGCAGTACGGCGTTGACGAACTCGACCGACACGACCACAGGTTCACTGTTGATGTCGATCGTGACCGGAACGCTGTCCATCTCTTCAGCGATGGGAACGTAGGAAAAGCCGGCCTCAACGCGTCTGGTCGTTTCGGATGGTGCGCACGAGCCGCCTTCTTGAGCGAACGCACTCGCTCCAGACGCGACAACAAAGAGTGTTGCCGCAATAATCGTTCTAAGCATCGAAGAACTCTCCCAGTTTTGGTGCCGCGGGTGCGGACACTACCATGTACTATGGTGTCACGGCGCGTCTTTTGGGGCAATTAGTTTTAGTACTACAAGCGACAGGGGAACTTCTTGTCAAACCACCCTTGTAGGTTAGGACGAAGCATCTTGACACTTGTAAATGAAGTATTCAATTACATCTATCACGTAATATTCAGTGCTCCTGTGCGTTACTACTACCTAAGTAGCGAGGGTGTGTATGACTCGCATGCATATCGCTGCTTCCTTATTACTATATGATTATTAGTAATCTAATTAGCACATTGATATGAAAGTATATGCATATGCAAATTCACTTCGGGAATATGCGCGCATTCTTGCGGTTGCTGCAGTAGGTGTTGCGGCAGCTTGTATAGCGCTGCCGGCAGCTCAGGCACAAGTAGTCCCTACTGTATCAGCAGAGATACGTAACGCTTCAAATAATACTATTACCAGCAGTCCTGTGGGTGCTATGGTGCATCTTCGTGCGGTAGTAGCCTCCTCGACCTCATCTACGTCTCCGCAAGGAACGGTAGATTTTATTCGCTACGAAGGAGCAACGTGTAGTGGCACGGGTACTTCCTTCGAGTCTAATACGACTCTCAATGGAGGCGTAGCACTTTCCGACGCTTTTCCGGCACAGCTTTCGAACACGTCGTTCCGTGTCCACTATGACGGTCAAGGCGACATGTTTGCACAAGCAACCAGCTCCTGTGTGTCACTTCAAGTCACACAGTTTGATCCGGCACTCGCTCTATCACTTTCAAGTTCGACAATTCATGCCGGAACATCAGTGTATGCATCTTCAACCTTGAGTAGTGCTACATCGACTGCAGACGGGACACTGACGTACCGTGTGTACACCAACAATTCGTGCACCAACCTCTATGCACAAGCAGGAGTTAAAACGGTAACGAATACAAATATTCCGGGTTCAGATGCTATTCAGTTCAACACCCCGGGTACGTACTACTGGCAAGGCGTCTACAGTGGTGATGCAGAAAACGAAGCGGCAACGAGTACCTGCAGCAGCGGTATGCTGACTGTTCTTGCAACATCGTCTACGCCAACCACGACGGGTAACGGCACCATTAGTGGTACGGTATATCACGACAAAAACGGTAACCGCACGTACGATAGTGGTGACACTGGTCTCTCGGGATTCACCGTCTGGCTCTTTAAGTTGCCAACCAAACACTACAAAGCAGAGTACGCATTCAAAACAGCGGTCTCTGACACCAACGGTAATTACAGCTTCGCTAATCTTCCTGATGGTACCTATCGTGTAGAATTGCACGAACAGAAGAAAAACGGATGGAATCAGAAAACGTCTGACTATAAGTCGATCAGTATTCAAAACGGGTCTGACCTCGACGATATAGACTTCGGTAATGCATCAACTACCGGCAAAGGTAAAGACAAAGATAAAGATGACGACAAGTGGCGTGGTGGGTGGTGGTCATGGGGCGGATGGGTTCGCGATAATAACGCTTCAACAAGTGTAAAAGATTTCCTGGAGCATCTTCGCGAATGGAAATGGAACTGGCGCTAACCTCTATCCTTGTGTGACAAAACAAAAACTCCCTACAGGGAGTTTTTGTTTTTTAACCATTCCTTCATGCACATGTGGTTGTATGAACAGGTGTGTAGGTTTAGTCGCAATAATACATAAATCATATGAAACAATTTACTCTTGGAGTGTTCGCGACCCACGCGGAAGCAGAGCAGGCGATTAATGAGCTACATCGGAGTCTCGGTGTATCTACCGATGATATCTCATACGTCTATCGTAACAACAATGGGCAAATTCGAGAGGTCGATGCAAGCGACGTGGCTGACGATACCCCTGGAGAGGGCGCTACAAAAGGTGCTGCTATTGGCGGTACGCTAGGTGCGCTCGCCGGGTTAGCAACGTTTGCGGGTATTATTCCTGTTATTGGTCCACTCTTTGCAGCAGGGCCACTGGCAGCAGCGCTTGGCTTAACAGGAGCGCTTGGTTCCGCGGCTGCTGGCGGACTTACGGGTGCAGCAGCGGGCGGGGTAGTTGGAGCGTTAGTGAACCTTGGTGTCAGCGATGAACATGCACAGCAATACGAAGAAAGTATTCGTGCAGGCAGTGTCCTCGTTGCGGTACACACCGATAGTGATATTGATGTTGCCTCGACACTCGTGAAGCAAGGAGCTGTGGATGTAAACGAGTATTCGCTCGCTTCAGCGATCTAACGGCACGGTTGCCGAAAAGTCCAAACCATCGTATTATGAAAGTATCTAGCTCGGGGACCCGAGCTATTTACTTTAAATACTATGGATATCCGAAACATCGCGATTATTGCTCACGTGGACCACGGTAAGACAACGCTTACTGACGCTCTTTTGCGTCAAACAGGTGTTGCTGCTGAGGGTGTCTCCATGGACTCTAACGACCTCGAGCGCGAGCGCGGCATTACGATTTATGCGAAAAATGCCGCAGTGTTTTATAAAGACACTAAGATCAATATTGTCGACACGCCGGGTCACGCAGACTTCGGCAGTGAAGTAGAGCGTGTGCTCCGCTCGATCGACTCGGTGCTGCTTGTGGTCGACGCACAGGAGGGTCCTATGCCACAGACGCGTTTCGTATTGAAGAAGTCGCTTGAACTCGGCCTTAAACCAATTGTGGTTATCAATAAAATCGACAAGCCAGCAGCAAACCCTGCACAGGCAGAGGAGCAGGTGCTTGAGTTGTTCTTGGAGCTTGGCGCATCTGACGAGCAGTCTAACTTTCCAGTTGTGTATGCGATCGGCCGCCAAGGTATTGCAAAGAAAAAACTCGAGGATGATTCGAAAGATTTAACCCCACTTCTCGATACTATTTTGGAAAAGGTTCCTGCTGCAGATCCTGCAAAGGCATCTTTGCCACTGCGTGCACAGCCGTTTAACCTTGCGTACGACACGTTTATGGGTCGTCTCGCGGTCGTGCGTGTGTATGAAGGAGCTATCTCTACCGGGCAGAGCGTGTTTGTAAAAAATGCAGACGGTGTTGCGCGTCCGGGTAAGGTAGTAAAAATGTTTTCGTTCAAAGGCCTTGAACGTGTAGAAACTACTACTGCGGTTGCGGGCGACATTGTCGTGGTTGCTGGCTTTCCAGACATCGATATTGGCGAAACTATTTGCAGCGATGAGCATGCAGAGATTCTTCCTGTTATTGCGGTTGATGCGCCAACAATCGCGCTTAACTTTATGGTTAACGCCTCTCCTTTTGCTGGTCGCGAAGGAAAGTTTGTCACAACGCGTCAGATCCGTGAGCGCCTTGAACGCGAACTCGAGGTAAACGTCGGGCTTAAGGTAGATTTTTCATCAGCAGAGGCATACAAAGTGTATGGTCGTGGCGAAATGCACATTTCAGTATTACTTGAACATATGCGCCGCGAAGGATACGAGATGCAGGTGTCCCAGCCACAAGTTATTTTCCATGAAGAAAACGGTGTAAAAATGGAACCGTTTGAAGAAGTGGTTATTGATATCCCAGAACAATACCAAGGTGCAATTATCGAGCGTCTAGGCCAGCGTAAAGTAGTGCTTAAAGACATGCGCGTGCAAAACGGCGCAGTGCGCATGGTGCTTGAGGGTCCAACGCGCGGGCTCCTTGGCTACCGCTCACAATTTGTGCTCGACACCAAAGGCGAAGGCATTTTCTCATCTCGCTTTATTGAATTCCGTCCACACGCAGGAGAAATAACGAAGCGCGCAGTAGGCTCTATGGTCTCGATGGCAGCAGGGAAGGCACTCGGCTTTTCACTCTGGAATTTGCAGGACCGCGGCCAGCTGTACATCGCTCCTACAACAGAAGTGTATGAAGGTATGGTGGTGGGTAATACCTCTAAGGGTGATGAGATGTTTGTAAACCCAACGAAGGGTAAACAACTTACTAACATGCGCGCATCTGGTTCTGACGAAGCGATGTATCTTACGCCGCCGTATGAACTCACGATTGAACGTGGTCTTGAAGTAATGTCTGAGGACGAATATCTCGAAGTGACTCCAAAGTCTGTCCGCCTCCGCAAACAAGGAGGTGTTGCTCGCAAGTTTTAACTAACGATACATAAAAAAGAGGCGAGGTCTTATAAGACCTCGCCTTTATTTGTTACAGAACCTGCGCACGGGAGCGAATCTCGGCGAAGGTGTATTCATGGAGTACTTTCCCGTTTACAAACACCGGCACCAGCACGTTCTCGAGGTTTTGAACAATCGCATCTTCCTCGCGGATCGTGCGGTAGGTGCCGTCTTCCTCGACGAGAGCCAGTCGACCGGCCTTCGAGCGCTTGCCCGGGTCGGTCACGGGGTCCTTGATCACGTCGTGCCAGGTACCGTCGACATCGACCGCAGAGCATTTGATCGCGAACTTCTGCGTATCGCGATTCATATTCTGCAGTAGTCCGCCGCCGGAGCCGAACGCAACGTTGTCTGCAGACCAGCCCGCCTCCTTCATCGCTTCGAGTACGACACCGAGCATTGTGTAGTCGATGCCGTCGCCCTGGATGACACGCACCTTCGGGTTGAGGACCTTGTACCCCTTCTCGTTGGTGGTGTATCCGAAGGCACTGCCGAGTGCTTCGAGCACCTTCACGACGACATCGGGCGGATTGCCCGAGTCCGGGCGTACCACTAGGGTGCCGTCGCGGGCCAGGACCTGCTCACGCAACTCCTTGCCCCAGAGCTCGGTGCATGCCCGGTAGATGTCGAAGCTGTCAGAGACGACAGCGACGAGGCCGGTCGGGTACTGTTCGAGCATGTTGCGGTACGCGTCCGCCTCCTTGTTGCGACCCCACGAAGTAATTGTGGAGTGCTCCGCAGCGGGGATCGAGTATCCCGCCATCGGCTCGTGGTAGTACTTGCGCGCGACACGAGTCGCCTGGAGCGTGTCGGTGCCGCGGAAGGAAACCAAGTGTGCGGCGCCGCCGAGGCCCGCGGACTCGACCGAAGTCGAACCGCGGAAGCCGAAGTCGTGGACCTTGAAGTCGATCAGCGCAGGAGTACCGGTCTGCTCCAGATAGGAGAGGACTAATCTCCGCATCTCACGGCTCTGAGTCGCCACGGTGGTGGGGTACCAGAGCATCGAGAGTAGGGTCTCGACATAGTTGGTGATCCACGGTAGTTCCGGATCCGTATTTTCGATCGTCATCAGCACGTTGCGGGTCGGAACCGAAATTCCTTCCGGCACTGCCTTGATGATGACCGGCAGCCGTCCGCCGTGAACGTTCAGGATACGATCCCATCCGTCACGGTTGTAGACGCCCGGAGTGCCGAAGTGTGCAGCAAAATCTTCTGCCGCTTCCTCGACATTCTGCCGGTTGACGACCGGACCCTCGAGATACCGCTTGAGATAGTACTGCAGTCCAAAGAAGGTGGTGCTCGCAAAGAGGCCACCCCGGCTTTCGAAGAAGGAATACACCTTCCTCGTTTTGGGCGGGTACTGCCGCCAGTGCGAGACCTTGTAGCTGTCGGTCAACTCGACCGTATTGACTTCGTCTTCGACGAAGAGGCGAGGATTGTAGTTCATGAGAGTGTCTCCTTTTGTATTGCGATTACCGGTGCCGTAAGGCTTCCAGGTCATCGAGCATGGGTTGGACAGACGTTTTCCTTGCAGATTCCGTAAGATGCTCAGTCAGCATCTCACCAAACGCTTGGTGTCCGGGTTGAAGCACTGCAAGTAGCTTGTCGTACGGAATCCAAGCAAGGTGTGCGATATCGTCTGCGGGGCAGGGAGTCCCGGAGACATACGTTGCCGCGAAGAGAGTACTCATGATGACGTCTCCTGTGCCGCGGTAGCGCCAGTCGTCAACAACGCGCGAGCCTACAAAGCGGATGTTGGCGAGCGTAGGTAGTGAAGTTTCTTCCCTGGCTTCGCGCAGGGCTGCTTGTTCAAGAGATGCGTCAGTCGTGTCGACAAACCCGCCGATAAAGCGGTACTTGTCGCCGTCACTCACCTTTGCCCCGAGCAAGACTTCTTGTCGGGCCGGATTGAGGATGGCGATGTCGACCGCAGGGTAGGGAATAGGAAAGCGATTTTCCTGCGTGTGAATCACTCCCCGTCTGAATGCTGCTGAGCGCAAGATGCGTTTTGAAGTTTTGCGGCGATACTCGGTGCCGCTTTGCGCATCAATCTTCGGCACTTCAACGACAGTGTTTCCTCCACTGTAGTAGGGGATGAACGAGTCTCGAGATCCGTAGAGCACGGCGTTTGCGGCGGGGAACGTTTTCGCGATCAATGCATCGAGATTCTTACTCCACTCTTCGTTTGAAGGGTGGTCATAGAGTGGGGCAATATGCGCGTGCGGATATGCCGTGCGCACCATTGCTTCGCGCATTACATACGAGAGAGGATTCTTCTTGGTGGGGAAGGCCTCGGTCGCGCCGATCAAGATCAACAGCTGGTCGTGGCGTGCAGCAACGTAGTCGAGAAGATAGCGGTGGCCAGCGTGGAGAGAGGCTACTTGAAAGCGGCCAATTACCACGCCAACGCTGGTTCGTGTGTGCATGTTATTTCTCCATGTTGTTAAAGAACCTCCCGTTCGATTAGTTAGTGTTATTAATACACTAACATTAGGTAAAAAAATAAGCCTTTTTACCCTATCGTACGAGACTTCGTGTATCTTATACACTAACAAAACAGAAGTCAAGTCGCGCTGTGGATAAGAAAAACCCCGGCTTCTGTGAGCCGGGGTGAGTGTCGTTACGCGAACTGTTGATTATCGGGACGAAAGAGCTGGGCTTTGTTGAACAAGGCTACGCCCAGCTCGGTCATTTTCTCGCGTCCATGCAGCACCTTAAGCCATTGCTCCGGAATCCCGCCAATGCCGTAGCGAAGTCCAAGGAGCCCGCCCGCAATTGCGCCGTAGGTGTCGACGTCGCCGCCCACAGAAATTGCCTTGATGATGCCGTTGGCAAAGCTGGTGGCAGTGACTGTTGCCCATACTGCGACACGCAACGAGAGTACCACGTCGCCCTCATGGCCCTGAATGTTGAGGTTGTAGTTGGGGCTGGTAAGGGGAAGAGAGGTGACATATTTGACTGCATCTGCTTCAAGGTGCGGAACATCTGAGAATTTGCGCGCAAGTCTGCAAGCATCTTCCCATGCATTGCGTGGTTCGATGCCGTAGAGCAGTAGGTTGGCCATGATGCTGTAGATCGCGCACGAAGCAATTGCGAGACCGTTGCGGTGAGTCACCCACGACTGTTCGGCGCCCAGCACTGCTGCTTGGCGAGCGTCGCCTCTTGCGGCAAGAGGTGCTGCAATACAGCGCATAAGGCTCCCGTTGCTTGCTGGAGTAGGAATGTTTCCTGCGGCAAACTCCGCGATAGACTCTGCGTGAGTTGCCGGTCTCAGTGCTGCTCGTAGTGTACTGCCGCTGCCATACGCGACCTTGCCGAGGATGGGCCTGCGGCCATGGATGAACGCACGCAAGTGGTCGTATACGAGAGATGCAGAAAAGTCGTCTGCGGCGAGTAGGGCAGAGGCAAGGTAGGCAGCAAGCTCAGAGTCGTCGGTCGGCTGCCCTGCCTCCATGAGAGTCTGGCCCAACTTCCCCGGAGGATCGAAGGGTTTGTAGTCATGGAAGACCAATCCGCCACGTGCTATGTCGGCAGCAATGTACGCATCGCTCTTCCATTCGTACGGTGCGCCGAGTGCGTCACCGCAGGTAGTGCCGACCATGGCACCAACAAAACGATCAAGTGTTTCTTTTTCAAACACGAATGTTTCCTTTCTTGTTGAGAATAACTTCCAAACCGACTATAGCAACAGCGCTGAAGAGTGTAAAGCAAACACTAATTGTTACAGTACTTCTATTTCGTGCACTTTTGGTGAGGTGAACTTATAGAGTTGTGCGGGGCGGAAGCGGCCGCCAGTGCGCTTGCGAGGGAGTTCAGTCACGATTTTTAATTTGTGAATTTTTTTACGGAAATTTCGCTTGTCGAGGTCAGCATGCAAAATACTTTCGTACGCTGATTCAAGTTCGGTTAGTGTAAATTCCTCTGGCATAAGTTTACTCATGAGGGTGGTGTAGGTAACGCGCGAGCGAAGGCGTTTAAGGGCAATGTCGAGCATCTCGTCGTGGTCGTAGGCAAGTGACTTTGCGTCTTGAACGCGCGCCCACCACGCATCTTGAGAATCTCCTTGTTCGGCGGTCGAAAGAGCGTCCCATGGTATAAACCCGCTGTACGCTACAGCGACAACACGGCCGCGAGGGTCGCGACTTACTTCACTAAAGGTATAGAGTTGCTCGAGATAAATCTTTTTTGATGAGACTCCCGCTTTTTCTTCAAGCAGGCGCTTCGCTGCTTCTTCAGCAGTTTCTTTCGGGTGGATAAGGCCGCCGGTAAATGCAGCAGAGTTGGGGAAGTGGGGAGGGCGATGTACTGAAACAAGACGCACAAGGAGTTCGTTGTCGCGAATAGTAAAAAGCACCACGTCGGATGCGATAACTGCAAACCGCAAATGGGCAGGCGCAAGAGAGGTTTTTGCCTTTTTCATACATGTATTATAGCAGCAGTATAGATATTGTCAAGAGTACACTTATCAACACCTAAGTTAGTGTAAACTTGACACAAAACAAGTGCGGGTGTAGAGTCCGATATAGATAGTAAGTGTAGCAAATACACTTATAAACAAAGATCTTTCACAACAGCAAAAACGCTAGGAGGTGGCGCATGAGTAGCGTCGACGCAGTTGAACAGGTGCTCGCAAAACTCACTACCGCAACCACGTTCGTAGCGGTCTTCGGATCGCTCCCAACGGGCGATGTGCGAGAAAAGCGAGGCGCGCTGCGCAAGCAGTTTGCGTACTTGGTTAATCTGGTACATCCAGACCACGTGCCGCCGATTATGAAAGATCGTGCAGGCGAAGCGGTGCAACGACTTACCGACCTGCATGCTGCAGCGAAAGTTGCGGTCGATGCGGGAAAGTATGAGGTGCCGTTTGCTGCTGGGTCGACCGTGTCGCCCAAGTCGGCAGAAGTGGTGCTGCAATCACCGACCGCGACATATCGCCTTTCCGGTAATCCGTACAAGGAAGGAGACTTCTCGGTACTCTATCGGGGTAGTGTGGTTGGTACTGGACACGACGTGATCATAAAGATCGCCAGTGTTCCCGCACACAACACGTACCTCGAAGCAGAAATCAGAACGCTGAAGAAATTCAGTGGCGCTGATCCTGTCTCGCCTGTCGGTAAGATAGGCCGGTTTGTGCCACGAGTGCTCGATACGTTTCTGGTGTCTGACGAAGACAACCGGCGTGTGCGAGCAACAGTGCTTCCGTATCTCGATGGCTACGTGGCAGTGAGTGACATCATTGGCGCGTTCCCAAACGGGCTCGACCCACGAGACGCTGCATGGATTGCCCGGCGACTGCTTGCACAAGTGCTTGCGGCGCAGGCTATCAAGGTGGTGCATGGGGCGATCGTTCCTGACCACCTGTTGGTGTCACTTCATTCGCACGACCCGCTGCATATCGGGTGGGTGCACGCGATCGAGGACCCAGCGACTACCGGCAAGCGCATCACTCAGGTGATCGACCGCTATCGCGAGTGGTATCCGGAAGAAGTCTTCCACAAGGAAGTGCCTGACTTCCGGACTGACCTCTACATGGCCGGGAAAACTATCATCAAGCTTTTGGGTGGCGACGTAAGGCGGAATACATTTCCGACAAGCGTTCCCGACCAACTGAAGCGCATCATTCTTCGGTGCGTTGAAACATCTCCCGCGCGCAGGCCAAGTAACGGCATGCAGTTCCTCGACGAGTTCACAAGCGTCGTCAGGAATGTGTGGGGGAAGGCGTGGCGACCTCTTTCGATGCCGCCACGTTAAAATCGCTTATGAGCAACCAGAAGAAAAGGAGTACTCCACATGGGTGGCGGTACCTTTGATTCAAGTGCCTACCGCGCAGCAGCTGCTGCGCGTGCGAGTGCCGGCGTCGACGACTTCGACTATGACCGCAAGGTTAAGTCGGGCGTCGTGTCTGGCATTCATGCAAGCCTCGACCCGAAGACGGTCGCGGGCGCAACCAGTCCTCTCGCGGGAAAGAATGTCCGCGAGAGTCGCGACAACGATGAGCATCCGAACTCGATCCCGATCGCTGTCTTCTTCGACGTCACGGGTTCGATGCATCGTGTGCCTGTCGTGCTCCAGAAGAAGCTCGCGACGCTGATGGACGTGATCATCGCCAAGGCCGGCATCCCCGACCCGCAGGTTCTGGTCGGCGCTATCGGCGACTCGAGTCCGTACTACGGGCGTGGTATGACCGACCAGTATCCGTTCCAGGTCGGGCAGTTCGAGTCGGACAACCGCTTCGACGACGCTCTGCGCAACATCATCCTCGAGGGCGGAGGCGGCGGGCAGGTCATGGAGTCCTATGGACTTGCATACCGCTTCGCCGCTCACCACACGGCAACCGACGCGTGGGACAAGCGCGGCAAGAAGGGCTACCTCTTCACCATGGGTGACGAGGCCTTCTGGCCCACGATCACTTCTGGCGAGCTGAAGCAGATCTTCGGCGTCGAGGATGCGGCGGATGAATCCGTTGCGGATCTCTATGCCAAGGCCTCGGAGCGCTGGGAGATCTACCACATCGCTATCACCGCCGGCACGTCGCACGGCGGCAACACCGCCATCCACGACAAGTGGCGTGCTCTGCTCGGCGAGCGCTTCATCAAGCTCGACGACGCAGACCTCGTCTGCGAGGTGATCGCCGGTATCGTGCACATGCTCGAAACGGCGAACGACCTCGACAAGGTCGTCGGCGACATCGGCCTCTCCGGCCGGGCGGCAACGAGTGTGAAGAACGCACTCGTTCCCGTATCGGGCGGCCGCGTCCCCGGTCACCTCGCGAAGGGGAATCTCCCCAAGCGGCGTGACAAGGGCGCGGGCGGTGTGAGCGCGATCTAGTATCGCCTCTATACACAAACCTATGGCTGGACGGTATACCCGCCCAGCCATTTTTCTCACCGAAAGGAGAACGACATGAGTAACAGAAAAGCGACTATCGTCGTCGGACTCGGGTTCGGTGACGAAGGTAAGGGAACAACCGTCGACTACCTTGCTCGACAGAACGACGTGTCGGCAGTAGTTCGCTTTAACGGCGGCGCACAAGCCGCACATAACGTGGTGACTCCCGATGGGAAGCATCATACGTTCCAGCAGTTCGGGAGCGCATCGTTTCTGCCGCGGGTACGCACGCATCACTCTCGTTTTATGGTGCTCGACCCGCTTGCTCTTGCGAACGAGGCGAAACATCTGGCGGAAATTGGATGCGGCAATGTGTTCGCTCGACTTTCGGTCGACGAACAAGCGCTCGTGGTGTCGCCCTTCCACAAGGCGGCGAATCGCATTCGCGAAGTGCTTCGAGCGAAGGGTAAGCATGGCAGTGTTGGTATGGGTGTGGGCGAGACGGTTGGCGACTCGATCGCATTTCCGGAGTACGCACTCCATGCACGCGACTTGCGAGACCGTGCAGCAATTCTTTCTCGCTTCAAGTTCTTTCAGAATATGAAGCAAGGAGAATTTCGGGAACATCTCTCCGACCTTGCGAGTAATCCGCATATACAAGAAGAAGTGAAGATCCTTGCGGATCCGGATATGCCTGCGCTACTCGCCGACTTGTACTACCGGGTAGCCATGCGCTTTCCTATCGTCGATGGAAACTACCTTGCGCGACTCGCACGCGAGGGAAGTCTTATCTTCGAAGGGGCGCAGGGAGTACTGCTTGACGAGTGGTATGGGTTCCATCCCTACACCACCTGGAGCACAACGACGTTTAGAAATGCACTGACTCTCTTGCGAGAAATCGGCTACGAGGGTCATGTGGAAAAGCTCGGTGTGCTCCGTGCGTACTCGACGCGCCACGGTGCCGGTCCCTTCCCGACGGAAGATCCGAATCTTGGCATGTTGGTGCCGGAGCTGCATAACGGCATTGGGCCGTGGCAGGGCGGCTTCCGTATCGGCTGGCCGGACCTGGTGCTCGCCCGGTACGCGCTCGCGGTTGCGGGTGGGGCAGACGCACTTGCGATCACGCACCTCGACCGCTTCATGCCGCTTACTCGTAAAAAAGTCGCGGTACGCTACCAAGTTCGCGACACGACTGTTGCTACTCTGCAGCCGAAAGAGCACCTTACTGATCTGGTCTACCAAGAGCAGCTCATGGGGCTCGTATCTCGTGCTACTCCGCAGTATGAAGATATTGCTCCGGGGGAAGCAGCGTACCTACAATTCCTCGAGCGACGGCTCTGCGTGCCGATCGCGCTTACCTCGCACGGCATGACGTATCTCGATAAACGTTCCCGTTCTATGGTAAGAGCGGCAGCATGAGTTCTTTGTTCTACGTACTAAGCCCTGCTACGCGCAGGGCTTTTCTTTTTGTATATTTGGTAGGATAGAGGTATGCACACGGAAACTATTGTTCTTGGAGGTGGGTGCTTTTGGTGCACCGAAGCGGTGTTTACGATGCTGAAGGGTATCGTGTCTGTGCGACCAGGATATGCAGGCGGTCATGTTGCAAACCCAACCTACGAACAAGTTTCAGGAGGTAAGACGGGCCACATAGAAGTGATAGAAATTGTGTACGACCCGGACCAACTTTCTTTCGAAGAGATTTTGCAGGTATTTTTTGATACCCACGACCCGACGACACCCAACCGACAGGGGAACGACGTGGGTCCGCAGTATCACTCGGCTGTTTTTTACACCACTCCTCGGCAGAAAGAAAAAACCGAGCACTACATCATGCTCATAAAAAATAAATTCACCAAGCCTATCGTTACTACGGTTGCGCCACTTGATACGTTTTATGTGGCCGAGGATTATCATCAGCAATACTACGAGCACCACAAAGATGCACCGTACTGCCAAGTCATTATTGATCCGAAGGTAGAGAAAGTGCAGACTAAATTCAAAAATCTACTAAAATAAATGTCCCAAGACGAATTTGAACAACTTGTTGCAGAAGAATTTCCTAAGGCGGTGCCCGAGAAATTTCATAGTGTCATAACGAACGTTGCGTTTTTAATAGAAGACGAACCTTCAGAAGAGGTGCGCCGCATAGAGGGCTTGGGACCAGAGGAAACCTTGCTTGGCTACTACAAAGGAGTGCCGGTCACTGCGCGTGGCGACGGATACGGCATGGGCGGCACGCTGCCGGACACTATTACGCTGTACCAACTTCCCATAGAAAAAGTTGCTGCGGAGGAAGGGGTAGAGGTGCGTACTGTCATTCGCGAAACTATTTGGCACGAAGTGGCACACTACATGGGTATGGATGAGGATGTGGTAAGAAATCGCGAGGCCAAACGTGATAGCATATAACGTATGAATAAGACTATTTTCGCAGGAGCAATTGCGGCGCTACTTCTTATTGGAGGCGGCTATTGGGTCTGGAGCACTATGGCAGCGAGCGGGCCAGAGCCGGTGACTGAAGTGGAAGACAATGAATACCATTCAGCGCAGTACGGCATTTCCTTTACCTACCCGGAGCAGTACACCATGACTGAACATGACGAAGGTACTGGCGAGCGTATGATGCACACGATCGTTCTTATTAATAAAGAGTATGCAGATGGGGGTGGTATGGAGGGACCTCCGGCGATCGCGGTAACCGTATTCGAAAATCCAGAAAATCTTTCCCTTCAGAATTGGATTACGACTACCTCGTATTCAAACTACAAACTCGCAACCGATGAGACGCTCCATGCAACGTCAGTAGGCGGGCAAGCGGCGCTTTCGTATGCACATAGCGGTCTTTACGAAACTGATGCCGTGGTCGTGATGAATAACGGCCGTGTGTACATGTTTACCGCAGGTTGGTTGACAGTACAGGATGACATTCGCAGCGATCTTGAGAAGATTCTCTCTAGTGTAGAATTTGTCGCTTCGTAATATACTATATAGATATGAAGCTCACACCATATCTGCTTATCGCGGGCGCCTTAATTGGTATTGGCGATACAGCGTTTTTGTCGTACTACCAGTATTTAAATCTTATTCCGTCGTGTGCGGTCGGAGGCTGCGAGGTGGTATTGTCGCACGCGCTGTCTAAATTCTTTGGTGTGCCGTGGGGATACATCGGCTTGGTGTACTATGCCTTTGCACTTTTCCTCGCATTCTTTTTGTCGTTCGACCAATACTCAAAAGGGTTGCGCGCAGCAGTATTGCTCTATACTGCAATCGGCGTCGTGTGTTCAGCGATCTTTATCTTCTATATCCAGATGGCGATCATCGGTGCGATCTGTCTGTACTGTGCAATTTCCGCAGGCACGACTGCATTCCTCTTTATAGTAGCGCTCTGGCACTACCTTACGACAAAGCCGAGACACCTCGACATTCGTCAGGATCTTACACGGTAGATTAAAACTCTGGGTAGGCGGGGCGACGCATTCTTTTATAGAGACGCCACAGACCGTAGAGGAACAGTACTGCAAAGAGCGGGTAGAAAATAGCCGCGTTTGAAATCAAGTATTTCAGAATATTGAAGAGGTGGAGGAGAAGGGTCGCAGCGATGGTCCAAATCGTGCCCACAATACCCCCGTCTTCTTTTGTGTCTTGTGCGCCAGCGATACTACCCGACGAGGTTGCTTTCTTTTTTGTCGCTTGTTCTTCAGCCCACGCAATGCCTTTATCGATTGCACTGACTGCAGAATTGCGCACTGAGTCGATTCCGGAAAATACAGGAGTCGCTGCTTGTGCAACGCCGGGCGAAAGGTTTGCGAGTTGTGCCTGAATATCCTCAGACGACTCTACGATTGTCGGCTCGTTTGAGTCTGGTTTTGGCTTTTCCTGAATACGAAATGTTGCAGACTGCTTTTCGGCTACCTCTCCGTCGGTTGCAGTAAGAGTAGCTTCAATGGTGTGCGAACCAGCAACCGGCTTCCACGACACAGACACGGCTTGTGCTTCTTGGGCGGCAAGAGTAACCGGCACCGTACCGATTTTCACATCGCCTTCTTTCAGAATAAGAGTGCCGGTAAACGCCTCTATGTTTTCGTTCGACACCACGGCGTGGATAAGCACGGTTTCTCCTTCTGTCACTGCGTTGCGAGAAAGAAAGAGCGACTGTTTGCTAAACCCGGCAGCAAAGGTAAGGGTAGGGAGCGCAAAAAAGACGAGCGCAATGAACAGCTGTTTCATATACACCCAGTATACCCCACGCACGCGTGCTACAATTTTTGCATGCGCAAGGTTTTGCACAAGCTGCGACAGTACTTTTTTCCGTCGCATCATAATGCGTACCGGCCTCATATTCTAAAAAAACAGTGGCTCCTCTTTTTTCTTACGATGGTACTTACTGCGGAAGCAGTCTTTGTAGGAGGCGCGCTACTAAAACAAACGGGGATACAGTTTCTTGCTGCGGTACTGCCGGGAGAGATTATTGCGTTCACTAATACCGAACGCTCAGGAGTGGCCGTGGGTACGGTAGTTGAATCTTCGCTGCTTTCAAAAGCTGCGCAAGCTAAAGCGGAAGACATGGCAGCAAAAGGATATTTTTCGCATGTTGGGCCGGATGGCAAAGAGCCGTGGGTATGGATAGAAGAAGCAGGATACAGCTACACGTATGCAGGAGAAAACCTGGCAGTCCGATTTTTAGACTCTCATCAAGTAGTTGATGCGTGGATGGCGTCCCCAAGCCACCGCGCAAACATTGTAAAAGGGCAGTACACCGAAATCGGCGTAGGTGTTGCAGAAGGTATGTATGAAGGCCAACCTGCAACGTATGTGGTGCAGTACTTTGGCACGCCGCGTGTTGCAGCAGTTGCACAAGCCGCTGAACCAGTCTCCACTCCTGCGTCGGTTGTTGATGAAGAAGAGACCGTTTCTGCACCAGTAATTCCAGAACCTGAAGTGCAAGGTGTCGCAACGCCAGTTGTTACAGAAATTGTGCCAGACGTCGAGCTGCCGGCTGCCGTTGAGTCGCAAGGAGGAGTGGAAGCATATCTGCGCGCTGTCTTTGAAGGAATTATGCGTGCAGATACATCCGCGCTATGGCTTATCGGCGGCATAGCGGCGCTGCTGGTGGTCGCACTTCTGCTAGCATTCTTTATACATCTCCAAGTGCAACCGACCGATATGTTAATGAGCGGAGCAACTGTTGCAGCAATTGCGATAACACTGCTTGCGATTAATGCGTACTATGTGCGACCTGGGGGAGTTGATACGCCGCTCGGTGCTTCTGTTGCGACGGCGCTCCCAGAAGGCGTGGTGGGCGACAGTGCTGCATTTGCGGAGGCATCCTTTTAAACACTCACAAGAGTGGTACACTACAACTATATGTCAAAACGATTTACACAAGGTGTCGCGGTAGCAGCGTCTCTCGTTGTTGTCGCGCTTTTCTTTATTTTTGGTAGTCCGTTTGCTGCATCACTGTCACTCTTTCAAGGAGCTGGTGCGGCCAGTGGTCAAGCACAGCTTGTCGTGCAAGACGAAGTTATCGGCACTGGCACAACCGCTATGCCCGGAGACATTGTGACTGTTAACTACACTGGTCGTCTGGAAAACGGTACTGTGTTCGACACGTCCGTTGGTCGCGGACCATTCCAGTTTATCCTCGGCGCAGGACAAGTGATCCAAGGATGGGACCAGGGTCTTGCGGGCATGAAAGTGGGTGGTAAACGCATCCTTATTGTGCCGCCACAGCTTGGCTATGGTAGCGATGCATACGGACCCATCCCGTCTAACTCAACTCTTATATTTGAAGTCACGTTGGTAAACGTTTCGCCTGCATCAAACAACCTCCTTCCGCAAAACCCTTCCGCACAGTAGTATAGGGCTTCAATGCGTCCGATTTCGTTTGATATCAAGCACGAACTGCCCGGCTCCCTTGCGCGAGCCGGCGTTTTGCATACCCCACACGGCGATATTGAAACTCCGGCGTTTATTGCTGTCGGCACTAAAGCGAACGTAAAAGCGGTACCATCCGCAGTGTTTGAAAAGCTCGGCATCCAGGGAATTATTGCAAACACGTACCACCTCTACCTTTCCCCGGGAGAGAACTTGATACAAAAAGCAGGAGGTATTCATACGTTCATGGGATGGCAGGGGCCGATTATGACTGACTCCGGTGGCTTCCAAGTATTTTCCCTCGGCGAAGGGTTTGGCAAAAAACTTTCAAAGTTTTTGCCGGAAGAAGCTGCTCGTGAAGAAGGCGTAGCAGTCTATGATGAAGAATTGGCGACGAGTCACGGAAAACTTGCGGTGATAGACGAAGATGGGGTGTCCTTTACGTCACACCTCGACGGCACGCTTCACCGCTTTACTCCAGAACGCTCGATAGAAATCCAGCATAAAATCGGTGCAGACATTATTTACGCATTCGATGAATGCACTGCACCAAATGCAGAATATGACTATCAGAAGGAGGCGATGGATCGCACGCATCGCTGGGCAGAGCGCAGTTTAAAGGCGCATCGGCAAAATATTGATGCAAATAATAAGCAGGGTATCTACGGCATCGTCCAAGGCGGGCGCTTTGCCGACCTGCGCATAGAAAGCGCGAAGGAAATTGCGGGGATGGACTTCGACGGTTTTGGCATCGGCGGTTCATTCAGTAAACACGATATCTTGGGTATTTTAGATAAAGTAAATCGCGAGTTGCCGAAGGAAAAACCACGCCACCTCCTTGGTATTGGCGAGCCGGAAGATATTTTTATTGGAGTTGAGGCCGGCATCGATACGTTCGACTGTGTGCTCCCGACACGCAACGGCCGTACGGGCGGGATGTACACCAAAGACGGCAAGAAACAGCTTCCTAATGCTGAGTTCCGCGAAGACTTCACACCGCTCGACGAAGGTTGCGAGTGTGGTGTATGTAAAAAATACACGCGCGCATACGTACATTCGCTCTTCCGCAGCAAAGAAATGTTAGGGCAAATCCTCCTTTCGCAGCACAACATCTTCTTCCTTACTAATTTAACGAAAAAAATCCGGGAATCGCTTCTTAATGGCACCTTCGAGGAGTTTCGTGATACATTTTTAGGACGATATCAGGCTGCAAAAGCAGCATAAAGGGAGGCGAGTGGGACGATAAAAATGGGTTAGACTTGGCCTAACGGCCCGGAGTGCACATTTTTATCGTCCTACTCGCCGGACAACACCACTAGTATGACTTTTAAAATCAAATCTAACTACAAACCAGCCGGTGACCAGCCAAAAGCGATTAAGGCGCTTGTGGAGGGATTGAAGCGTGGAGAAAATCATCAGACACTCCTTGGTGTCACCGGCTCGGGTAAAACATTTACTGCGGCAAATGTTATTGAAGCCTACGGCAAGCCGACCCTTGTTATTGCACACAACAAAACACTCGCAGCACAGCTGGCGCAAGAGTATCGCGACTTCTTTCCGGATGCTGCAGTACACTACTTCGTGTCGTACTACGACTACTATCAACCAGAGGCCTACGTGCCGCATAGCGATACGTATATAGAAAAAGAGGCGCAGATTAACGAAGAGATCGAACGTCTTCGTCACGCGTCAACCCAAGCGCTTCTTTCGCGTAAAGACGTTATTATCGTGGCGTCGGTGTCATGTATTTACGGCCTCGGCTCACCAGCAGAATATAAGAAGGCGCTCATAGAAATCGCCCCTGGGTTAAAGAAGAATCGCGCCGACTTTATCCGCGACCTTATCCATATTTACTTCGAGCGCACGAACGCCGACATTACTCCGGGCACTTTCCGAGCGCTCGGTAACTCGGTTGAAATTATGCCGACCAACGAACGTGTGCTCTACCGCGTCGAGTTTGGTACCGACACAATAGAAAAAGTTCGCGTTATCGACCCAGTGACACGCGCCGAGCGCGAGGAAGCACACTCGGTATTTCTCTTCCCAACAAAGCATTATGTGACTCCGGAAGACGAACGCGACCGCGCTGTTGCAGACATTAAGCACGAGCTCGAGATGCAGCTTACAAAGTTGAATGCGCAAGGAAAAATGCTCGAGGCAGAACGCCTGAAGCGCCGCACCAACCACGACCTCGCTCTTATTAAAGAAATCGGCTACTGCAACGGTATTGAAAACTACTCCCGCCACTTCGACGGACGTAAGGCAGGGGAACCGTCTTACACCTTGCTCGACTACTTTCCGCACAATAAAGACGGCTCTGCAGACTTTCTTACCATTATCGACGAGTCGCACGTAACGGTGCCGCAAATTGGCGGTATGTACGCGGGCGACCAGGCACGCAAGACGACGCTCGTCGACTTCGGCTTCCGCTTGCCGTCTGCGCTCGACAATCGCCCGCTTCAGTTTGAAGAGTTTGAAGCGCGTATCGGGCAAACAATATATACGTCTGCGACTCCGGGGCCTTACGAAAAAGAAAAGTCAGGGAAAAGTGTTGTGGAGCAGATTATTCGCCCGACTGGTCTTGTCGACCCGGAAATTATCGTGCGTCCAGTTACAGGGAATCGCGACGAAGACAAACGCGGCCAGGTGGAAGATTTCCTCGACGAAGTAGATAAGGTGGTGGAGCATGGCGGCCGCGTCATGGTCACAACGCTTACTAAAAAAATGGCCGAGGACTTGGCAGAGTTTCTTAAAGATAGAAAAATTAAAGCAGCATACCTCCACTCTGATGTAGAAACACTCGATCGTATTACCACTCTTACTGAGCTGCGTAAGGGTACGTATGACGTATTGGTGGGCGTTAACCTTTTGCGCGAGGGTCTCGATCTTCCTGAAGTAGAACTTGTGGCAATCTTGGATGCGGACAAATCGGGCTTCCTTCGCTCAGAAACGTCACTCATTCAAACTATCGGCCGCGCGGCACGTAACGTGTTTGGTCGTGTGATCCTCTATGCCGACGAAATGACGCCGCAGCTCGACTTCGCAATTAAAGAAACTGAGCGCCGCCGCACCATCCAGATGGCGTATAACAAAGAACACAATATTACGCCGCAGACCGTAAAGAAAAATATTAAAGATATTACCGAGGGGCTCCGCACCGAGCACGACAAAGCTGTGGGGGAGATGATTACTATCGAGCAAAAGCTCTACAAGGAAAATCCGCGCAAATTTATTGCAGAAAAGCGCGAGCAAATGGCACAAGCCGTAAAAGACCTAGACTTCGAAACAGCAGCGCTTATTCGTGATGAACTAGCTGCCTTAACAGGAGAAAAGCTAACTACTAAGCCAAAAAAGCCTAAAAATTAAGAATACTTGACATTTATTGTAAGTGGGTGTATTATAGTAAATGGAGGCTCTTCTATAGAGGTTTATTCTTACCTTGTCGGTGGAAAGCGGTGCTGTGGGGGCTTGCTCCTTATGCCCGTTTGATCCAATACCGTCAACGGCGAAGAAATACTCGTGAACAAGGTGTGAGGCCCAGCCTCTATCCTATTTCACCCTCTAGGGTTTGTCGGGTCCATAAAGTTTTGCCCGCTCTATCCAAACCCTGTTCCTCCCGTCAAAGATTCGGGAGTCGTCGTTAACTAACTAACATGAATAGGCCCGCTGTCTCTCTATTGGGATGGCGGGCCACTTATTTTTTACAGATGAGCTACTTGTGTATCCTGTGTATAAGTCAGTGGATTTGTGTACAAGTAGGGTACTATTAGTGTGTGACTAAGCGTGGTATACTGCTCTATACCCACCCCTCGGAGCATCCGTGGGGCCATTAACGTTATATGGCTGAAGAATTTATACATATCAAAGGCGCCAAGACGCACAATCTTAAGAATATCGACCTTAAGATTCCGCGTAACAAGATGGTGATTTTTACAGGACTCTCCGGTAGCGGAAAGTCATCTTTGGCGTTCGACACTATTTTTGCAGAAGGGCAGCGCCGTTACGTTGAGTCGCTTTCCGCATACGCGCGACAATTCTTGCGCCAGATGCAAAAACCGGATGTAGAGGAAATTACAGGTCTTTCCCCAGCAATTTCTATCGACCAAAAGTCTCGCTCTAACAATCCGCGCTCAACCGTTGCAACAATTACTGAAATTTACGACTACCTGCGTATTCTCTTTGCTCGCGTAGGGCACCCGCACTGTCCTGTGTGTGGTCGCGAGATCAAAAAACACTCAAACGAGGAAATTGTGCAGAGTGTTGTTGAAAGTGTTACTAAAAATGCTCCACAAAAGTCCCGCAACGTGATGGGTGTGGAAATTGCAGACGATGTCGTGCGTATTTACGCGCCGGTCGTTGTTGGTCGCAAGGGTGAATACTATCAACTGCTCTACGATCTGCTTGGTAAAGGCTTTGAGCGTGCAAAGATCGATGGCGAATTGAAGAGTTTGCGCGAGCAAGTCATCCTTTCGAAGTATAAAAAGCACGACATAGACGCGCTTGTTGATGAAATTGTCATTACTGACTTTACTCGGCAGAAACAAGCAGCGCTCGAGCGCTTAAGTGAGGCGGTTGAGCGTGCGCTCGCAGAGTCTGAAGGCTTGGTGCGTATTGAAAGTGCGGGAGAGTCGCGCCTTATTTCTGCAAAGTTTATGTGTGCGTACGACGGATTCTCTTTCCCGGAAGTAGAGCCGCGCCTGTTCTCATTTAACTCGCCGTACGGCGCGTGTCCTGCATGTAATGGCTTGGGTACGAAGCATTTTATGGGCGAGGAGCCCTGCCCCGTCTGTAAGGGTGCGCGTTTGCGCCCAGAGTCACTTAATGTGTTTATTGGCGACAAGAAAAACATTGTCGATACTTCAACGTTTTCTATACAAAATGCATACGACTTCTTCGACTCGCTTGAATTAACTAAAAAAGAGCAAGAAATTTCTAAGACCATCATTAAGGAAATCATGGCGCGCCTGAAGTTTATGCTCGATGTGGGCTTGGACTACCTCACCCTCGACCGTCGTGCGAATACACTCTCCGGCGGCGAGGCGCAGCGCATTCGTCTTGCATCGCAATTGGGGAGCGGCTTGGTGGGTGCACTCTACGTGCTCGACGAGCCGACCATCGGCCTCCATCAGCGTGACAACGAGCGCCTTATTAAAACATTGGTTAACTTGCGCGACTTGGGCAACACTATTTTGGTTGTCGAGCACGACGAAGACACTATTTACGCAGGCGACTATCTTGTCGACATCGGCCCGGGTGCCGGCGTGCATGGCGGCAACGTGGTCGTTGCGGACTACTTAGACAAGCTCCTTACTGCAAAGAAAAATGATAGCGGCTCGCTCACTTTGGCGTACTTGCGTGGCGAGAAGCAAATCGAGGTGCCGGAGAAACGTCGCGATGGCGAAAAAGGGCATATCAAAATTAAGGGTGGTAAGGCATTTAACATCGACAATCTTTCTGCAGAGATCCCGCTCGGCCGCTTGGTAACCATTACCGGCGTCTCTGGTTCAGGGAAGTCGACCTTCCTTTATGAAATTGTGCACCAAAACTTGCGCGCACGCTTCGATAAAAAATATCGCACGAACAAGGTCTACAACGCTGCATCATTTGATGTGACCGCACTCATTTCTCGTACGATTCTTATCGACCAGTCGCCTATCGGCCGCACACCACGCTCTAACCCGGCAACATATACCGGCGCCTTCCAACACATTCGCGACATGTTTGCAGAAACGACCGAGGCTCGTGCGCGCGGGTGGAAGTCATCCCGCTTTTCATTCAATGTGCCGCAGGCTCGTGGTGGCGGTCGCTGCGAAGCGTGCGAGGGTAACGGTATGATCGCAGTTGAAATGTCCTTCCTCCCGACTGTCTATGTGCTTTGCGACATTTGTAACGGCAAGCGCTTTACCAAGGAGACCTTGGAAGTGAAGTATAAAAAGAAGAGCATTTACGACGTGCTTGAAATGACGGTTGAAGAGGGGCTCGAATTCTTTAAAGATATACCGGCAATTTACGATCGCTTAAAAACTTTGCAGGAAGTAGGGTTGGAATACTTGAAGTTAGGTCAGTCTGCGACGACACTCTCGGGCGGTGAGGCACAGCGCGTTAAAATTTCTGCCGAGCTCTACAAACCCCATCTCCAGAAAACGATTTATCTTCTTGATGAGCCTACGGTAGGTCTCCACTACGAAGACGTTTCTAAACTCATCGATATTCTGAACCGTCTTGTTGCGGCAGGGAACTCGGTTATTTTGATCGAGCACAATATGGACGTTATAAAATGCTCGGACTACCTCCTCGACTTCGGTCCGGAAGGGGGTGTGGGTGGCGGCAAACTGATAGCAAAAGGCACACCAGAGGAAGTTGCAAACAATAAAAACTCTCACACGGGTAAGTACTTAAAACGCGTGCTCAAGGGCAAATAACACGAGTATGCTATAATGTCAAAATATGACGTTGGAGCACTATAACGACATAAAGAAGACCATTCCGGATAACCCGGGGGTGTACTTCTTCATGGGGCCTCGCAAGGAGGTGCTCTATATAGGCAAGGCAACATCTTTGCGTGATAGAACGCGCTCGTACTTTGCTGCGGACTTGTTGACTACTCGGGGGCCGCTTCTTGTAGAAATGCTCAGCAATGCTGTTGCTATTGAGTGGAAGGAAACAGACTCTGTGCTTGAGGCACTTATTTTAGAGGCAAACCTCATTCGTTCACACTTACCGCGCTACAACACTGACCTGAAAGACGACAAAAGTTTTAATTATCTTGTTATCACCAAGGAAGACTACCCGCGTGTGCTTATTGTGCGCGGAAAAAACTTAGAAGATGAATTTCCGTCGCGCAATCGCCTTTATACGTTTGGTCCGTTCCCACACGGGTTACAGTTGCGCGAGGCAATGAAGCTGGTGCGTAAAATTTTCCCCTTCCGCGATACGTGTACACCCGCAGAAGAGCTTATTGCAGCGGGGAAGAAGCCGAAGTCGTGTTTTAACCATCATATAGGCCTCTGTCCCGGTGTGTGCACCGGAGAAATCTCTAAAGAAGAATATCGTCGGATTATCCGCCACATAGCACTCCTCTTCCAAGGGAAGAAAAAAGAGCTCGTAAAAACACTCGAGAAAGAGATGAAGCGTGCGGCAGAGTGGGAAGACTTTGAAGAGGCGGCACGCTTACGCTCGCAGCTCTTTGCGCTTAACCATATTCAGGACGTGTCGCTTATTAAAGAAGAGTATCGCAAGCCACGCTTGGTGGTGGGGACGATGCGTATAGAGGCGTACGACATGGCGCATCTTCAGGGTTCCGCAAACGTTGGTGTGATGACTGTGGTGGAAGATGGTGTGGCACAAACAAATGAGTATCGTAAATTTAGAATCCGCTCCGCAAAGCCGGGAGACGACATTGGTGCGCTGCGCGAAGTGCTGACACGCCGACTGACACACGAGGAGTGGCCGATGCCGCGTATGATCGTCGTTGACGGTTCGACTGCACAGATGAACGCTGCGGGGGCAGTGCTTGAGGAGTACGAGATGCAGATTCCGATTGTTGGCGTCGTGAAAGACCAGAAGCATCGCCCGCGTGATATTAAAGGTGACCGCAATTTAATTGCAGGACGCGAGCGCGACATACTCCTTGCCAACGCCGAGGCGCACCGCTATGCAATCGGTTACCATCGCAAAACAAGCAGAGCACGCTTGAAAGATGTTCCAGAAGGGGAACGCACGATTAGATAAATGAAAAGCGGCGCCTGACGGCGCCGCTCGTTTTCGATTTATCAGAAGGAAACTCCGAGTGATTCCTTCAGCCAGGCCTGCAAGAGGAGGACCCTACCCCGCTTGTCGCCCGATATTTCGGCTGCTTCCATGGCAGAAATCTTGCCGAAGGAAAGAACGGCCTCCATCTGGCGCCGGGTCAGGTCGGCCGACTTCGTATAGCCTCCGTCGGTGTTGATCCAGAAGGCCGTGCAGAGCTGTCCGAAAATATCCCTGTGTACGTCGGCGGACAAGGCTGCAAATTCTTCGTTTGTCATCACTTCTCCTGTCAGATATCAGGTTGTAGTCCTGTTCGAATCTATCAAAGTACAACCTTTTGCGCAATTTTCTTGTTGTACAATGTGTATATGCGTAGGGTAGTTGGCGTGCTTCGCGGCGGTCCTTCAACTGAATATGAGGTGTCACTTAAAAGTGGCGCCAACGTGCTTCAGGCTCTAAACCAAGAGCACTTTGAGCCGCGCGATATTTTTATAGACAAAAAGGGTCAGTGGCACCTCCATGGTGTTGGCGTGCACCCGGAGCGTGCGCTGCGCGGCGTCGATGTTGCGTTTAACGCAATGCATGGTGAGTTTGGCGAAGACGGCGAGGTACAAAAACTGCTCGAGCAGCTCGCGATTCCCTACACTGGGTCAGACGCGCTTTCGTCGGCGATCGCGTTTAATAAACACAAAACAAAAGACGCGGTAGTGAAGTTCGGTGTAAAAGTGCCGCGACATGTGATAGTGAATCAACCAACGGCGGAATTTCCGCTCGAGGCCAAGGCGCTCCATATTTTCCGCACATTTCCGCTGCCGGTTATTGTTAAACCTGTTGTTGGTGGTTCTTCAGTAGGGACCACACTGGTGGAAAACTTTCACGCACTGGAGTGGGCGCTCGCACAAGGGCTCCAAGTAGCACCGAAGGTACTTGTCGAAGAATTTATTAAAGGACGAGAGGCTACGGTGGGTGTTATAGATCATTTCCGGAATGAAAAAGTGTACGCCTTGATGCCGATAGAAATTATCCCGCCACCAGACCGACCATTTTTCGATTACGAAGCGAAGTATAGTGGAAAATCTATCGAACGTGTGCCAGGGAACTTTACCGATACAGAAAAGGCGCACTTGATGGACTTGGCACGCAAGGTGCATGAAGGTATGGGGCTTAAGCACTACTCGCGCTCGGACTTTATCGTTTCGCGCAGGGGGATTTACTTCCTTGAGGTGAATACGCTTCCGGGTTTAACAGGAGAGTCACTCCTGCCGAAGGCGCTCGGTGCTGTTGGCTCAAAAATGTCGGACTTCCTCCACCACGTAATAGACTTGGCACACAGAAAAAATGCCTGACTCTTCCAAACAGCCGCTCGCAAAGCGTAAGTGCAAACCATGCGAAGGTAACGTGCCTCCTTTGCCGCCCAACCGGGCTATGGAAATGATGCGGGAGTTAGACAGCGAGTGGATGCTTATTGACGATGCACACATGCTCGCAAAGTCATTCCATTTTAAAGATTTTGCAGAAACTATGGCCTTTGTAAACAAAGTAGCTGTCATTGCCGAAGAAGAGGGGCACCACCCGGACATGACTATTTCCTACGCCGACTTATCGATAGAGTTAATGACCCACGCCATAGGCGGCCTTTCCGAGAATGACTACATCCTTGCGGCAAAGATAGATGAAATAAAATGACCTCGCTCAGTGGCGAGGTCACAAGTTATATTTGAGGCGTGAGGCGCTCAAGAATTTCTTCCCAATTTGCCACACGTGTGACGAGCGGCGGCATCTCGCCTTGGTTCCACGGCCTGTCCGGCAGATAGACGGGGATTCCAGCTGTTGCAGTAGTGCGTGCTGTGCCCGGACTGTCGTCTATGAGCGCCGCAACGTTGAGGCGTTTGCATATCTCCACCTTGGGGATGGGTGTCTTGGTATCTCCAAGAACATAATGATTTGCAAAGTGGAGTTCTTGGAAGAGTTGTGCAAAATGCTTCGCAACAAGTTCGTCCACCGGATTGCGCATGATGTCGTCCCGGGCAGTAATAACGAACAAATCGTAGTAGTCGCTCAGGGTCCGCATTGCGTCCGCGGCCCCTTCAATAGGGGCGACTTGTATATGATGATGAGAAAACACGAAGTCGTACACACGCCGACGCATTTCCTCTTCGCTGCAGCCAAAGACATTACCGAGGTTCCAGTCGACAAGATGACCGTACTCGAGAGTGGTCCCGTGGAGTTCGTTGTGATGGATACGGAACGTGTTGGTGAAGTCTATAAGGACGTCGTCAAAGTCGACCCCCAATCTAGGCTTATTTGCCATTATGTATCTCCTGTTGTTCTATCTAAACCGACTATAGCAGAGGCGAGTAAAAGGGTCTAGACGGTAGATAAAATTGATGTAATATAAGGAATGTTCAACATTTAGTTGGGCCCGTAGCTTAGTTGGTAGAGCACCTCATTTGCAATGAGGGGGTCAGGAGTTCGAATCTCCTCGGGTCCACCAGACGAAAATTAACCTGCCTTGAGGCAGGTTTTTCGTACTGGTGGAGGCCGGAGCGATGTTTCGTCAGTAAACGAAACCGCGAGGCGGGGCCGGCGACCAAACTTTGCGACGGCAAAGTTTGAGTTGTGGGCCACAAGGTGGAAGTCTTTGAGTCGTAGTCCATAAAAACTTTTATGCTATAGTGCTTCTCGGTTAGAAACGGAGAGTTCTTATGAGTCGGCATGCAGCTACACTTTCTCCTGAAGAAGCCGCATTCAGGCGACTGGAAGCGGAATTCATACCACACATCGAAGACGTGCGCCGTAAGTGGATGCAAGAAAATAATCGCATTCCCATGGGTGCAGGGCTCTATGAACTTGATCCTCAAGAGCAAAATCGGGTCAAGTGGGTTATTGCTGCCTGGGAGCGATACATCACTCCTATTGCAGAAGCGTGGTGGCGAGAGCGCGGCTATGAAATTATCTGGCCGGAACAGTCTTCCGACCCGTGCACATACAGAAAGCTTGTAGCAGCGTAATCAAAAGTCCGTCTGTTTTCAGACGGACTTTTTCTTTTTGGCATATAAATTGACTTTCACCACAAAAATGGTATTTTAGTTTCGGATACAACCACGGGAGAGTTCAATGCAAGTTTCTGACATTCCGCTCCAGCATCTGCGGATCGGACAGGTTGTGTATATGCCCCGCACAGGTCTCTATGCTTTCATTCTTTCCATACATGCCGCTATTTTGTCAGCGACTACTGCTAAAAGACCTCCGTATACACAAATTGCTGTACAAGACACCAGAGGACATATACTTGAGTTTGCTCGTGTACCCAGCAACAATGTAAAAGCAGTCTCGCGTGTTATCGATGAAAGCGAGTTCGAGCGCTTCCTCGAAATCGTCGCGCTCGAGTCGAAGCATTGGCAGCCACTTACACCTGAAGCGTTTGCAGAGTCGGGAAGTTGGGCGTCGAACCTTGTTCGCAGAGCCGCCGCCGGCCCTGAACTCCCAGTGGGTGAAAGCCCTGACCTCGGTGCTGCGCCCTCCTCGTGAGGGCGCTTTTCTTTTTATGAAAATAAAATACGCCAGTCTCTTGAAGAGACTGGCGTTCTGGAGAAGCAGAAACATTGCTAGGTTACCAACGAAACCACCCGTAGTCGGCGTAAGTGGAACAGGCATAGTCGCCGCGATAATTCTGGACGCATACTCGCGTATACCCGTCTCGGCAGGTCTGGTCGATCCACCAATAGATCTGCTCACCATTGGTGCCGTTCTGACGCAGAATTCGCTCCATGGTGTTGTAACCTGCGCCTGAGTATACACAGTAGCGTTCGGTACCGCCCAGTTCGAGCGCCCAGCCATTGCCGTCACCAAGAATGAGGTAGCGCTGGCCGTTATCGTAGGTACCATATTCCCAATCGCCCCAGTATGCCTCCTGAGCGGCACTGACAGTAGCGCTCGCCGCAAGGAACATTGTGGCGACTGCAAGCATTGCAATGAACTTCCTTACCATCACTTCCTCCGTGGGGTTGATGACGGCCCCACTATATGAAGGGTTTAGATACTTGTCAAAGCTCCCTATCAACAGTCTCTATTTCTTTTTTGCAGCGTCGATAACTTTTTTATAGATAGCTTCGTAGCCTTCGGCCATCTTTGCGGCATTAAATTTTGTTAATGCGTGTGCGCGACAGTATGCGCGGTCGATAGTGTCAACGTTTTTAATAGCTTCAACCATCTCGTCAAGATTTTTTACGAGAAAACCAGTTTTCCCTTCTTCAATTATTTCTGGCATAGCACCAAGGTTGAATGCCACAACCGGGAGGCCGCAGGCATTCGCTTCGATGATGGTAAGGCCGAATGGTTCGCGCCAGGTGATAGGGTGGAGGAACACGAGCGCACGCGCCATCAAGTCGTTACGTTCGGTTTCATCGATCTCGCCGATCCATTTGATCTGATCATTTAAAAACGGCTTTACGTATTTTCTGTAGTAGCGTTGACCAGCCTCTGTTTCCTCGATTTTTCCTGCAAGGATAAGCGGCAGGTTGAGTCGTTTTGCTGCAACGATAGCATGGTGTGGTCCCTTCTCGAGACAAATTCGGCCCACCCACAAAAGGTAGCCATCATGCTGGGCAGAAAATGGATAGTGCTCCATCGGGAGACCGTTGTGTACAAAGCCCGCAAGATTCAGGTCCTGAATATCTCGTCCTAAGTCTTGAGAGATAGTAACGATATTCATTTTACGGAACTCGCGGTAGGTAGAAATGTGGTCCGGTTCAATGTGGCCATGCAGGGTAAGGACTGCCGGAGTGGTAGATTTTTCTGCGAGTGCAGCACCGATAGACGGTCCTGGAAACGCTACGTGGTCGTGGATAACATCAAACTCTTTTTCCATCACGTATGCACGACTAATAGAATGCATGAGCGGTGCGTTGAATCCGTATACGGGGCGTATTTTGCTGTTGCGGATAGAGGTAGGGAATACCGAGTTTAATTTTGCCGAGGTGATGGAATCGCCGGAAGCAAAGAGTGTTACTTCATGGCCCCGCTTAACAAGCTCCTCGGTGAGAGCGTGAACCACGCGTTCCGTGCCGCCGTACTTTTCCGGAGGGACACGAATAGCGAGTGGCGCTATTTGAGCAATTCTCATAGATGCCTAAAAGACACGTAAGAAAAGGCACGTTAATAGTGCCACGAGGTTGGTGTGCGCACAATGCAAGTTCTTGACAGTAAAAATAGGGGCTGAGTAGAAAATATTTACAATTTTGAATTTTGTGACATAGTTTATTTAGAAGGAATACAAACATAGGGAGAAGCCTAATGGGCGCTTTTAGTATCTTCTTTCAAGATCGAATGGCGGCTGGAGTGCGCGTGTGCGGCACCTGTAGCGCGTGCTGTAAAACCCACGGCGTGACACTTGCGCCCGATACATACAAACCAAAAGGAGTCTGGTGCCCACACTGGGACAAGCAGGAGCGTTGCACTATATATAAGACGCGCCCGAGGGATTGTCAGGATTTTCGGTGCGAGTGGCTGAAGGGATACGGATCCGACTCGCTGCGTCCCGATAGAACAAAAGTAGTGCTCGACTTTGTAAACCTTCCTGATGGCCCCCAGGGAGGAATGCTCCAGATGTTTGAAGTGTCGGAGGGGGCACTCCTAAAGTCGGACATGCAAGCACTTACGCAGGAAGTTTGTACGCGTGGCGTGACCGTGGTCCACGTGCCGCTCGGTAGGCAGAAAAAGATCTTCATTCCTCGTCGGGTGAAAGATTTTACAGAAGTTGTAGAAAGTGCAACGGAAGAAGGGTATATAATCGTGCTCGTTTAAGTTCGCCGCTTCTCCTTAGAAGCGGCTTTTTCTTGCTCGACACCTCGTCAAACTCGCTCTATAGTAGCTACATTCGAACCCCCTGTCGGGCTGTCGTATAGTGGTAGTATGTAGGCCGTCGGAAATTTAGTCGGGCTGTCGTATAGTGGTATTATGTACGCTTCGGGTGCGTAAGATCCGAGTTCGATTCTCGGCAGCCCGACTAAGTTTCTGACAATTCATAATGAAAAAGACTGACCTACAGAGCATTACCGATTTTATTTACGAGATAGGCATCTTGCGCCACACGCCACGTTCGGGCTTTTGGTTTTTGGGTACGGGCAAGCAGTCTGTTGCGGAACATTTGTTTCGCACCGCGATGATAGCCTACGCGCTGTGTAAGATGACTCCGGGTGCAAACAAAGAGCGTGCGATTTTTATGGCACTGGTACACGACGTAGGCGAAGGGCGTACCTCGGACCTTAACTATGTGCACCAGCGCTACGGCCGCTTGGCAGAAACAACCGCGTTTGAAGACATTGCCCGCGCAGTACCCTTCGGTAAAGAAATGCAGGACGCATACTTAGAAGAGCAAAAGCGCGAAAGTCTTGAAGCAAAGCTGGTTAAAGACGCAGACCAGTTGGAATGGATAGCGTCACTCCGCGAAGAGGAAATGAAAGGGAATGCAAAAGCGAAGGAGTGGGTCGCTATTGCAGCAAAGCGTCTTAAAACTCCTGCTGCGCAAACTATCTGCAAACTTTTGTTGAAGACAAAGCCAGATGCGTGGTGGTTCGACAAAGCCGACAAGTGGTTTGTCGACCGGCAAGAAGCCCACAGGAAAATTTCTAAAAAGAAGAAATAGACGCGGTGCTGTACGCGTGGTATAGTTTTTTTGGAAAAGTTTCCTTACAAATAGGAGGCATGCCGTGCTTGACCAGCCGACACTAACACTTGATCATCCTGCCGTGCAGGCAGCGAAGGATCAGTGGGAGAGGAGACTCGCTAAACGTCCCGCTCCTCGAAAACATTCTTTTACGTTCGAGACCTTTTTCGAGCGTTTTAGTGACACCACTCTACCTCTTTCGCATTTACAGAAAGAGACAGGTCTGACACGAGCCCGGTTGTATCAAATCTATGACAGATATTTCCGTACTCTATTTGGAGGGGTGTCCGCACGGAAACGCTTCCAAAAGATACTGTCTCGCAAGCGCGCTGCAGAGCTTGAAACAGCAGAGCAAACATTGCTCAAAAAACATCCTCGCTGGCGGCATGTTGTAAAGCAAGCACAACTCGCTTCCTGTGTCGTGGAAGCGGTGCCTATGGGGAATCATGGAAAAGAAACAGGGAGGGTGCTTGCCACTTCCTTGCGCATTAATGGACACCTTTGCTCTGCTCACATTGCACGCACTGCCCGCAGGTTGGCAGACACCAAGCGGAGTTATGTGCGTGTGCAGCTGAGTACTTTGGTGGTTCAAAGAAAATATGCAGTCGTTATTCATACGAGAGTGAAGGATCAAAAGCCACACACGTTCGTAATCCCGACTGCAGACATCCTCGCTGCCTATCCTGCGCTCCGCGAAGGTAAAGATGTGATGTTGAACATACCAGTAGAACGGTCGTCGGCATCTCATAAAAACATGTCGAAGCTTGCGTATTGGAACTACGAAAATGCGTGGCACTTGCTACGCCCCGAAGAAACATCCGCCCCGTAAATAGGGGCGGATTCTTTTTTGCAAGCATATTGACCATCGAGGTTTTTAATGTTAAAAATCTGCCTGGAAGTCCGGCGGTAGTTGCCGCCACACAACCTCTGTTCAATCAACCACGAAAGGGTTCTCTCATGTGGATTCTCGCGCTTATTGCGCTCGGTTTCTTTGCCTACATGGCGTATGACTTTCTGAGAGTAAACAGTCTTGATACTGCAGTGGCAGATGCATTTTTTGCAGCCTCTTCTGAGACACAAGCAGTGCTTGGTATAACTCTCTGCCTGGTTATTGGGTTTATTATCCTGCAAGGAACGACATACCGAGCTGCCAAAAAAGATCGTGAAATAGCGCAGAAGGAGGCAGGTAGTCTTGCGGACGACTTGCTCGAACTTCGTGCCAAGCGAACGGAGCCTTATGACGATCCTATCGCAGAGCTTGCCAGAATGATGGGTCGTCCTATACCAACTTCTCGTGTCTTCGATCAAGGCGAAGAGTCGGAAGATGTGCTCAAGACACTCGGTACGAGTATCGAAGAGTTGGAGACACAGTTGGGTACGGTGCGTCGCGAGTTCGGCGACGATGATCGGGTGCAGGAACTCTCCGAGCGTCTTGGACGCCTGCGGACTTTGCATAGCGAAGCGATGCGGCGATTCGAGTCGATCGAGAGCCTCCAAGAAGAGACGGATCGTCTTCAGCAGCGTCTTACGTCAGCTTTTGAAAAGGTCGACATCGACGACCTTGAAGCGAAAGTCGACGAGATTGCCGACTTTGTTCGCGAAAAGCGCGATGTTGTAGAACGAGCAGCTACGCTCGCGCAGTCGCTTCCGGCGCATACTACTCGTCTGAAGAATTTGGACGAGCAGTCTCGCAAGATGATCGATGGAGAGTCGGGCATCATGGCGCAGGTTCGCGCTGCGGAGCGGACCACTGCCGTGGTGAAGGGCCGCATCGAACAGCTGGCGGGTCGGCAAGGGGATCAGCAGCGAGGTGTCGCCGCTATTCCACCGATTGGCCAGCGGATCAGCACCCTCGCTCAAGAGGTTGCGACTATCGAACGCGACATGGACAAACTGGATACTGATACCGGGATCCAGCGAGTCAATAGCCTCGGTACTCGCCTAGAAGCGCTGCGTGTGCAGCTGACCGGTCACAATTCGCCGCCGGTCCAGAGGCAGCAGCTCGCGGTTGTCCCCGCCGCTGCAGAGTGAGTTCTTTTTGTGCAGTAATCAAGCGCGGCCAGTAGGCCGCGCTTTTTCTTTTTGATACATATTTGACGATACGCACTTTTAGTGTTAAAAATTTGTCAGACGGACATCGTCAATATGTCAACAAAGGAGTCTTCTGATGAAAGAAGAAATTCTTTATTTTCTGCCGAAGACGCTCGAAAGCGCTTTTGCGTGTCTTGATGCCGAAGGGCTTACAGCTGTGGAGCGAATAGTCGAGATCGAAGGATTCAAATTCCCCGGTCTCGTCATCTCTGGGCCAGAGGAAAAGCTTGAGCATTTTGCTCGGACGGCACGCGTACCCGAAGGTGGGCCGCGTGCGAGATTGCTTACTAATTTGGAAAAGATCTACGGCTCGCGCCTTGTGTTCGATGAAAAAATCGAACTCTGTGGCGAAACTGTTGTGGACGACAAAATGTGTCACGTGCTCGGGCTCGAGGGTGTTGTTGCAAACCTGCCGGAATATGGGTGGGGCTTAGATAAACATACCGAGCTTCTGGACGAGATCAATAGTACGCTCGCCGATATTTCTGCTTGGGCGGGGAAACCTGTTCTTCTTGCGGCGCCTTCGGAAGTCGTGGTGGGTCTCCCGCTTATTCCAGAGACGCAGATCTGCGTCATTCTCGATAGTTCTCCGGCGGGACACTACTCTGAAATGAGGAGTAAAAAACTGTGCGGCGTTTCCTTCAGCGAAATCGATGAAGGTATACGCCACTCAGGACCGACCGCAGGGAGAGGGTATGTAGTGCGCGACGAAGATGGTACTGCAGTTGCACAAATTATCCGGAACTGTTTCTACCTCTTCTTGCCATATGATGTGCTCCATAAGCGCATGGTACTGACTCAGGGTGGAAACGGCCTCGGCCTCTTTCGTAAGACGCTCATGCGAGCATGGAATGCGCAGTTTGAAGCGCGTGATCCTCAGATAGAAGTGTTCGAAAGTGCTGAGGCATACGTTGCCTTTGGACGAGAGACGGTTCAGGAAGCGCCGAGGATCCTTCGTGCACTTGTGGACGCACACGACAAAAAAATCGCTGAGGCAGAAGAAAAACTGCGGAATGCGATATCTGAAAAACGTCGTATGCTCCGCCTGATCGAGCACTTAGAGCGCGAGGCGAGTGAACTGACGCCTGAAAAGTTGAAACAGAGTTGGAACAAGCTTACTCAGTTGCCACAGGTGCGCTCTATAGCTTCGGTAGATAACGCACTCCAGGTCGAGACTAACCTGCTTGTGAATACGCAGTACGGTCGTCGGCCGCTCGGGCGCTACATCCTACGTCTTGCAGAGCAGCAGATCTTTGTGTGGTGTATCGAGTCGTGCCATCCGGCCGGCTTGTCGCATCCGCACATTGGCGTTAAACATGGTAACCCGTGTTTCGGCAACGTTTCTATCGCGATTCAAAAAGCAGCAAGCGAGTCTCGAGCGTATGCTATCGAGTTAGCTATCCGCTGGCTCGAAAGTGGATACGACCACGACCTCGCAGATATAAAGATCACTGAGTGGCCGGAGGCAGCGTAAATGGTAGAACGTAACTACTCGCACCAAGACGATTTCTTTAACCCTGCGAACGCTCGGTCGGTAACGCTAATCGGCTGCGGATCGGTCGGGAGTATGGTAGCGTACACTCTGGACAAGATGGGTGTGCCCACGCTTGAGATATGGGACGGCGACAAAGTGGATTCCCACAACTGCCCCATGTCGTTCTATGACGAACCTGACATCGGCCGCTTCAAGGTCGATGTGCTGGCAGAGCGGCTTCGTAACGCGCAGGTGGTCCCTCATCGGGCCATGTATGCCGGCGAAGCGCTTACGAGTAGTGTCGTTATCGCTTGTGTCGACACCATGGTTGCGCGCAAACTCATATGGGAGCGCGTAAAAATGGTGCCGAGCGTCGCTTTGTTTTGCGACACGCGTACGGCAGAGCTCTATGTCGAAGTCCTTACTGTCTCGCCCTGCGAGCATGAAGACATCGGCAACTACGAGCAGCTGCTCTACGGCGACGAAAAGGCGGTGCGTCAGTCGTGTGGCCGGCATGGGCTCATGACCGTTTCCATGCGGGCAGCGCAAGTGGTTGCTTCCAACCTTGCTGCGTTTTGGCAAGATGGGAGAAAGACGTGGCGCGTTGGTGAGCGGACAGACATCCACCACCGCGCGTTCTGAAGTACAACTCACAACCAGAGAGGAACAAGCATGTTCGGAAAAGACAAAAAGGGAACGATCAACATCAAGCTGATCGTCGTCACTGCGGCGGGTACACCGGTTGGCGACCGCGAGGTGCCGGTCGAGGAAAGCGCGACCATCGCGCAGATCCTCGAAACCCAGGGGATCAGCACTGAGGGGATGGAAATTTCCGTCAACGGCAAGCCGACCAGCAACCTCAGTCAGAAGGTGCGAAGCGGCATGCAGATCTCGGTCACCGAGCGCCCCAAGGGCTCGTAGTTCTTTTGTGCGACAGCAAGTGCGACCTACGGGTCGCACTTTTTCTTTTGTATTTTTATGAAGAACTACGTATAGTAGGAGTGGAATTGGTACTGCTTTTTTGACTCACACACACGAGAGAGGAAAGCATGAAAAAGATCGTCGTAATCGCCCTGGGGGCACTACTCTGTGCGGGTGTCGTTGCCTATGCGCAAAATATAAATGCGTGGCGCGGACAACTGGAAGAAGTGGTGTTTATGGGAGATCAGCAGATTCAGCTTCGTTTTTTTGAAACACCTGAAGGTACCGGCGGTGCGATCGCGCTCGGGCGCGACGAAACTAACGTCTGCAGAACGCGTAATTCGTTTGATGATTTTGTATACGCACTCAACGCAGACGCAGATCGACAGATATGGGGAGTTACAAGTCGTTGCAGCGTCGAAAACTATGTTGCTGTATGTCTCGACCTCTCTGGTCGGGGACGCAGCGAGATGTGTACCTCCTTCACGCTGCTGCTTTGGGATATTGAGTGGATCGAATAAGTAAAAGCCGCACCTTTTGGGTGCGGCTTTAGTTTTTGTGGGAACTTTCGACTTGAGGCAGCTGCTACCAGCTGTTCGATTCGTCATTCCACATCTCGGGGGTGAGCCCGGCGCGCGGAGGAACGATGTGCCCCTTCAGGATCTGGCACATCCGCCGGACGTTGCGTCCGACCAGGACTCGGTCGGTCGTCTGCCAGTCGCCTTCGGATGAACCCCCCGCCATGTTCTTGTTGTAGAAGTACGAGCAGAACGGCGGGATGTGCAGGCCCATGTGGTTGGCCGGACTGAACATCTTTTCATTCGCCGACTGGCCGCCATCTTCTTCGCATGCACTCATGAACGCGCCGACCTTGCCCGCGAGGCAATAGTCCGGGGCGTCTGTCGTGACTTGGAGCCAGCTCAGAAGAGCGAGCATCCGCGACGATGCGGTAAAGTTCCGCACCGGTGTCGCGAAGATGATTCCGTCGGCCGCGAGAATCGCACGTACGATGTCCGGGAGGCGGCCCTCGTCGGGCAGCATCGCGATCCGCGTCTCGAGGTCGTAGACCTCTTCGTGCCGACGGCCATCGTCGTGCGGGATCTGGCCGAGGTGAATCATATTCACCTCGGTATCGACCAGCTCACCAGCTGCCCTGAGGGCAGTGACAAGCATGTTGGCGACGTTGCCGTTTTGGAACGGCGAGGCGTTGATGCCAACGATCTTGATAGTCATGTATGTTCTCCGTCGAGTTGATCTAGGGGTTGAGCCAAAGAGGGCTTCTACCTTTAATCATAGCATATTTCAACACAAAAGTCAAGAATAGCCGAGAAGTGTTTATGTATAGCCTGCGCCGAGAACATTGACGAATATTAAAAATTACTGTATTTTGCGAGCGGAAATTGTTCACTGTCACTCACGGAAAGGAGTCGTCCCATGCTTGTTACAGATGCAGCGCGCGAACTGATGGATCTTCCCAACACAAGCCTGCGGTTTGTCTTCGACGAAAAGCAACAGCAAACAAGTGCTCAAGTGCTTTTGCAGTGGTGTATCGACCCACAACTTGTCGCATTTTTGCGCGAGAACACAATCAAAGACCCATTCCTCTTTATTTGCGTTACCAGCCCGTCAGGGCGAGAGGAGCGGCGGATTGTGTCGCTGTGGAGCATGCAGGAACTCATTCAGTTCCACAGGCCAGGCATGCACACTGTCTATGGTCGCGTGTTGTGGGGACACGAGTCGCTCGCCGCTATGCGCAAGAAGTATCTCAAGATGTGGAATCGCTTCGAGTATGAGAATGAAATCGCCCTAGTTCAGAAGCGTCAAAGTTCGCTCGGTCATGCCGAACTAAAGCTTGAAGTCCCGAAGGACTTCTTTGCGAAAGAACTTTCGGCATGGGAAAAGTGGTGGCTCACGCTGTGGCTGGGGGAATTGTGGGATGAATGCAACATTCGGCGTCGCCGTGCGTTTGCATATTTCATCCAAGGTCCACTCGTACTGGTGTGGCTCCTCATCTCCTTCTTGGTCCGGTTTGCTATAGCGGGGACCCTTAGTGGGTTACTCTTGGAGCGCAAGATCAACTGGAGAGCTGTCGTGCACCCGTTCGAATATGATGTCGAAGATGTGTGGGGCAAATGGGACGGTAGTCGATCTTTTTGGCATAAAGCGTTCGGCTCCCGTATTCTGTACAACGCCGAGGGTAGGAGGCGGCCTCCAGTTATGCATCTGCTATGGTTTGTCTTCCCGTTCTTCCATGCGACACTCTTTGTTTCTGTCACCGCCGTTGCTCTTACAGTAGATGCGCCGCTTCTTGAGATGGTGAAGTGGCACTTCTTGATCTTTGGCGGAATCTTAGTACTTGCGGCACTCTTCGCAGCTATCACGACAATCGTCGCGTCGATCGGTATTTTCTGGGAGAGTGTAAAGAGAGAAAAAACCGCAGGGAAAACGTCGGAAGGTCAGCAGGCTGTAGGCATCCTCCCGTCTTGGCTGACAAAAGCGGGGAGTTGGTTCTATCGTATGCTCAACACTCCTGTTGATCGTCTCGGAAACTATGTCGCACGTCGAGCGGACGAACGTACCGAGCGGCTCTACCAGAGTTTGCAGTGCGACACAGTCCCCGAGTCAGGTCTACGACCCATACGGGCTCTGCCTGTTCCGGTGACACAGCGTGCACGTCTGCTGTACCAGCAGGCCAAGAGCAAGGTCTGCAAACCTATGGCTCGCGGATAGTCAGAGATGGTATGTTCAACAACAAGCGATGCGGCCCACGGGCCGCATCTTTTTATTAGGTTGCACGTTATTTTTTAATGTACAATACAGACATATGATCTACGGGGCAGTACTTGCACTCCATATTGTTGCTGCGTGTGTAACTTTTGCAGTTATTGCGGGTGTAGGCATTGCGCTTTTGAAGCAAATGCATCGTTTCTATAAACCACTGGGTCTTTCGCTCGCTCTCGTTGCGCTTGTACAAATTGCAAGCGGCGTCATGATGATCGTACTTAATCCGGAACTCTCTGTACTAAAAGTTGGTCTGCACTTACTTGTGTACCTTGGCGTGTGTGTGATGGTTGAGGGTGCGCTCTACCTTAAGGCGCGCTCAGTTGCATGGACTTCTTAAATTTTTTTGACGTCTTAAACCCTGCGGGAACTATCGCCCTTGCGGAGCGCGGACTTATGATCCACGCAGCACTGTTCATGACTATAGTCACCATTGCGGTCTTTGGTCTGACTTTTTTCTTTGCGTGGTATTACCGCGCAGGGAACACGAAGGCGAAATATACTCCCGACTGGCAGCACTCGCGGATGGAGGAACTTGTCTGGTGGGCGATCCCACTCGAAATTATTCTTGTACTTGGAGCATTAACGTGGACGAGTACACACAACCTCGACCCGCGTAAACCACTTTCAGCAGAACCGCCGCTTGTGGTGCAAGTGGTGGCGCTGGATTGGAAGTGGCTGTTTGTGTATCCGGAAGAACATATTGCGACGGTTAATTATGTGCGCATCCCGGTTAATAAACCGGTGCGATTTGAAATTACTGCCGACGCGCCGATGAACTCGTTTTGGATCCCGCGCTTGGGCGGACAAATTTACGCGATGACGGGCATGGTGAATCATTTGAACTTAGATGCAACCGAAGAGGGAACGTTTAAGGGATTGTCTGCGAACTATAGCGGTGAAGGGTTTGCAGATATGAAATTTACAGTCGAAGCGACCTCGCAGGAGGAGTTTGATGCATGGGTAGCACAGACAAAAATGCAGCACGCAGTACTAACAACCGACTCCTACGCTGCGCTTGCGGCACCGAGTGTGGTCGAAGAGCCTGTGTATTACGGAATAGTCGAATATAATTTATTCGACCAGATCGTAGGAAAATTCATGGGGCACGCACATGAAGTGAATGAACACGCACATCAGTAATATATGTTTGGAAACCTTACCTTAGACGCTTTCATACATGGTCCGATAGAAACCGGCGCGCAGCTCATGGTTGTACTTGGCGGTGTGGCTATCGCCCTTTTGCTCACCGTCTTTAAACGGTGGGGATGGTTCTATAAAGAGTGGCTCACGACCGTCGACCATAAAAAGATCGGCATCATGTACATCATCCTCGCGGTGATCATGCTCTTCCGTGGTGCGATGGATGCGTTTATGATGCGTGCACAACAAGCGATAGCGGTGGGTGACAGCGTGGGCTACCTCGACCCAAACCACTTTTCGCAAATCTTTACGGCGCATGGGATCATTATGATCTTTTTTGTCGCTATGCCCTTGATGTTCGGGCTCATCAACTACATGGTCCCGCTCCAAATTGGTGCGAAGGATGTCGCGTTCCCGTTCCTGAACTCTGTCTCGTTTTGGCTTACTGCTGCAGGGGCGATGCTACTTAATGCGTCGTTAGTGATAGGTGAATTCGCGGCAACGGGGTGGCTCGCATATCCGCCGCTCTCCGGTATTGAGTACAGTCCTGGTGTTGGAGTCGACTACTACATTTGGGCGCTCCAGATAGCAGGTGTCGGTACACTCCTTTCGGCAATCAACTTTATTGCGACGATTCTGAAGATGCGGAAGGCAGACATGAAGTTGATGCAGATGCCTATCTTCCCGTGGACCGTGTTCGGCTCGATGCTGCTCGTCTTGTTTGCATTCCCGATCCTTACCGCAACGCTCGCACTCTTGTCTTTGGACCGTATCTTCGGCATGCACTTCTTTACCACCGACCTTGGCGGGAATGCCATGATGTACATCAACCTGATTTGGGCATGGGGTCACCCGGAGGTGTACATTCTTATCCTCCCCGCGTTCGGTATCTTTTCAGAAATTGTGCCAACGTTCGCGCAGAAAAAACTCTTCGGCTACACCTCTATGGTTGTTGCAACGATGATGATCGTCTTTTTGTCGTTCATTGTGTGGGTGCACCACTTCTTTACGATGGGTGCTGGCGCAAATGTGAACGCATTCTTCGGCATCATGACCATGGCTATTGCTGTACCAACCGGCGTAAAAGTATTTAACTGGCTCTTTACGATGTTCCGTGGTCGCATCATCTACAAAACCCCGATGCTGTGGTTTATGGGATTCCTCGTCACCTTTGTAATCGGCGGCATGACGGGTGTCTTGATGTCGATCCCTGCGGCGGACTTCCAGCTCCACAACAGTTTGTTCCTTGTGGCGCACTTCCACAACATGATCATCGGCGGCGTATTGTTTGGCATGTTTGCGGGGCTCTCGTATTGGTTCCCAAAAATATTTGGATTCATGTTGAACGAGCGCTTGGGCAAGTGGGCATTTTGGTCATGGATCATCGGTTTTTTGGTCGCGTTTTTGCCAATTTATGCTGCAGGGTTGATGGGTATGACGCGCCGCTTAAGCCAAGTGGAGCCGCAGTTCCAGCCACTCCTTATTGTTGCTGCAATTGGTGCGTGTATCATTGCGCTCGGTATTTTCTTCCAAGTGCTGCAAATTGTGGTCAGTATTGTGCAGCGCAAACAGCATCCTGCAGGAAATAATCCATGGAACGGAACGAATTTGGAGTGGACACTGCCGTCGCCGCCGCACTACGAGCCGTACGACCCGAAGCACAACACGCTGCTTGGTGTGATGATAGCGGGGCTTAGCTTCTTTCTGGGGTTTGGGATCATCTGGCACATATGGTGGCTCGCAGCCGTCGCAGCTGTGGCGATAGTTGGCGGACTTATCCTGCGTACATTTAGATATGAAGGAGCACACTAACACAGCAACATTCGGATTTTGGATCTACCTCATGAGCGATGTGGTGCTTTTTGCATCGCTCTTTGCAACGTTTGCGGTGCTGCAAGGCGCAACGTTCGGTGGACCGACTCCAAAAGAATTATTTGACCTACAGTTTGTGTTGTTTGAAACGCTGATCCTTCTTACCTCAAGTTTTACTGTGGGATTAAGTCTTTTGTCTGCACATGCAGGGAAGCGACAAGCAACGCTTATCTTCCTCGGCATGACCCTGCTTTTAGGCTTAGGATTTTTGGCGATGGAACTGACCGAGTTTCGTCATCTTATTGCGGAAGGGCATGGTCCCGGAACGAATGCATATCTCTCCTCATTCTTTACGCTCGTCGGGACGCACGGACTCCATGTCTTTTTTGGCGCACTATGGATGATAGTGACGATGGTCTTTATTGCGCTGCGCGGCCTTGACCGTGCGCTCACAAAACTTGCGTGCCTCTCGCTGTTTTGGCACTTCCTTGATGTGATCTGGATATTTATTTTTACGCTGGTGTATCTTATTCCGATGCTATAAATCGTATGCTTACTTCATCGCGCACATATGTTATAGGGTTCGCACTCTCTACACTGCTGACGCTTGCTGCGTTTGGCTTGGTCTTTCAATACATAGCAGGAAGTTTGCCCATAGCGCGCGAGTGGCTCATTGTTGCGCTTCTGGTGTTCGCGGTCGCGCAGTTGATCGTACAGGTAACGTGCTTCCTCCACTTAGGATCAGAAACAAAACCGCGCTGGCAACTCATCACGTTCCTCTTTTCCCTCCTTGTTGTAGTAATTTTAGTAGGAGGCAGCATTTGGATCATGACCCATCTCACGCACAACATGATGCAAGACACCTCGCACGTGTGGTAGGGTTGGAGCGAAGTGCTTTGCAAAAAAGAGGCTATGACTTGGGCTAGCGCCCCCGGAGCGCACTCTTTTTTGTAATGCACGAGCTACTACACATGTCCGCAATCATTAAAAAATATTACTACCTCGCAAAGCCGGGGATCGTGCGCAGTAACGCGCTCGCTGCTGCGGCAGGTTTTGTATTTGCTTCAAGCGGCGCGATCAATTGGGGAGTGTTTGCCGCAATGTTGTTGGGATTGATAGGAATCATCGCAAGTGGCTGCGTGTTTAATAATTACTACGACCGCGACATAGACGCGCGCATGGAACGAACGGCAAAACGCGCCCTTGTGCGCGGCACTATTTCCGACGCACATGCACTTATATATGGAACAGTATTAGGAGTCCTGGGTGGGGCAGTGCTGCTTTTATATACTAATTTCCTGACGTTTGCTGTCGCGCTTGTCGGCTTTGGTGTGTACGTGCTCCTCTATACGCCGGTTAAACACAAACACCCTGTAGCGCTGTTTATCGGCGCTGTTGCGGGCGCAGTGCCACCGGTCGTGGGTTATGTTGCGGTAACCAATACGTTCGACTGGTGGGCAGTGGTTCTCTTTACCTTTTTATATGTGTGGCAGTTGGTGCACTTTATGGCGATAGCGGTCTATCGGTATGACGAGTATACGGCTGCTGGCGTGCCTCTCTATATAAAGGAGCGTCCGTCAGATGCCACAAAACAGAAAGCAAAAAAAGTATTTCACGTCTCGCTCGTTGTACTGCTTTTGTTTTGTGCAGGTCTTGTCGTGTATAGTTTATTGACTTTATTTAAAATTATTATATAATACCGTCGGTTTTGAACTTTGTAATCTACTGCAGTTTCAAGATGCATTTCGCATCTCGATAATCAACAAGGAGAGGTACGTTCATGTACAATCGTTCTCTGACTGCTGCTGCGGCGCTCCGTGCTACAGTGGTGCCCGGACTGTATCGGGAGCTGCCGCTCGAGTCTATCCTTCCGGAGTTCTTTTACGACAAAGGTTACGACCTTGGCGTTGTAAAAGATCTTGCACGGAAGAGTTATCTCGGCAGTATGCTCGATGGCCTGTTTATGCGTGGCGGAGCTTTCGCTGATGCTTCATCAGTGTTCGAATACTTTGCATTGCGTGACGTGGGTGGTGTTCGGCGTCATGGAATCACAATTCCATACACCGGCACGCCCGACCAAAACCTCGAAATCGACCGTGTTCTCACGACACTGTCTGACTCTAGTCGGTTCCTAGGGGAAGGAGCGGGTTCTTCGTTTAAAACGAGGCACTTCTCTCATCCGCCTGATTACCTGCACGTGCCTATAGCGATCGTCGGATATGGTGCGGCGGGGATCATGGTCCACCGGGCACTCCGCGACCTCGGCTTCGAGAAAATAACCATCTTCGAACGGCGCGAGGCGCTCGGGATCTGGTCCCAGCGGAATGTCTTTGATGGATCCAGGAACAATCCTCGCAGAATCGAATTCCAGGATTTTAGACTCGACTCAGCTCCGGGAGGAGGAGATGAAGTGAAGAAGTTTCTCCTTGACTCAAGCATCTTAAGACCGGATCGGCTCGAAGTCGACGAGATCGTTCCTTCCGACCTTGGGCACTTACTCAGTGTCAAAGGAAAAGAGCCTGATGTGCGGACGTTTCCGATCGTCATCAACTGCTGCGGTATCGGCAAGCCGGTGCCGCTTTCCGACCCCGAACGTATGCTGGGGCCAGATGAGCGGGTGCCGGCGGTTCGCTGGCAGATGCAGCTCGAGGAAAAGGACGCTCGGAGAAAGCGTTTCATCCTGATCGGTCTTGGGAATTCGACCGCGGAAATGCTTCGGCAGATCCACGCCCTCCAGGACGAAGGCGTTGACGTCGACTATCGGGTCCTTACCCACTATCCGCGCGACGCGGTCTTCAACCCCTCTCACTCTGTGGAGTTGCACGGGAGGATCTATCGAGTCTTTCGCGACCTAAGTCGGCCTGAGCTAACGTCCTTTCAGGGCGATCTGCCAGTCTCCCGAGAAGACTACTACCGGGCGCTTCACGGCGGCCGGATATTTTCTGGAGTCACGCAGTGGGATGTGTCTCAAAACGGCAGGCTCGGCGTTTGGCAAGGAAATGATAGAGGAGACGCTCATACGGAGCTGTCCTACGACGCTCTGTATGCGTTGATCGGGTATCGCCACTCGAAGGAGAGTTTCGAGGCGATGGGGTGCACCTACGACCACGTTGGAAGGTGTGCTCAATACGACTACGACGGCGAGATGATCCGTACGCCGGGCAAAACCGGTGGGGATCGCGTGCATAAGGGATACTTCGGGTTCGGTGCGGTGCTGGATGCACCGCATAACCGCAACACGAGCGTCATTCCCGGCATGCTATTCCGCCTCCCGGACCTCATCTTCGGCATCACTATGCGAGCCGGAGAGTGGGTCCGCCGGGAGCGGGTCAAGCATTGAGCTTCATGCAACTCCAACAAAGAAACGGAGGAACACGCACTATGACGCTCACTCAACAGGGCCGAGCCGCGCGAGCGGCAGAAGCCCCGATCGTTGAAGGGCTTCCGCCCTTTCCCGGAATCATTGCGGCGATGCACCTCACTCCTACACTCGGGGTGCATCTGTGTGGCCTGGCGCAGACACTCATGGTCGAGCCCTTCCCGGGTTCGACCATGGAGCGGAGCGAACGCGAGCTGATCGCGCTCCATGTCTCTGTGCGAAACGGCTGCTACTTCTGCGCCGATTCGCACGGGGAATTCGTCCGCCATCTCCTTCTTGGTGATGGGTGTGACGATGTATACTCCGCACGCGTGGTGGAGGAACTGAAAGAGGGCTGGCTTGAGAGCCAGCCCGACATGATGAAGGTCCTTCTCAAGATCGCAGAGCAGGTGGCGGAAGACCCGCTTACGCTCTCTGCAGACCTCGTCAGTAGGGCGCAGGACCTCGGGGCAACTCCTGGCGATATTCACCTTACGGTGCTTATCGCGAGTGCGTTCTCGATGTACAACCGGATCGTCGACGGTCTTCGGGCCGTAACGCCGGGCGACCCAGCCGCCTTTACCGAGGCAGCACAGCGGGTCGTCGCTCACGGCTACATGCCGCCGAGTGCAACCCCTGCCCACCTGTAAGGGCAGAAAACAAGTTCTTCAGCCACCCCAAACGGGGTGGCTTTTTTCTTACACACTTTTATTTTTTATACTCCAAAGGTGGATGAGGTAGGGCACAATGGAGCCGATAAGGAACGCGCCCACCGCGCTGGTAAGCAAAGTAAGTGGCTGCATATTGTGGAAAAGAACCGTCGTAAGTCCTACTAAGTTAATAAGCACGAGCGCGCTCATTATGGTGTAGAAGTTAAGGAAGGTGAGCCAACTAAACTCTTTTACTTCGTCAGTATGAATATGCGCAAAGTGTCGCATGTAGTGCATAAGGCCTTCCATTTTGATGCGCAACTCGGCAGCGCGGACGCCTACAAAATAACCAGTCAACACTCCTACAAAAAACGCAGGGATCGTGTAGGGGAGTGTAATGAGCGTATATTCGCGGAAGGAAATAGTGAGGGTGAGGATAATAAATATATAGAACGAGGTCATCAGCAGACGCGCACGACGGAAGTAGTCGTCCACAGCAAATTTAATCGCGGTGCTGTAGATAAAAAACGCCGTTAAAAGCGCAATAGTTAAAGTAATAGTGAGCGGAAGCTGTTCCATAGAATCTTGTTAAAACTGTATCATATAAATGAACCACCCCTTACGTAGCGTATGTATAGGCATGTTCTCCCACTAAAAAACGGCTTTGTTGCAAAGTAGAAAAAAATTCTACACACATTTCGCTTTCTACGACAAAAAATATTTCTAGTAAACTTGCGCACTTGTCAAAGAAATTTTCGAAAATCTTATACACAGCAATAAACCCTTAATTCAGGAGTCCTTCATTTTTTGTACTCTACAATTCGAGCGTGTGTGATTCATGAATTAGTTCATGAAGGAGTTCCGTTCCTTTATCACTAAGATTCCGCAACAGCACTATATGGGAATAGTGTCGGTGAGAATTTGCAGCAGGGTTCCCGCAACAAAGGCCACGTTTGGTCGCGCAACTTGTGCGTGCCTAAGCGCGGTCTTTTTTGTTGCCACCTTTGGTCGATGAAGGTGGTGCCCGCTGTGTTTGTGGTTACTAACTAATTAAAATAATTAATGAAACGAATCATTATGAGTTTGGGCGCCATCGTAGTTGTTGGCGCAATAGCAGCAAGTGCAACGGGCGCATTCTTTAGCGACACAGAAACATCAACAGGTAACACGTTTGCAGCGGGAGATATCGACTTGAAGATTGATAACGAGAGTTATGTAACAGATGTGAACGGTACCTTGGTTGCAAGTCCAAATAACTCTTGGAGCATTTCCGACCTTACTAACCAACTCTTCTTTAGCTTTGCAGACGTAAAGCCAGGAGATGTGGGCGAAGACACGATCTCAGTTCATGCGGGTAGTAACGATGCGTATGCATGTATGGCCGCTGACATAACTGCTACACCAGAAAATACACTTGTTGACCCAGAAGTGGACGCGCTTGATGCTGGTCCAGCTAATGGAGACAATGGTGAACTTCAGAACTTCCTTAATTTCTCATTCTGGAACGATGACGGAGATAATGTCTACGAATCTGATGAGACGATCATTCAGAGTCTTAGTGGTTCTGCAAACACAATCTTTAACGGTGCGTGGAGTCAGATCGGTACAACGACTATTCCAGGCAACTCAACTGCGTATGTTGCTAAGGCGTGGTGCTTCGGTACTCTCACGCCAAATCCAGTTGCTCAGGATAATGGTTCAGACGAAGGTCGTAGTCCTTTATCAGACGGGACTGGGTTCACTTGCGATGGTTCAGGTAACAACAACATTGCACAGACCGACGGTGTAGTAATGGATGTTTCCTTCTATGCAGTCCAGGCTCGTAATAACAGTGACTTTAGCTGTTCAAGTCTTCCTCCGTTTGTTGGCGAGGATAATGAAGTCGTAGTTGCAGACTATGCGACTGGCTTTGAACCAGGCGAAGGTTTTGCGCCGGGTAATATTAACGGTCAGAGTGGATGGAAAAAGACCGGAACGTACGATGCAGTAGTTGTTAATGATCCTGTGATTGCTAACGCACAATCGCTCCGCATCTCTAATGCGGTTACAAGTGGTGCGTTTGGTGACCAGACTTTTGCTCCTGACCTTGCAAATGGAGCAGGAGAGACAGGTATTGGAGACAGTGAAAATCATTTCGAAGCGCAGTTCGATATCAAATCAACACAGGCTGCGCAACAGCCTGGCTTGATACTTTCTGTCTCGCCAGATGATGGAAACGGAGCCCGTATGAGCTATCTTCGCTTTGAGGATCAAGCTGATGGTATCCATGTGTTCTTCTCTGAGGCTCAAAACGCAGGTCCATTACCTACCGCTACTAACTTCACAAGTGAAGACATAGCTACTATCGATCGCACTAGTGCACACACGATTAAATTCGTTATGGACTTTGTAGATGGTCCAGGCAACGATGTTGTAAAGATCTACGTTGACGGTGTCCTCAAGAAAACAGGAACCAGTTGGGAAAATTACTACCGCTTCGACCCTGAACAAACTGGCGGCGGCAACCTCCTCTCTGAGGTAGATACCCTTATCTTCCGCGCAGGAGGCACCGCAGCTCCAGCAACGAGTGGTAATGGCTTCCTCTTCGACAAAGTAACGCTTACAACTAGCAATATCTAGTTCTCTCTAGCCGTTCACAGTCTCGCTTAGGCGGGGCTGTGCGGGCTGGTGAGAATTCTCCAGCATCGTTGGTAAATTAATAATTTTTATTCAGACATTCATTATGAGACGCATACTTCTTGGGCTGATAGCTATCGTGGGTGCAGGGTCTGCACTTTACGTCGGCAGTACGGGGGCATTCTTTAGCGACACGGAAACATCCTCAGGTAACACGTTTGCTGCAGGCGCTATCGACCTTCTGGTCGACAACGAAAGCTACTACAACGGCGTGCTGAACCAAGGCACCACGTGGGAGGCAGTAAACCTCACTATCCAGAAGTTTTTTGACTTCGACGACGTAAAACCTGCCGACTACGGCGAGGATACTATTTCGCTCCATGTCGACACCAACGATGCGTACCTCTGTGCTGAAGTATCGCTTACATCGAACGACGACAACGGCATTAACGAGCCTGAAGGCGATGCGGGTGACACGACCGACGGTCCGGGGAATGGCGAGCTTGCCGACGCAATGAACTTTGTCTGGTGGGCGGACGATGGCGACAATGTGCTTGAAACGAACGAGCAAGTAATCTCGCAGGGTCCTATTGGTGCACTCGACCTTAACGCGACGACTACTGTTGCGCTTGCAGACTCTGCAACAAATATCTGGGGCGGCGTGGGACCAATTGATGGCGACACCACTTACTACGTTGGTAAAGCATGGTGCTTTGGTGCGATAGGCACTGCTCCCATTACGCAAGATGGTAATGGGACAACCATGTCTCCTGCTGGCGACAATAATGGCAATCAGACTATCGGCGAGCCAGAAGACGGCGGCATAACCTGCAACGGTGCGGACCTCGGAAACGAAACGCAGACAGACTCTGTTACTGCAGATGTCTCCTTCCGTGCAGTGCAGGCGCGCAATAACCCGAGCTTCCTGTGTGTGCCGCCTCCACCACCACCGACCTTTGGCGCCTGCGAACTTCCCACGCTCGCATATGCCGACAGTGTCGTTTCTTCAAGCCAAGGTGTTCGTAAAAATAACACTGCAGTTCTTGCGAACCGCAGCAACACCGCTTCAGTCCTTGGTGCACCACAATCATCTGGTCTTGCGTCCGACCCAGCAGTACCGGCAGGGAGCTTCTTCTCCCTCGGGTTCAAAAATAGTGGTGCAACGGATGGTGGCTCTATCATCGTCGAGTTTACCGATAACGTTATAGTGGACGGTCCGGGTAACGACCTCCAGGTGTGGGAAGTAACGGGCGGCACCTATCCAGATGAATTCGTAAAAGTTGAAGTCTCGCAAGATGGAGTAAGTTGGTTTACTGCGGCTGCAAGTCTCTCGCGCGATGCACAGGCTGACCTTGCAGGTTCGGGTCTTGCGTGGGCAAAGTTCATCCGCTTAACCGATGTAACTCCTATTGGTCCGTTTGAAGCAGAGGCAGATGCCTACGACCTAGACGCCTTCAGCGCACTTAACTGCGGCGTGCCTCTGATTGATTAAAACAACAAATCGACTTCCTGCTGATGAAAAAAACTTCACGACACATAGGTAAGAGAGCGCTCCTCATTTTTGGAGCACTCTCCCTTGTCGTGGGTCTCTCGCAACTACGTGCAGAGGCGACGGGTACAACGTTTGCGGGTGGCAACTTTGACCTGAAGGTAGACAGTGAGGCGAGCTATAACGGCGCTCCTGTCCCGGGAGGCACATGGTCGCTCAAAGACCTTGTGCCTGGTATCGACAAGTTCTTTAACTTCGATGACATCAAGCCGGACGATGAGGGTGAAAATACGATAAGCCTCCACGCAAAAAAGTCGCCGCTCTATGTGTGTCTGACCTTCTTTAACCTGCTCAATGGCGAAAATGGTATTAACGAGCCGGAGTCGCACGTCGACACTTCAACATCGACGGGTGAACTTACTTCTGCGATGGAGTTCTTCGCCTGGGCCGAGAGCGATGGAGACAATATCTTTGAAGTGGGCGAGCGGCCTCTCTTTGGCACCTCGACACAACAAGCGAACCAGGTATTAAACGGTAAAACGTACCCGGTCTACGACTACGGCAACGGTGGTGCAATTCCGAAAAACGGCACGAAGTATGTTGGCGTGTATTGGTGCGCGGGCGACCTCGCGGTCGATGTGCCTACGGCAACTATTACCTGTACGGGAAATAGTTTAGGGAACGAGTATCAAACTGACACGATGAAAGTGGACGTGCGCTTAACGGCGGTGTCTGCAACCGAGCAGCCGAAGTTTATGTGCAACAAGGTAAAGCCGCCGAAGCCGCCAAAACCGCCCAAAGGCGAAATTTGTGAGGACCAAGACGTGACCATCATCATCGAAAATACAAATAATGGCAGCGTGACAAACACTACTACCTCTACTTCAAATACCGGTGGCAACACTGCAACCGGTGGCTCCGCAACAGTGGTTACGGGAAATGCGTCGTCACAAGCACAGTCGACCAATATCGTTAACACCACGTTCATCAATATCTTCGGAAACTTCTTTAAGAAGAGTAATTAGTGTATGAAATTTCTTGGCAAAATAATCTACGGCTCTGTTATAGCGATATTGCTCGTGGTGGCTGGATTATTTGCTTTGTCGTTTGTGCCTGCGTTCGGTATAGAAATTAAGATTGTGAAGTCGGGTTCTATGGAGCCGGCAATCCCTACAGGTTCTATCGTGGTCGTGCGCGCGGCAGATACCTACAAAGTGGGAGATGTTATTACCTTTGGAAAAGATACGAAGACGCAGATTCCTACGACGCATCGCATTATTGCTATTCGATCTGGCTCCGGCGGACCGTTTTACACAACACAAGGCGACGCCAACGAAGAGCAGGACCCGCAAGAAGTCGCGGCGCGCGACGTTATCGGCAAGGTGTACGTACATGTGCCGGGCGCGGGGTACGTACTCGACTTTGCACGACAACCGCTTGGCTTTGCGCTACTGATAGGCCTTCCTGCGGCGATGATCATACTTGACGAGGGATTCAATATTGCAAAAGAGATGAAAGCGCTACGTCGTAAGCGCCGTCGCGCGGTGAAAGAACAGGAGTCGACCGACGACGAAGATGTTGCCTTTGCTGTTGTAGAGCCGCCGTCTCAGAGTCCACGAGTACCAACTATATGAAGCATCTCGAGCGACAAAAACCGCATACGGTCTACACTCGCTTCCGTAAAACGGACGATGTGTTTGTGCCTCTGGTGCCGAAGGTGCTGCCGCCCGTTGCTGACCTATATATAGAAACATCGAAGCGTAGTGTTGCAGCAGCGCTTGTTATCGTGGTGATGTTTAGCACGCTCTTTGTTTCCGCAGGGAAGCAACTCGGTACTCTTGCGTACTTTAGCGACACAGAAACGACGCTTGCAAACCAAATGCGTGCCGGCGAGTGGGAGTCTCCTGAAGCAGTGGTAGAAGTAGAAGCATTTTCTTTGTTTACAACAGACGCGTCGCTTGTAGAAGAAGAGACGCCAGTTGTTGAGGAAGGAGTGGTTGCGGGAGTGGCAGACGCAGTTGTTGAAGAAGAGCCACAAACCGAAACTCCAGTGGTTGAAGAAACACAGGCGCCTCCCGCAGAAGAGCCAGCGGAAGAAGTTCCTGTTGTAGAGGAACCGCAACCAGAATCTACTGAAGATGTTCCACCGTCAGCACCCGAAGTGCCTGAAGAGATTCCGCCCGCTCCTCCTTCGGAAGAATCGCCCGCCCCTGTAACTGAATAAGTGTATACTACGCCTATGCCATTTGATGACGAATACATAGTGAGCGAAGTTAAAACGACAAAGCCCGCTCCTGTGGCACACTACTATGGTGACGTTGTGCGCATGTTACTCGTCGGTGCGGGCGTGCTGCTTCTTCTCTCGGCTCTGTTCGATAAAAATCTTCTCGCCTTCAATATTGTAGTTGGTATTGTGCTCGTACTTGTATTGGTTGTCGTTGCAGGGCTGACGAGCCCTCGCAATTACTTTGCGATGCTTGTCGACACCGTGGTTTCGGCACTTCTGTTTGTAGTGTACGAACTTCTTGCGGTGCTTGCATATAATCAACACGATTCAATTGTAGATATTTCGTTTGCGCTGCGACAGGGAATAGCCTTCGCTGCGCTCGGCGCACTCTACTTTAGTGTGAAGTCGCTACGCGGTTTTTTTGCCCGAGCAGAGGATGAAGAGTAACAAAAATCCCGCCTCTTGTGGGCGGGATTTTTGTGTACGGAAGCGGGACGAATTAGTTAACCTTAAGCGAACCATCGACGTTGATGTCGATATAGGCATCGCCGCCTACAGTGTTAGGGTCTGTAACGCCTTCGTCATGGTCTTCTGCAAGGCGAGTCTCGCCAAAGCTAGCAGAACCATCGGTCGAAAGGTTGAGTGACCCTTCAGTTTCTGTCTCGGTTGTAACATCTGCATCAGCCCACAAGTGAGTGACTGACTCAAGCGCTGCCTGACCAGTTTCAGTTTGAGACGCGTATGCGCCACCACCAAGCAAAACGGTAAGAGCAACTGCGATTGCAATAAATGGCATAAGAAATATCTGTATTACTGCTAATTGCCGAACAGAGGTGTAGACGACTGCTGAGTCTCAGGCTTACATCAGGTGCTCTTGACAGATATACTAGTTATATATATAATATACAAAGGAAATTTAGGCCTTAACTTCTATAACGAGGAGGACCGAGTGAAGAATATTGCCCTGCTTCTTTTGGCGTGCTGCGCGCTTGCCGCGTGTGACAACGCAAGCAACACCGACATGGTCGGAGCGAACACCGGCTGTACAGTCGTCGATTATCGCAACGGGGTCTATTACTTCGACTGTGTCGAGGACGTATTCGGGAATGCGCTCAGCAGATTCATACACGAGCATCCCGAACTTCGTGTGGTCACCATGAGTGGTAATGGGACCGATATACACGGTTACGATACAGGCTATTTTGTTGTCACTGAAGTGCGGTGATCAAAGGCTCTCAGCGTAAGCTGGGGGCCTTTATTTTTAGGCTACTTTAAGCTACTATTCCTTATATATAGAGTATGCATGAAGAAGGGCTGCATATAGTGCTGGCCTCTGAGAGGTTGTGGCACATCTGGGGTTTTCCTATTACTTCGTCTTTGATGACCGCATGGTTGGTGATGGGTCTTTTGCTTTTGTTCGCAGTTCTGGTCGGCGGTCGGCTTAAAATGATCCCGGGCAAGGTGCAAAACCTTGCCGAAATGGTGTTTGAGTATGTGTTTACCATGGTTGAACAGACTTTGGGGAGTTACAAGCTTGCGCGCCGCTACTTTCCACTCATTGCTACCATATTCCTTTTTATTTTGACCGCAAACTGGCTCCACTTCTTTCCGATCTTCGGCACCATTACGGTCAACCATATAGACGAGGCAACGCACCATGCTGAAGCACTCCCGCTCTTCCACTCGATGAATGCTGACCTTAACACGACGCTTGCGCTCGCAATTATCTCGTTTTTCGTGATCGAAATATCCGGAATTCTCACACTTGGTTTCTTGAAGTACGGGTCTAAATTTGTTAATGTGCGCCATGGCGCGATGAACTTCATCGTCGGTATTCTCGAGCTTGTCGGCAACCTGGCGCGCCTCATCTCGTTCTCGTTCCGTCTCTTCGGAGCGATCTTTGCAGGCGAGGTGCTTTTGTTGGTTGTGGCAAGCTTCCTTCCGTATGTGGTGCCGGTGCCGCTTATGGCGTTCGAAATGTTTATCGGACTCCTGCAAGCAGCTATCTTTGCGATTCTGACCTTGGCGTTCATCAAGATTGCCATTGCAGAACCGCACGGAAGCGAGTCGCATGGCCAGCCTACCGGTCAGGCAGGTTCACCGCAGGTGCATGGGGCGCATTAACAAAACGTTTCATTAATTAATAAGTATTTTGTATGGATATTGAAGTAGCAAAAACACTCGCGATGGCGATTGTAGTAGGTCTCGGTGTGATCGGTCCTGGTATCGGTCTTGGTATTTTGGTGTCTAAGGCGCTTGAGGCTATCGGCCGCAACCCAGAGGCAGCTCCGCTCATTCAGACGACTATGTACATCGGTATCGCAGTTACCGACGTGCTCGCAATTTTCGCAGTCGTTATCGGTTTCATCATCAAGTTTACCTAATTAGTTTCGTAGCACTCTATGGATCAAATACTCACAACCTTTGGTATCGATTGGCGTTTGCTCCTTATAAACGCCATCAACTTCGGCTTATTGCTGTTGGGGTTGTGGTATTTCCTCTATACACCGATGATGCGCATGCTCGAAGAGCGTCGCACTAAGGTGACACAGGGTGTGAAGGATGCTGAGGCGGCTGCAGCGCAGCTCTCAGAAGTAGAAACTACACGTAAGCAAACACTCGCAGAAGCAGGTAAAGAGGCGGACGAAATTATCGCTCGTGCTCGCGCCGCAGGGAGCGAGAAAGGGAAGGAGATTATGAATGCCGCAGAGGCAGCCTCCGCGCGACTTCTAAAAGATGCAGAGGGTCAAGCTAAGGATATGAAGGAAAAAGCACTCGAGGAGAGCAAGCGAGAGGTCGCCAAGCTTGTTGTATTAGGTATTGAGAAGACGCTTCAAAAATGACCCTTGCTGACAGTTACGCAAAGGCACTCCGTGCGTTGGTGATAGAAAACCCAAGCAAGCAAAAGGAGTACATTAAGGGCTTAGAAGAAGCTCTAAAGCGCCGAGGGCATGAAAAGCTCTTGCCGCGGATCCTCAAGAGCTACGAACTTCTAGAATTACAAGGCCAACGTCGAACAGCGTACGCCGAAGTAACTCCGGAGAAAGAAAGAAACCGTATCCTGCTCGAGCTCTACCACAAACTAGTATCTTCCAACTAAACTCACCATGCAAAATTTTATAGAACAATTTAAAAAAGAGATCGAACACTTTGCGCCATCGCAGCGTCCTGCAAAGACTGGTGTCGTGGTAAAAGTGGCTGACGGCGTTGCCGAAGTTGAAGGTCTTGAAGGTGCAACTATGTCAGAAATGGTGAAGTTTGATATCGCAGGTTCGACTACTCTTGAAAAGGGTATGCAGATGCATGGCGAGGTAGTTGGTCTCGTCCTTAACCTCGAGGAAGAACTCGTGCGCGTCGTTATTTTGGGCGACACTGGTGCTGTGTCGGAAGGCATGAGTGTTATTCCAACAGGTCACACACTTTCTATTCCTGTAGGTGATGCGCTCTTGGGTCGCGTGGTGTCTCCACTTGGCGAGGTGCTCGATGGTCAGGGGGCTATTAAAACTGACAAGCATAATCCTATTGAGCGTGAGGCGTACGGCGTTATGGATCGCCAGTCGGTGAACACGCCACTCCACACCGGTATCAAGGCTATCGACTCGATGATCCCGATTGGTCGCGGTCAGCGCGAACTCATCATCGGTGACCGCTACACGGGTAAAACGACGATCGCTATCGACACGATCATCAACCAAAAGTCGGAACCGAAAGAAAAGCGCCCGATCTGTATTTACGTATCTATTGGTCAGAAGGAGTCCAAGACAGCGCGCTTAGTGCAGCAGCTTAAAGAGCAAGGTGCGATGGACTACACCATTGTGGTGGATGCGGGCGCGTCTGCTCCAGCAGCACTCCAGTACTTGGCACCATTTGCGGGCGCTGCTATCGGCGAGTACTTCATGGACTCAGGCCGCGACGCACTCATTATTTACGACGATCTCTCGAAGCACGCTGTTGCGTATCGCGAGCTTTCACTCTTGCTTCGCCGTCCGCCGGGCCGTGAGGCATATCCGGGCGATGTGTTTTACCTCCACTCACGCTTGCTCGAGCGCGCAGCAAAGCTTTCTAAAGAGCGCGGCGGCGGTTCGCTTACGGCACTTCCAATCATCGAAACGCAGGAAGGCGACATCTCTGCATACATTCCAACGAACGTTATTTCTATTACCGATGGCCAGATCTTCCTCGAGACCGACCTCTTTAACAAGAACATGCGTCCTGCTATTAATGCCGGTCTCTCGGTGTCTCGCGTAGGTTCTGCCGCACAGACAAAGGCAGTAAAGAAAGTGTCGGGCCGCATTAAGCTTGAGCTCGCACAGTTCCGCGACTTGGAAGCCTTTATGCAGTTCTCACAAGACCTCGATGCCGACACGAAGAAGCGCATTGATGCAGGCCAACGTCTGACTGCAGTATTGAAGCAAAAGAATGGCAGCCCACTCGCGTTTGAGGAAGTTGCAGTGTCTATTTATGCAGCAGTAAACGGCTACCTTTCTAAAGTCTCGGTAGATCGCGTTCCAGAATTTGAGGAGAAGCTCCTTGCGTTCCTCGAAGCAGAAAGCGATGTGCTTGGTACTATCCGCGACGCTCGCGACATTGCTCCAGAAACAGAAGAAAAACTAAAAGCAGCACTCGCAAAATTCACTGAGACACATCCACAGCTGTTCTCATAAACCACCATGGCCAGTCTGAAAGCAATTAAAAGCAAAATCCGCTCCACAGCAAAAACTCGCACGGTAACAAAGGCGATGGAAGCGGTTTCTGCTGCAAAAATGCGTAAAGCGCAACAGCGCGCTCTTGCTGGCCGTTCCTATGCTCGTGCAGCAGCAGCAACTCTTGCGCGCGTGTCGGGGAGTCGCGAATTAGGGAGCCACCCGCTCGCTACGGTACGCCCGGTACAGAAAGCGCTCTACGTTGTGATCACGAGCGACAAAGGTCTTGCAGGTGCGCTTAACTCGGGCGTGTTGCGTGCAGCGCAAGCAGATATTACTGCTTCAGGTCTTTCAACATCTGCCGTTTCAGTTATTGCAGTGGGTCGCAAGGCAAATGATTTTTTTGCTACGCGTGGATACACAGTCGAGGCATATCATCAAAATAATGACCAAGTGACTGCGTCTCTTGTACACAGCCTGGTGTCTGAAGCTGCACAACGTTTTGCAGCAGGCACGGTAGATCAAGTAAAAATTATCTACCAAAACTTTATTTCTACCTTTGAGCAACGTGCAACGCTGCGCACAATTTTCCCTTTATCGCTCCAAGAGTTAGAACTTGTGGTGGGTGATATTGTTCCTGCAAAAGGCGCATTTGCTACGAAGGCGGCCGACGGAGAGCATCCAGCAACCTATACTATTGAACCATCGGAAGAAGAGGTGCTCTCTGCAATCTTGCCGCGCCTCGCGTCAGTGTTCGTCTACCATTCCCTTCTTGAAACCCAGGCATCCGAGCACTCCGCTCGCATGGTTGCAATGAAGTCTGCGTCTGACAAAGCAAAAGACATGCAGAAGGGGTTAACCAGAAAGTTTAATAAAGCCCGGCAAGCGGCGATTACGAGAGAAGTCTCGGAAATCACCGGGGGCATGGAAGCGATGGCAGGGTAAACAACATTAAAGATTATTAAAAACAGATTTTATGAAAGGAGAAATTAAACAAGTTATCGGTCCGGTCGTCGACGTCTACTTTCCAGGAGACAAGCTTCCTGCTATCCGCAACGCGGTTGTGGTAAAAGCGGACAAGCGCGAAGTCGTGCTTGAAGTGGCGCAGCACCTTGGCCTTGGTCGTGTGCGCACTATTGCGCTCCAAGATACGTCAGGCCTTTCTCGCGGTATGGAAGTTGTCGACACGGGCGCACCGGTTTCTGTTCCGGTGGGCGAAAGCGCGCTCGGACGCCTCTTCAATGTTGTTGGCCAGCCTATCGACGGTAAAGGTGAGATGAAGAAGGACACTCCTCGCCTTCCGATCCATCGTGAAGCTCCTCCTTTTAAAGACCAACGCACCAAAGCAGAAGTGTTTGAGACAGGTATTAAGTCTATCGACCTTCTTGCTCCGTTTATTAAGGGAGGTAAGGTTGGTCTCTTCGGCGGTGCCGGTGTGGGTAAAACTGTTATGATGCAGGAGCTTATTCGCAACGTTGCGACTGAACACTCGGGTTACTCGGTGTTTGCTGGTGTGGGCGAGCGTGTGCGCGAAGGTAACGACCTCTACCACGAAATGAAAGAGACGGGTGTTATCGACAAACTTGCACTTGTCTTCGGGCAAATGAACGAAGTGCCAGGTGCCCGCGCACGTGTGGGACTCTCTGGTCTGACGATGGCCGAGTACTTCCGCGACGAAATGGGCAAGGACGTGCTCTTCTTCATGGACAACGTATTCCGCTTCGTGCAGGCAGGTTCCGAAGTATCGTCACTCTTGGGTCGTGTGCCGTCAGCAGTGGGCTACCAGCCAACACTCGCAGAGGAAATGGGCCAGCTCCAAGAGCGCATTACGTCAACCAAGAAGGGTTCTATTACCTCGGTACAGGCAATTTACGTGCCAGCCGACGACCTTACCGACCCAGCACCTGCAACGACTTTCTCACACCTCGACTCACAGATCGTGTTGTCTCGCCAGCTTGCATCGCTTGGTATTTACCCAGCTATCGACCCGCTTGAGTCAAACTCTACGGCGCTCGCTCCAGAAATTGTTGGCGAAGAGCATTACCGAACCGCGCTTGAAACAAAGCAGGTGCTCCAGCGCTACAAGGACCTTCAAGACATTATCGCCATCCTTGGTATCGAAGAACTTTCTGACGAAGATAAAAAGATTGTGTACCGCGCACGTAAGATCCAGCGCTTCCTCTCACAACCTACACACGTGGCAGAAGTCTTTTCAGGCATTAAGGGTGTCTATGTGCCGGTAGCAGACACGGTGCGCTCATTCCGCGAGATTTTGGACGGCAAGCACGACGACAAGCCAGAGTCAGCCTTCTACATGAAAGGTTCTATCGACACTGTAGGAATGGAATAATATGGCCATTGCTCCTGTGTGCGATAAATGTGGGGAAGAAATGCAGGACTTTGGCGGGCTGCTTTTTAGCCCACCTACCGCAGAAAGCACTGTACAGAAATTTCATCTCTGTAAATCCTGCTACGCTGATATAGAACAAACACTCAAAAAATAATATGCACGTAGTAATTGCAAAAGTTGATGAGATTTTATTTGAAGGCGAGGCCAGCTCGCTCTCTGTCCCTGCGCAAGCGGGGATGATGACCGTGCTCCCGGAGCATATGCCGCTTATTACAACCCTGAAGGCGGGTAACGTAACCGTACACGCACAAAATGGTGAGTCTAAAACAGTTGCAGTTGAGGGTGGCATCCTCGAAATCCGTCACGATGGTGCGACGGTTATTCTATGAGGCGTTTTTTTGCATCGCTTGCGCGACTTGTGACGTTCGATGTGCGCGACTATGTTCGTCGCGCTAAGACCTATTCCGACACGCGCTTCGTGCTTGAGGTAAGTGCGCTCACATTTGCAATTAATATTGCGTGGTCGCTCGCTCTTTTTGGCGTCGTCTCCTTGTACGGATACCTTGTATACGGGAGTCTTGGTTTGATCGAAGAAGTGTACCCAATCGCTCCTATTACCTTTGGTTTTGTGGTCGGCGCAGTCATCATAGCGCCACTTCTAGAGACGCTCCTTGGTCAATGGTTACCTATTACTATTGCATCTGCGTTTACTAAACGCACTCCTCTTATTATTGCGGTCGCAACTGCTGTATTCGTATTGCCACACATTGACCCGGTGCATATTTTGAGTGTCGTGCCGGTTGGTATTGTGCTTGCAGGAGTATTCTTGTTAAAAAAACGAGAATCGTTTCCGAAAGCGTTTTGGACGACCGCTGCAGTTCATGCAATGTTTAATGTGTTTACGATCTTATTACAGGTATCCGGCATGTAACACATATGATCCAACCAGTTATTCTTGCTGCGGGTAAAGGTACCCGCATGCGTTCAGAACGTCCTAAAACATTATTTGAAATCGAAGGGAAGCCGATGCTGGGGCATATTCTCGACACGGTGGCGCAGGTGCCTTCCTGTTTGCCACCGCTGGTCATCGTGGGTCATGGAAAAGATGAAGTCATTTCCTATGTAGGAGCGCGCGCTACGTGTATTGAGCAGACAGACATAACTGGCACAGCATCTGCAGTGCGTGCAGCGCTTCCGCATATCCCACAAGAAGCATCAGGAGTGTTGGTACTCTACGGCGACCAACCATTTATTAAAAAAGAAAGCATACAAAAATTGGTTGATGCACATGAAAAAAATCGCCCAACGATAGTGCAGTCGGTCTTTGTTGCGCCGCATTTTGCAGACGAGTACGCGGTGTTTGCAGCATTTGGCAGAATTGTGCGCACTCCTGAAGGAGATGTTGCGCGTATTGTTGAATCTAAAAACGCTACACCTGCAGAACAAGCGATTACTGAAGTGAATCCAGGCACATGTCTTATAGAACGCGCGTGGTTGACCCATGCGCTCAGTACGATACAAAAAAACGCACAAACCGGAGAGTACTATTTGACCGATAGTATTGGACTTGCAAGGGAAGAGGGGCTCAGTATAGTAACGGTAGAAGTAACTCTGGGGGACGCACTTGGGATTAATAGCCCTGAAGACGCCACTCGAGCACAATCGTTGATACACCTGTAAAAGAGGAGATGAGCCGTGAACGTAGAAGTGAAGGAACGGCCCATCAACCCGTGGGCCAGGGTAATTGAAGCGCTTGGAGAAAATGGCGAGGCCCAGTTTGCCAAGGTTGCTGAGGCGGTGACGTATATCAAAAATAAGGTGCCGGAGGGCACTATTGTGCGCCATGGATACCGAGTGTATTCCGGTAAGAACCAGATCGACAACCTCCCGCACATCCGCTTTGATGAAAAACACGCCGTTGAACTCGGGTTTAAGATCTCGACAACACTCGGGGTACTCGCTCGACTTGAATCGCAGGATAACCTGAGGCTTTATATCGACGTGTTGCAGGGAGCAGTTGCGGGGTATATGCCCGTAGTAACGGGCGCTCCTGCTCCCAACACCAGTGTCGATAAGTTTGAGCAGGATGTCGGAAAAGTAAAAAAAGCGATCGAGAAGGAGTTGCCCGAGACACCACTTGAGACATTCCTGATCTGTTTGTGGGCGCTAACGACTCAGAAAAATACCCCGAACATCAAAGCGTTCAGTATCGACCGGGTCACGAGCGTCTTGCTCGAAGTAGATCCAGAAACGTTTCCTACCCCAGGGCGGGTTGAAGACGTGATGTATGAGGGGATGGATCCTCGTGAAGGGCTCTTGCAGCAGCGAAAACTAGGAGTTGGCAGTGCGAGTGTGGGGATTGGTCTTTCGAAAAAAGGACGATCCTTTGTGAGGCGAAGGTTCCTCGATATGTAGATACCGCCGGAGCGTCATGCTCCGGCTTTTTCTTATCCACTTTTCGGGACTTGTATAGAAAGGGAAGCGGGAGTACTATCTGTCGCTGTACGTTCTGTATGAAATCCATATAAACCCAAGGTAGGGAGTGGTGTATGAAAATACGTCAGGTCGACCAGGATCTTCGGTGGAATGGAGATGACTGGAGGGTACCGCTCGAGCGCGAAAAGCGGGGAGCAGTAGCGACAGTCGACGGCCTGGTTTTGGAATTTTTGCGGCGCGCCAACCTTCTTGGCGAAGCTCCGACTCTCTGCGGTTCGCTCAAGCCGCGAGCACAACAGTTCAGTGCGCCACTCGTGCTCGCGTCGACGCTTACCGAACGAGGCCGGTGCATTGTGCTCGAATGTATTCCTGAGCCTCAGACACCCCGTGTTTCGATGGTCGAGGTCAAGATTCGATTCCTTACCCCGGTCTCCCAGAGTAAGGGATACCTGCGAGAGATCGTGAGGCAGATCAATGTCGAGCATGAAAGCGCTCAACCGACAGTGTCCGCCGCGGCACGCTCAACAGAAGCATTTCACGACAAGCGAGTTCGTCGCGTGTCGAGTCATGTGGTAGGAGCTCGAGCGTAACGCTCTTTTATATACAAGCACTTCGCGTACATACGCGAGGTGCTTTCTTTTTTTAAGGTATACTAGAGGTACGTATGCAGGTGTCCCTGGACCTTGTAAATCTTTTTTTGTATGCCTCCCAGCAGCTGGGTGTTATGCTCGGCGTGGGTGCACAAACGATTCTCCTTATCACCTATGCGATTTCAGTACGCGACGGCGTCGTAGATTCTAAAGAGTCACAAATTGCTCGTGCGGTAACCAAAGCCATCCTGGCAGGGCTAAGTATTATGGTACTGTCAGGACTGGCAATCGCGGTGCTCCATTTTTTGATGGGGCAGTGGTTCGTCCTGCTTGCACCAGCATTTTTGTTTAAGTGGGCGCTCATTGTTTTCCTTATTGTGGCAACGTTTGTGTGGCGCAAAAGCCCGTTCCCTGACTTTATATGGGAAGGGATCATCGGTGCGTCATGGTATGCGCTATTTATGGTCCACATTATTGCGCCCGTTGCATCATGGTTTGACCTGATTGTGCTCTATGTCGTGTGGGTGGCAGGATTCTTGCTGTTGTGGAGTGCGGGGGTGTTCATGACACATAAAAAAGAAAAGAAAGTTGCTCCGGCACAACCACTTTTGGCAAAGCCAATTTCTTCTGCACCTAAAGAAGAGAAAAAAGTTGAAGAAAAAAAGCCTGAACCTAAACCAACCCCTCCGCCACCAGCTCCGATCATTCAACCAAAACCAGTCGTTGCAGCTGCTCCAGTCAATCTACCTATCATCAAACCTGAACCAGAAAAGAAATCACTTCCTGTTATCACCACGGTGCTACCTCCTCAGCCTGCGTTCGCTCCGCCACCTCAGCCACCAAAACCCCCGACTCCTCCACCTGCTCCTGAAGCACTAAAACCTGCAGTAGAAGAACACTTTGGGCTCCCTGCGGTACGTGTCATGCCGCGCACTAAAGAAGATCTAACTAAACATATATGAGTTTTTTTACTGATACTAAAAAGAAAAAAATTGTCGTACTGGTTGGTCATCCAAACGCTGAACAAACGCTTTCAGGGGAAATGGGTATGCTGTACGAAGCGGCTGCAAAAAAAGAAGGTCATGAGGTAAAGAAATTTCACCTTGCGAATATGCACTTTGACCCGGTGCTCCACAAAGGCTACTTAGCGATCCAAGAACTCGAACCAGACCTTATTAAATTGCAGGAAGCGATTAAGTGGGCAGACCATTTTGTACTGATTTACCCGAACTGGTGGCTCGGTATGCCGGCACTGCTCAAGGGTCTCTTTGACCGTATGTGGCTTCCGGGGTTTGCATTCAACATGCGCAAGAACAAAGAGGGGAAGCGCGTCATTGGTTGGCATAAACGTCTTAAGGGTAAAACTGCGCGCATTATCGTTATGTGTGGTAATCATCCGCTGTATACCCGTTTAGGATTTGGTAATTTCACAAATGAAGTAAAGCGCGGCATATTGTGGTTCGCAGGATTTAAACCAAAGCTCACTTTGTTTGGACCAACAGACTTTGCGCCTGAGTGGAAGCGTAATGAGTGGCGTAAAAAGGTAGTGCGCTTAGGAAAATTCGGAGAGTAAAAATCGTTTTGTAACCCCGGCTGGTGCCGGGGTTTTTATGCGTACACATAGCACAGCACGATAATTGACTTTTTTCCAATAACCTGCTATAAGGACTTGACTCTAATTATAAAGTATTTCATTACATGAAAGCGTCACGTCTGAGCAAAATCATCATATCTGTCGTAGTGGGCACCGTTTTTGTCGGGACTACGGCTCTTTCAGCACAGGCGGCCGAGGTGTGTACTCCGTACACAGCAACGTATGTGAGTAGTGGTGCAAGTGTCACCATAGATGGTGGTATAGCTGCTGCAGCAGCGTACACAAGTCCGCTCTGGGCACCTGCGTTTGGTGGCGCTTCGTGGATTTGGAGCACTGAATATGTGTCTAATCCTGAAGATGGTGAGGTGCAGGTCTTTTACAGCACCTTTACGCTCCCGGGGCCAGTATCTTCGTCCACACTGCTTGTAGCAGCAGATGACTATTTTGTGGTGTCGGTCAACGGAACTCAAGTTGCTTCGGAGTTCGGTGAGGGAAACTTCTTGACTGAAAATATAAAAAAGTATCAGACACCAAGTCTATTTCATGCGGGCACAAACTCCGTAGTGTTTGAAGTAACCAATGCAAAATATTTTTATCCTGGGGAAGGTACTCCAACAAATAACCCTGCAGGCCTTTTGTTTGTACTTTCAATAGAAGGCGCATCCTGTGTTAGTACGACTGTGTCGTCGAGCACTCAAGGCGGCGGAGGCAACGTTGTCTCAGGCCCACTCTCTCCGGGTTATCAGCAGCCTGCTCCTACAGCTGCACAAGACGTTTCAGATACAAACAACCAGGGCAATGTGTTAGGAACAGGCACGGCAGCGGTTGTGGACACCGCAGGGAATGGTTCTAAGACAGACACTGGCGCGCTTCTTAGCACCACCTCTGTCGCATCAAGTACCAACAATGCTTCGATTTCTACCGTTGTAGTAAAAAGTAGTTTTATGTGCGCTCTTTCCAGCCTCTTTCTCGTTCTTGTCGTGTTTGCGACATGGCTTGTAATACGCTTCTTTCTCGGTCGTCATACTACTGTAGCAAAATCACAGGTACAAAAGTTTGAATTTCCAACTCTTGCTCTCGCGTCGTTAATCACCATTTTCGTCCTGTGGTTCATGGCAAATCTGTGCATGCTCACGTTCTTCGTGATTTGTATGGTCATTTGCATGCTTGTTCGTGTGTGGATGTTTCGCGGCCGATAGGTAGATATTTCAGTATGGATGGCGTTAGAACAATAGGAAAAATGGCACTATTTGGATTTTTGTCCGGGGCAACTCTTGCTGCTGCAGTGTTTGTGTATCTGGAAGGTCCGCAAAACACCTCGTATAAAATTGTATCTATATTTCTACTTCTGACACTTGCATCGAACCTGATGGTTAAGACGCTTATTTCCTATCTAGAGGTGTTTCAAAAAAAGAATGAGTAAATATCTTCTAAATAGGTTTAGTTTTTATGTTTTCTTGTATGTTGTTACAGGCGGCATTGTGTTGTCGACCTTTTTCCTTTCTCCATACTCCAGAAATGATTTTCCTATTTTGCGAATATGTATTGTCATATTTGCAACGATTCTTTTGGTGAAGTATTTCGTATATATGATCTTGTCGCCGTGGCACGACTTTGTAATGAAGCTTAATGAATTCCGTTTTTCGGATAAAAAAATAGGCAATTTCAATCCAAAAGTGTCAGTAGTTATACCCGCTTGGAATGAAGAGGTTGGTCTTCTCCATACGGTAAAAACTATTTTAAAGAGTCGATATACTAATGTCGAAATTGTTGTGGTTAATGACGGCTCAACCGACAACTCTGACTCCGTAATGAAAGCCTTCTTGGTGGAGTATGAACGGAAACATCGTGAAAAAGGCGGCAATCCAATCGTGCTCAAATATTTCTATAAAGAAAATGGCGGAAAAGGGAAGGCTCTTAACTACGGCATCGAGCATGCAACGGGAGACATTATCATGTCGATCGATGCAGATTGTATGTTGTTGCCCGACACGATCGGCAATTTCGTAAAACCATTTAGAAACCCAAAGGTTATGGCTGCCGTTGGTAATGTAAAAATCGGCAACATGAAAACCCTGCTGGGTACCTTGCAGTACCTGGAGTTTCTCTTTTCTTTCTACTTCAAAAAAGCAGAGTCTTTTGTAAACAGCATTTATATTATCGGAGGTGCTGCCGGCGCATTCCGCAGAGAGGTGTTTCAAAAAATTGGTCTGTATGACCATAGTAATATAACGGAAGATATTGAACTTTCTGTAAGAATTCAGAAGGCGGGAATGAAGATTGTCTATGCTTCTGATGCAATTGTATATACAGAAGGAGCCTCGTCGATAGGAGGACTCATCAAACAGCGTCTGCGTTGGAAGCGGGGCCGATTCCAAACATTCAACGTGCATAAAAAAATGTTCTTTAGTGTGGACCAAAAACACAACAAACTCCTTACATGGGTTGTGTTGCCGTTGGCATTATTTGGCGACCTACAGCTCTTTTTTGAAATATACTTTGTTGCATTCTTGTATATATATTCACTCCTTACTCATGATTTTTCGTCATTCCTGTCAGGTATTATTGTCGTAAGTGCGATGTTTTTTGTGCAACTCTTTTTTGAAGATGGTAAGAAAAATAAACAGGCTACTCTCTACTTCCTAGCTCCTATAGGATGGCTCATGTTCTACATTTCCACATTTGTAGAGTATAATGCTCTGATCAAGTCTGCGTGGGGCGCGATAACAAAACAGCAGCTTGTCTGGCAAAAATGGGAAAGAAAAGGTCTGGAAGAGAAAGTGTCGGCCGCACTATAAATTTACTGAATTCAATTATGTCTGAACGAGTACTACTATCTAGCGGTTTTTCTATGTTCGTTATAGTGGCAGTGGGTCTTGTTGCGTTTCTATCACTGAACTCCTTTTCAATGCCATTTCCTGTGTTATCTGGCACGCAGGATTCGTCTGATGTAGTCCCTCCAGCTGTCTCACAAACAGAAGAAGTCGTTGATACAAAGCTTGGTATGGGTGCAGCACATGGTGGAAGTCACTTACCTCAGGAAACTGAGTCGCCATCTGTGCCTGCAGGATCAGTAGCGGGTTGTTCTTTACAGTTTTCAATCTCACCAGCAGCACCGTCTGTTGCGCCAGGAGGAACAATTTCCTACAGTTTTACATTAAAAAATTCAGGAAATACCACCTGTAATAATACTTCCTACTCAGTGTACTACGCGGAAAATCAGTCATATGTTTCTGCATCACCAGCCCCGTCCGCAAGTAATTACTATTGGCGCGTAGGGTCGTTGAAAAAAAACAAAACCCATACTGCTTCAGTTACCACTAAACACGTGGCAGGATCTGAGGGGTCAACTATTAATCTGGAAGCGTGTGCTTCAGCAAGTAACGCGGTTGCGGATGCTTGCGTCACGGTTTCGGTAGCAGTGACTGGAACAGGGACGGTCGTTGCATCGCCCGTACCTAGCACGCCTGGTCCTATTAGCACTAATACAGGTTTCGACGCTATGACCGGGAAGGAATATGGGGTTTGGGTGTGGGATTCCCCTGTGCAGATGACAGCAGCTAAGGCAGAGGAGGTTATTAATCAGGCCGCAGCTGCAGACTTCAATACTGTTTACATTACAATCGATGATTATCTCGACATTGCTGTGCTTCCTGACGGTGCTACTAAGACATCAGGTAAACAGCAATACATGAACGCCCTCAATCGTATTATTGTAAAAGCAAAAGCTCTTGGGATAGAGATTGACGTAGAGGGTGGTTGGAAAGACTGGGGTGACCTGCAAAATACGTGGAAAGGGTACGCGCTGATAGATTTCGTTAAAGAATATAACCAGCTATACCCGCAAGCAAAAATCCGCGGACTGCAATACGACGTAGAACCGTACCTTCTTTCAACATACGAAAGAAATAAGGTTGGGGCGCTGCTTCCGTATGTTGCGTTTATAGACGAGTCTGTTAAGCGTATGAAAAATGTAGATGCAACATTTACCATCGTGATACCGCATTTTTACGACTCTACTCAGAGATGGACACCTCTTCTTACATACAATGAAGAAGTGGCGTATCCCTTTACACATCTCTTAAAAATTCTGGAACAAAAACCAGGCAGTTCCATCATCATTATGGCCTACCGCAACTTCTTTACAGGAGCAGATGGTGTAGAAGGACTGTCCGTACCTGAACTGAAAGAAGCTTCAAATGGCAATTACTCGACAAAAGTTATTATCGCTCAAGAGACGGGCAATGTGAGTCCAGACTATGTAACCTTTTTTGGACTTTCGAAAGAAGAATTGTACGTCCAGCTTTCGACTATACAAACATCGTTTGCAAAATATACAAATTTTGGTGGAAGCGCGGTTCATTACCTGGACCCGTATCTAGAGTTGAGGTAATAAAAATGTACAAAAAAAGACCGCAGGGGATTGGATATCCCGCGGTCTGAGTTTAGGGAGGAAACATCAAGAGGGGATCCTGATGTGCCTTTAGAGTACTCTTAGCCCATCCACTGTCAACTGTGGATAGTGTGTTTCGCAATTTGAATTAAATCTCCACCTGTGTCAATATCCTTCACGGACCCTATACGGGGAAAAGCGGCCGCCGGATATTTCCGGCGGCCTTTTTCTTTATTTTATCGGGGAGAGGAGTGCGGTCGGACCATACCCTTGTTTTTTAATAAGACCAGCACGTGCCATGTTGTTGGTTATGAGAGTTATGTTGAAGGGTAGTATACCCGTCAGGCGACTTACTTCCGCACAGGAAATAAATGCATATCCCTCAAGAAGTTGGAGGATTTCTTGTACGGGTGGACTGTCTGGAACGTCTATATGAACGTCATGATGTCGGTGTAACTCCAGTACCAGATCAGACAAAACCCGTATACGCGCCTCTGTTATTACATCTTGCTGTGAAGAATAAAGGGCCGCGACTCGCCGTAGAAGTGTGTGCCAGTTTAGATAATCCTCCTTCGTACGTTCAGGGAAGCGAAGAAGGTGCCACACCGCAGTCCGTAAGGCTTCAAATACGCGTTCAGCGAGTCCTAAATCACTTCGCGTGTATATGCGTCTGACAAACTCTCCTATTTCATTTGGACCAACCTCAAGAGCTTCAATGTTGATTAAAAAAGTCTTAATTGACTTGTTGTCTAATGCAACAACCTCGGTCATTGGGTACTCCTTTGTGTAGGTGCAACTAGGCGCGACAATATCATAAACTTGTGGCATAATCCACCCACATGGCATTAAGTATCGGTATCGTCGGGCTCCCGAACGTAGGGAAGTCCACCCTTTTCCAGGCGCTCACTAAAAAGAGCGTGTTGATCGCTAACTACCCGTTTGCAACTATCGACCCGTCGGTAGGTGTCGTTGCTGTGCCGGACGAACGTGTCGACAAGCTTGCAGACTTTTCAAAGTCTCAGAAAAAGATTCCTGCAGCGGTAGAATTTGTCGATATTGCAGGCCTTGTAAAGGGCGCATCAGAAGGTATGGGTCTTGGAAACCAATTCCTCTCGCATATTCGCGAGGTGGACGCTATCGCACACGTTGTACGCATTTTCGAAAATACAAACATTGCTCAGGTGGAAGATACTATCGACCCGTTGCGCGATATCGAGCTTATTAACACAGAGCTTGAACTTGCAGACCTAAACACGAAAGATCCGCATCAAAAACTTGCGACAAAGCCGATGCTCTATGTGCTTAACAAAGAAAGCGGCGGCCACAACTTGGACGAAATGCAGGATGACCCACGCTGGGAGGCGCTCATGGCGTTCTTTAAAGCAAAGAATGCGATATGGGTTGTGGTGGATGCGAACGTCGAGAATGACCTCAGAGACCTCCATACAGAAGACAAATCGTCGTTCCGTCAGGAGTACGGACTATTTGACGATGGTATTAACTCGCTTATTAAAGCAGGGTACGACCTGCTTGGGCTTATGAGCTTTTACACGACCGGCGAGGACGAGACGCGTGCATGGACTATTAAAAAAGGTTCGACAGCGCCTGTTGCTGCAGGAGCGATCCACACTGACTTTAAAGACAAATTTATTCGTGCGGAAGTAGTGACGTGCGAAAAACTACTTGCGGCCGGGTCGTATGCGAAAGCACGCGAGTTGGGGTTAATCCGCACTGAAGGGAAGGAATATATCGTCCAAGACGGCGATGTGATGGAAATTCTTCACGGCTAGTCTTATGCACCGATAATTACGGTTCCTACAACAATACCAACAATAGCGAGGAATCGTTGCACGAGCTGCGTTCTATTAAGACTCTCTTTGCCGTAGCGAGGTATAAAAAGTGCAAGGAGTACACCGATAATGAACACAAAGACGGGCGTCGTGCTGTTAATTGCTTGTACAAGACTGAGTGGCGCAAACAAAAGCGCCAAGCGCCCGCACCACACGCCCATTAAATTGATACCTTCGTTAATCGTGCCAATAACCCAAATTCCTGCGCGTTCGCGCGTAAAGAAAGTAAGGAATTGTTTAAAGTAGGGCGGGTAGAGCAGGAGCAAAAACCCAAAAGTAACTTCTCCCACACCGCTCCAGAAGATCATGGTCCAGAAGCTATAGTCGCTTGCAATAAATTTAAACAAAGCGGCGCTGCTTGCTAGTACAAATGCTGCAATAAGCATTTGTACTACGAGAGTCTTTTTTATGCGACGGTGTCGACTTCCAAAGTCGATAGACAAGAGCGCAGAGCCTCCTAAAAGGATGAGGCCGCCGATTGTTTGTGCAAAAGTGGGCAGTTCTTGCAGCAAAAAGTAACCCAATACAAAACCAAAGAGCGGGATCGTCTGAAATAAAGGCGACACGACCGACGCATCGTCTTTTTGCAATGCACGAAGGTAAAACAGCAGACCTACAAGGTAGAGTACGCCCGAGAAGGCTATGATGAGTGCGTCGCGAGTAAAAATATCTAGCGCTTGTGGGTGCAGGTAGAGGATGGTAGGGAGTACGAGTATCGAAAAAGATGGTGTAAGCAACACCGCGGGGTCTACATTTTTAAAATATCGCTCGACGATGTGTTTATCGATATGAGTCGATATGGCATATAAAATAGGCGCGCCAAAGGCAATAAGTATCCAGGACATTTGTGTGATTGTAGCAGAAAATAAAAAGCCCGCGGTTAACGGGCTTTGAGTTTTTAATCATTTTTCTCTGAGTGGTCGGGTATGCCGGTTCGTGTGCAAGCGTATCGACGAATCTCCTTGTTTTTGTCGTAGCCTGCGTAGTATGGATTCACGCTCTTCATTTCAACAGGAAGGCGAGCGAGTGTTTCTAATATGGTCGTTGGACAAGACGGGTTGTGTACCAGTCCTATCCAAATGTCCCATTCGCCTATGTGATAGAGGTGCTGGTATACATCGGCGCCCAGTCCGACCTTGCTTGCCAGTGCTTGTAGTACCGGCCACCGCATGTCTTTTCGAGCAAATTCAGCCGCAGCCATTACTTCTACTTGCGCAATAGAAGTTGTCTTGTTAGAGACTATTGCTGCACGCACTGCGGGGTGACTGTCGTGTGCAAGATTGTCGAAAAAAATCTGCATCGGGACGACTTGCGCTACCTTTGCACGAATGTAGTGCTCGGGATGTCGGGTTAATGCAAAGAGTCGTGTGAGGTCGCTTCTGTCAGATATTTCCTTAAATGCTTCTAGGTCTTGGAGCACATGAACCTCCTCTTGTTGCGTCTGTGCACACAGTATCATATGTATATAAAAGTCAAATATAGCAAAGGCCGCCCAAGAGAAACTCGAGGGCGGCCCGTTTGTTGAACGAAGAACTAGAAGTGGATAGTGAAGCCTGCCGTTACGCCCTGGTCCACCGCATTTGCGAACGTCGTGGCGTAGCCGGTTGAGATGTTGAAGAGGTTCAGACGGGTGCGATTGTATTCGACCCGGAACGTGACCCTCTCACCCAGCATCACTTCCGCGCCGATCGCGAACGTGGGACCGACGCCAGCGGCGCGACCCACTGCAGCGTAATCGATCCACGTTTCGTCCCACTTGTTGGTGCCCTCGACCGTAGTGGTGAGGTCCACCATGCCGAAGGCGAGGCCGACTGCGCCGTAGATGAGGACTCGCGGCGTCACCAGGAAGCCGGCACGAACCCTCGCTGTGCCGATCCAGTCGATGGCGAAGGTGTCTGTCTGGACGAAGGTGTCGCAGTACTTCTCCCAGAACGTCTCGTAGAAGCCCTGCTCCCACGACTTGTTGAGTCCGATCTCCGGGCCGAAGATAAGCCGGTCTGCTACGACGGCGTTGGCGCCGATCAGGAAGCCGACTTCGGGGCCCCGGAAGGGGACCACAGGGTCGACGTTGATCTCCATCTCGGCCTCACCCCAGGTGTAGGCTCCGACGAAGCCGATATAGACACCCCTCCAGTCGGGAGCCGTGGGAGGGGTGTATACGACCGGTGGCGGGGTGTAGGTGATGGGTGGCAGAGGCGGCACCACGTCTGCCGCACTGGCGAGAGAGGTCCCAAAAGCGAGCATGCCCCCAAGGGCAATGATCGTGCGCTTCAGAATCATCTGAAATCCTTCCTGTAATGTGCTGCCTGCCACTGTGGCGAGGTCATAGGACAATATAATTAAACATAGGAAATGTCAAGTATGGCTCTACTGTAAGAAAAGGGGGTACTATAAGGTCATATAAGGTAATAACAGCCCGTTTTATATATGGACAAACCTAAGACAACCCCGAAGGATTTCTTTTTGTGGGCGGGTGCTATGATCGCACTCTATGCAAGTATTATTGCGTTTATTTCGCTGTACTTTAACTATATAAACTACGCGTTTCCAGACCCAGTGCGCGACGGTTACTACTACGGTTCCAGTGATCCATACCAAGGTGGTATCAGCTACGCGATGGCGACACTCATCGTGCTCACCCCGGTCTTCCTCGTTTTGATGCGTCTTATTCGTCGCGATATGCAGCGTGACTCGTCTCGTCGCGACATCTGGGTACGCCGTTGGGCGCTCTTCCTGACGCTCTTTGTTGCAGGGATCACGATCGTTGTTGATCTTATTACACTCCTCTACACCTTCCTCTCCGGCGGCGACCTTACCCTCGCGTTCTTGCTCAAGGTACTTGTCGTCTTGTTGGTAGCAAGTGCGGGCTTTATGCACTTCCTTGCAGACCTTTGGGGCTACTGGGTGCAATTCCCAAATCGTGCAAAGATGATCGGCTACGGTGTCGGGGTGCTTGTGGTCGTTAGTATCGTGGCAGGATTCTTTATCATCGGAACTCCCGGCGAGGCTCGCCAGTATCGGCTTGATGATCAACGTGTGCAAGACCTTTCCTCGCTCCAGTCACAAATACTCTCGTTCTACCAGCAAAAGCAGGTTTTGCCAGGTTCACTCTCACAACTTGCTGACCCAACGCTGTACTACAACGTACCGGTTGACCCTCAAACAGGGGCAGCGTACGAATATCGTAAAACTGCCGACCTGGGCTTTGAACTTTGTGCAACATTTGCGCGCGAAACACGCAATCGTGTGGTGACAGGCATGACTGTGCCGGAAAGTTACGGTATTAAGGGTGATACTAACTGGCAGCACGACGCGGGTCGCACCTGTTTTGTCCGCTCGATCGACCCAGACTTCTTTCCTCCAATAAAACGCTAACACACATGAGCGAAGAGGTGTCTCGGCCTAAGGTAGGCGTGGGTGTGTGGATCTTCAAAGACGGAAAACTGCTCCTCGGTAAGCGTAAAGGCTCCCACGGCGAAGGACTCTATTCGAGTCCTGGCGGCCACTTAGAATTTGGCGAGACACTTGAAGAGTGTGCTGCCCGAGAGACGAAAGAAGAGACCGGGATGGAGATAGAAAATATTCGCTTACTGTGCGTAAGCAATATTCTTGCATGGGAAGGTAAGCACTATGTCGATATAGGCATGGTTGCAGACTGGAAATCTGGCGAGCCAGAGGTGCTTGAGCCGCAGAAGTGCGAGGGATGGGACTGGTACGACATCGACAATCTCCCTGAACCGCAATTTGAGTCAGTGCAGCACTATAAAGAGTCTCTTAAAACAGGAAAAATCTACCACGGCACGATTCGCTAGTGCGAGTGCGAATGTTTTTCTTTTTGGTTTAAACGCCAACGCTGGTAGAGAAGGACATACCACATGAGCGAGCTTGCAGCACAGCCGATAGCGGATTGCCAAAGGTTAAGTGTGGAAAACGTGTAGGCAAGAATAGTTGCACTTACTGCCGTAAGCAAAGCCGACCAGAATGCCGGCTTGTGTGTTTTATGGATGACTGTAGGCACTAACGCTGCTACGAACACCCACTGAATTATCGCGATGACCCAGTCTTGCCACATATATAACGGAAGCATAGCATAGTTTTCTTTTTGAAAAACTGTGGTATTTTAGTAGCAACATGAAGGGTGCTTACGATCACAAAAAGATCGAAAAGAAGTGGCAAAAAGTCTGGGAAGACACTGCTGCATTTACAGCCTCAAACGACTCTACAAAAGAAAAGCACTACGTCCTCGACATGTTTCCGTATCCTTCTGGAAGCGGGCTCCATGTGGGCCATGTTGAGGGGTACACCGCAACCGACATTTACAGTCGCTACAAGCGCATGCGGGGTTATAACGTGCTCCACCCGATGGGTTGGGACGCATTTGGCTTGCCGGCGGAAAACTATGCTATTAAAACTGGCGTTGCGCCGCAAAAAACGACCGACGATGCTATAGAAAATTTTCGTAAGCAAATTAAGTCGCTCGGACTTTCCTACGACTGGTCACGCGAGGTGGGCACGCACACGCCCGAGTACTACAAGTGGACGCAGTGGTTCTTTTTAACACTCTACAAAAACGGCTTTGCGGAAAAGCGCATGGCAAAGGTGAATTGGTGCCCAAAGGACCAAACCGTGCTTGCAAACGAACAGACGGTTTCCGAAACTGGCGAGAAGGGTGTCTGTGTTCGCTGTGGTACTAAGGTGGTACAGAAAGATCTCTCGCAGTGGTTTTTCAAAATCACAGACTTCGCAGACCAGCTTGTTGATGACTTAGACACGGTCGACTGGCCTGAGTCGACGAAAATCAACCAGCGCAACTGGATCGGGCGCTCTGAAGGCGCGGAGATAGATTTTACTGTTGCCAGTTCGGGAGAAAAGATAAAAGTATTTACAACACGTCCAGATACCATCTTCGGGGCGACGTACATGGTGCTTGCGCCTGAACACTCTCTTGTCACAGCACTTGCTGATCGTTTGCAAAACAAAGACGAGGTGTTTGCATACGTCGAGGCAGCAAAAAATAAGACTGACCTGGAGCGCCAAGAAGAGAGTAAAGACAAAACAGGCGTTGAACTGAAAGGAGTTAAGGCGGTTAATCCTGCCACTAAAGAGGAGATCCCAGTATTTATTGCCGACTACGTGCTCGGTGGCTACGGCACAGGCGCCATTATGGCCGTACCTGCACACGACGAGCGCGACTTTGCCTTTGCAAAGAAATTTAACTTGCCGATCAAATATGTCGTGCTTCCAAAACGCATTGATGAGCGCAATCCGCATCAGCCGGGAAAAGAGCTGGTTTTTAGAAAGGTAATATCAGGCATCATCCGCAACCCTAAAACCGGTAAATATTTGGTATTGAACTGGAAGCAGCAGCCATGGACCACATTTGTTGTGGGCGGTATGGAAGAGGGAGAAACTCCGGAAGAAGCTGCACGCCGAGAAATTGCCGAAGAAACAGGTTATAAAAACTTAAAGCTTGTTCGTGTAATGGGCGGCCCGACGTATGCGGAATACTACGCTGCCCATAAAGGAGTAAACCGTAACGTGCACAATTGGCTAGTATTGTTTGAGCTTGAGAATGAAGAGAAAGATGAACTCTCTGCAGAGGAGGCCGCAATGCACGAACTTGAGTGGGTAGATCTCTCTACCATTACCCGCGACCGCATGGCCCACGCAGAGCTAGACATCATGCTTGAGCGTATCCAATCTGCAACAAATGATTTGTATACTCGACCAGGTATTTTGATAGATTCAGGGGCGTTTTCAGGCCTCGATTCCGAAGACGCAAAGAAAAAAATCACTGAAGCAGTGGGTGGAAAGATGGTAAAGACCTATCGCTTGCGCGACTGGCTTATTTCTCGCCAGCGTTACTGGGGTGCTCCTATACCGGTTGTGTACGACCCTGAAGGGAAGCCACATCCAGTACCGGAGGAACACTTGCCTTGGCTCTTACCAACAGACGTCGACTACCTGCCACACGGCACTTCGCCGCTTGCAACATCGAAAGAGTTGCTTGAGCGCACGGAAAAGATTTTTGGTAAGGGGTGGAAGCCCGAGGCAGATACTATGGATACATTTGTATGCTCGTCGTGGTACTTCTTCCGCTTTGCCGACCCGCACAATAAAGATGCTTTTTCAGGCAGAGAGGCTCTTAAGAAATGGATGCCGGTAGACCTTTACATGGGAGGCGCTGAACACACGGTGCTGCACCTTATGTATGCTCGTTTCTTTACCAAAGTGCTGCAAAAGTTAGGGTATATCAATTTTACAGAGCCGTTTACTAAGCTGCGTCACCAGGGACTTATTTTGGCAGAGGATGGCAGCAAGATGTCGAAGTCGAAGGGTAACGTTATTAACCCTGACGACGTAGTGGATACGTTTGGGGCAGACTCTGTGCGCATGTACGAGATGTTTATGGGTCCGCTTGAGGCACAAAAACCATGGAGTACATCGAGCATCATGGGCGTACGACGCTTCCTTGAACGCGCGTGGAAGTACACTACAGAAATATGGTTAGAAAATTATATTAAAGATATTAAAGAAAATCCTCAGAATGCGATTGAATATGAAAAAAATGGCTGGAATCCTAAGTTAGAGAATGAACTTCAGGCGCTGATTTTGAAAGTGACTAACGACATTGAGAGTTTAAAGTTCAACACAGCGTTGTCGGCTTTAATGATCTATCTCAATCTTGTTTACGAAGAAACCAAACTTCGAACTTATTCTGGCACAGAAGCGACAATGTCTAAGTCAACACAAATGACTAAAGGTCAGTTAGAAACATTTATAAAACTCCTTAGTCCTTTCGCCCCCCATATTGCCGCCGAAATGTGGGAAAGTATTGGTAATACCAGTCATGTATGGGCCGAAACTTGGCCAGTTGCCGATGCTTCAAAACTTGCTTCAGCTATGGTTACTATAGCCGTACAGGTAAACGGCAAAATGCGCGCCACTATTGAAATCCCTGCCGACATGAGCGAAGAAGAGGCTCTAAAGACAGCTCGTTCGAACGAGCAAGTGGCGAAGTGGATTGGACAAGGGAAGGAAAAAAGGGCAGTATACGTGCCAAGTAAGATCATCAGTTTCGTTGTGGAATAGGGTTAGGCAAGGATTTGACAGGAAAATAGTGTATGATATATTAGAACACACATTATTTATATGCCACAAACAGCGGACAAAACAGGCTTTAAGCCTAAAGCAATCGTTAAAAAGCTCCTAACCTCGCTCCCTGAGCGCTCTCGAACCGTTCTCGAGGCTCGCTTCGGTTTGGGGACCTCAGCAGAGCGTGTAACGCTCGAATCTATTGGTAAGAAGTGGGGTATTACCCGTGAGCGTGTCCGCCAGATCGAAAACCATGCCCTTGCAGCACTTAAGAAGTCTCCTGCGTTTGGCGAGGCAGAAAGCGCATTCAAAGAGCTTGAACGCATTGTCGACTCTCTTGGTGGCATCGTATGCGAGTCTGACCTCCTTAACTTTATTACGAAGGACCAGAGCATGCAGAACCACATTTACTTCCTTTTGGTACTTGGCGATCCGTTCAAATATCGCAAGGAGGATGATGAGGTTGAGCGTTGTTGGTATGTAGACCCAGGACTTGCAGAGAAGGTTGAAGGTGCACTTAAAAACCTCTACGCAGGCCTTTCAGACGAAGATCTTATTCCAGAAGGTGAGATGATCGATCGTTTCCTGAAAGAACTCCAAGACATTAACGACAAGCACCGTAACGACGAAGTCTTGAAGCGTTGGCTTTCTATCTCTAAGAAAATCGGTAAGAATCCGCTTGGCGAGTGGGGTCATGCAGTATCTCCGAACGTGAAGACCAAAGGTGTTCGCGACTACGCATACTTGGCAGTAAAGAAACACGGATCGCCGCTCCACTTCCGCGAGGTTGCAAAACTTATTGAAAAAATGTTTAACCGTGCTGCACATGTAGCAACCACCCACAACGAGCTTATTAAGGACGAACGCTTTGTACTTGTAGGTCGCGGTATGTATGCACTTAAAGAGTGGGGCTATGCTTCAGGCGTTGTGCGCGACGTTATCCGCAACGTGCTTCGCGATAACGGCCCTCTCACAAAAGATCAGATTATTGAAAAAGTGCTTAAGGAGCGCCACGTAAAACCAGGAACGATTGTCGTAAACCTCCAAAATCAGAAATATTTCAAGCGAGGTAAGGACGGTAAATTTGTCCTCGTAAAGTAAATTAAAAAACTCCACGACCAGCGTGGAGTTTTTTAATATCCAAAAAAATTAGCGGCGGCACGTATAGCAAGCCAAGCAAAAAACAACACAACAAGCCAGGAAAGCCCCCAGATCATACTCGTGCGAGAATGCTCCTGATGCTCATCATGGCCGTGCGCATTCACGTAGCCAATAAATCCCCACGCATAAAACAAAAACGCGATAGCAGCGCAGACACTAAGAAAAATTACCATCGCGGCAAACGGATTTGATACCAGTGCGTTGATAAACGCTTCCATATGTGCTGTATACTATAGCACGTATGGCAAGTCACGGAGGAGGCAAGAAAGGCTTCTTTGGAAAAATTTTTAGTACCCTGTCGCATCATGGCGCCCACGAGTTCGGTACGTATCTTACTAAGTGGGGAGTCGAAACTATTGCGTTTACTCCGCCGCTCTTGTTGCTACTTATTGTATCTGCCTACGCAGTAGACCCTGCGTCTCTGTATGCAGTCACCACTGCAATTGCGGCTTTGTCGCCCCTCTGGCTTCCACTCTTTTTGGGACGTTACTTTTGGATCATGTGGATGCACTACATTCGCTTTATATTCCTGTTTGCTCCTCCTCAACGACAGGTGCTTCTCGAGATTCAGCTTCCTGCAGAGGTAACCAAGTCGCCGCAAGCAATGGAGGTATTTTTGACCGCGCTCCACAACTCTTCAGGAGAAGCAACCTTCATTGCTCGTATTTGGAAAGGACAGTTTCGTGCTACATGGTCGCTTGAAATAGCGTGCAACGAGGGACGCATAGGTTTCTATATCCGCTTACGCGAGTCGCAACGCAACGTCACTGAAGCACGCCTCTATGGCCAATATCCTGAAGCAAAAATTATAGAAGTGGAAGACTATGTCGACCGCGTCCCGTATAACACTGAAGAATACAACTTATTTGGGACAGAATTTAAAAAAACATCTGAGCCTCAAGCATTACCTATTAAAACCTATCCAGATTTTAAGTTGGATATGAATACGGACACGCCGGAAATCCAAGTTGATCCTATTACGCACATCCTCGAACTCTTTAATACAGTAGGGCCAGGCGAATTCATGTGGTTGCAAATCATTATGAAGGCGCGTAAGCAGGATGAATGGTATGGTTTTTATACGAAAGCGAATACATGGGCAGACCCAGCTAAAGCAAAAATAAAAGAGCTTATGGCTGGCGCTGCGAAGCGTGCTCAGGATGTCCTGAAACAATCTGAGGTAGTAGAAGGGAAAATGAATGCTCTTCTTACTGATACGGAAAAGAAAACGGTTGAATCTATTGAAAAACAGCTCAATCGTTTGGTATTTGAATGCGGTATTCGTGCTATCTATGTAGGAAAGAAAGACAAGTTTACCGGTGCTAAAATTCCATCACTCGTGAACGTCTTTCATGCAGTACGTACTGCACAACAAGGTATTGGCGTAACTCGTGGCTTGGTGCCGTACAACTATCCATGGCAAGACTATAAAGAGATTCTTAAAAATCGCGAACGCCGCAAGCAGTTCTTTTTCTATAAGCACCGCGCCTATTTTTATGTGCCGTATGACCAAGTGCCGGTGTTTATGACGCCAGAAGAACTTGCCACTATTTGGCACTTCCCAAGTTCAGTCGTGAAAACTCCGAGTCTTAATCGTGTTGAGTCTCGTCGCGCGGAAGCTCCAGCTAACCTACCACTCGGTCCGCAGCTCTAAGATTATCTTTTTTTGCATGAATATCGACGACAAAGAGCTGGAGGAATTCTTCCGTAAAAAGACAGGCGTGGAGCGCATGCACGACTTTATTGAGCGTCATGCGCCGCGCGTAGAGAGGTGGATTAAAGAATATCGACTCCACTCGCATGTTATGCCGTACTCTATCTTCGGTGGCTTTATTGCTCTTATTATATTCGCTTTACTCTTTGCGTCGCCTCTTTCTTTCCCCGAAGGGTCACTTGTAAAAGTGACTAAGGGTATGACTATAAGCGAAGTTGCAGAAATTTTGGCCGAAAAGAACCTCGTTAACTCCGCTTTTCTTTTTAAGATTCTTGCCACCATGCACGGCTCTGTGGCAGCGGGCGAGTATGCCTTCACTACTAAAGAAAGCGTCGTTAAAATCGCTGCGCGTATGGCGGTAGGAGACTACGAACTGCGCCCCGTGCGCGTCACGGTGTGGGAGGGAGCAACAGCAGCAGAAATAGCCGCCTTGCTCAAGCGTCGTCTTCCCGATTTTGATACAGAGACATTCTACAAGCTTGCAGTACAAGAAGAAGGGAAATTATTCCCGGATACGTACTTTATTTACCCAAACGACGAACCGCAGACAGTACTCGACGTCATGGTAAAAAACTTTAACGAACAGATGAAAGCAGTTGATGTGTCGCTTGCAATAGCCCAATTTGGCCGACCACTTGAGGAAGTGCTTACGATGGCCTCCTTGCTTGAGCGTGAAGCTGCCGACATGCAAAATCGCCGCATTATTGCCGGATTGCTGTGGAATCGACTTGCAAACGGCATGGCGCTCCAGGTAGATGCGGCATTTTTATACATTACCGATAGAAACACCTACGAGCTTACGAAAGCTGACTTAGCAACCGACTCCCCGTACAATACCTACATTAACAAAGGGTTGCCCCCAGGACCGATTGGTAACCCAAGCATCGAAGCTATTATTGCCGCTGCAACACCTATTGAGACAGACTACGTGTTCTACCTTTCTGACCGCACCGGTATTTTGCATTACAGCAAAACATACGATGAGCACCTGCGCCTGAAGGCTCGCTACGTTGACTAGTTGCGCACCAAGAGTCTGTACGATAGGCTCTTTTTATGGCCTGGTTTACATCACGTAAAAAAGGGACAGTGTTTGTAGGACTCTCGGGAGGAGTCGACTCTGCCGTGTCCGCTGCGCTTTTGCAGCGTGCAGGATATGATGTCACCGGGGTATTTATTAAGATTCAAATACCAGGGTATCCATGTCCCGCGGCAGTTGATCGTGTGGAGGCTATGCGGGTTGCGGCGCATCTCGATATCCCTTTTATAGAGATTGATTTATCTAAAGAATATACTGAGGGGGTTTTTAAAAATGCTGTCGCAGAATTTAAAGCTGGTCGCACGCCTAACCCTGACACGCTCTGTAATAAAGAAATCAAATTCGGTGCATTTTACAATTTTGCCATGGAGCAGGGAGCAGATTTTGTCGCTACTGGACACTATGCGCGTACTACCAAGGCCCAGTTGTACGAAGGTAAAGATCCAAATAAAGACCAAAGCTACTTTCTTTGGATGGTGCCTCAAGAACACCTCGCAAAAACAATCTTTCCCGTAGGAGGTCTACGTAAAACAAAAGTGCGTCGTCTTGCTAAAAAATTTGGTCTTCCTAATGCTGTCCGCAAAGATAGCCAGGGTCTATGCTTCTTGGGCGACATTTCACTTGACGACATGCTTACCAAAGAGGTGTCACCGAAACCTGGCAAAGTGTTTTCCGAAGATGGAGAGGAGATTGGTGAACATGGAGGTGTTGAGTTTTATACTCTTGGAGAACGGCACGGGTTTACACTCTACACCACAGGTTCTGCCATGCAGCCGCATTTCGTGATCGGAAAGAATTTAGAAAAAAATACCCTTACGGTTTCCACAAACCGTTTTCCGCGTGGTGCTTCTCATACCACCGTGTTACTACGAGATACGAATTGGATCGGCGCTATTCCAACCGGAGCACTGCATGCTCGCTATCGGTATCGTCAAAAACTTATTCCGGCACACCTTTCGATCGAAGGAGGTATGACAGTGGTTACTTTAACTGAGCCGCACTATATCCCACTCGGACAATCTCTTGTGCTCTATCAAAATGATCGATGTGTAGGGGGTGGCATTGTTGATAAGTCGGAGCCGGCATAGACAGGGGTCGTATACTGCACGTATGGAGGCACGGAGGGTTGCTACCGCGCTTGTGTTGTTTCTTTGCACTGCAGGCGTACTTTGGTGGGCAGCAGCGTCTCTTGATGCGCGTTCTGGCGTGGCAACGTATCCACCATCTAATGGCGCGGCATCTTCCTACATGCTTGTGATACAGCACCACAAAGAAGGAGGGTCACATGTATACTCAGGGGAGGTGCAGACTACAGGATGTGATACTTTGGCAACAGGTGTGCAGCTCCAAGGAGAACAAGTTCCACGAGTAGCGGTGACTTTAACGCGCATCGCAAGCACGAGTTGTCCTACAGGAGCAGTGCAGGCGTCGACAGAAGAACCGTTTATGGTTGCAATAGCATCTCCTATAGGCATTCCTGCACTACATAAGGTCATACTTGATGGAACAGAAGCCACCTTTACCGTAATTGAAAAATAATTTTTACACCGATGACAGTACTTGTTGCAAAGGCAGACGGCACAAACGAACAATTTGACCCACAAAAACTACGTGCTTCGCTGCATCGCGCTGGAGCAGATGGGCAAGCGGCGGAAACTATTGCAAAGGAAGTGGAAGGAGAGTTGTGGGACGGAATTACTACGGGAGAAATCTATGCTCGTGCGTTTGCTCGTCTGCGAGAACATCGGCGCGGAGTTGCTGCTCGCTACTCACTTAAAAGAGCGGTACTCGACTTCGGTCCATCGGGGTTTCCTTTCGAATCCTATATTGCTGAACTTTTTAAACAAGAAGGATACGCGGCAAAAGTAGACCAAATTATTGAGGGAGCCTGTGTCGAACACGAAGTAGATGTCGTACTGACCAAGCCAGGAAAGACTATACTTGTTGAAGCGAAATTTCATAACACCGCTGGGTTTAAAACTGACCTTAAGACCGTTTTGTATGTACAGGCTCGTATTGAAGACATTGCGGCGGCGCAACGAGCAAAAGGGGAAGAGGGTATTGTTGAAGGTATGGTGGTCACTAATACAAAATTCACTTCAAAAGCGGTTCAATATGCCTCGTGCAAAGGGCTCGGGCTTGTAGGATGGGACCATCCGCACATTGGCACTTTACAAGAACGTATTGAGAAGGCGGGGTTATACCCTGTAACTGCTCTTACCTCGCTATCTGCAAGAGAGAAAGCTGCTTTACTTGCGGAACGCATCGTGCTCTGCAATGCACTTCCAGATGCTGGCGAGGCGTTGCGGCGAGCGGGTGTTTCGGGGAAAAAAGCCGATACGGTGCTTGAAGAAGTGGGAGCATTGTGTAAACCAGTTACCGAGTAGGGTATGATACAGGAGAGCGATTATTAAGATAGAACATACGGTATGCAAACTAACGATTCACAGAAAGGAAGTCCGAATACGCCCCAGAGTTCAAAGCCATCAGGATTGTCATGGTCGCAACCAGCATCCACCACCACACAACCACAAACCAAACCATCTGTGGCGCAAGCCTCTTCATCAAAAGGTTCTACTTCTCCTAAGGTGCCACAAGGAGCTACTACCCCTAACCGTAGGCGACTTCTTGGGTTTATTGCGAGTGGACTTTTGCTAGGCTTTATTGTCGGCTGGGCATGGTATGCATTTCGTCCATCCGCAGATGAACTTGCTACCACGAACACCGCTACCACTACATCGACAGGCACTGTAATAACCGGAGGGGGCAGTACTTCTCCTACAGCAGGTACAGGTTCTGCCGGATCCTCGGCGTCTGCTCCGTCTCTACCAGCTACAGGCGTGCAAGTAGCGCTTACTGACACAGTATCTGCTCCTAATCCACAATCTCCAGGTACAAAAGTGCTTCTCTCTGCAATAGATGTTTCTGTGCCAACATGGGTCGTTGTGTACGACAACAAGAACGGTGTGCGCGGTAATGCACTCGGTGCAGCGTTATTCACACCTACATCTGCAAAAGGTGCAGTATACTTAACCTTGCTTCGAGCAACGACCGCAGGGCAGACATACCTCATTGGTCGCAACGTCGACAACGGCGACCAGATCTTCTCACTTCAGACAGACGGTCCAGTTGTAGACACGACTGGTGCCCCGATCTATCAAACACTCGAGGTGCGATAAACAATGCACCCTGTCCCAGGACTAACTGAATATGCGCCGTTTCCGCTTATGCAAGCGGACATGGTAGTAAGCCTACTTATTGCGGTACTACTCGGCGCACTTATGGGGCTGGAGCGTTCACTTGCGGGCAAACAGGCGGGCATGCGCACCTATGCACTCGTGTCGATGGGGTCGTGCCTCTTTGTGGTTATAGGCACATTGTCGAGCGTCGGCTTAAGTTCTATGTTTGCAGGCGTTAATCCGCTCCAAATTGCAGGCTCGGTAGTGATCGGTATTGGCTTCATTGGTAGCGGCTTAGCGCTCGCTAAAAAGGAGCAACATGTCGAATTAACCACGGCATCAGGCTTCTGGGTGGCAGCCGGTGTTGGTATGGCCTGCGGATTTGGCTATTACTACCTTGCATTTGCTGCGGCAGTATTTGCAGTAGCAACATTCTCCCTCCTTCTTGGTATAGAAAATAGTTTGCGCAAGCATTTTGTACCGAAAAAAGAGAAAAGCGAGTGAAAAAATGATAGAATGCTCTGGTGAGTCTGTACTATAAGCCCAACAGAAAACCAGACTGGAATTACGGTGGCCCAAAATGGCGCCTCTCGCGTTCTAAAATCGAGCTTTCTCTCGATTGCCCACGTTGCTTCTATATAGACAACAAACTTGGTGTAGCGCGCCCTCCGGGGTTTCCTTTTAACCTCAACAGCGCCGTAGACGCACTCCTTAAAAAGGAGTTCGATATTCATCGCGCTGACGGTTCTACCCACCCCCTTATGCACGCCTACGGTGTAGAGGCTAAGCCATTTGCGCATCCAAAAATGGAAGTATGGCGCGAAAACTTTAAAGGAGTCGAGGTGGCGCACAAAGGCACAGGGTTTTTGGTATGTGGCGCTGTCGACGACATCTGGGTAAACCCTAAAGGCGAGTTGATGGTCGTTGACTATAAATCGACCAGTAAAGACGAAAAAATTGATGCGCTCGACCAAGAGTGGCACGACGGCTACAAACGTCAGATGGAAATTTACCAGTGGCTCTTGCGTCAAAACGGCTTTACTGTGTCTGACACCGGCTACTTTGTGTACGCCAACGCATCTAAGGATAGAGCTGCATTTGATGCGAAGCTCGAATTTGATGTCACGCTTATTCCACACACGGGAAATGCAGATTGGGTTGAAGGTGCACTTCAAAACATTAAAACAATTCTTGACAGTGCTGAGGTGCCTGCAAAATCCACCGACTGTGACTTTTGTGCGTACCGCGAGGCTGCAGGGCAAGCGCTAGCGACTGCCACACACAAAACCCCTCCTTCCTCTCAACCCATTCCTGCTCCCGTAAAAACACCACGAGGTAAAAAACTCGCGACTCATGAACAAGACCAAACAGGACAGCTTTTCTAACAAAGTCTACGCGGTAGTAGCCACAATTCCTGCAGGGCAGACCATGACCTATAAAGAAGTGGCAAAAGCTGCAGGGAGTCCGCGCGCGTTCCGCGCAGTAGGGAATATTTTAAATAAAAATTATAACCCCGCAATTCCGTGTCACCGCGTTGTGCGATCGGATGGAGCAACCGGCGGATACAACCGTGGCGCTCTGCGCAAAAAAGAATTGTTGACAGCAGAGCGCGAGGGGAGTAGAGTCGCGGTGCAATGAAGCGACGCGGTTTTACCCTTATCGAAATCCTTATTGTTATAGGCATTATTGCCGTTTTAGCAGCAATTGTGATTATTGCCATTAACCCGGCAAAGCAATTTGCACAGGCGCGCAACACGCAACGCGAGTCAAATATAAACGCTATTTTAAATGCAATAGGACAGCGCATGGCTGACAACAAAGGCGTATTTCAAGGAACATTTACAGGGGGAGAGGGGGTGGTGTCGTGTCCAGAACTTCCTACCGCAACATCAACCATTTTCTCTGGAAGTGCTGTAAGTGGTGGCACAGATCTTTCTTGCTTAGTGCCTACCTACCTACCGTCATTCCCAGTCGATCCAGTTCTCGCAACCGGTAACGACACGGGCTATACTGTGCGTATAGACCAAGTTGGCAGAGTCTCGGTCTGCGCTCCAGGAGCAGACGAGGCAGCACTGCCGGACAGCAGTGCCATTTGTGTAAAAAGATAAAAAGAAAAGCCGCCCCTTGTAAGGGACGGCTGTTTTTGTAAGAAGAACTATTCCACTGTGACCGACTTCGCCAAGTTCCGCGGTTGGTCGACATCAGTCCCTAGCAGTACGGCCATATGGTAGGCGAGTAACTGCAAAGGAATGACATACATGAACGGCGCGGTGATGAACGTGCTCGCCGGCAGTTCAAGCACCGCATGGCGCTCAACCTTGCTCCGCTTCCTGCCTGCTTTGTCCGTAAAGAGGAAAATGTTACCCTTCCGAGCTTTCACTTCCTCTACGTTGGAGAGTGTCTTTTCAAAGATTTCTCCATCGCTCGGCGCAAGAACGATCACGGGCAGACGCTCGTCCACACTTGCCAGAGGACCATGCTTCAGTTCGCCCGCAGCATAGCCCTGACCAAGCTTGTAAGTCACTTCGGTGAACTTCAGCGCACCCTCTTTAGTAAGGGGGTATGCCGTGTCACGACCCAAGAACAGAAGGTGTGTTGCTTGCGCAGAGTAGAGCCGTTCGGCCAGTGCATGCACACTCCCTTCAAGTTCCAATACTTCGTTGAGAAGTCGCGGCAATGAGCCAAGCTCCCGGATCATGTCTTTTTCTTGATCGCGAGAGATTTTTCCCTTCATACGGCCCAGCTTGATAGCCATAGCCGCAAGAATTGCTAGCTGACAGGAGAACGCTTTCGTAGAGGCAACGCTCTTTTCTGGCCCTGCGTGGGTCTGCAAGAACGTATCGACACCGCGCGCGATCTGAGACTCCGCCACGTTGACGATCCCGATGGTGCGCTGACCACCCTCTTTGGCATACTGCAAGGACGCAAGTGTATCGGCTGTTTCTCCCGACTGCGACACCACTATCGTGATGTTGCCGCGGGGGAAGGGAGGCTGACGGTACCTGAACTCGGATGCAATGTCTGTTTTCGTTGGCACCCCTGCGATCTTCTCAAACCAATACTGAGCAACATCGCACGCATAGTGAGAGGTCCCACAGGCAACCATGGTAATGAAGTCAACGTCGACTAAGGCCTGCTCGATTTCATCACTGATCTCGAGTCGGTCAAAATCGACATGGTGCGACAGTGTATGACTCACCGCTTCCGGCTGCTCTGCGATCTCCTTGGCCATATAGTGCTTATACGGACCCTTGTCGATCTGCAGGCTTTGTGCAGGAATTTTCTTTATTGCACGCGCCACTTCCTTTCCATTTTCCGCATAGATCGTTACCGACTCACGCGTCAAGACAGCACAGTCGCCATTTTCAAGATATGAGACCGTGTCGGTAAGGGGAGCAAGCGCTAAGGCGTCAGAACCAATATACATCTCATGGTCGCCGTAGCCGATCGCAAGAGGACTCCCTCGACGAGCAGCAATGAGTAGGTCTTGCTCGCCTGCAAACAGCACCGCAATAGCAAAAGCTCCCTCGAGCTCCAATAGCGTTTCCGTCACGGCCGCCCGAGGCGACAGTTGGCGGAGCAGCCGTTGGTCAATCGCATGCGTGATCACTTCAGTATCTGTCTGTGAGAGAAATATGGCACCCTCCGCCTGCAGCTTCTCTCGAAGTTGATGGTGGTTTTCGATGATGCCATTGTGCACCACTGCCACGCGCGCGGTGGCGTGCGGATGCGCGTTTATCTCCGTTGCTTCTCCATGCGTCGCCCATCGGGTATGGCCGATGCCGACAAAACCCTGGAGAGGTCGTGCCTGAAGAGAAGAGGCGAGGTTATCCAGCTTGCCCGCAGCACGTTCCAGGTCGATTTCGTCATCAGTTTCTAGGGTTGCGATTCCTGCAGAATCGTAGCCCCTATACTCCATTTGACGCAAAGACTGGACGAGCAGGGGCGCCACCGGACGAACACCCAAAATTCCAACAATGCCACACATACGAGTCTTTCCTTCTATAACTGTGGATCTACAAAGTACAGCCAGACGGCAGTATACCAGACAACACTATGTAAATAAAGTGAAGAGAGCGGAGGAGGTTTCCGCACCGCTTTTCTCTGTGGTCTAATTAGCAAATCTCAAAAAGGCACTGTCAATTTTGACATCTCATCTCAAGCGTATATCGTGTAGGCCAGTCTCCCGTTATCAGATTTACTTTTTTGCTATGACGCTGTCACTTGTTGTACGAAATGTGGTCTCAGTTCTAGTGCTGCTCGCGGGCTTGCTTTCGGTACTAAGCTTTACAAGCATCGCACAGGCTTCTATGGCCGGTGATATTAACTGTGAAATTGGCGGCATACTCGACCAACACAATCTCCCAGGTCCATCAGGTTGTGATAACGAGGAAGAAACGTCACCCACAGACCTTTGTCCAAACGACACAGGTATTCAGACAACAACCCCATGTCCATCTGACACCAATAGCGGCGGTGATGGCGAAAACAATGGTGGCACGAACGAAGGTAATACAGAAGGCAATACCAACGGAGGCTCACAGGGTGACACGTCTTCAAACACTACTACAGTGGGTGGCGGTGCAGCACAGCCAAACGGCGGCGGCATTGCGCCAGACGTAACGGGTGGAGGCAGTACTACCAGCAGCACGTCAACTCCTTCAAGCGGAACAGTACTTGGTACGAGCACCGTTGCAACTTCCACAGAAACTACTCCGACTATTCCATCGACAACCATTTGTGACGGGCAGATCCCATACCTCACCTCTTATATGCGCATGGGTCAGCAAAATAATGCAGCGGAGGTAATGAAGCTCCAGACATTCCTCAACCTACACCTTAACCTTTCTCTTCCTGTAACAGGCTTCTTTGGTCAAATGACTCATGATGCAGTGCAGGTCTTCCAGCTTAAACATTCCAAAGATGTGCTACTTCCATGGGTAGCATACGGTTTACCGAATGAAAGTACTTCAACAGGATACGTATATAAAACAACCCAGCGCATGATCAATAATCTTGCATGCGCAATGGAACTTCCGGTTCCTCAGTTGCCGTAAAACCAATCTCGGATTCTTGTACGGATCCGAGACGGGCCCAAAAATCTCCAGCTTTCCGCTGGTTTCCCAGGGTTTTGGGCCCCTCTCAGCTCCGTACGTCCTCTTCGTAGTATAGCAATCGCGGAAGCAAAAAAATCTGCGATTTTTTATTTATTTTTACACGCACACATCTTCACTCGCACACAAAGGTGTGCTCCTGTGGACAAAATTCATTGACTCTTCAATTGAATGCTCGATAATAGTGCGTAAGGGAAACCAGCGGCCGACATACATGTCTGCTGTTGTTACAGTTGTAAAACAGAATACATTGCGGAATTGAAGCGAAATGCGCATGGCGTGTTTCGCGTTTTTTGTTTTTTGAGAAAACAAACAACGGTAAAGCTCACAGTTAGGCTCGCATAGAGGCGAGTCTTGCTGTGAGCTGTACCTGTAAAGGTGCAGCTCACGGGACAGGTCGAGTCCCTCTAACATCACGCTCGCCGTACGGAAGCGGGATGAATGGAAGAAAAACATTATTCATTACTAAAAGTAATTACTTAACGAACGATATGAAGAAAATTAACTTCGCTGTTGCAGCTGCAACGACTGTCGCTATGCTTTCTGCGGCAACTCCTGCACTCGCATGGAACGGCGGATGGAACTGGAATCAGGATGAGAGCGACACAACGATCTCAAACACAAGCACTATCACTGTTTCTAATGTAAACACTGCAGCAGTTACGAATGGCACTGTTGCTGTTTCTAACACTGGCGGTAACCAAGCAGTTGGTGGCGAGGGTGCAGAAGGTGGTGATGCAGAGTCTACTGGCGAGGATGCTAATGCAGAAGGCGGAAATGGCGGTAAAGGCGGAAATGCAGGCGTACAGACCGGCGTAGCAGTATCATCAGCAGGCACTATGAACATGGTCAACACCAACACTGTTGAGGTTGAAGTTGAGGACTGCGGTTGCGCAGCTGGCGACCTCGAGGACGAGGGTGACACGACTATCACCAACACTGACACTGTCGCTGTTGGTAATGCAAACACAGGTGTTGTTACGAACTTCACTATTGCACTTTCAAACACTGGTCTCAACGGCGCACAGGGTGGCGCAGGTGAGGAAGGTGGCGAAGCTACTGCAGAGGGTGAAGAGGACAACAACGGTGGTTGGGGCTGGTGGAACTGGCACCATGGCAACGACAACGATGACGAAGGTTCTGCTAACGCAGAGGGCGGCAACGGTAATAATGGTGGCGATGCTGTCATTATCTCAGGTGACGCAGGCTCAGAGGCAGGCACAATCAACGTTGTTAACACCAACTTTGTTCGTGTAATAAAGGGTTTCTAATCAAACCCTGAGCAAGAAGGGAGGCAACTCCCTCCTTCTCATGAGGTCTTCTTAACACTGGGAGGCTTCAGAGAGGGAATACCGATTTACAAGCTGACTTTATTGGACGTATGACTGAACACACACACTTACTTGGGCGACGTGCGATAGTACTTTCGCTCATAGTATCGATGATGCTCTCGAGCTTTGCCCCTGCTTTTTTCGCACATGCAGAAGAAGAGGCAATACCTCCACAAACAGAAACTATCCCTGAATCTCCTGCGACTGAAACCACCACAGAAGAGCAGACCACCTCTCCTGAAATCACTGTAGAAGATCAGATTACCTCTCCTGAAACTACCTCCACTCAATCACAAGAAGAAACGACTCAAACAACCCTCTCTGATACTCAGCCAACTACAACTCCTGAGACCCCTGAAAATCAGGGCGACGCCGTCGTAGACACGGGAGATGCTGCTGCACTTACTGATGCACAAAATACCACCAACACAAACACAGTGGACGTGACTGCAGACACCGCAACCACAACCATCACTAACACCAATACTGCAAGTACCACCAACGAAGCGGCAGCAGCTGCCTCAACAGGAGACAATACCGCAGCAGGAGGTTCTGCAACTGTTACCACAGGAGATGCAATCGCATCAGCAAATGTCATCAACGTTGTTAACACAAACATCATCAACTCGCCGGGCATATTAGCCTTCTTTAATATGCTCTTTGGTGGCGGATTCGACCTGCGTGGCTTCGACCTTTCTTACTTCTTTGGTGGAGGAGACACCTCAACTACTGGGACCCAAAACAATTGCTCGCTTCTTTCTTGTGCAAGCGACGAAGGCACACTGCTTGTGTCTAACACCAACGACGCGACTGTAACCAATACGGTGTTGGTGCGTTCAAACACAGGTAGCAATACCGCTTCTTCAACTGGCGAGGGCGATGCTTCTGTCACTACCGGCGATGCATACGCCTCTGCAAACGTATTCAATTTGGTAAATACCAATCTTATCAACTCAAACTATCTCCTTGTTGCACTGAACAACTTTGGCGACATGTTTGGAGACATTACGCTCCCTGGCGCAAGCTTCTTTGAAACATTAATGGGAGGTTCAGGTGCCACCAACACATCCATCAACAACAGCAACACTGCTACCGTCACTAACAACACTGCTGCAACTGCAGACAGTGGCAATAACACTGCAACTGGCGGCACGGGAGGAGATGCTGTAGTCACTACCGGCGACGCGCACTCTGCGGCATCTACCTACAATCAAGTGAATACCAACATGGTGGGCGGGAGTACGGTCTTTTTCCTCATAAACATTTTTGGTGACTGGGCAGGCAATGTACAAGGCCTTCCAGAAGGGATGACATGGACTCGCACGCCAACAGGTATTGCTCTTATGAATGAAAGTGGGGGAGGCGGCACAGTAACTGAATCCCTCTCAACCCTAGGCGTTTCCAATACCAATACAGCAAACGTAACAAACAACGTGCAGGCATGGGCATTGACCGGCGCAAACAAAGCAGAGAGTACTGGTGACGGCGACGCAGACATTGAAACAGGTGATGCATACGCGTCAACAAACGTGGTCAACATGGTGAACACAAACGTTATTGGTAAAAATTGGATCTTTGCCATCTTTAACATATTTGGCAACTGGAGCGGCAATTTGTCTTTCGGCAAACCTGACTTGTGGATCGGTGCAGTTGCAGAAACTCCTAATCCAACACTGCCTGGCTCTGCGATGAAGTACCACTTTACCGTCTCGAACCGCGGCGACGCAGATGCAACAGGAGTAAAACTTAAGGCAGAATTCCTAAAAACGCTCATCAAGTTTAATGAGGGCAACCCGATCGACGCTGGTATGCAGTGGGACCTTGGCACTATCAAAAAAGGAGAGACAAGGGAATTTGTCTACAGCGCAAACGCAGGCCTTATCCCTGACGGCACCACTGCTTCAGCCGACCTCACCGCTTCTGTTTCCAGCGCCGAAACGGACAACAATAGCATCGACAATACTGAAAAACTGTCTGTATTGGTCCAGAGTCCTATTCAGACAACAGGAAGCGCACCTATAGGCAAATGGACCACTGATCCACACCTGCAGATGACTAAAAAAGTGAGCGTTGCAACAACTACAGTTCCTGCCAGTGTCGACTACGAAGTAACGATCCGCAATACGGGCGGTGCTGCATACAACGTAACGCTTACCGACACACTTACCGATCCCAAGGGAGGCACGGTGTACAAGCGCGCATGGAAACTCAACACTATTGGTGAAAACGAAGAGATCTCTCTCACCTATTCAGTAGAATACAAAGGAGACCTTCCGCTCGGTAAGTATAAAAATACTGCGCAGCTTAAAGGCCAGAAGGGTAATTCTTCGGCTGTGTATGCCGTCGACATGCAGAAGGTGACCGCTAATGCAACAATTGAACTTGTTGCTGGTGGAGAAGTGCTTGGTGCAGCAACTTCAAAAGTTGCAGCCCCAGCGCCAGCGTGCGCAGCATTCATCACTTCATACATCTCACCAAACGGGACCAATAGCTCTGTCCAGGTACGCCGACTTCAATACTTCCTCCGCGACTTCCAGAACGAACTTCTTACGCCAAACGGTATATATGACGAGGCAACCATTGAAGCTGTAAAACGCTTCCAGGAAAAATACGCCGGAGATGTACTTATGCCATGGGGTATGTCGGACCCAAGCGGCGTCGTGTACTACACAACACAACAAAAAATTAACGAGCTGTACTGCCAGGGTATGAAAAAGTTCCCCCTCTCAAAAACTCAACAGCAACACATCTTCGCGTATGCTCAAAAAAATGTACCGCTCGCCACAGCTCCTGCAACCACAACTCAAAAGTGGTCAGATGCTATTGAACAGTTCTTTGTAACGCAGCCTGTGTCCCCGGCAGTATTGCTTCCTGTACCAAAAGTAGCTACGCCGGATGTACAAGAGAGCACATCTGTTGGATTCTTTGGATTTAACCTTGGATTCTTCTCACTATTTAGTAAACTGTTTGCACTGTCGCCCCTGTACTTCGACATTCCTCACGCAGAGGCAGCAGGTAAGTAACCATGGATACGCTTGGAAGCTTTATCACGGGATTGGTCATTTCAGCCACCGCTTCAGCAACTGCAGTGACTGGAGGAGCGCATGCTACAGGGGGAGAGCAGGTTACAACCGGAGACAGTTATAGTTCAGTACGAGTAGAAAATGTTATACACGCAACGAACGGAGGAGGCACGTCGTATACAAAAGTAGAAACAAACACCAACGGACACATTCAGACCGAGGAAAAAACGGAAACATTTCCTCCCAGTTCTCACAGTTCAGTGCGAGTTCATGTAGCAACGTCTACTATTGCAAGCACTACAAAGTTGGTGGCAAGCTCTTCAGTTACGCTCGATGTAATAAGTACTACTGCGTCTTCGTCATCTACTGAGACGCAGAACCTACGAGCACGAATTGCAGAACGAGTTGCAAAGTTATTTGGACAGATATGGGGTTGGTTTTCATTTACACGGTAATTACTCACACAACTTCAGATATGGATCGTAAAAAGATTTTTTCCGGTTTGACCGCGCTCGCACTTACAGTCACCTGTTTTACATCAACACCTGCACACGCTGCAGGTCCTAACCTCATACAAAACCCTTCCTTTGAAACCGGAAGCGACGCAACTGCTACTAACTGGACTACGAACAGTTTTGGTTCAAGTACCGTCGCGTTTAGCATTTCGACCAGTTCAGTACACACTGGTGTGCGTGCTGCCACAATAGACGTCAGCAACTACACCAATGGCGACGCAAAATGGGTGCACGAACCAGTTACTGTTACTCCAGGCAGCTACTACACAATGAGTTTGTGGTACAAGTCGAGTGTTCAAAGTGCGCTGTACGCCCGCTACAACAATAGTGACGTCGATGGCACATCAACAGGATTTCACTGGCTTGCAGACATACCTGCAAGTGACGCATGGACCGAGTACACCGGCAGCATAACTATTCCTGCAGGTGTAACAGCGATTCAACTTATCCAAACACTAGAGAGTAACGGTTCACTTACTATCGACGATTATTCTCTGACACTCGAAGAAGCACCTACGTTTAGCGAAGGGCGCGTCACATTTACCTTTGATGATGGTTGGCAGTCTATTTACGACAATGCCCGCCCTATTCTAAACGCAGCCGGAATTCGCACTACTCAGTACGTTTACAGTGATGCAATGAACCAGGTGCACGGTCCTATTTACATGACTGCACCAGAACTACTAGAAATGCAGGCAGAGGGTCACGATATTGATGCCCACTCTCGCTCACACGCAGACCTCACCACACTCAGCGGATCAGCACTCACGAATGAGATAGGAGGGTCACGCTCAGACCTTATCGCAGCAGGATTCTCTCCTGTAGACTCATACGCATACCCGTATGGCGCCTACAACAGCGACATACGACAACAAATGATTGACGCTGGTTTTCTTGGAGCACGCACCGTAGACGAAGGCTACAATTACGCAGACTCTGACAAGTACACCCTTAAAATTCAGCATGTCACTAACACCACTTCAGCCAGCACCATTAAAGGCTGGATTGATACTGCGCGCAGCGAAAAATCATGGCTCATTTTGATGTTCCATGAAATTAGAACCGCATCGACAACTTGTGCTGGTGATGATGTAACGGAATGTGCTACTACGGACGTGCTTCAAGAAGTCGCTTCCTATGTAACTGCGCCTGCCACAGAGATCTGTATACTCACCATGTCCGAAGCGCTCAACAATGTGGCATGTGGCTCGACATCGACCCCAACAAATCAGGCACCTGTTGTGGCAAATCCAATTCCAGATCAAGACGCCACAGAGGATACATTGTTTAGCCACACCTTCTCGCCAGACACGTTTACCGATGCAGACAACGATCCTCTGACCTACACCGCAACAACGCCCCTATGGCTTTCGTTTGACGCGTCTACCCGCACCTTTACCGGCACACCAACAAATGCTGACGTAGGAATTCACGCCGTAACAGTTACCGCCACAGACACTACCAATGCTTCAACCACCGACTCATTTACTGTGACTGTTGCAAACAGTAATGGCGCTCCGACTATTGCTACAGCAGCATTCAGTATTCCTGAAAATAGTGTGACAGGCACTGTGGTAGGGACCACCACTGCGAACGATAGCGACACAGGCGATACGCTTACCTACGAGATAGTGTCCGGAAACACCAGTGGTGCATTTTCTCTCGATGCTACAACTGGCACAATTACCGTTGCACAGTCTTCAGCACTCGACTTTGAAACTTCTCCCGCGTTCACGTTGGTTATCAAGGTAACCGACAGCAGCAGTCTGTCGGCACAAGCTACAACAACCATTACTCTTACCGATGTTGCAGAAAATACTCCTAACCCAGACCCTACACCAACTCCACAACCATCCTCTGGCGGGGGCAACGGAGGAGGCGGAGGAGGAGGTGTCGTGCTTGGCCTTATTGGACAGGTAGTAACCAACCTCAACAATACTGTTCCCACTATCACAACCAACGGAGTTGTGCTCGGTACATCGACACAAAACTTCCTCTTTACAAAACCTCTATATTGGGGTATGTATGGAGAGGACGTCGTAGAGCTTCATAAAATCCTTATTTCGCAAGGGTATTTGAAGATCTCTGCGCCAACAGGTTACTTCGGTCCGTTAACGTTTGCAGCAGTAAAACTGTATCAGCAAGCGCACGGGATCGACATGGTCGGCGTGGTAGGTCCTATTACACGGGCCTCCCTTAACAGTTCTTTCGGTCAATAAACAGGAGAAAGTTGGATGCATGACGAGGCCAACAACGTCCAGGAGGTATTTGCTCCGGACGAACTCGAGCCTGGACGGCTCCCGGGGACCCAGCGTCCTACGCGGGCAGCCCTGAAAAAGAGGGGGGTGGACTTCTACGAAGGTGGAGGCCATAGCCGGGAACCCAATTTTGATTCAGGAATCGGGGGCGGGGGTCGAAAATCGAAGTCTTTCGACCCTTCATTTGGCCAACCCAAAACCTAAATCACACACGACGCGCATACCCTGCGCGTCGTTTTCTTTTGACAAATAGATATTCGCACAGTGTAAGTCACGCACGGTAATCAACATACACGACTCCCACCAAACACTGCGGTATACTGGCACTATTACAAAGTAACTGAAACGCAAGGCCGATATGGTGGGAAGAATGTATGGAAGTATTGTATACGTAGCATTTATTAGTCTTTTGTACTGTCTATCCCTGCCAGTAGCATCTGCAGCACCCAACCTCGTACCAAATGGCGACTTTGAGGTAGTGTCAAGCAGCGCTTCTATCCCACAACACTGGACGAGCAACTATTGGGGCTCACTGCGTGCAACATTTACCTACCCAGTAACAGGAAATCCGGGCAAAGCTGCAAAAGTAACTGTCAGCAATCGAACTTCTGGTGACGCAAAATGGGTATCCCCGGAAGTGCCAGCCGCTCCTGGAGAAAAATACATCTATAGCAACACGTATCTATCCAGCATACAGACGGAGGTAACCGTGCAGTTTAAAATGTCGAATGGTTCTTACAAATACGTATGGTTGGGGAGTGTGCCGGCAAGTTCGAACTGGAAGACGTATAGCGGCACCCTCACGGTGCCAAGCGGAGCAGTTGCATTCACTGTCTTCCACCTTATAAACCGCAACGGCTCTCTTTCTATCGATAACGTGTCTGTTACAAATTCAGCCTCAACACCTCCGCCTCCTCCGACACCCACCCCAGTACCCACCTGCACACTTACAGCAACTCCTGACACTATCGAAAAAGGACAGCAGTCGGTATTGACCTGGACCACACAATACGCCAGCTCAACCTCGATTGATAACGGGGTTATTGCTACCGCAACGACAAGCGGTTCCGCAAACGTCTCTCCATCATCAACAACACTCTACACATTGCACGCTACGGGCGCAGGCGGCACAGTCCAGTGCACCAAAACAGTGACGGTGACCGACCCTGTGCCACCACCACCGCCACCAACTAACAACCTTATCAACAACGGTGATCTTGAAACAGCGTCCAGTAACGCGTCATTGCCGGTGGGATGGAACACCAATTATTGGGGTTCGTTGCGAGCCACTTTTTCATACCCAAGCACAGGTGCTAGTGGAGGAAAAGCAGCAAAAGTAACGGTTGCAAACTATCAATCCGGTGATGCTAAGTGGTGGTTTACTCATATTCCCGCATCAAGCAACACGTTGTACCGTTACACCAACACATATACCGCAACAGCACCTTCCAACATAACGGTTGAATTTAAGATGCAAGATGGCAGCCACCAGTACATGTGGCTCTCTGACGCACCCGCTCAAAGCAGCTGGACGCCATTTACCGCGCAAATTACCGTGCCCGCAGGCGCAGTATCATTTACCGTGTTCCACTCGCTCGCACGAAATGGCTCACTTACGATCGACAATGTCTCAGTAACTGCCTTGTCACAGAGTTCATTCGCAGAGCCTATGGTTTCCTTTGTGTTCGATGACGCACTTGCAAGTCAATACAGCAACGCACGATCAATTCTTAATACCGCTGGTTTCAAAGGAGTATTCTCGGTCATTACGCAGTTTGCAGGCAGCGCTCCGTACATGACATGGAACAATCTCACCACTCTTAAAAACGAAGGTCACGAAGTGAATAGTCATACGCGCACTCATGCAGACTTAACCACTCTTGCTGCAGCCAGTCTCCAGAGCGAAATACAAGGCTCATATGACGACCTTATTGCGCGCGGATTTGCTCCTAAAACACTCGTATATCCGTACGGAGGCACAAGTCCTGCAGTGAAACAAGTAGTGCAAGATGCTGGGTATCTGGGCGCACGCGGGAGCTACTATGGGTTTAATGCGCCAGTGACCGACCGTTATGCACTCTACGATATCCGTCTTGATAAAACCTCCACACTCAGTGGCACAAAAGCAGTTATAGACCAAGTAATTGCAAACAAGCGCTGGCTCGTATTTGAACTTCACGATATCTTGCCAAGCGGCGGCGATGAATACACCATTACGCCAACACTCCTACAATCAATCGTGTCGTATCTTAAAGAAAAAGGGGTAAAAGTAGTGACGCTTGAAGAGGGGGTAGGGCTTATGACGCCGTAGTAGGGAGTTCTGCAAGCTTACTAATGATGTCTTTAATGAGGCGCTCGGTATCTTCAGGACCGAGCACTTCTTCTGTTTTAATACCAGTTTCTTTTACGACAGAGTCGTTTCCGCCTTCTTCAAGCGCATCACCAATGTAGAGCATTTCCGCAACAGTAACGTCTGCAAGTTCAACAAGTTGTCGAATACCGTATGCCTTGTTGACACCCTGATGCGTAATATCGATCGACGTTGCTGCATTTACTCCTATAGAAAATTCTGGTAGCCGACGCTTAAGGGCATCATAGAGCGGCTTCCGTTTCTCCCGAGTAGGATCCCACGCACGCTTTTCTTCAACAGGTGCTTTTTGGCCTAATGCAGAAAACGTGATCTGCGCACCTCTATCTTCTATGCGTTCACCCCACTCCTTCGGACGACTAGGATCATCTTCTGCAAAGCCAGTTTCTGTCATCGCTTCTTTCAAAGCTTGCATTACCTTTTCGCGTTCAATAGGGTTAAATGCACGATCATACTGTACCCACCACTTTCCCTTACGATACACATAACACCGCGCTGCATTCATAGGGAAGAGAAAGAGATTCTCAAAATGAGCATCCTCGGGGAGCGCAGGAAGAAACTGAGTCTCCATTTGGGCAAACGAGGCGCCTGAAAGCACCGCAACTTTTGTTTTACTCATAAGGTCTGCTAACAGAGACCCCATTTCAAGAGTGAGTGGCTGTTTACTTTCAGCGAGTGTTCCATCGAGGTCAAACGCGACAAGTCGTGGTTTAAAATCCATTGCAGTTATTGCAGATTATCGGGAAGTAAAATTTTCAATAATTTCTTTATCGACACCTTAGCGACACCCACTACTGTATCAGCGCCCCCGTAATAAATGAAGAGCGTGTCTTTGCGTGGCACCACTCCGCAGGAAAAAACAACATTGCGGATCTGTCCAATGCGTTCATAGGGAGTAAGCGGCTCAAAAATAGTGTCTATGGTGCGAGAAATGATAATAGAAGGGTTGTGCAGATCGAGCAGTACCGCACCCAGACGATAGGTCGTTGTTTTTGACACCCCGTGATAAATAAGGAGCCACCCTTTTTCCGTTTTAATAGGCGGACCAGCGATCCCGATTTTCTGTGAGTCCCACATGCCTGGACGAGGACCCATAATCTCAATACAGCGAGTAAGGCGATTTTTCTTAAAATCAAGTGAGTCAAGAAAATCCGCGCACAGTTGGCTATTAATGCGGTGCAGCAACATATACTGCCCGCCGATTTTCTCGGGCATAAGGCACATGTTTTTATCATTGACGTTTTCTGGCGTAGCGATGACCGGTTTACTCCACGCGTTCCATTTTTTTGCAAGAAAATCCTCGACGGAGATCGTCGTTAAAGCAACATGCGTCGGATGAACACCGTCGAATGCGGTATAGGTCATGTATAAGGTGTCTTCAATGCGCGTGATGCGTGGATCTTCGCAGCCGGAATTACCATCTGGACTGCCGAGCTTTTTCTCAAATTCTTCACGCGGCACGTACACTGGTTCCGGCAATCGTTCTGTTATTTTTGTCCCATTTTTAGTTGCAGCGTATCCTAATACAGACGTATTATCGTCACCCATAGCACGATAGAGTAAGTGTACTGAGTCCTCAAGCTCAATTGCAGCCGCATTAAACACGGCTTTTTTCTCCCATGCATGTTCAGGAACAGGCGAAAGAATAGGATTTTCTTTGGCACGCACCACCAATTCCTCTCTTTTTTCAGGAATCAGAGCAGAAAGAAGATCATCAAGATTGAGTGAGGCTTTAGCACACACTGTGTCTGCTGCACCGTAGTAAATATCTATTTTGCCGTTTTTGTGAAGCATGGCTCCTGACGGAAACACAATATTTGGCACCATGCCATACCGCTCATAGATTTCCTCCGGCACCATGATAGGGCCTTTTGTTTTGCCAACTATTTTTGTCGGGTCGTTAAGGTCAAGCAGCATTGCTTCGATACCAAACACACGCTCTCCGCCGCCAAAATAATTTTGAATGTAGGAATAAAATACGAGCCACCCGTACTTGGTTTTAATAGGAGCGGAACCAACTTCTACATGGTCAGTATCAAAACGGAGTGGATTAATGGTGTGATCTCCCAATTCTGCATGCCACTTTTCCCAAAACGAGAGGTCCCAGAGTTCACTAAGATCATCGCACTGCGCAACCGCGATACGTGCCGGCGGCTCATCAGTGTGAGCAGTGAGAATAACTGTAATTTTACCGTTTATCCGTTCAGGGAAGAGCGCCGCAGCCTTAGCATTAAACGGCGTTACTAAATGTTTTTCATCAATGACCTCTAAGTCTTTAGAAATAGCACAGGCGACTTTAATATTGCCCGGACCAAACGGCATACCACCAAGCGCGGTATAAAAAACAATGCATTTCCCTTCAAAATAGGTTACTCGCGGGTCTTCGCAACCGTACTTTTCCCATGGTTCTTCCGGAACAATAAACTGTCGACGATTTTGGAAATGTTCACCGTCAAGCGAGAGTGCTTTTCCAATAGTCGAGATACCTGCTGGCGTCATAAGCGCATCAGGACGCCCAAGGGCACGATAGAGAATATGGGTTATGTTGCCAACCTTAACAGGAGAAGGGTTAAACGTAGCGCGCGCCTCCCATTGCTTATCTGCAATAGGAGCAACCAGAGGATTATTTTGACTCCGACGTACAACGTACATACCGTAGTACTTAGTATACTCGAACTTTTTATGCGCCAGCTGGACGCAATACAGCCTGTTGGTTGGTCATTAGTTTTTCTACAAACTCGCGTATGTCGGCATGTGCAACGGCAACATGCTTGTCACCCGCACCGTAATACACAAACAAGGTATTTCCCATGACTACAGCGCCGCATGCATACACAACACCAGGTTTCCAGTCGTTTTCATACTGTTTCTCTGGCTCAAGCACAGGGTGATTAGAGCGATACAGCACACGGGTTGGATCATCAAGGTCAAGAAGCATGGCGCCAATTTTATACTTGTTTGGATCACGTTTATCCATTGCATGATAAAGTAGCAGCCATCCTTTAGGAGTTTTAATAGGAGGAGGTCCGGCACCACGTACCCAGCTATCCCAATACTCCTCCCGAGCAGTGGGATGGTAGACGCTGTGGATGTACGCTTCGTTATTAAATTGAGATAACGAGTCAACGTATTCAATTTGAATAGTAGGGGAAATACTGTGTAAAACAGCATACTTGCCGTGTATTCTTTCCGGAAACATCACCCAATTTTTGTTAATTTCTCCAGGAGGAGAGAGGAAGGCGGTTGGTTTCCACTCCCAGGACTGTTGTCTAAATTTAGGAAGGGGGAGTGACGTAAGTCCCATGCGGATAAATCCCCACCCATCAAACGCGACAAAGGTCATATATAGTTGCCCATTCATGCTCACAATACGAGGATCTTCAACACCGCCCCAACCTCCACCAGAGGGGTACGTTACCGTGTCGTACGTAAGAGTGCCATAAGACAGCCGACCCTTTGGCGCGCCAAAACTGCGGTCTGGCGCATAGACTGGGTAGGGAAGACGGTCGAAGTGAATACCGTCGGCACTTGAGGCATACCCGATGCGCGAAATACCGTCTTTACCCATCGCCCGGTACAGCAAATGCACCCGACCATCAAAATAAAATGCTGCTGGATTGAAAACGGCTTCAGATTCCCACCAATGTTCGCGTATTGGTTTTAAAATAGGATTTTCTGCTTCGCGCACGAGGGCAATAGGCCGGCGAATTTGACGAAGCCAAAAGACAAAGAGAGCGACACATACAACCAAAACGACTATAGTCGCAGCAAAAAATGCTATACCGTTTCCGTGGTATATCTCCATTACAAAAGCCGCAAGCAAAGAAGTCTCCATTGCCTTACCGTGTCTCTATATTGTACACCCTAGTTCCTGCCGTATTTGTCTTGGAAGCGTACTATATCGTTTTCTTCAAAGACACCGAGAGCAACTTCAAGAAATTGCAGGCCCTGCGGCCCCGCCTCTACTCTATGTTTAGTATTTTTTGCAACAAAAAACTCGTCTCCAGGCTGCACGTGAGAGATCTTTTCACCTACCGTCACACTTCCCGAACCTCGGAGGATTTTCCATTCTTCATCGCGGTGGGCGTGTTGCTGCAAACTCAGCGATTGACTAGGTTCTACGGTGATTATTTTTACCGTCGAAGGCTCATTAAGAGTAAAACGCTCAAAAAATCCCCACGGACGCTCTTCTTTGTAATAATGTTGAAAACTTTTCATAATACAGACGATCAGCGATTATATTTATCTTCCAAGCGTTCGATATCATTTTCATCAAATTCCCCAAAAGCAATTTCCACCAACAGCAGACCGTCGTCTTTGTGTCCCTCGAGGCGATGAAGGGTAGTACGCGGGATAAAAAAACCTTCTGGTTTATATATTTCCACGCGCTCGGTGCCCACTGTGACATATCCCGCACCAGATACAATGCGCCAAAATTCATCGCGCTTTTGATGTCGCTGTAAACTAAGGGCTTCGCCAGGTTTTACAAAAATAATCTTTACCGTTGAGTGCTCTTGGTGAGTTAATTTTTCAAACATCACCTTTTCAAGCTCTGTGCGTTCATATGCACTCAACTGGCGAGCATGATCAGGAAATAAATCCGTAGATTGCATGCATATACGGTAGCACACCGCTCAGATCTTCAGAACACTTTACAAAGTTGGAAAATATAGTAGAGTCCTAAAGGAAGCGTTTTTGGATTGGAGGAGAACATGTTTCAACGAATGCAGTCCTGGATCCCGCCCTGGGGAACTCGATCCCTGAGGAAGTTTGAGGCGTTTGTAAAGAACCATGATTGTCGATCCGTGACAGTCAGTACTCTTGTCGCTGTGCCCGTAAACAGCGACGGGGAAGGGGATGTTTTTCTTGTCGCAAAAACCAGAACACCTGAGGGCAAGAAAGCGTCGTACAAATACAAAACTTCTTTGCATGGCCTGAACGCTCGTGCACAAGCCTTGGGTCGTCTCCTTAGGCGAAGAGTTTCCTCCCACATCACGGTCGCTGTTGCCTAAGAATTCCATTGAGTCCATACCCTATGAGTATGGACTCTTTTCTTTTTCATAGTTCCTCTATACGCAGGTTTTTAAATTGCACGTCCATAAAGTCGGTACGGAGGCCTACGGGCGCCTTAGCTCGTAAGGGCTCGGTCTGGGCATAGTTCCCCGTATCGGTCGCCTCAAGCAAGAGTTCCCATGAATCTTCTAAAGAGCGACGCAGGTAGAGCCGCACCGTAACAGAGGAATCAGAGTTCGTAATTGCTTCACTTTGTAAAGAAAACCACTGTCGCTGCGGCAGGAGACTGGTGTCGTCTTGCGAGCCAACATACGTTCCTTCAAATGCTGCGGCTTGGGCCATGGTGTAGTACACTCCTTCCACTTTTTTCTTAATCACTGCAGTGCCGTCTACCCGCACACCTGCGTAATACAAATTGTCACTATCGACATGTCGCATCATAAATAAAATACCGTTTGAAGCATTGCGATTAGAGCTTGGCAAAAAATTGTCTCGCTCTATATAAAAATCTTCTGAGATACGCACCTGTTCCCACGCACTACGAGTAAGCAGACGAAATATATTTTGTGGCTGCGCACCATTTTTCGTATCTTCTGGATCACTTGCTTGATATGCTCGATACCACTGGTCGGTTTCGGACAAGTTACCAAAGAGTGTACTTCCTGTGTGGTTACTAATACGTAGCCGGCCACCTGAATTGAGCCAAAAGTACGGACTTTTACTTTCCTCTGGAGTCGCGGCTTCTTCTAACACCCCATCTACATTGAAACTGTATATAAATGGAGAGGGCACAGAAGCATAATTTTTCTCATGGGGTGCAAAGATAACAAAGGCGAGGGTAAGCCCTCCCGCAACCGCAAGCAAAGTTCCTCCTAGGTGTTGTATTGATTCAGGTACCTTCACCACGTATATGTTTTTGCCGACACGTTAGTAATTATTGCATCTGCACTACCCATAGCAGGGTCCCAGGATTCTATACCAATGCCACCTGATGCATTTGCAAGAGTTGCATTAATAATCTCTTCTCCGTCAAACAAACACTTAACTGTTGTACCGATACTGACCGCACCAATCGTGTGAGTTCCTGGTCCCACCTCGGGGGCTTTTGCTTCGCGCAATACGAATATGTCTACAGGAGTACGCTCCTGCAGCTGTACAGTGCCTGCATCAGAAAACACACACGCACGCGCTATTTGCTCACTCTGTACGTCAAACAACAACATCATGTATCCATGATCCCACGCAGCAGATACTTCTACTTCATATTCGTCCCATGTATAGGTACCGTCCAATGTTGCAAGAGCGCCCGTAGTGCTTGAAGCAGCACGCAGTCGCATGCCACCACTTTCCATAGTCATAGTGCCCCAATCACTCTCCCATCCACTCTCTACATGCGGAGTTTCGCCGTAAGGAAGAGCTTTTGGAGACGCCGCCTGCAAACGGGCAAGCAGGTCGTCACCCGACCATTCTGGCCGCACCGGAATGCGTTTAATTAGAAACGCTCGGGGATTAGGATAATTAAAGGTAAAATTTCCTCTATTCCAGTTTTGATAAAACGCCAACGAATATGACTGCAGTGCGATACGCATTATAGTTGCTTGCGCCTCGGGGTTATTGCTTATATTTTGTCCATAATCACCAAACGGGAAAGCGAATCCAGTAACGGGTATATCAAATGCCTGTTCTATATGTTGTTTAGCAGTAGCCAAGTCGGTGTGTATGCGGGCAGCATACTCCTCGTGAGTTTCGAGACGGTTGTGTGCCGTAAGCCACGCACGGTTCGACAGCGCATTATCTTGCAAAGTACCTTCACTGTTTGTAGGTACAGTAGTGTGTATATCTTGCCCGTGTGACTGTACGGTCCACCGACCGGTCGAGAGCATAAACTCTACTTCGTCCCGATTCAGATAATAGGTGCTGTTGTTACCAAGTGAGTGAGACGGGAGCAAAAACATAACAGCACTATAATCCAGCGCCTCCAGAAGAGGTTGTACAGGATAGAAGCTTTCTTTCGCACCATCATCAAAAGTAAGCAGAAATGATTTTTCCGGTAATTGTTTTTCCCCACGGATAAAAGCTTCAAAATCCGCATAAGAAACCGTTTGCCACCCCGCGGCCTTAAGAGCAAACAGCTGATCTTTAAAGGTATCAAGGCGTACGTTGGCTCCCTCAAAACCAGACATTGTATCAGGTGCGCCTGTACTGTTGGAGACAATAGAGTGATAGGTCAGCACGGGAACCCCTTGCGCGTACGACGTACGCACAGTAGGGAGGAGTTCGTGCGTAATCGACTCAGGCACTGCAGCAAGGAGACTAATTCCTTGTTGTCGTGCAAGATATTCAGCACGATACTGCAACGCCATAACAGACATCTTTTGCCGTTCGAAAGAGAATCGCAAATAATCTATAGCGTAAAAACTACCAAAGGAAATGATCGTTGCCAAAATAAGCACCACGATAGAAAATCGTATTTTGGTGTCCACTATACTGCGCTGTAACGTAAGTAGTGCCATAGAATTTTACCTAGACTGTGTTAACGCGTACCCCACCGCCGATTTTGAATAGTAAGGAGGGCATAGAAGAGAAGGAACGATAGTATCACCATGTTGAAGATGCCCCACACAAACAGATACGGCCAGTATTTATTATCTTTACTAACGTATCGGTAGTAGACCACTATCACAAACGCCACCAACAACATGCCGGCGCAGTAGTAGATAGGCAAATTGCCATGCACAATTGGGTTGTACACAAGCGCTCGTGTAGCCATAATCGGCGCAAGTATAGTCACCAGAATAAGAGGGAAAAAGTACGTAAACGCCACAAATGCGTCTCGTTTAATGATGAATTTGCTTGCGCGAAGCGAATTTACAAACCACCCTTTCTTCCAGCGCACCTGCTGTTTAAAGAGGGTTTTTATATTTGTAGGACAGATAGTAAACGCCTGCACTTCATCGGTATATACGGTTGCATAGCCTCGCTCCAGAACTCGGTTAGTAAGCGCACGATCGTCGCCCCATGTAGTTGGAAGTCCGAGGAATTTTTCTTCGAGCCATTCGTCCATAATAGGAGCTACCACTGATTTGCGGTACGCGGACGAACATCCACTACAACAAAACACGGTAAAGAAGGTTGACTCCGCTGCTTTCAGGATGCGAAACGACATAAAGTAATACGCCGCCTGCATTTTAGTAAGGAAGTTAGTGTCGGCATTTTCCGGGTCAGCATGTGCACAGACAGCCCCTACAGATGGGTTACGGAACGGTTCTATCAGCTTTCTGAATGTCGTTGGCTCAATGTAACTATCACTATCGAGCTGTACGACAATTTCTCCACGAGCGATCCGAAACCCTTCATACATGCCGTGTCGCTTGCCGCGATTTTTCTCCCATGTCACCACAACCAAGTTCGGATACTGCGCTTGTTTTTCTGCAAGGACCGCACCGGTGCCGTCTGTCGATCCGTCATTAATAATAATGACTTCGAGCTTATCTTTTGGATAATCGCTCGCAAAACATTTATCGACGGTTTTTCCTATGGCTCCTTCTTCGTTTTTACAAGGCACCACATATGTCACCATAGGCTCATAGGGGATTTCTTCGGGCACAGACGCAGCCTTAAGGAGTCGTTTTGAACGATCGTACATAACCGCTCCCGCAACACGCGACAACTGAAATGTGGTCACAAACAAGGTGTAGAGCACAATAAGGGGGTCAAAGAGCAGATGCTCAGTTGATTTTGACTTTACGATCAGGATAAGCAGTATGCCGACACCCGCTAATATGAGCGAAATAAGCAGGTTGCCTCGTGTATGCGAAGCGGGCTCGCGCACCACCGTCGCATTATTTTTTAGAAGCGGAGCAAAAGAAGTACTCCGCACTCGAATGTCGTTCATGGGGGTACGCATGCTCATGTGGGGTTTTGTTTTTATCTACCAATGCCGCGATATGCGATTCCTGCTTCTTCAAATGCTTCTTTGGAGAGACAGTTGCGCCCATCGATTACACTCGTAACGCCGTACTCTTTCAGGATAGTAGGGGAAAGGCTGGTAAACACATCATGTGCGGTCGCAATAACCACTGCATCTGCACCACGCAACGCTTCGCTCAGTGTCAGCGCGGTGGAATGCTCATGAATAAACGGATCGAACGAGCGCACGCGAGCAGCACGATTGGTAAGGATCTTTGCTATCTCAAGCGCCGGACTCTCGCGCAAATCGCTCATATTTGCCTTATAGGAAAGCCCGAGGAGTGCCACGGTCGCATGCTCAATACTCTTGCCTTGCTTACGCAACTCTTCTTCAAGGAGAGAAACAGTAAAGGTCGGCATGCCGTTATTAATGTCTCGTGCCAAGGAAAGGAATCGATGCGTGAAGCCGTTTTCCTTCGCATAGCGAATAAGGTAGTACGGGTCGACAGGAATGCAGTGCCCGCCCACCCCACACCCTGGCGTATGCAACATAAAACCGAATGGCTTTGTCGCCGCACCTTGGAGCACGTGCAGTACGTCGATATTAAGTTTCGCAAACGACATGGCAAGCTCGTTCACGAACGCAATATTCACATCACGGAAAGAATTTTCCACCATTTTGACCGCCTCTGCTTCTTTAATGGTGTGCATACGGTGGATAGGTGCACGCAAAATAGATGTATAGAATGCCGCAGCTTGTTCGCGCGCTTCTTTCGTTGTTGCGCCAAGTACGCGTGAGATTTTTTCTACCGGCCAGCGAGCGTCACCTGGATTGATACGTTCTGGACAATGTGCGAAGCCGAAATCTTTTCCTGCCTTCAGTCCAGAAATTTTTTCCATAGCAGGAATAAGAATCTCTTCTGCAGTACCAGGATTCACAGTAGATTCTGAAATGATCAATTGCCCCTTGCGCATATGACGAGCAACCGCTTCACACGCACTCTTCAGGATCGTAAGGTCGGGAGTATGCGTATGATCTACCGGAGTAGGCACACAAATAATAACCGTGTCTGCATCTTTCACCGCGGCAAAGGTACTCTGCGCAACAAATGGTTCACGCCTAAGAGCCGCAGTAAAAACTTCATCCAGGTCGGGCACATCTGCACGACGTATCTGGGCACGCTTTTTAGCGTCCACATCGATTCCTGTTACGGTATATCCTCGATCCCGTGCAAGAAGGGCGAGCGGCAAGCCGACATACCCGAGCCCCACGACAACGACATGAGCAATCGCTACAGAAGAATGCGCAGGGGATGCTGCGGCGCTGACTGGAACTCCTCGAGACGCTTCGTGCTGTTTTTTCTCAGGTTGAATTATTTGTTTCATATACAATGGTGACGAGTGAAAGACCGCGCCTTACGCATTTCATGTCTCCTACAGGAAGAAGGATAGTGGCGCTTTGTATACGATGAGGAGGTCGTGGCTTAACCGCTCGCGACCTCCTCATCTCAAAGCATTAAGTCCATAATGCGTGAGTGCAGTTGCGTTGATAATTATTTGTGTAGAAAAAGCAGTGGCCCGGATGGGCTCATACTCTGCTCTATATATGTGCTATATGCGAATGGAACTAGTCGCACACATACAGTAGGTTCTCATATACCCTCTGAAGCACTCGTGAACGCTCTGCAGTATTACTCATCAACAGTGTGCACCACACCACCATGCCCACCCTTTGAAAAATCGATGGACACCTCGCTGTTTCCTCGTACTGAATTTCCTGGTGGAGATATGTCATGAGAAGTGCCCGACGGCAAAAAGACCGACACAGTCGTTCCTTTGCGCAATGCGCTTTGTATCGTGATGCGTCCATGGTGCACCCGCACAATTTCATTCACAATTGTTAATCCAAGACCCGAACCGGTCTTCCGTACTTTCCGCACACGAGACATGTCCGCGCGGTAAAACGGCTCAAAGATATGAAACAGATCTTCTTGAGAAATACCGATACCGTTATCGGTTATCGCAATATAAATCATGCCACGATAGTCAGGCCGCACCGCGATCGTCACCACGCCACTACCGTCTTTTGGCGTATAACTAATTGCATTTTTAAGAATATTAGTAATGACTTGCTCGATAGCAGTACTGTTGCCCCACACCACACAATACGTATCTTTTTTTACAACCAGCTCAACACTGCGTTCTCGCGCGTATTGCACATGATGTCGTACTACTGTATCGACAATGGGGCCAAGATCTACATTTTGGAACTGCATACGCTCAGGACGCGTAAGAGTGTTGAGTGAAAGCAGGTTGTTAATAATTTCAGAAATACGATCAAGTTCCACCAACATTTCTTGCAAGGTGGCTCGTAATCCTGGAGATCCCTCACTTTCCAGAAGCGCCACCTCTGTAGAAGTTTTAATGGTAGAGAGGGGGGTCCGCAATTCGTGCGCAACGTTACTAATAAACAAACGCTGGTAGCGCAAACTATCGCGAGCAGGCTTCAGTGTAAAGCGCGCAAGCAAGATCCCAAACCCTGTAGCGATAGCGACCATGCCCGCGAAAAAGAACCCCTGCACATCGGCAAACCGAAGCGCGAGCAAGAACGCCACGATACAGACAAACACAAGTACCGCTTGCAGAAATATGACATGAAGAGTGGTGCGGAAAAAGAGATCAGCTTTGTACTTCTCCCACCAATTTGTACCCCACTCCACGAACAGTTTCGAATAGTTTTTGACCTTCGCTATCATTGCTCAATTTTTTTCGAAGATTTTTCATATGCACGTCAAGCACATTGCTCCATGAGAGGGAATTGAAGTCCCACACATGATCAAACAATTTTTCACGCGACAACACCACCCCCGGCTCACGCATAAAACACTCAAGCAGCGCAAACTCTTTAAGAGTCAGTGGCACTTCTTTACCCGTTTTCTTAACAGTACGGGTAGCAGTATCCATCTCGAGTGGACCAACTTTAAGCACAATCTGTTGTGGTACTGCAGGGCGACGCATTGCAGAGTTAATACGTGCAATGAGCTCCTCGAACGAGAATGGTTTTACAATATAATCGTCCGCACCCTTGTTAAGCAGATCGACTTTATGTTCAGTCTCGTTACGAGCAGTCAGAATAATGATGGGAGTGGTCACGCCTTCCTTGCGTACACTGTCCGTGATGGTCGCACCATCGACGCCCGGCAGCATTAAGTCCAGCAAGATAAGATCGTACTCGTCGCGGTAAAGCAGGATACGGGTTCTGGCTTTTTCGCTATCTGCGAGCCAGTCAACCGCATACCCTTTAAGCTCAAGTCCTTTTTTAAGGGCCCGCGCAAGTTTTTCTTCATCTTCAACTATGAGAATATGCATAATGCAAAAATGATTACCTCATAAACAGCCGTATAGGTATACCGTTACAGTATGACAAGCATACATGAAGACTTTAGGAAGATACAAATTACCTTTATTTTAAGCCATTATTAAGGACAGTTTCGAGTATTGCAACCTCTCTGCGTGTATACTAGGCACATGGAATTTCTTTTGCAGCTTATACTGGACTATCGTTACTGGGTACTCTTTCCCTTAGCATGTATCGAGGGACCCATTATTGGATTTGTGGCGGGCGTACTTGTGGCGGCAGATTTTTTTAATCCAATCGTCGTGTTTGGCGTCCTCATAGCAGGAGACGTGGTTCCTGACATAACCTACTACTGTATTGGTCGGTTTGGAAATAAAAAAGGATTTTTGGAACGCCTTCAAAAAAAATTACGGATTCCTGATGAACAACTTACTAAAGTGCAGGAATTGTGGCACACCCGCACCACCCGCACGATGTTTATCACAAAGTTTGCATATGGGTTATCTACACCACTTTTAGTGACAGCGGGACTAGTACGACTCCCATTTAAAAAATTTATTCTGCACACCTCCTCACTTTCGGTCTTGCAATACAGCGTACTCATGACTCTGGGGTATTTTTTAGGAAGTTCGTATAGTCTTGTAGAGGACGGCTTCTTACGAATCCAGATTTTTACTGCCGGTGTCGCAATTTTTGCAGGAATATTTTATTTTTTTGGAAAAAGTATTCGTCGGTTTTTTTGGCAAAACTAAGGAGATACGACTCGGGCATATATATCTTCCCAAGCATCTGCAATACGTGCTGGGGTAAATTGCTCTACAAATGTTTTTCCTTTTTCTCCCATACTCTGGCGCAACGAAGGAGAGCGCAGCAGTTGTTCCATCCGCTCTGCAAGTTCTTCAATATTTCCTGGTTCAACCAAAAAACCACACTCCTCTGGAGTGTAGTCCACAAGCCCTCGAGAACGGGCAGCGATTGCAGGCACACCATGTGCGTAGGCCTGCATTAACGACAGCGATTGCGTTTCTGCTGTCGACATGATGACGTACAAGTCAGAGGCACAGTAGAGCTCTGCCAGCTCTGCAGCACCAACGAAACCAACAAATCGCACCTGCTCTGCAACGCCGCAATCTTTCGCTAATTGTCGCAAATCAGCTTCGGCTGCGCCGCGTCCAGTAATAATAAGATGTGCGTTAGGGATATGTGTGCGGACTTTTGCAAACGCTTCAATAACAACATCGACACATTTTTCAGGTGCTAAACGACCCGAGACCAGCACCACCGGACCATCAATAGTCATCTTGTTTTTATACGCCGCACGAACTTCATCTTTTTGAAGCTGAGGGACCGGTGGCACAGGGTTTGCCTGACCCTTGCCCGGTTTTTTAAAGCCGACCGTACGCATCGCGTCAAGTAGTCCTTGGTATGGAGCGGTCACGAAGCGACAACGATTGTAGTAAAACGCATCATAGCGACGAGCAAGCGGGGCAAGAAATTCGCCCACAGGAATATACGCTACGAACTCTTCTATCGGCGTATGGTTAGTACCGACAAGCGGCACACGTAACAATCGCGAGGCAAGCAGCGCTTCTAATCCAACACCATACGGCGACTGGGTGTGAATAATATCCGGCTTAAACTTTTTTAAAAAAGGAATTGATGCGCCGAACGGAATAGCAAAACGCGATTGTCCGGTAGGAGAATTCGGCACGCCAATGGAAGGGAGTCTCTTTACTGTCAGAGCATCTTTTTCTGGATGTGTATTTCCTTTGTATGCACCGGCAGGGTAGTGGGGAGCCACGTACACCACGTCGTGTCCGCGCTTCCGTAATTCTTCTCCGGTCGTAATGATCGAATCGGAAATACCGCTTAACTCCGGGTAAAAATTGTCAGAAAAATACGCGATACGCATGTAGATTTATATATAGCGTGAGTATACTATAGGATCATGAAACTCAGCTTTGTGATCCCTGCGTATAACGAGGAAGCGCGGGTGGGGAAGTGTTTAGAATCTGTACTGAAAGAAATAGCAGGAAAAGAGGGGATTGAAGTAGTTGTGGTTAACAACGCCTCAACGGACCGCACCAAAGAAATTGCGATGGGCTTCCCCGGCGTACGTGTTGTCGATGAAATGCAAAAAGGTCTCGTACGCGCTCGACAAGCAGGCTACAAAGCAACAACAGGCGAACTTATTGCAAATGTCGATTCTGACACAATACTACCCCAGGGATGGGTTACGAAGGTGCTCCGCGCATTTGAAACAGACCGCACGTTAGTTGCGCTCAGCGGACCATATATATACTACGATCTTTCACTGCTCAATCGCGCTCTCGTAAAACTGTTTTACTTCTTTGGATACGTGTTTTACCTCATCAACCACTTTATCCTCCACAAAGGCGCCATGCTCCAAGGAGGCAACTTTATTTTGCGCCGCACCGCACTCGACAAAATTGACGGCTTTGACACCTCAATCGAATTTTATGGCGAAGACACAGACATCGCGAACCGCATTAGCAAGGTCGGCAAAGTGCGCTGGACATTTAGCCTCCCGATGTACACCTCAGGGCGCCGCCTTAAAGAAGAAGGGGTGCTGCGTATGGGCTACAAATACGCACTTAACTTTTTAGTCGTCACGTTTCGCGGCAAGCCGCACACCAAAGACTACAAAGATATTCGTTCCTCTTAATTGTTAGAGGATAATGAAGACAAAAAAGAGCGCCGCTATCACGATACGGTAGATACCAAACGGTATAAACGTGTGGCTACGCACGAAACGCAGCAGAGCTTTCATGCTGAGGAGTGCCACTGCAAACGCCGCGATAAAGCCTATAAAAAGCAGGCCGAACTGCTCGCTTGAAAACAGCGCAGCGTTTTTGTAGATGTCGTAAGTTGTGGCCATAGCCATAGTGGGCACCGCAAGCAAAAAAGAAAACTGCACTATAGCGACACGCGGCACTCCGAGGAGCAACCCTCCGACGATAGAAGCTGCAGAGCGCGACACTCCCGGCACAATCGCTATCGACTGAAATAGTCCCACTCCTACCGCTTGTTTGAGGCTAATAGTTTCAATAGAGTGCTGTTCGTCAGAACCACTTCGCTCTTTATGGAGCAGTTCAAAGACAATGAGCGCAATACCTCCCAGAAATAGCGCCCACACCACTACAACTGGGTTGCCGAGGAGATACTGCTTTGCAAATTCGTAAACAGTAAACCCTATGATCGCAGTCGGTACAAATCCTGCTGCAATTTTGGTGAGAATGGGGAGCGAAAGAAAAGATTTCCAATACAGAACAACCACCGCCGCAATAGCGCCGAGCTGGATTGCGATCTCGAAACTCTTCAGAAATTCAGTCGTGGGTATGCCCAGCAGTGTGCTCGCCAAAATAAGGTGGCCCGTCGAGGAAATAGGTAGAAACTCGGTTATTCCTTCAATTACGCCAAGGATAAGGGCTTCAAACCAGCTCATATGCACTCACGATACCACAGTATCGGCGCGTGTTCAGTTAGCGGTATTCTGAATATTGAAATCGTCCGTGTACTGGAGATACGAGCGGGCTGTGGGTACGCTCTGCACGCTCAATAGCAGGAAGCGAATACTTTAGCACGCGAGCAACTTGAGACGGGTGCTCTTTGGTGGCATGATTCAGCACTTTGATTTTGTTCATCAGTGGTCGGTCTGTCGATCCCCACTCCTGATGTCCGCACTCACTACACGTTAGAGGTAGTTGCATATGTTAAAAAAGTTTGTGGTGTATATCTATCGACCTTTCGTCCACTAGTGTACGCAGGAGAGCCTGATGGCAGCATGAATATAGTGAAGAACGGAGTTGTCCCCACGCCTGGCCACCGTGGGTACATTGTGCTCTACAATTATTGTTGTATCCATAATTTTTAATCATGGCCACAGTAGCCTATTGTGTGAAATGCCGCGCAAAGCGCGACATGGTAGGAGCAAAAGAGGTAAGCATGAAAGGAGGCCGTCGCGCAATGCAAGGAACCTGCAGCAAGTGCGGCACCAAAATGTTTATGATCATGGGAAAAGCAAAATAATTCCTCCTTCTGCTGTTTATCTGCAACCGCCACAACCCTCTGTAGGGTTGTGGCGGTTTTGCTCAGAGCTACGTACAATGTGCTTCATGATTCGTTCAGGAAGATAAGATACCCTTATATTTATTATCTATAATCACTTTAGTATGGACCTCAAGGCTGGCATCGTTACAAAACCTGTCTTTTCTGCCGGCTTTATTCTCGACTTTTTTCGCTCGCTCGGGAATTCAAAAAACAAGATGGTCCCTAATGTTGTTCTATTCCTGTTCTACCTTGGTGCGGCAAGCCTGAGCCTCTACTTTAATCGGCAGATAGACATTGCGCCCGCGCTTATTTGGGCACCGGCGGGCATCGCACTCGCAGGCCTTATCATCGCAGGGTACGCAGTAGTGCCTGGGTTATTTTTTGCCGCCCTTGTTACCGGACTACTCAACGGATATACCGTACCAGTACTCATAGGAGCAACACTTGGAAACACACTCCAAGCAATTCTCGGGGCATATTTGCTTAAAAAATTTAAATTCAGTCCTATTTTTACGAGCGTGCGGGACATGTATGCACTTCTCATTGTTGTAGTGCTTGCGTCTCTTGCCTTACCTTCAATCGTACTCTCAATAACGTGGCTTGCGGGCGCACTCCAGGATAATTTTTCCAATATGTGGGCACGAGTATGGGTTGGAAATATGCTCAGTATTCTCATCCTCACGCCACTCATCACCACGTGGATATTAAAACCTCGACTCGAGTCAAAACCGTTCGAAATTATTGAGCGTGGGCTAGCCTTTATGCTTCTTGGAACGATCCTCTACGTGCTCTTCTGGCTCGGGACACCGCAGATTGTAGGTATTCCGATTGCATACTTCCTGCTTATTCCACTCTTTTGGATCGGTTTGCGATTCACTCCTCGCTGGATGACCTTTGCACTTTTCTCTATGACAGTCGCGGGTCTAGGAGGGGTAGGGTGGCTCGCTCAGCAAGGCGTGATTCCTCTTTCGGCCGTCGGGGAACGTCTCTTTGGGATCGAAATGTTTATGCTCGTTATCGGTGCCATGTTTCTTGTCTTTGCCACTGTGGTACAGGAACGACGCCACGCAAGCAAGGCCCTGCAAATACATGTAGCGCGTCTTCAGCAAGCAGTGAGCCGGATTCAACGTGAAGATGATGCAAAAAGCGAATTCCTCGCAATCCTTGCCCACGAATTGCGCAATCCACTCGCTCTTGTACTCAGTACACTCGAGTTTTTAAAATTACGCATCCCTGCCGATATCGAAGAAGGGAGCATGTTACGCGGCGCAGAAGAGCGTGTGCATAGCATGTCGCACATGCTTAACGACTTACTCGACATGTCTCGCATATCACAGCGCACATTCGAGCTGGATACGCAGCCAATTGAACTCTCTCAGGCACTGCGCGGCGCTCTCCAAAGCGTGGCGCTTATTATGCAAAATCGTGACCACCAATTTAACATCAACCTGCCAACAAAACCTGTATGGGTCATGATTGACCCAGTACGCTTTGAGCAAATTATTGTTAACCTCCTTACGAACGCGGCAAAATACACGCCACCGGGCGGCCTTATTGAGTTAGACGGGAAAATAGAGGAAGAGGCGCTTCTGTTGCGTGTACGCGACAACGGCATCGGCATTCCTTCGCATCTTATCGATCGTATCTTTGAACCATTCCAACAGGTATCGGAAAAACGTCTGCGCACCACCGGTCTCGGTATCGGTCTTTCAATCACTAAACGGTTGGTTGAAATGCACGGCGGCACCATCGAGGCTCAAAGTCGCGGCGCAGGGCAGGGGAGCGAGTTTATTGTCCGCATACCCACCGTCCCTGCACAAACCGCGTCCACTCCTCCAGCAAACACTCAGCAAGCTCGACAAACTTCAGAACAGGGTGTGGGATCGCTCGATATTTTAATCATCGACGATAACGAAGCTGCTGCGCACGGCATGGGCAAACTGCTGGAACACAAAGGACATACGGTACGCTTTGGCTATACAGGCAAAGAGGCTATTAAAACTATAGTAGAACAAACACCGGAAGTAGCTATTCTCGATATTGGTCTTCCAGATATAGACGGGTACGAAATTGCACAATATATTCGCCGAGAAACAGACGTCGATACGGTACTCGTTGCGCTTACAGGGTATGGTCAGGAACAAGACAAGCAAAAAGCTCGTGAGGCCGGATTTGATTTCCACCTTACTAAACCAGTCGGAATTGCAGATATTGAGCAAATTCTAGCAGTGATTAAGCGCACATAGAGTCCTTGTAAGCTCAACAATAGTGGCACGTCTCTATATGGCGTATGCAATACATGACATTAGTGCTTTCGCTCGCTTTACTGTTCTCTTCATCGTCGCCTGCTCTTGCCGCACCGCAGAGCACCTATTGGAATTATTCGTTTCACTCCGCAGAGCAGCGCTTTGCGTTTGCAACCACATCCAAAAAAGCTTTCGCTACTCAAGTTCCGACAAAGAAAAAACAGGTACTGGCAACATCGACACCGCAAACCACTAAACCACGCATGACTCCCGCAACCACCACTCCTAAAACTATTCCCGTGGCAACCACTTCACCGGCAACACCTACACAATGCTCAACAGGCTGGTATGTAACCGGCTATTTTACTCCGGTTGAGAGCGATTACACCGGCGCAACACAAGCTGTTACTGTTGCAGGCAAAAGCTACACGTTTAATGCAGCATTTCTCAAAACAGTAAAGACCGAAGGGTGGGGTAAAACCACGATGGGCAAGTACATCGGCTACTACGACAACAGTTGGCACTTTGCCTCGAGCCCACTCGATGCGTACGATCATCCGCTCAGCACAAGCACGGTTGCAGTAGACCCTTCTTTATTCAAAGCAGGCGCAAAAATACAAATCACGTCGCTCCCTCAGGGGTACAGCACCAAAGTATTTAGTGCAACTGATATTGGCACAGGAGTGAGCGGCAAACACATTGACGTATACACAGGCGAAGGAAAAGCTGCCGAAGCCATGACCTACAAAATTACCGGAACCAATAATACCGTCTGCAAGCTCTAGCATCCATTTCTTCACTAAAACAAACCTTATTGTTGCGTGCATGAACGACTCAAGTTCATGCACGTTTTTTGTTCGTATTGTCTGGTTTGAAAATATGGTTGAGATGAAGAAAACATTTCCTCATACTTTCACTATCCATGAAAGTACACATAGCAACCGCACTGCTTGGAGTAGGAGCACTTATGGCCCCACTCACGAGCAGTGCCGCGCTCGCAATTATAGGTAATACGTCCGTGTTCGATTACTCGTTTAGCGTCCCGGGGACACTCGCAGAAGCAGGCTCTGCAGGGGAAAGCTGGAGCGGCTACTGGTGGGTTAATTCTGGCGCATACATGCATCTTGCAGATGGCACAGGCATGACCAACCAGGGCACACTCGATGCAGGAAATAAGTGGCGCACTACCTATGCGAATGCTAACCCCACCGACACTGACAACGGCACCCACCCACAAAACATATTTCGCTTAGTAAGCCGGCAAACATGGGCAAACGTACAAGAAAAGGCGTACTTTAAAATTAATAAAGACAACTTGAGTGCGAGTCCAAACCGCGATGCACACAATGGACTCCTGCTTATGTCACGCTATGGCAATAGTGGCCAAACACTCTACTACGCTGGCGTTCGTGTGGATGGCAAAGCGATCATTAAAAAGAAATTGAATGGTACGTACACGACACTCGCCTCAAAAACAGTATTTAGCGGTGCCTACAATCGCAGCAATAATCCAAACCTTCTACCAAAAGACACGTGGATAGGTTTGCGCAGCGAGACGATTAACAATAGTGATGGCTCGGTGACGATCAAGCTCTACATGGACAAAGGCAAGACAGGGAAGTGGACGCTTGTCGCAGAAGCAAAAGACACTTCGCCGAGTACCCTCAGGAACGCAGGCTACGGTGGCATCCGCACCGACTTCATGGACGTCGAGTTCGACAACTTTAGCGCAACAAAGCTCTAAATAAAAAACACCCGCTCCAAGAGCGGGTGTTTACGTAGTGCCAACTAGTTCAAGATGCGCGTGCGTGTAGCGGCGCAACACTTCCAAGAGCTTGTGCTGCAGGCCTTCGAGCTGTGCCGTAAAGTCCGGCGTAGTGTAGAGGGCTCGCGCTCGCAAGTTGCTCCACACGTCTGCATGTTTCTGGGCTTCTTTGTCGAGGTCGCCCGCCAACACAAAACGTGGCTGCTTGTAGTCGAGCGGGAAGGCAAGCGCCCATTTTCCGTTATGCTGTACTTCCTCGAGCGTGTAGCCAATCACCACCACTTCGCCCTGGCGTATGTACTCAGGTATAGGCACCAGCATTCTTTTTGATAAAGGAGCAATGAAGATAGCAAGCGTCTTCGGCGCCCTAAACTTTACGAGCATGTGTACACTCCGTGTTCGTTCGTCTGGAGAAGTTTATACCACGACAAATTCCCTTTGTCAGCATATAGAAAAACGCCACCCGCTAGGGGTGGCGTCGTGTTTGTTTAGGAAGCCCGGGCAAAAGAGCGAGCGAGCGTAGCAACCGCAGCGGCATGGGTCGCTACAGTATCCAGCTTCTCTACCACTTCGTCTACTTTTTCCCGTAACTCGGTTACTTGTTCTTCCAGATTTCCATCCATGCTGGTGTCGCCCTGGAGTATGTCGTACAAAACTCCTGAGTCGTTGTCTTTGTCGTATAATTCCACAACTAGCTCGCGGGTCTTTTCGAGCAACGCAAGCAGACCGGTTTTCGTGTCTTCAAGCGGCTCAACGCGAGCCCTGAGCGTATCGAGGCCTTCCTTGAGCTTCGTAAGCTGGGGAGCCGCTTGCTCAAGGAACTCGATTTTCAAAACGACCTTGTCTTTACGCTCCTCGAGCCATTCAACTTGGCCTTGCACATCCAAGTCCGACTCAAAGTTGATCTGGTCGCCCTTCACGAGGTCGAACAAAGTACCCGACTCGTTGTCCGGATCAAAGAGCGCAACGAGCCGACCACGAATATTCCCGATCAGCTCGACAACACCATCAGTTGCATGTTCGAGCGGCGCAACTCGCGCCTCCAGAGCGTCAAGGTCAGCAGAGAGTTTCGGCAACTTCGCCGCAGCGCTCTCAAGTGTATCAACTCGCCCCGTAGCAGTTTCAAGTGTGCTCGCAAGCGAATCTACCTGCTCAGGCAACACCTCATCGAACCGGCTGTCTCCCGCCTCAAGTTCCACAATACTACCAGACTCGCTTGTTTCGCCCGTATCGTCATCTTCCTCAACCAAGAGGAGGGCGTCGATTCGGTTAGTCAGATCGGAGATCTGTACTTCGAGCGGAGGATTTGTTTCTTGAAGCGTTGTAACCCGAGCCTCGAGCGCTTTCGTATGTTCACGAAGGCCAGGGAGGGCACGAGCGGCGCGCTCCAGGTCCTTTACTCGTGAAGCAGCGTCGCTCAAGCTCTGATTCAGAGCCTGAGGATCAATAGCCTCGCCACTCGCACCTTCAAGAGAAGAAAGATCGGCCTCGAGGCGAGCATGCTGCGCTTCAAACGTCTGCCGAAGCGTGAGAAGATCGTTCCCGTTTGTCTTCAGTGCACTAACTCGCTGCTGCAGTTTCTGGAGCTGCTCTTTGGCGCGACGCACACCATCGCGTTCGTTTTCCAACTTAGACAGGCGAGTCGTAGCGTCTGCAAGAAGCGTTTCGATAGAAGTCATCTGGGTCTGTTCAACCACACGCTTCACACTTCTACGCCCGAGGCGAAGGAATTCGAAGACAATATAGACACCCGCGAGCACGAAGCCCATAAGATAGAGTCGGTTGTCACTTTCAGCCCCGCCGTAGATCTGGAACCCGCAGAACACGAGTACCGCTACAGCGGCAACAGTTAGCACCGTACGCATCAAAATCTCCTTGTTATAAGCCGCGGCATGCGGCACGAACTTCAGTCCGTACACTTTTTACCATATTTTCTTAAAAAAGCAATATACCTCCTGTGAAAAAAAAGAAAGCCACCCGCTAGGGGTGGCGAAACACACGAACAATATAGTCAGCGCCTTTGCCGTAACTCATAAGCTGTGCAGGATCGATCGCAGTCGTTTTAAAACCCATTCGCTCCCAGTAGGGCAAGGTTTTATACACCGCAACTCCTGCAAGAGCTGACAAACCGGCACGACCAGCGAGTATTCCAAGATCTTCAACAAGGAGACTGGCTAGCCGTTTACCGCGCGAACTTGGCAACAGCGCCACATCGTGAATAAAGAGACAATCCGGATCACTCGGTAGTTCACCCACAAGAGTGTTGAGCGTAGGGACCCGACATATTCTCCAAGGATGCGAGATGCAGTATCCTGCAACTCCTTCTTTGCCGACAGCAACAAAACATCCCTCCGGGAACAAACGATGACGCTCCGCAAATACTTCGGGCGACTCGTAGTAATTCGGATGAATCAAAGTCGAGATACGCTCTACTGCAGCCAGGTCAGCAACTTCCATGCGTCGCCACATGTCATTCCTCCACTTGAGATACTTCTAACAACGTATACAACTACTATTTTGCGTCGTAGTCAAACCAGACTGCTTCCACATTATTGCCGTCCGCATCGTACACAAACGCCGCATAGTAGCCGGGCCAGTATTCTTTACGGTAGCCAGGAGCACCGTTGTCTTTGCCGCCCGCTGCAAGCGCTTCTTTATAAAACGCCTCTACCTGTTCTTTGTTTTTTGCTTCAAAGGCTACATGGCCACCGACTACCTGCGGCTTTTGCCCGATCCAAAAAGAAGTATTACCGCCTTCCTTATAACCACCCGCCTGCCACTCAGGATGATCGTCGCTTAACTCGTAGCCCACAGGGGCGAGGGCTTTTTTATAAAACTCTTTTGCAGTTTCGTAGTTAGTAACGGCGAGCGATGCGTGTGCAATCATATAGTTCAAAACTAGGGCTAATACAAGCAGTATACAAAAGGGAACTTGTGCAGCATAGAAAAGGTTATAAGGACGTGTTACAAAAGGGCAATATATGCGAGAGGGGATAAACGAGCTGTGGCACTTCTTCGTCGCGAACCTGCGCGCCAGCTATTTTGGTGCGTTTTTACTTTTTATATTTTTAGTGACAGAGATAGTGTCTGTTCCAGGGATCAGTCGCTACGACTTTATTTTCCTTTCTGCTATCGGTTTTCAAATCTGTGCACTGCTGTTTCGCTTTGAACATATAAAAGAATTTTTAGTCATCCTTATATTCCACCTCCTTGCAACGGGAATGGAATTATTTAAAACACACCCTTCAGTAGGTTCCTGGACGTACCCCGCGGTAGGGAGCGCGGTGTTTGTCCTCGGCACCGTACCGCTCTTTACCGGCTTTTTATACTCGGCAATAGGAAGTTACATATCCCGCGCATTTATATTCCTTAAACTGTCGTACGAACATTTTCCGAAGTACTACCACCTATGGATCGTAGCTGTACTCATTTATATAAACTTCTTTACGCATCACTTCTTCTACGACATCCGCTACCTCTTGTTTGCATACGTCTTTATTATTTTTTTCAAAACAAAAATACATTTTCAGGTATACAAAAAAGTGCGCAATATGCCGTTCCTCATGGCTGCATTCCTCACCGCACTGTTTGTCTGGATAGCAGAAAACATAGGCACCTTCACCACTATTTGGCTCTATCCAAGTCAACTTGAGTATTGACACCTCGTGTCGTTTAACAAAATGGGGTCCTGGTTCCTCTTGCTTATCCTTAGCTTCGCTCTCGTTTCAATTATCTATAGAGAAAAATTAAAAGGAAGGTAAAAGAAAAGCCGCGGCAGAGGTTTGAACCTCTGCCGCGGTATACGTTGTACTGACTAACGCGCTACTGGGTTGGAAAAGAAATGAAAGCGAGACCTTCAGGAACAGGGGCGACCCACAGACGCAAGAACCAGTTCTCACGAATCGCAATCCTCTGCGCGAGCATTCTGTTGTATAGAGCAATGTTGTCACGCAACTCTGCCCAGCGCTGTGCGGTTATATTGTTCTGTCCCCACGCAGCAGTGGCTAGTAGTGCAGTACCGAACGGCAGAGTTGTGGCCACTGCCTCGCCAGCCTGAATATTTTCCGTCAGACGAGCTGTTGAAACATACGCGTCATTGGTCGTTGCTGCATATGCGATAAGCGCACCGTTGGTGTTGACGCTCGTGGTGTACGTCGCCGCATAGACGATGGAACCTATGACCAACAGCGCCCCACTGATCCAGGCCACAGGAAGGACACTGGCCCGAAATAGGCTATCCCTGTTGTGGCCATAGGAAAGGGAATACCTGCGAGCCAAGACCGCACTCCCCCCACAGATCACACCAAGCCCAAGAAGAATCGGTAGCAGTGTTGAACTCCTTTGTGTTGCAGAAAAATCTACCGTCGGAATTGTACGCTATCTTTAAATAAAAGTCAATATATCCTAGAGATAAAGAAAAGCCGCCCTTCAAGAAAGGGCGGCTACTAGGTCAAACGGCAAAGAAGCCGCGACGCAGACTCTTTGCTACGCACTTGGCGTAGGCCGGCGGCTCGTGCAGGCCGATATCACTCATGCTCCGAAAGTTCGGCACACGATGAAAGCTTGCTTGCCATCCATGCGCCGCGCGTTCATGGCGCAGTGCGATGCCCCAGATGATCCGCAGCCGGCCGAGTTGCGACCAGTCGGAGACGAAGTGGAAACGGAGAGGACCAATATCCTCTTCCTCAGCCATCAAGGCAGCCTCCTTCACACTTGCGATCGCGTCGTCGAACGTCCCCGTTGAAAGAGGCGCGTCCATAAGAGTTGCATCAGCGAACTCGGGGAGTGTTGCAACATACGCCGCAACATTTTCCCCGAGCGTTACGTCACCCACAACCTTCCGGTCCTCAGGGCTCGGCAACATCTGCTGCGGAAAGGGGACGATGCAGTCCCTGCCGACGACACCGTCGCGAATGAGTCGACGAGCGACTTCAATCCGAGCCTTCGTACCGCGCCCACCCATAGGCCGCGGGTCAGGCGTAATAAAGCCATAGGTGGGTATCACAAGCACGTCTAGCAAGTAAACCTCCAATATGAGTTGAACAGACTAAATTTAATTATATACTAAATATATGAATATGTCAATATAACGCCACGATTTGCTACACTATATCTATGTCACCAAAAGGAACCTCGAACGGCACCGCACACAGCGTGCCCACAGACCTCCGCGCCGCACTTACGTCGCACCCAAAAGCACTTGCGGCGTGGGAGAGTCTTACGCCACTCGCGCGTAACGAGTGGATCTGTTGGACGGTTTCCGTTAAACAAGAAAAGACGCGCACGGGGCACGTGGAGCGAGTATGGCGAGAACTTATGGAAGGGAAGCGCCGCCCGTGTTGCTGGATAGGCTGCATCCACCGCACTGACAAAGCGATAAGCCCTTCGGTTAAAGGTATTTTAGAGAAAACTAAAAAACGCTCCTAATATTTTAGCAAGCACTATTTTGCCCACCCTTGTTGTGTGTTTTATAAAAAATCCCCGCCGATAAGGGCGGGGACGAGATAGTGAATTATAGTGTCAGAAGATGCCGTGACGAACCTCAGCACCTTCGTAGATGTTGAGCCACCCCTCAGCAATGAACCACTCAGGGATGTAGGCTTTTTCGAGTTCCCCCTCTGCTTGGAGGACCCGATAGGCCCATACACAGTGATTCTCGGAACCACGTGCCAGATACACCTCGCCCGGACGCGTCGCTCCTGGCCATGGCGAGGACTGACGGGTACCGAGGAGCCGGTTGTGAGGATACTCGAGCGGTGCCTGAAAACCGCCGCTGATGCTCACATACCGATTGTCGAGACCAAGGGAATCCCGCAAAAGCCTAGTAAGTTCCGCGCACCCTTCCTTGGAACGCACCTTGGTCGAAACGACCTGCATAAAGACTCGACGACCGGCCGCGTAGTAGGGATGCTTCACATGCCTCCAGCTTCCCATAAACTTGGGTTCGCGACGATTACCAAGCGACGCTGGTGGGCACGAAATGCTCCGAACTGCACCTCCGCGGATCAGAGCATCAGTGTCGCCGTTTACCATCGACTCTGACTCCCACCCGTTCATGACGGGATGATAGCCAGGAACGATGCGGAGTTCGTGGTTACTCCCACTAGGCTTGCTATTGCTCATCCAGAAGATGAACCGATTCGGGCGACTCACCACAAACTCGACGTTAAGCCTGTTTGTCAAAATGTGGGGAAGCGCAACTCGATAGCGAAGGCCTGCGACACCTGTCGCGTCGATCGCCGCTTGTATCGCCGCGTCAACGCTATTGTGTACGGCAACCACCACGCCTACCTGCAGCTCGCGCAGCGCCTCGACAATTTCCTCGCGACCCATTTCCTGGATATTCGAAGGAATTACGTCGAAGCTCATAAACCGCACCGAATCGCCGCGTGAAAGCGACGGATCCCCGTGTTCGACGGACATGATGCCGCCAAACGCATACGTTGTACGGTGCATCACGAATTGCTGTACATGAGAGGCAGCAAGCCGCAGAACCTGGAGCTGTACTTCGTCGGACGACCTGGCAAAGAGCACCACTTCGTCGACTTGGTCCCACGGATCGAGATAGATGTTGGCCACAGCGCCCTGTTCGTCGCAAACAACCCAGAGGTCAAGACGACGGCGCGTAAGCTGGAGAGACGACATGATCGAACCCTTTCGTTCGTTTACATTGAACTGCCAGAAAATATACTACCTTATAATATTAAAAAGTCAAGAATGTGCCTCAGGCCGCATCTCAAGGGTTTTGAGAGGTTGTATAAAAAGAAAAGCCGCCTCAGCTCCCTATACGAAAACCCATCTTCGTCCCAGTATCGCCCCCGGCGTGCTCACGAAAATATGCGAGTATATAGCCTCTTAAGAAGGAAGCGGGGGATGTCACGCCTTCTCCGCAGTCGCCAGTTTCTACACAAAAATTCCGTGAAAGACGAGATGCTGGGGGAAACTCTGCCGTTCGCATCAAGGGTGCGGTAGCGATACCAGGCCAGCGGCAGGTTGCCAAACGTTGTGCGCGTACCATTTGCTAATGCGTAATAGTGCTGTAGCCGTCGCTGCGTAACCGGCAAGGCTGAAAGTTTCTGATAAAAATAATCAGGGATCTGCTTCAGAGGAAATGTTTCGTGGAGATACGAAAACGCGTGTTGCATTTCTGGAACTAGTTCAAATTGGACAGTTCTCTCTAACACCCGTTGCCAATTCACTTCCGCATTTTCTATGATCGCAGCAGTATCTACCACCCACCGCATTGGTTTCAAGGTGTTCATTCCCGCTCCATGCGCAACCACATGAATGAGAAGATCCTCCGGGGATGGTACGTGCACTTCCATTCCTTGCAAGGTAACAGTGCGCGCCTCTGCAAAAAGGGCTGCGTAGGTCATGGGGTGCCGCGTGCGCACCGTCCTCAATAATTCCCACGAAGTAAGATATTCATCTTTGTAAAAAAGGTTAGCGTGTACATCGATGCAAGCATCTCCTTTGGTAAAGGAAAAATCCCTAGCGGCATCGAGATAGGTATCTGTTTCTGAAATGTTGGTAGGCAGGTGTGTAGAATGCCACCCGTGCGCTCGCAGTATAGCAGCCGCTTTCTGAAGATTGGCATCAGCAACAAATACATCAACATCTGCAACAAACCGCACTCCAGGATTTTTATAAACGGCAAGAAAAAGAGCAGCTCCTTTTAAGAGGAGTGCGCCAATCCCTTCTTTTTGAAATGCCGCAAGTATAGGAACAACTTCTTTTAAAAGTAGCTGGTTCTTTACCCACGTTAGTCGGTACAACCCCTCTATTTTTGATACCAACGGGTCCTGAATTCCTTCTTCCCGGAGCCGCATATATAGAAGCGGAAGGAGGCTCATGGTCGCATAGTCAATAGTGTCAAACGGTACGACACGTTTCCATTCTCCCCACAATTGGAGCAGCTCGCTTTTGTCGCACAACAACAAGCGCAACAAGCGTTCATCGGTAGTATCAGGAAAGCTTGTAGGGATAGGAAGTGACATGTCGCTCTGGTTTATGCTCCTCGTCGTTTATCTAAAGAAGCTTTAAGAATGCGGATATAGTCCCCTCGAGAGTCTCGTGCTCTCACCCCAGTGTTGTTGGCGTGGATCCTCCGCTTAAGGAGCATGTCCGGAACAGCAGTAAACCCTAACCCCGCCGTTTTTGCTCGTGCAAACCAATCAACAAATTCTCCCACTCTCCACCGAGGCTCAAATATACCCACCCGATAAAATGCCTCTGCACGAACGACACACGCTGAAGGAATATAGGCAGCAAGTGCGCCTGGGGGGCAAAATCGCAGTCGCTGTTCAGCCTCTGGTAGTTCCGGACTGATAAAACATTCCATAGTACAAAAAACACCGTCAAGGTGTGGGTTGTTAGCAAGGGTGCGCAACTGAATCTCCAGTTTTTGTGGCATCCACAAGTCATCTGCATCCATAAACGCAATGAAATCTCCTGTCGCTCGTGCCACCCCGGCATTACGAGCTGCACCAATACCGCTGTTGTGGGGCATATCGATGTGCGTTATTTTTGAACCAAAAGATCGCAGAATATCTCGAGTGCTGTCCGTGGAACCATCATTGACACAGATCAACTGTAAAGACGCATGTGTCTGTGCAAGCACGCTTTCGATCGCTGCTGCTACGTATGCTGCGCCGTTAAACACAGGCAATATAACGCTCACGTATGAAGGTGTGGTCTGTGGTGTGTCGGGCATAGGTTTAGGGAGTTGAGCGTGAGATAAAATTCCTCATGGTCGTAGTTGCATGCTGTTGATCAGAACCGAGTAGTAATTTGAAGCACTGGGTCTGGGCAATAATACCGCGGAGTCTTTTTAGTATATCGTGTTGAGAGAAGGGGAGTTGCATCACCGTTGTGGGCGCAAGAGCCAGCAACGCTTCGATTTTAGTCGCAGGTTCAATGCGTGTTGCAACCTCTGTAGTAATTGTGGGAATGCAAATCGCAAACAACGCCGCAGAACTGCGTATCTGTGTCGGAAACAAATCTGTCATACAATGTATCTCTTTCTGGCGCGCACTGTGTTCGTCCCGAGGAACAGGCACTAAGGGTGAAATATTTTTTGTGTTTACTGCTACGCGTACAACCTCCTCAGTTACCTTTACTGAGTTGTATACACTGTGCACCATACGACTCCCATCTTCTATCGCAACATAGTCATCACCCAAGAAAGTAAGCCCGGCTGCTGCACACACAAAAGCAGTTGTCGATTTACCAGAGCCGCCGCGCGCAGTAAGAAGAATAGCGTGCTTGTCTACGCCCAAAGCGGCACCGTGCACCAGATGAATGTCTTTCTCCGCAAGAAACCAATGTAATACCGCCCGCGCCGGCGCGGCAGTTACCCATGCGGGGATATCATGCGCAGCAGGGAGACGTACATACGCAGTAGCATCTCCATCAAACGCTTCAATAATAGCGTCGCCCTGGAGGCATACTCCCACGAAACGATGTGCCGGTCGGTGCGCGTCGGTAGCGGGAGAGGAAAAAAAGCGCTGGTCGCTCCATGGCGCCACCACACCCGCGTCAGTGTCTTCATTCCATACATGGATGGTAAGGTCAGGGTTTTCTCTATCTGCACAGGAGAGGTGCATTATCGCCGGAGCAAGACTGTCCGCAAGAAACTGGCCGTAGAACAAGATCCTGATACGAGTAGTAGCGATAGTGAAATTATACGAAGTGGGTGGAGTGTGTACTCGAGCTCTCGAAAGCGCAGGTTGCAACACTTCGGTGAGGTATGCAGAGGTAAGACTGATAAAGTTTGTCGTACTGATGCGCGCATCCGTCTGAATCATAAGAAGGTTATGTGAGGTGTGTTCGGGTACGTGCCCGCTCAAGTTTTTTTCGAAAGGCGTTAATCTGACCCTGCTTTACAAACACTTCGTCGTTCGTAAGGTTAGCATCGTGGCGACGATATAACAGCGTTACCTCATCGAGCCGTTTTTCGCAGCACTCACTTTCGCGCAGACGAATATTCCAATCAAAATCTTCCCCCTGTCGTAACTCCTCATCAAAAAGCCCCACCTTTCTAAACACAGAGGCTTTATATAAACAGGCACCGATGAGCGGTTCAAGTACAAGAGGCTCGAGGTGATCTTCTACAGCTTCACCTGCTCCACGAAAATACCGCACATGCCCGCGCACAAAGTCATACGGACTGTCTGGAGAAAGATAGGGTACACACAAGTCGAGTCGGCCCTGAGGCCACAGGTCATCGGCATCAAGGAGTCCGATAATAGAACCCTGTGCAGCACGGAGCCCCACGTTACGCGCCACCGCTTGACCCGCGTTCCCTTGAGAAAAAAGGATGATGCGCGTTCCAAAACTACTCAAAACCTGTAGCGTGCCGTCGGTCGAACCGTCGTTCACAACAATAACTTCAATGTCACTGCGACCTTGGGCAAGAACTGACTCTATGGTTGCAGCAACGAAACGCTCACCATTAAAGACAGGAATGACGACTGAGATATACGGCATGCTTACTCCTTTTTAAGATTGGGCCAACCACTCGCGTCAATATCGTGGATAGGGTCTGCAAGGAGCATCTCCTGCATGTCTCGAAACGCTTTCATTTCAGGAGCAATAAAAGCACTTTTCGGTTGTGTTGCAACTGGTAAGGGAGTGGTGGTGACTGGTGCCCCCGCTTCAATCAGATGCTCTTCTTGTAGTCGTAGCAAAAACGTAGAAAGAGCTGCGGCACTATCTGCAAGATGCACCTCGTACCGTGTTGAAAGGTGCTGTTCAATTGCGGCAACGGTATATCCCGCCAAAATACATTTCCATATTTCGGTTGCAGTCTCATTCAGACTGTAATAGGTCCCCGTCTGAAAGTTAATAATAATAGTCTCACCCTCAAGGGTTTCGCTTGCTACACGCGATGTATCAACAACAAAAGATGTAGCACTCATAAGGGTAGTATAGCACGGGGGAGTTATTCACCAGCTTTTCTTATTGCCTCAAGGTCGAGTTTTTTCATCGGCATAAACACCTTTGCGACTGCGTCAGCTTTTTGAGGGTCGCGCATCATTTCATCCAAAATCCGCGGCACTACTTGCCACGTGACGCCGAACTTGTCGGTGCACCACCCACACTGCTCAGCCTCAGGCACTGCTGAAAGTTTTTCCCAAAAGAAATCAATTTCTTCTTGCGTTTCGCACTCAATAATAAAAGAGGTGGAGCCGTTTAGTTTAAACTGCTCAACGGGCCCGCCATTGAGAGCCATGAAGCTAATGCCGTCAATCTCTGCTTCAGCGGTCATAACCGACCCTTCCGGCCGACCGGAAACTTCTACAGTTTCCTTAGGGGTTTTTGTAATATCACCAAGCTTTGCCTCGTGGGCACCCGGCGCTGCGTTAAACGTATCTATATAATAGTTAATGGCTTCTTCTCCGTCGTTGTTACGAAACCAAATGCACGTAATTAGTTTACTCATAGTAGTACTGTACCACAGTGGGTTCCGACTGCTGGATAGTGTTCGAATCTGTTTGGTTGTATAAAAAAGAAAACCCGCCGAAGCGGGTTTTATATATGTACCAGAGAGTGTCTACTTGTCGTAAGCCGCGTTGCGGATGTCATCGTCGCTCATGTTGGCGGGGTCGAGGTCGCCTCCGAACACACGTTCGAGAACGCTCCCAAGAAGGACTCCGACGCTCAACCTCGCGGTTGCGAGCATGTCCTCGAGAGCTGCTTCTGCACCTTGCACGCCTCCCTTTTCAGTGGGGCGCCGATCTGGAAGCCGCTTGTCGCGCGCAATTACACCTAGTCCCTCAGTCTGTTGCGGAAGCACGGTGTCGCCAAGGAGAGCGAGAACTCCTGCTTCTTCAACTGGTGTCTTGTGGTTGAAGACAACAGCCCTGCTCTCTTCTTCCAGTAGTGCTGCTTGAGAGTCGGTGAGCGAGGCGGCCACATAGGCTCGACATGTGCACACCGGCCCGCATCCAACACCGACGGTTTCCAGAAATAGAATCCTCTTCAGAATCTGCTCTTTGTCCGTGTTCACGATCTGTAACTCCTTCTGTGTAGATCTAGAAATACAGGAAATTCCGTATATAGATTTAATATAAATTAAACCTTTTGTCAAGCATAGGCTGATATTGGCGGACGACGTTCGAACCTGCCTAGTTAGATGAAAAGAAAAGCCGCCCTTTAAGGGGCGGCTTGGGGAAATAAGTTGTTATATTGCTTCGAGTTCAGAGGGACCGTAGTAGCCCTTGGAGCCGTCGGCGTGTGTCACCTCATAGGAATCACCGTGGGAATCGCTAGAGGATCCTATCTTTCCTTCGACCCCCCACTTGCGTTTCTTCTTGCCCTCCTCGGTGTAAGTCTCGGCCACCACAGGATCCTCCCTGGTGGTCCTTACTGCATCGCCGCGACTAAAACGTTTCTCGGTTGCCATAGTTGCACCTCCAAAAGAACGAGGGTAACAAAATAACATTAATATATAGAATGGTCAAAATCGGCTCCTCGGGTAGGAAAGGAGGCTCGGTCAGGAATAAAATAGTTGCCGTCGCAACTATTTTTTCACGACCCTGGCTCGCGGTTTCGTCTGCTGACGAAACATCGCTGCGCCTTTCGAGTCCTACCGCAAGCAACATTGGTTGCTTGCTCCCGCTGGAGCTTGTAACGCAAAAATCGCCCGAATGGCGATTTTGCTAACCAAGCTCCGAGCAGCGCAGGAACTTCGAACCGTTATTCAAGGCGGTTGGCACTCCTACGCAATGGAGGCAGCGGTCAAAGTGATCCGGAACGAGGAGCCGTATGATGAAGAGACGATGAGGTGGATGGAAAGGCCGGGACCGCGATAAATTTCTTAAGGAACTAAATATCAATATGCCAGCAGGGCGAGTGATGAGTCAACATGATAGGATTAGGTGAATTGATGGAATAAGTCAATAAACTATTTTTATATTATAAACACCATGAGATCCGAATACAGAAACAGGTGGTTGATTGCAAAGATTGGCATTGGTGTCGGCATGATGGCGGCGATAGGTATTGCCGCGATGACTTTTTGGCTTGGATACGAGAATCTCTTTGCACTCTACCCGTTTATACATTATTCGGTCATGCAAGGCATTGGCATCACCGTGGCGGTATCTGCCCTCTCTTTTTTCGTGCTGCGTACCTTGTACCGCGCACATTCGAAGATTCTCGCAATCACGCTCGGGCTGTGTGTCGCCGGAGGACTACTTTATATGTGGGCAGATAAGACCTATTCTCCGCATTTTGCCATGCCAGCATTTATGCATGTATATCATCCAGGCGGGCACAACCCCGACTTGCCACTCAAAAACGTTTTTGCCTTTATCAAGAACTTCAGAAATTTCGAATACGTTGAGGATATCGGTGCCGATCCAAACGATGTGCCGCCGCCTATTGCCCGCGATTGGACCGAAACAGTAAAAATATCGTTCACTGCGCAGGAGGTAATTGCTGAAGTGGCGAAGGGTATTTATTTCAACTACTGGACATTCAACAAGCAGGTACCGGGGCCGATGCTTCGTGTGCGCGAGGGTGATACGGTTGAGATGACCATCACCAACCATCCATCGAGCCTCCACTCGCATAACATTGATCTTCACGCGGTCACTGGCCCAGGCGGCGGCTCCACGCTCTCGCACGTCGAACCGGGCGAGACAAAAACGTTCACATGGAAGGCGCTCCAGCCAGGCCTATACATCTACCACTGCGCAACCCCGAACGTGAGTACACACAACTCCCACGGACAGTATGGCCTTATCTTGGTCGAGCCAAAGGAAGGATTACCGCAGGTTGATAAAGAGTTCTACGTAGTGCAAGGAGAGTTGTATACCAAGGGTGCGATCGGCAAGAAAGGGCTCACTATATTCGACGGCAACGCACTTTTGGACGGAATACCGAACTATGTGACTTTCAACGGGCGCATTGAAACCGACGGCAACCCACGCATGAAAGTGCGGGCTGGCGACAAGGTCCGTATCTTTGTCGGGAACGGCGGCATAAATCTGATTTCTTCATTCCATTCAATCGGCGAGATATTTGAGACCGTATACGCTGAAGGAGGCATTGGAGGGCATCCTCTCAAGAATATCCAGACTACGGCTGTTTTGCCCGGCGGCACTTCCATCGTTGAATTTACGGCGGAAGTGCCCGGCAACATAGTGCTTGTCGACCATGCACTTGCTCGTATGAACAAGGGTGCATGGGCGATTATCGAAGTGGAGGGCGAACCACGGCCGGATATCTACGCGCCAGGAAGAGATTTTATAGAATCGTCAACAACAGTAGAGAACTCTGACACGGAAGATGCTCACGTGATGCACTAGGGGGGTCAAGCGGTGCAACTAATCCATGTTCATTTGAAGTTCGTCTGGGTTGTCGCGATGTATCGTTCTATGTTTTTCAAACTATTTTCTATGTGTCCAATACGTAGAGCTATTTCATCGATACGGTTCTTTTCTTCGCTTAGTTCGATTTCTGTCTGCTCAGTAATCTTCTTTTCCCTCTTATAGCCTGAGAGGATAATATTGTCTCCTATAAAAAAGGATACAAAAAGTCCGGTTGGAAGGAGTAACATAAGACCAATCAAGACCGAGGGCAGACCAAAAAGCTGTGGCCAGTGTTCTGCTGTTTCCCATACTCCTTTCCAAAATAACACAATACCAACACCGCCAATACATGCGTAGAGGATTGGTCGGTGGCTTAAACGAGCGCGAATACTATCCTCAGACTTGTCAAAAAAACGAATAATTTTATTAAAATTTTTCATATAAAAACACCAGCGTCCTTAAGTCATTCGAATGGAATCTGGCAATCCTCAAAGCAGTGGGCTTCGCGGTTGAGTTTATATACGCGCTCGCGTCCGCGGTCCTCGCTACCAACCGCGTCAACTGAGCGCAGCACGTTTAAATGGTGTGTAACGGTAGGTTGGGTTAGTTTAATTTGCGCGGTAATTTCTCCCACAGTGAGACCCTCCTTTGCCTTACCAAGCATGCAGACCATATTGTAACGGCTCCTATCACCAACTACCTTAAAACAGTCAGGACAGAGTTCTTCTTCGCCGCTTTTAACCCATGAAGGACGTTTATACGTCTTCTCCTCTTTACCGTGTTCGGGTTTCGTTTTCATGTTTGTTGTCCCCAGCTTTTTCTTATTCATAGATGAGTATCTATAGGTATTATGTATAGACCGTTATCAATATATCACTCTTTTACAATATGCAAAAAACGAAATCCACAGCACTCACCACAATCACCAAACGCGATGGCTCACAAGTCACTTTTGACGAAAGCAAAATTGCTGTCGCGGTAGAAAAGGCGATGGAGGCTGTTGGCAATTTTAAGAAGACCGATGCAGAGAAAATCGCGCATGAAGTAGTTTCAAAACTTGAAGTGGCATATCAGGCAGACCCTTCTTTTGAGGTGACCGTGGAACGCGTGCAGGATTTCGTTGAGTTGACTCTCATGGAGAGTGATTATCACGATGTAGCGAAAGCCTACATCCTGTACCGTGACCACCGGGCGCAGATGCGCAAGCGCGATATTTTTAAAAAGCGCATCAATCTCAAGCCACATGAGTACCCAGAGCTTTTGGAGTATGTGGATGCGATCCGCCACTCCTATTGGATTCATACAGAATTTAATTTTACGAGCGATATCCAAGATTTTAAAGTACATGTAAATGAGGCAGAGCGAAGCGCAATAACGCACGCGATGCTAGCCATTGCGCAAATAGAGGTTTCGGTAAAAACATTTTGGGGCGATGTGTATAAAAAAATGCCGAAACCTGAAATCGGCTCAGTCGGCTTTACCTTTGCAGAAAGTGAGGTGAGGCATCAGGACGCCTACGCCCATTTGCTCGAGATACTGGGCCTCAACCATGAGTTTGAAAAAATAAAAGATATACCGGTCATCATCCAAAGGATCACGTATCTGGAAAAATCGATCAAGAATGCCCGGAGCGACGATAACCGCGAGTATGCACAGGCCATACTACTCTTCTCGCTCTTTATCGAGCACGTATCGCTCTTCTCGCAGTTCCTAATCATCATGGCATTCAACAAGCACAAAAATCTTTTTAAGGGTATATCCAACGTCATTGAGGCCACTTCCAAGGAGGAGCAAATCCACGGCCTCTTTGGCATAGACCTTATCAACATTATTAAAAACGAGCACCCTGAGTGGTTCGACGATGCGTACAACGAGTCGATACTTGAGTCATGCAGAGAGGCATACGAGGCAGAGAGTAAAATCGTCGATTGGATTTTTGAAAAGGGGGAAATCGACTGTATGCCAGCCAAAGTGGTGAAGGAGTTTATTAAAAACAGATTCAACAACTCACTTGATTCCATTGGACTCCCCCGAATATTCGATATCGATGAAAAGGAACTGGAGAAGACGGAGTGGTTCGATGACGAGGTTATTGGGACCAAACACGGCGACTTCTTTGTAAAACGCTCTATCAACTACAACAAGCGAAGCAAAAGCATTACTGAAGACGATCTATTCTAAAAAATATACATTCCCTCACTATGAAATGGCTCAATGAAAACAGCAGAAAATTCCTTGCAAAGGGATATTTAAAAGAGGGACAAAGTGCCGAGGAGCGGATACAATTTATTGCTAACCGTGCCGAGGAAATCCTCGGTATGGACGGATTTGCCGAAAAGTTCTACGGCTACATGTCGGAAGGTTACTATTCTCTCTCGACTCCCGTATGGACTAACTTCGGGCTGCATAAGGGGTTGCCTATCAGCTGCTTCGGATCATACATAGGCGACAACATGGGGCAAATACTCTATACGCAGGCTGAGGTCGGCATGATGAGTAAATTTGGCGGCGGAACGTCAGGATATTTTGGTGCGCTACGGCCGCGAGGATCAGCTATTACCGACAATGGTGTTTCATCGGGGTCGGTGCACTTTATGCGGTTGTTCGAGAGCATGGTCAATGTGGTCAGCCAAGGTTCGACACGGCGTGGCCACTTCTCCCCCTATTTGCCAATTGAACATCCGGACAGCGAAGAATTTCTCGACATTGGCGTCGAAGGTAATCCTATACAAGAATTGACCCACGCAGTTACGGTTAGCGATGCGTGGATGAAGGAAATGATTGAGGGAGACTCAAAAAAACGTGCACTTTGGGCAAAGGTGCTACAGCGTCGCTCACAAATGGGTTATCCGTATATTTTCTTTACCGATACGGTCAATAGAAATACCGTTGACGTATATAAAAATAAAGACTTAAAAATCCATGCAAGCAACCTCTGCAGCGAAGTACTACTCCCTTCGACCGAAGAATGGTCATTCGTTTGTGATCTTTCTTCAATGAATCTCTTGCACTATGAAGAGTGGAAGGATACCGATGCGGTGGAGACGCTTGTGTATTTCTTGGATAGCGTCATGACCGACTTCATTCAAAAGCTCGAAGAATTGCGCAATTCAAACAATAAAGAAAACAACTTGGCTTGGCTTTTCATGGAGCGTTCATATAACTTTGCTGTTGCAAACCGCGCACTCGGTGTCGGTGTCTTGGGATGGCACTCACTCCTGCAGAGCAAGATGCTTGCCTTTGAGAGTATGGAGGCCGCAACGCTTAACGTAAAAATATTTCAGCTAATTAAAGAAAAAGCGTATGCTGCGTCCGCCCAATTGGCAGATATGTTTGGCGAACCATCGGTACTCAAAGGATATGGCCGCCGCAATGCAACGCTTTGTGCTATTGCCCCCACTACCTCATCGGCATTTATCCTGGGACAGGTGTCACAAAGCATTGAGCCTATTTGGTCGAACTGCTATGTAAAGGATATAGACAAAATGAAAGTCACTATTAAAAATCCTTTTCTGGAGAAATTTCTTGATACAAAGCATAGAAATGATAAAGAAACGTGGCACAGCATTCGCGACAACGATGGCTCAGTGCAGCATCTAGACTTTTTGACGCAAGAAGAGAAAGACGTCTTTAAAACCTTTGCAGAAATAGACCAATATGCAGTCGTCGGGCAGGCAGCGGTGCGGCAGCTCTACATTGACCAGGGTCAATCTCTCAATCTCATGATTAACCCAAAGACACCGACAAAGGACGTAAATGCCCTGTACATAGAGGCTTGGAAACAGGGTGTGAAAACGCTGTACTACCAGCACAGCATGAACGCCGCACAGACACTGAACAGAAAGAAGCTATGTGTTAACTGCGAAGCATAATTAAAAATGTAATCAAATCAATCATATGGAACTCTCATCAAAAATTATCGACGCATTGTTACATGCAGGAGGCAAAGCGTTAGCCACGAGCGGGAAAAATGGCATCAATGTGGTGCCAGTATCAACGGTACGAGTTGAGGGTGGAAAAATTCTGCTCATGAATTACTTTTTTAAAAAAACACTAGAAAATATATTGGAGCAACCTCAAGTTGCCTTAGCATTTTGGAGTGGGCTTGAGGGGTATCAAGTAAAAGGTTCTATTGAGTATGTAGACAGTGGCGCTGTGTTTGAGGAAGCAAAAAAATGGATCGTGGACAATGTGGCCGATCGAACATTGCTCGGCCTGCTGATACTAACGCCTGAGGAAGTGCACAACATATCGCCCGGAGCGAACTAACGGTACAAACATGCCCACTCAAGTTGTACAAGAATATATGGTGCTTGGGAAAAAGCAGGAAACACAAACAGTCACCACTCTGATTTTAACACTTGTGGGCGGCGACATACCTTCGTATAAAGCGGGTCAATATATAACAGTTTATTTTCCAGACTCTAGAGTGCCGAGAGGTAAAGAGTACAGCATATCAAGTGCGCCAGTTGAAAAGACATTCACTATTACTGTAAAAGCTATCGGCGAGTATTCAAGCCGATTGTGCAGTATGAACTGTGGTGATACTTTTCTTGGCTCGTGGCCACGGGGATCTTTTTACAGCGAAAGTGATGATGCGGATCTTGTAATGCTCGCCGCAGGTATTGGAATTACGCCTTTTCGAAGCATCATTTTTGACGCCGCAAAAAGAGCGACATCACAAGAACTGTATCTTTTCTATAGTAATTCTACCCTGCAAGAGAACTTATTTATGCAAGAGTTTGAAGTGCTTGCAAAAAGAAATAAGAGGCTGCACATACAAAGTTATGTAACCCGCGAATCGCTCACAGGACCTATTGCTTTAGTGCGACATATAACCCCAGAGAACATTTTGCGTACCGTTCACGACAGCTCATACTCAGAATTTTTAATAAGCGGTACCACTTCATTTGTCCGCAAACAACGAAATGAGCTGGTTAAAATAGGGATGCCAAAAGAGAATATTCATACAGAAGTCTGTTTGTAATTGCAAATGATACAATAAAGTATGGAATTATTTTCTTATTTTGGGCTTCATACTCTATACTTATTTATATTTTCTATCGGTCTTGGGTTAGGAATTGGAGCGTCCGTGCTAAGTCATATTCTCTTTCTTTTTGCGGCAGCGGACGGGAAGATATCACGTGATGAATCTAAGCTACTCAGCCTCTCCCGAAAGGTAAGCTGGGTCGCAATCCTCATGTACGGTTTTGGTGGACTCGGTCTTTTTACACTTGCGTACGAGTCGATGATTGGACTCGGGATCTTTTACGCGAGCATGACCGTGGCGTCGATTCTTGTCTGGAACGAGCTTGCATTTTCCTTCCGCCATTTGCCTCGCGTGCGCGATACACGAGACGGAAGCGCCGCACTCGACGCGTTTGTTCTAGAGAGCGGTGTGGTCTCTGCGGTTTCGTGGATATTTTTGATGTTCCACCATGTTATATACCGGACGGATATTGGATACTTTGCATTTATGGCCCTTTACACGGTCGTAGTTGCTCTTGCTGTCTTCACGACTTGGTTTGTGCGAAAAGATTCCGTGCGACCGCGTGACGTAGCAATACTAAAGCGTTCTTTACTTGCTGCGCTCCTGCTCGCACTTATTTTTGCTGGTGCATGGTACGCGAAAGCCGATCGGATCATCAGACCCGCAGAAGTCGGAACAAAGATCCTTACCGAGGTTGTTGGTACAACATACACGACCGACGACGTCGCTCTGCACAATAACTCCGAAGATTGCTGGCTCGTTATCGACAAGAAAGTATTCAACGCCACTGAAGCGTCACGCTTACATCCAGCAATGTTCAACTGTGGACAGGACGTGAGCGAAAATTACCACAAGAATCACGGAGAGGGCATACGGGATAAGATGATGAAGTATTTTATTGGAGACCTTGGGAGCGGAAAAGGTGTTCAGAAAGTGGACGTTCCATTCGAAAAGAACATAGCCCTCAAGCCATACCGCGAGCTTTATGTGAAGGAAGGGTCGTGGAATCCGCGAGAGCTCATGCTCGTGGTTGAGAAAGATGCGGAGAATCTTCTTGCTATTGATGGGACAACCCACAAACCGATCGGTCGCATCCATGATGTCGGTTTTCAGCCACACACATCCGTTTTCTCGTCAGACGCAAAATACATGTACATTATCTCGCGTGATGGATGGCTCACAAAAATAAATCTTGAGACGCTGGAACCTATTGTGTCGGTGAGCGTGGGAGAAAATTCGCGCGGTACGGCACTTACAGATAATGATAAATATGTAGCTGTTGGAAATTATGCACCGGGAAATCTTGTAATTCTGGATGCGGATTCAATGAAAATACTAAAAACCATACCGCTTATCACGAAGATGAATGGAAAAGATATCGAATCACGCGCAGGAGCAGTTGTTGAAAATGGCAACCATATCATCGTCGCACTCAAGGATACGAACAGCGTTTGGTCTGTCGATACTGCCAAACCAGATTTTCCTGTCGCAAATAAGTTTGAGGATATCGGCAAAAACGTGCCTGCTCTGCACGATGCCTTCCTTACACCAAATGGTAAATATTATATCGTCGCGTCGCAGGGTTCCAAGACGGCGTGGGTACTCGATCTTAATACAATGAAGCCGATTGCAGAAGTGGAGACCGGAGAGACGCCACACACCGGTCCTGGTGCGGCATGGGGCGATCACATCTACGTCCCAGCACTCGGGGAGGGTTTGATCACCGTCATTGACACAAAAACCTGGAAGCCAGCTAAATACATAAAAACAGGCGGCCCCGGGCTTTTTGTGCGGAGCTACAGTAAAGACCCATCGTATCCGTATATCTGGGCGGATACTGCTTTCGGTGACCACAAAGACGAGATATATGTGATAGACGCGCGAATTAACGAAATAGTGAACACAATAATTCCTGTCAAGGGTGAGAGTTCATGGCATCCAGAATTCACCTATGACGGCAAGTTTGTCTATGTGGTCTCTCAGACTGCAAACGAGGTCGAAGTGTATGACGCGCATTCGTTCGAGTTGGTGAAGCGCATCAAATCGGACACACCGTCAGCGATATCAAATGTAGGTCTCCGTATTGATGAACCTGGACTTTAAACCAACAATCCAAAGATCGCGACGGGCAATTTCATCATCTCGAATTGAGCGGGGAAATTCATATTGATTTCTTGGGAGCGTCCGTATCTCGATGAAAAGCTATATTGTTCAAATGTGTGTCCTTCAAAGCGAAAAGGAACATCCCGCCGAGTGAAGTTGCGTGATGTAAATACGTAAATATATTTGTGCACAGCCGGTCCTTGACCGGTACTACGCGACTTCGCTACAATACAAGTACTAGATTGGTCCGAGTGAGACTCCAAAGCTGATAGGTACGAATGACGGGACACCGATAACACGAGGTCCCGTTTTGCATTTCTCGTAATCCCTCTGCGGCTAAGGCCCAGATTCGAAACCGACAAATTTGATTAGACAGACAAAGGCTAGCTCCCGGCAGAGGGGCCAGCCTTTTATGTTGCCCCAAGAAGCAATCCAAGAATTCAAAGACCTCTATGAAAAACGCTACGGCGTGAAGCTCTCCGACGCGGAGGCATCTTTGCGTGCGAATAATCTTTTTAAGCTCTACAAGATCACCTATCTAGGCGAACCAAACATCGACGACTTCAAAGAAAAAGTAGTGAAAAGCCATGACCTCAACACAAACCACAATTAGCGAAATACAGTTTTACCCGGTCAAACCCCAGGACGGCCTGCTTGGGTTTGTTTCGTTTGTGCTTGATGGCAAATTCTGGATGGGATCGGTGGCCGTATTCACCAGGAGGGACGGTGGATACCGCCTCGTGTATCCGACACGCAAGGTGGCCGGGCAGAACATTAATGTTTTTCATCCGATCAACCCTGATGTCGGCTTGCAGGTCGAGCAAGCTGTTAGTGAAAAAGTGGCAGAAATATGTAGTGAACAATATGACTCAGCCGAACCGGAAACCGAGCAATAAGCACTCGAACTTTTTTATAGCTCCGCATGCGGTGTTCGATGATGACCGCTTGCGTAGCCGCCTTACGCACGCCGAGCGAGATTTTCTTATCGCGCTCTGTCACCTCTCGAATCGATATGCCGATAAGGATGGCTGGTTCTGGCATACCGACAAATCTTTCAATACACGCAAAGGCAAGGAGCGCGGCTTCGAGGCATACGGTTTCGGCACTTCGACGTGCAAGCGCGTGCGAAAGCGACTCGTCGAGCTTGGCCTTATAGAAACAAAACAGGGATCTCCCGAGCATGGTCGCTGGCCCGGAACGCAGTACCGAATTTGTCCACACCTTATGAGCACCGGAGACCATAGTGGTCCCCGGTCAGAGACCATCACGGTCCCTCGCCCGAGACCACCATGAACCCCTTACTAAGACCTAAAGAATAAAAAGAATTATTAAGACCCTGTAAGCCTCTGTGGATAACCATGAAATCACAAGCATTAACAATCTCAAACAGACAAAAAGAGACCAAACAGCAGGTTCGGTATGACGTCGGTGAGACAACGGGTATCTGGGGCAACACTTGGGTGAATCTTGGGCAAAACTGAGGCAGAAACAGACCTCCGACACTCGGGCGAGGTTGGGGTGAAGTTGGGGTAAAACTGGGGTGGAAATAGGGCTCGGAGGGTTAGGCAAAATGGGGGTAAAACGTGGGTGAAATGGGGGTGGAAAATGACGATCGGGGTTGGATGAAAATTGGATAAAACTTGGATGGAAAAACGCAAAAAGCGATCTGGACAAAAGGCGGATGGAATCGGTACAGGTTGCGGTGTGCCATCGGGGGCGCGACGGGTATTGTCGGGGGTTTCCCTCGAAAAAAAGGGGTTATACAACAGGCGACCAAAAGGCGACTAGAATTCAAACACACAGGCACGTCAGGTTCTCCCAAAGTACCATCAGAATACACAGTGGAATTGCAACAACACTGCAACAATGCTTCAACGGTCTCGGCATACCATTAACTGCTTCAGTATTGGGAAAAGCAGCTAAAATTTGACTTCCTCCGACCTTGGGACCAGTGTTGTGAGAGGTAGGCATTAACAATTAACTTAGTGAAAATATATGACAAAAACAGCAACAAACGGGGTAATTGCCCTCGTAGCCATCGCGGTAATCGCGATTGGCGGTTATTACGCCTTGGGGCAAAAGACCCCGAATTCGAGCAACGTGGCCCCCGTGGAGGGCGCAGTAAGCCAAGCAGAAACAAGCCAAGCCACGGCAGCCCTTAAAAGCGCGATCGAAGCAGCCGGTGGCGCAGCGTTTGACTTCCAAGCACAGCCGACGTACGGCCACTACGCCAATTTCGGCGTCGTGCAGCAGGTCAACGAAGTAAAGAGCGTGGGACTCGTCGACGAGATGGCGCTCAAATTCAGAGGCGCGACCGACAACGAATACGCAGAAGTAGACCCCGAGACCAATCAGGTTGTGGCCTTCCACCGGGAAACAGACTACACCGGCAGCGCTAAGACATACGCAGAGCTTGAGAGCCTTGTCCGCACATTCTTGAGCAAAGTGTATCCGAACCTCGTGCAGGTGGAACCAACGCTAAACTTTGAGAACAACAGCAAGACCGGCCGACCGGAAGGCAGCAATTATTTCTTCACCTGGAATGACATGGGCTACGCAAGCCAGCTGCCAAATGGTGCAGAGGCTGAACGCGCACCATTCATTCAGGTCGGCATTACCTCAAGCGGATACATCTTCAGCTACAACAACACTATCAACCTCTACCGAGACGCGCTGAAGAAATTTAACCTCACGCAATAACTATGAACCAGGAAGTACAACCGAAGCTCAAGTACTTCCTTTACGCTCGCAAATCGTCCGAACAAGAAGATAGACAGGTACTTTCGATAGACTCGCAAAAGAGCGAATTGGAAGCCTTAGCAAAAAGAGAAAAGCTCCACATCGTGGAGCGCCTTGAAGAATCATATTCGGCCAAAGCGCCGGGGCGTGAGATCTTCAACGCGATGATCAAGCGCATCGAGAAAGGCGAAGCCGAAGGCATCGTGGCCTGGCATCCGAACCGACTCTCGCGCAATTCCGTGGACACCGGCTATCTGGTCTACCTCATGGACCAGAACAAACTACTGGACATACGGACGCCCGGGCAAGCATACAAAAATACGCCGAACGATAAATTTCTCCTCAACCTCCTGTGCAGCCAGGCGAAACTTGAGAACGATAACAAAGGTGTCGATGTGAAGCGTGGTCTTCGGCGCAAAGTGGAGATGGGCTGGCATCCGGGGCCTGCTCCTATCGGCTACATGAACACGCCGGACAAAATGAAAGGCTTCAAGACGATTCGCAAAGACCCGAAGATGTTTCCTATCATCCGAAAGATGTACGACTTGATCCTCGGTGGTACCTATACCTCGCCCAGAGTCTACGAGGTCGCGGTCAATCAGTGGGGATTAAAGAAACTCGCACGGAGCGGCTTCTATCGTGTCCTCTACAACCCCTTCTACTACGGCTGGTTCGAGTGGCCACAAGGCTCGGGCAACTGGCACAAGGGCAAGCATGAGCCAATGATCACGCGTGAGGAATATGACAAGGTCCAAGACCTTCTCGGCCGAGGAAACAAACCAAAACCAGAGACGTATACCTTCTCCTACACCGGCATGATCCGCTGCGGAGAGTGCGGATGCATGGTCACGGCCGAGCACAAGACCAAGCGTCCCAAGAACGGCAAGGTTCACCGCTACGTGTACTATCACTGCACCAAGCGCAAAGGTCCCTGCAAACAGAAATGCATTGAGGTAAAAGAACTCGAAAAGCAGGTCACCAAAACATTGTCCCGAGTGAAGCCACCTGAAGAATTCCACAGCTGGGCAATGAAGTGGCTGCAGAACGAAAATGGACGTGAGGCGACCGACCGCAATGCGATCCTCGCAAATCAGCAGAAAAACTACGAAGCGTGTGTGCGTAAGGTCGATACACTCATCGACATGCGTGCTGCAGGAGAAATAAGTGAAGAAGAATTTACACGCAAGAAATCAGAAATAAACCAAGAGAAAGCAAAGCTCCACGAGCTTTTGAATGATACCGACGCCCGGGTGGACAGCTGGCTTCAGACGGCCGATAACGTGCTCACATTCGCCAGCGATGCCAAAGAAGCCTTCACCGAAAGGGGCGAGCATGCACGGAAGGTCATTTTGGCCGCGCTCGGTTCGAACCTCCTCCTGAAAGACAAAATAGTAAGCATTGACACCGATTCTGCGCTTTTGCCGATGATTCTCGTCTCAAATTCGTCAGAGCAAAATTCAGACACGTTCGAACCTCCTAAACACGGCTCTAATAAACGGGAAAGCGCCGCTTTTGGCGACGCAAATCCCAACTGGCTCCTCGGGTAGGACTCGAACCTACAACCAACTCCTTAACAGGGAGCTGCTCTACCATTGAGCTACCGAGGAATATAAAGGGGACCACCCTAATATATAGGTTTTTAGGGAATTTTCCAACCTACTTCACCTTAAATTGCTTCTTTGCTGCACCGAAGGATTTTTGGACCACCTTTTCGAGCACATCCATGTTTACGTCCGTTAATTTTTTGATATAGAGACAGGCTTTACTGGTTTTGTGCTTTCCTAATTTTTTTAGCAAATCTTCAAGACCTGCAAACCCCGGCATGAGGTAGAGAGTGAGATTTTGTTTGCGGGGAGAAAATCCGACGAGCGGCCAATCACCCTCTTGGCTCGAGCGCTCCGACTTGTAATGGTACATGCCAAAGCCGACAATACTCGTGCCCCACATTTTCGGTTTTTCTTTCGTGACCTTCTTAAACAGCTGGAGGAGTACCTTACTGTCTTTGCGTTGTTGTTCCTCTGCAACAGAGGTAATAAAATCGAGCACGCTTGCTTGGGTCGGTTTTGTCTTCAGTTCTGCCATACGCCTAGTGTAACAAGCGGGGGTAGGAAATAAATATTTGACAAAAGTACATTTTATTGCAATACTACTTCCCAGACGACCATTCACACCCATGGGGGACTTCATATGGAACCTATCGAGCTTGGGTCTCTCACGCGAGAGCTCCGTCATGTGCCCGAAGCCTTTAACACAGAGCCGGTGCGCACTATCGAAAACGTTGATGCAAAACTTGGAGGATGGAAGGAATATTATCGTCACCATGTGCGTGAAGACTTTTCCTTCCTCGAACATTATCGTCACTTGGGGCTCAGAGAGCTGGCAAGATTTTCATTCGAAGATCTCTGCAAGATGCGCCACAGCTCCATCTTTACACTCAGCGATTCGCTCGAAAAACTTTTTGAGCGCGAGATCGACTTAGAGATCTTCGACAAGATACGGAGCTCGATGTGGCGCTGGAGCTTCAGCCGCGGCACGTGGAATGAGATTGTGGACACCTACAACAATCTTCGCGCTTTCAATCTCGACGAGTATCCTGGGTTTGAAGTACGCCTGGACCACACTCCGTCTATTAGCGCATTCAGCTACACGAAGTATCTCAAGTTGTATATCGACGGAGTGTTTGCCTTCTTGTTGTACTACAAAGGCGAGCATGTGTTGACGATCGGCTTTTCTGTCGCCAAGGATCGCACCATTCTGCTTGCACAAGTGCAGTCGGCAGTACAAAGAGGGAATCGCGCGCTCTACAAACTGCCGCGCAATCGGCTTGAGTTCGCGATCAACCTATTCCGGCGCAATTTCCAGGGCTACAAGATCTATGTCGCAACAGGAGAGAGTCTGACCGAAAAATATCTGAGCGACGGTGCCCAACAACTTCAGAAGAGCGCCGAAAATCTTCGACGAGCACAGGAGAAGGTTTCTCGAACAACGGGGGACACTCAGAAAAAAGCAGTGGAAGATGTCAGCGTCTATGCGATGGAGTGTGAAAAAATACAAGAACACATCGCACAGGTTCAGGCAGCCCGTACACGCCTTACAGCTTTTTATCAGACCACTGAACAACTGCGCCTTGGCAGAGTATCACTGAAAGCTCTGCATCTGAAGTTTCGTCCAGTGTTGGACAATGTTTCGGAAGAGTCTATCGCCGCGTAGCGCAAGCTACGCGGCTTTTCTTTTTCGTATCTACAGCGACAAATAAGTTCATCCGTTGTATAGTTTTTGCAGACGTTCAACCCAAGGAGCTATTCGTGAAGAAGCCGTCTAAAAAGCATCCTGTCGTCGTCGAGCAGACATTGAAAAATATGAGGATGGACGACACTGAGAGCGACACCCCTCGCACCGCGGAAGAGGAGAGAGATCTGCAGAGCTCACGGATCAAGAGCTTTGGCGCGAGAGGTGCCAACATGCACTCTACCCACCCCACCAAAAACTAAACACCAGGAGACTCGCTATGCGTCGTTTACTGCTGATGGGAATTGCTGCATTTTTTCTTACCGCCACATCTGCCGCGGCCCAGGTCTACAGCCACAACAACTCCACCATGGAGCTGCGGTGGCTGGGTGAGGGAGACAGTATGCAGATCGTCTACCTGAGTCCACGCTCCGGCCTGCCGGTTGCGCGCGGGACCGTACTCTTTCAAGGGGCATGGACCGCCGGTGGCTACATCTACGGCCGGGCCCGCATCTTCTCGAGCACCTGCGGACCTATCGAATACGAAGTGAGCGGCTACGCACTCCCCAACGGGGACATCCAACTTGAGGGGGCTGCGCCTATCCGCAACAGTCGCTGCCAGCTGACAGGTTACGTGTGGAACGACAACTCGTACCTCTACTTTAGGTACCTATATAACTAGGTCCCCGTACGTTCTAGAGCTCCTCCTTCATTGGAGGAGCTTTTTATGTAAAAAATAACTGTGCACAGCGTCCTTGCAAAATGAAGCCCACATTGTATATTTTCATCGGATGTTCATGTGAACCTCCAGTGCTGTCCCGCACTTTCACAACCTCCTTCATAGAGGATAACAATGCGCAAACTTGCCCTCCTTGCCGCAACCGCCCTGGTTGCGGTCCCCATGGCCCTCGTGGCCACCGCTCCGGCCCAGGCAAACTGGACCCGCGGCAACGACTACATGATCGAGTTCCACAATCTCACGGGGAATTTGATCTACGAAATCTATGCCACCAATCTGGACAATCCGGACTGGGGCTGGAACAAGCTTGGCCAGGTGCTCCGGCACGACTGGACCATCTGGGTCGACGTCGACGACTACAGTGGCTACTGCATCTACGACATCATGGCCATCGACCAGTACGGCAACGACTACACCTGGTATGGCGTCAACGTCTGCGAAGTCGAACACTGGGATATCTGGTAGTCCCCAAACAAAAAACTTGATTCGGGAGTAAGGGTGGGTCAAAACTAAAAAAAACGATACGGCATTGTAAAACTTAAAGGCGGGACAAAGCCACTCTTCGGAGTGGCTTTTTTTCTCGCACACCACGCTTCCCACAGGATCACACTGTCACAACCAGGAAAGGAAGGCACATGCGTTTTCGCACTCTCGTTGCTGCAGCGTTTGCACTTATACTCTCGCTGCAAGTGGCCCACGCCGCAGAACCGCGCATCGTTGCGACTATCGATGTTGCAACACAGACCATGACTGTCGTCGTGGACAACCAACACCTCTACACATGGACCGTGTCGACCGCACGACCAGGCAAGGTGACGCCCAGAGGGAGTTTCTCTCCGTTCTGGCTCCACGCGAATCACTTTTCTTCTCTGTACAACAACGCCCCTATGCCGTGGTCCGTGTTTTTTAACGGCAACATCGCCGTGCACGGCACAGACCAAGAAGCGGCGCTCGGCAGCCCCGCCTCGGCAGGATGCGTGCGGCTCGCAATTGCAAATGCCGAAATCTTCTACCGGTTGGTAGAGACCTACGGCATGCAAGCAACCAGGATCATCGTTCAGTAACCCATGACCTTATATGTGTATACGTAGACCGCTCCATACTGGGGCGGTCTTTTTATCTATGCACAACACACTTGCAGCCTTTTGGTTTTATATATTCGTTAAAATATTCTTTACCGTAGTCGTAGGCAAGCTCTTCGCCTTCTTTAATATTCTTAACAGCGTCAATAAACACGCGGCCTTTTTCTATCTCCGGCTCGCAGTTGGGACGACACGAGTGATTAATGTACCGCGCCTTATTAGAGCGTGCTTGGCCGTCTATGGTTAGCCCGCGCTTTACTTCAAACAAGTATTTACTGCGGCTTGTATATTCTTCGTCTTTTGAAATAGCACGGCCTTTGTATTCGATAATTCGCTCACCCTTTTTAATTGGGCGCGCAGCAAAAAGGCCAAGACCCGCTGCTGCGCGCTTAACAACTACCGTGCGTTTGTGCGTATGCTGCATATACAGAAAATATCTATACCGCACTTTGCATGAAAGTGCGAGTAGGTTCAGAAAGCAATTGACGAGCGGACACGACAGGCATACGCTATGGAGCAGAGTTTGGTAGTACGTTACAGGAGAACATGCATGAGCACCTCTCCCTCTCGTTCACTTCAAAGTTACCGCAACGACGCCTTCCAACATCGTGCACATTGCCGCTGTGGCCACGTATTCAATGAGCACGATCACCTCTACTCCATGCCACACAGGGTAGGGAAGGAGTATTTGGTTAACTTTCGCACCGGGCCGCAGATGCTCTACTTCCACTGCAGTGCGTGTGGACATACAACAATGTACGAACACGCATGGATTGAACCGTTGCTCGCGCTGCCGGCTCCAGCTCCACAACCAGACGACAGCATGACGCGCGTCGCAGAACTACTGGGGATGGAAGTAAAAGTAAGTGCCTCCCGAACGGGCCTGCTGCTCGTTCCGAAAAAAGAAAACATTACATGAAAAATGCCCGGCGCTTTGAGCGCCGGGCTTTGTTGTTGTGCGTCCGAATCAGAAGCGGAAGCGGAAACCGATACGGAACACGGTCGACCGCGCACCCGCAACGATCTGGTCCGGAAGGGTCAGATGACCATCGCCGTCCGGACCCATCACGAAGTTGTGATCGCGGTAGTTGGTTCGCAGCACTTCTGCGAAGATGCTGGCGCGGCCCTGGTCACCGACAGCAACTTCGATGCCGCCACCCCAGACCGGCCCCCACAAGACGCCGTCGGTCTCGAGGTCGTAGGGACCGTGCGTCTTGCACCAACCTGCGACGACCGCGGCCGGAATAGGACACGACTGTCCCTGGGTCATATGCATCCAGCCGATGCCGGCTGTCGCATAGATGAGCACCCGGTCGAAGGCGAAGCCGAGCCGTCCTCGGAAGGAGCCAGTCGCGTTGACCTCACCGCATTCGACGATGTAATTGCCATCGCGGACGCAGGTTTCGCCGTTGCTCCAGTTCGCGTCGGCCACGAAGCCGAAGACGATCGGCGTGTCGGGGATCTGGAAGTCGAAGCCCGCGTTGATGCCGACCTCGGCTGCCCGGATCTGCTGCTCGGGCGTTCCAGGATTGAACCAATCGACATCAACGTCGATTGCTCCGGCCTGGAAGCCGACGAAGGGTCCCGTCCAGTTGTAGCCCTGTGCCGATGCCGGCGAAGTGACCACAAGCGATGCGAACGCCAGAGCGGCGATCGCAGCAAACATTCTGACGTATTTCAAATGTACCTCCTGTATTCTGGAGCGCCGCCATGGCCCTCTCCGAACTCTAAATAACAAACAAAATAAAACATGTCAACTAAAACTGATTATAAAAAATGCCCGGCGCTTTAAGCGCCGGGCTTATGTGTAGAAAGATCAGAACACTGCGTTGAGCGTCGAGACCGTGAGCCGACCCTGGGCAACCAGGTTCTGCGCGCAGGTCGCCACGTCGCGCAGGTCGCGTATCCGGTTCTGGTATTCGCCAGCATTGCCCTCGACCAGTTCGTGCCACATGAGTACGAGATAGTACCCTCCAGCCGCAGCCTCTGCGATCTCGTCGCACATGACGCCGACACCATGCTGCGAGTCGAGCCGGCACGCCTGAACCGGGGCCGTAGCAGTCTCCGACTGGAAAGTGCAGTCCTCAAGCGCGAGCGCAACGACGCGGTAGCCCTCGTCCTTGAGAACCTGGTTGATGGTCGGATTGATTGCACCAAAGGGGACAGCGAAGCTCGTCGGCCGCACACCAACCATACTTGCGATTGTAGCCTGCGCCGTCCGCACTTCGTCCCGCACCTGTGCGCGTGAAAGCGTCGTCAGGTCGACATGCGTATTGGCATGATTCGCGATCTCTGCGCCATACGAGCGAAGAGTCACAAGGTCGCCCTGGTTCATGTACCAGTCAGTCCCGATATAGCTCGGGTTGATGAAGTACGTAGCACACGGCACGTAGGGAGCAGCTGCAAGCTGTCCACGAGAACCGTCGTCGAAGGTGAAGATGACACCACCCACGCCGTCGCGAGGAGCACTACACGTAACCTGCGCCTGCGCCGATGCCGAAGCGAAGAGTAGTACTCCTGCAACCGCAAGAGCGATGCGTGAAAATACTTGCATGCCTTTTCCTTTCCTGTGTGTAGAGGACCAAACGTCCACGCTGACCCTACAATAGTGACCTTATTTGTGCAAGGTATACTAGAGTCAATGAAAAAGCGTGCGCGGAAGTGGTACCCGATCAATTTTATGGGCGGACTGATCGTGGGTCTCTATGGCTCTACTCCTGCGTACATGATCTACGCCGACTCGCTCGGCTTTTTGCCATCGTCTGCCCGCCTGTTTGCGATGGGCGGCATGCTGCTCGTCACCGCTGCCGTCGCCCGCGCGCGCGTACGAGGCCACAAACTTTTTAGTAAAAATAAACAGCACTCAACAGACAATGGTTTTACGCTTGTGGAACTACTCCTTGTTATCTCCATCATCGGAATCTTGATCGCGCTGATCTTGCCTGTCTTTAGTAATGCGCGAAATGCATCGTATACCAGCCGTGCAAAAGTCGAGTTTCGATCTTTCGTGACAAGTCTTCAGCTCTACCTCAATAACAACAATGGTGTCTACCCACCGGACGCCAACCGCAGCATTCCTGCAGGACTCGAGTCATACCTCGCAACGTCCGGAGATTGGCCGAACGGTCCATGGCCAGGAAGTGTGTACGACTGGGATGCATGGGCGCCGTCTGAGCTGTCATACGAACCGAAGCAACAGGTGTATCAAATTAGCATTCGCTTTTGTCCGGTAGGTCAGCCCACTATGTGCAAATTCCCGAACGAGTCGTGGGCAACAGGGTTCGGTGTCAACAGTTCCATCTACTACTGCATCAGCGGCCCGTGCCGTGCGCACTCGGCCGAACCACTCAACTATCCTGGTTACTGCGTTAACTGCTAAAGCGGGTATATACTAGAAGAAGCTGATCTGTAGCGTTCACTTTTCCTACAAATAGAGAGTTATAGAGTAATAATCTTTCCAAGCATATGAACTACAACATTAAAGGCACAGAATTAGCGATTACCGGCGAATTACGCAGTTACGTAGAGAAAAAACTTGCGCAAACGGACAAATTTTTAAGCCACGACAGTAGCGCACACACTGACGTAGAACTTGAGTATGCAAGCATGCGTGACGGGTCTAAATACCGCGCCGAGTTTACCGCAACCGCTGCGGGCGCACTCTACCGAAAAGACGCATGGGGCGACACGATGCACGAAGCTATTGATATTGCGATAGCAGGCCTCGTGCAGGAACTACGTCAACATAAAAAGAGGCGCCTCCACTTTGTGCGGCGCTCTGCTCTTGCTGCTAAAGACATGCTTCGCGGGTTACGTGACCGGTTTTAATACAAAATAAAAGCCGCTGTCCTAAGACAGCGGCGGGGTTGCGAGCTCCACGGGGAGGAAACTAGAAGCGCCATTCGAGAAATCGTGGAGTTTTCTCTCCTGTGCGGTCAGATCCTTATCGTTCCTGTATCTCTCAGGGACGGGAGGTGTCGACCGGCTGCAGCAGCAACCTACGACCCGTGGAGCTCAGCAATGTACTATACCATACTTTAGGTATATTTACAGTATACTCCTAGTGGGTTACTTTGTCAACCCCCTCAGAAAGTCCTTATAATCCATCTCTTTTTTGCCCTCTGGAATGACCCGAATGATCTGGAGGGATCCATCCACTACTGCTGCATCAACAATACCCACGCGCTTCCCGTCGTCAGTCATAAAGTAGGGACGAGGATTCCCGTCGAACGCACGGATTTTTAACAGGTTGTCGCGTGCATCTGCCGCAAGGTCTACACGAGCGTCTTCGTCGGTAAATTTCTTAGTAAAGGTTGCTGCAGCTTCATCTTGCGGTGCAGGGGTAATAGTACCCGCGATCCACTCACCAATAACTTCTGCAAGCAGGGTGCCACCTTCGGTCGCAAGCAGGTCTTCAAATTCGCCCCCCTTCGGCGGCCATGCGTCTTCTTCAAGCACAATACGTGCTTGTGCAACAACCGGACCATGGTCCATCTGTTCGTCCATCTGCATAATAGTGACCCCTGTAGTGCGTTCATCAGCAAGGATAGCCGAACGCGCAGGAGAAGGGCCACGAAACTTTGGCAAGAGAGATGGGTGCACATTGAGTGCACCGCGCCGTGGGATATCGAGTACTTTTTTCGGGATTAATTTAGCGTACGCTGCAACGACAAACACGTCCCATTCCGTGTTTGCAAGTTCGGCCACAAAAGCATCATCTTTAAGTGTTGCAGGTGTCGCAACATCAATCCCGCGCAGAAGTGCCCACTCTTTAACGGGAGAAGGTTTAAGTTCTAACCCACGTCCACGGGGTTTGTCCGGCGCAGTTACGACAAGCGCAGGAAGAAGACCCTGCGCCTCAAGCGCATCAAGCACTTTAACAGCGAACCGCGGCGTACCAAAAAACGCAAAGAGGGGAGCGTTATTCTTCGTCATGTTTCTCTTCTGTTTGTTCCGTAAGCGTCTCTGCTTTATCTATGTAGAGCACGCCCTTAAGATGGTCAGTCTCGTGCTGGAATATTTGTGCCAAGAGTCCTGAGCCGTTAACGGTTATAGGTTCGCCTTTTTCGTTCCACGCTTTCAGTGTCACTTTTTCGTGGCGAATAACCGAGCCATATTTACCACGCACCGAGAGACAGCCTTCCGCCATGTCACTCTTTGCGCGAGAGGCGCGTACAATTTCCGGGTTGATAAACACGCGGTCTGCGGCAGCCTCGGCGACACTCCCTTCTTTTTCTTCAACAAACACGCGACCAGCAACAACAAACAGTTGGAGCGAGGCACCAACTTGAGGCGCAGCGAGCGCCACACCGTTTGCTTCACCGGCAAGCACTTTTTTCATACGCGCAATAAGCGCACCCAAGGAGCGTGAGCCTATGTCTTTTTTCGGGATATGTTTTGCAGTGGCGCGCAGAACCGGGTCGCCAAGTTGCACAATAGGGTCGTTCACAAAAAGCAGTATGCAACGTTTTTAGGTAAAAGAAAAGGCCAGCATGTGCTGGCCGTAAGGTGCGGGCTAGTCGAATAGGGCGGCCACCGGTTCTCCGGGGCGACTGTAGAGAACCGGTGGCCTACAGACCATGCACTCCTCACAGAGGGGGGGGGAAGTGAGGATATACGCACGGTCATCTCTCTCCATGAGGAACTATAGTACGGGCAGAATTTTTGTCAATCAGTTCCTCTGTGCCGTACAATAGACCCGTGGACCATATCGGCTCGCACATTCCGAAAAAACTTGAGCGTAAAGCCCGGGCAAGCGAGCGCGGCGACATGATGCAGTACTTTATGACCAAACTAAACATCAGTCGCGTGCAAGATGGCTTAAAGCCACTTACCATGGCACGCATGGGGAAAATCCTTGAGGCGATTCCCACAAAAGACCTCTATTACTTAAAAAGTGTGTGCGACCAAGCAAAAAACTTTTCCAAAAAGTTTTGGTGGGAAGTAAATCCTAAAAATCATACTGATAAAAAATCTAATGGCTGAACATTTTGTTATTGAAGGAACAGGAGGCGCAAAAACCCTCCATGGCGAGATAGCTGTGCAACCTGCAAAAAACGCAGTCATTAAAGCCATGGCCGCAACCATGCTCTTTGAAGACACTGTGGTTATTAAAGACGCCCCAAACATTGAAGACATGCATCGCCTTGCAGAACTCCTGCGCGACTTAGGCGCCGACGTTACGGAAGGAAAGGACTATACCATCAACACCAGCAGAGCTACTAAAACAGAACTTGATCGTACTATTGCTGAGCGTATGCGCGCCTCGGTCGTGATGATGGGCCCTATGCTCGCACGGTTTGGGAAGGTTAGCTTGCCGCACCCAGGAGGAGACATAATCGGCGCACGCCCGATCGACCTCTTTTTAGATGGATTCCGCCGGATGGGCGCCGAAGTGTCTGTCGAGGATACGCACTACCACCTGCGTGCACCACAGGGACTCAAAGGTGCGGAAATCTTTTTTATTGTCCGTAGTCACACCGCAACCGAAACACTGATGATGGCTGCAACGCGTGCAGAGGGGACGACCGTGCTTAAAAATGCGGCGCTTGAACCCGAGATCAAAGACCTTGCGGACTTCCTGAATTCCTGTGGTGCAAAAATTACCGGCGCTGGCACACCGACTATATATATAGAAGGGAACGGCCCACTCAAAGCAGCAGGGAAGAGCTACCGCGCACTGCCCGACCGTATTGAAACCGGCAGCTTCATGATCCTGGGCGCACTTGCAGCGAAAGACCTGACCATAACCAACTGCAACCCAGAACATGTCGAGATTTTGACGCACATGCTTATTGACTGCGGCGTACCCGTCGAAACAGGAAAAGATTTTATTGCGATTCGCAACAACACAAAACCAAATAGCGCTTTCCACGGCATAGACGTCCGTACCCACGAGTATCCGGGGTTTGCGACCGACCTCCAGGCGCCGATGACTATCTTCCTTACCCAAGCAAGCGGGGAGAGTGTCGTATTTGAAACTATTTTCGAAGGGCGCCTCAACTATTTCGAAGAGCTAAATAAAATGGGTGCAAAAATTGTGCGGTGGAATCCATTTCAAATGCAGGTCACGGGCCCCACACACCTGGTCGGGAAAGAGCTTGAAAGCCCAGATGTGCGCGCTGGGTTAGCATTCCTCCTAGCAGCTACGGTAGCCCAAGGCACATCAAAGATAGGTAGTGTCTACCACATCGACCGCGGGTACGAATATATTGAAACCAGGCTCCAAAAACTGGGACTCAACATACAACGCCAAAACGCCTAGATTGTTTTGGAGCGCAATCTTCAGTATCATTGCACGGATGTCATTCCTTACTCCAAAACTTGGCATTGACTTAGGAACAGCAAACACGCTCGTGTTTGTGCCCGGGAAAGGTGTCGTCTTAAACGAGCCGTCTGTGGTTGCCATTTCAGAAGACCGCCGCATCCTCGCCGTTGGCGCAGGTGCTAAGGAAATGATCGGCCGCACTCCGGGAGAAATTATTGCCTACCGTCCACTTAAAGACGGCGTTATCGCGGACTATCGCGTTACGCAAGCGATGCTCAAGTACTTCATCACGAAAGCGATGGGGAAGTTTCAATTTTTTAAACCAGAGGTGATGGTGTCTGTACCGACCGGCGTTACCTCGACCGAGCGGCGTGCCGTTGTAGAGGCTGCAGTGCGTGCCGGTGCAAAAAGTGCGTACGTGGTAAAGGAATCGGTACTTGCGGCAATTGGTGCCGGCATCCCAATTTACGAGTCGCGCGGAAATATGGTTGTCGACATTGGTGGCGGCACGACCGACGTCGCAGTGATCTCGCTCGGCGGCATCGTTGCCTCAACCTCTGTAAAATGTGCCGGAGATAAACTCGACCATGCGATCGCTGACTACGTAAAAAAAGTCTACAATCTGGGCATTGGAGACAAAACCGCAGAAGATGTAAAAATTACTATCGGCTCTGCAGTGCAAGTAGAAGAGGAGCTGACTATGACCGTCCGTGGCCGCGACTTTATTACTGGCCTCCCGCGTACCGCGGAACTTAAGACCAATGACATTGTGAAAGCGATGGGGAAGGAGTTGCGCGAGATTATCAAAGCGATCCGCGACGTACTCCAAGAAACACCGCCAGAACTTGCGAGCGACATCATCGACCGCGGCATCACCATGACCGGCGGCACCTCGCAGCTGCGAAATTTTCCTGAACTCGTACTGCGCCGCACTGGTGTTAAAGCCCAAGTTGCTGAAAACGCGCTCTTTTGTGTTGCACACGGTACCGGTGTTGCGCTTGAACACCTCGACACCTACAAGCGTGCCATTATCGCAAAACGCTAACTATGCAGGAACTCTCGCATCATGCATACGTCATGGAAGGTCCGCTCTCGCTCTTGCCTGCGCTCGCAGCAGACGCACGCGCAATTTTTGGATTCCCTGCAGAACATTCGCCGGACGTGTTTGTGCGCGAGCTGGAAAAACTCGGCGTCGAGGAGGCGGCCGAATTGCGTACACAATCTGCGTTTAAGAGTGTAGGAGGGAAAGCGCTCTTTGTGGTGGGCTTTTCACTCATTACAAGCGAAGCACAGCAGTCGCTCCTGAAAATGCTTGAGGAGCCGCAAGCAGGCACAGTCTTTGTGCTGCTCGCTCCACACGGCTCACTGTTACCAACCATTAAGTCGCGAGTATTACCGTATCCACACACTCTGCAGCAGAGTACCCTGCAAAAGGTCCTCGGTTCTCCCGTATCGGCTCGGAGCCATCTCGGGCCAGACCATTTTGCAGAACACTCTGCTGCGCCGTCGATTGCCACCCTGTTCCTCAAAAGTATGGGTAAAGAGCGCAGTACGCAGATAGCCGCGCTTCTGAAAGAGGAAGAAGGGGAGAGGGAACGTGTCCGAGCTTTTTTAGCTGACCTTGAACAAACAGTATACAAAGCTCTTGCGACAGCAAAAGATAAAAAACCACTCTTAGAAGGACTGAGTGACATACACAAAGTACGCTCGTACGTAAGCGACCGTTCACCGTCACTGAAAATGTTGCTTGAACATGTGGCACTTTCACTCCCGAAACTCTAATGACACCAAAAAAGCTGCGCGAGCGCACAGAACGCGCATTAAAGCTCGACAAAGCACTCAAAAAATTATTTCCCAACGCCACGACGGAACTCAAGTACAAAACACCGTGGCAATTTATGGTGGCAGTACAACTTTCGGCGCAGTGTACCGACAAGCGCGTAAATATGGTCACGCCCGCACTCTTTGCACGCTACAAAAAACTTGAGGACTACGTGCAGGCTGATCCTGTGGAATTTGAAAAGCTGGTACATTCCTGCACTTACTCGTTTAACAAAACCCGCAATATTCTTGCGGCTGCAAAAGTTCTCCAGTCGGAATATAACGGCAAGCTCCCCAAAACAATTACGGAAATGATTGCACTTCCGGGAGTGGGCAGAAAAACAGCCAACGTTATCTTAGGCGACCTCTATGGCGTCACGGAAGGCATTACCGTCGACACGCATGTCATTCGTTTTGTACAACGCTTTGATTTATCTGACCACACAACTGCAGAAAAAATTGAAAAAGATTTAATGCAGATCATTCCAAAAAAGGAGTGGCCATTTTTTACGCATCGGATCATCCACTATGGGCGATACATGGCGCCAGCACGAACGTACGACACCTCCAAAGATCCGTTAGTAAAAATCTACCCGCCCGCTGCTAAAAAATTTAGAGTTTGATATACTCTCTGTATATGGCATACGACTTTAAACCTTTTGAGAAAAAGATTGCAGATATTACTGACCGTCTCGGTAAAGAACTAAGCGGTATCCGCACTGGCCGCGCTACGCCCGCTATTTTAGACAGCGTGTTTGTCGAGTCTTACGGCACACGCATGAGCCTGAACCAGGTTGCAAACATTTCTGTTGAAGATGCACGCACCTTGCGCATCCAGCCGTGGGATATGTCTCAAGCAAAAGAGATCGAGAAGGCAATTACCGTTGCGAACCTTGGTCTTTCTGTTGGCGCAGATGAAAAAGGCGTTCGAGTGTTCTTCCCAGAATTAACCAGCGAACGCCGCACCACATTGCTTAAACTTTCTAAGGAAAAACTCGAGGAAATCCGCACCATGCTACGCGGTGCTCGCGACGAGGTCTGGAACGACATCCAGAAAAAAGAAAAAGAAGGGAAGATGTCTGAAGACGACAAATTCCGTTCTAAGGACGAGATGCAAAAGCGCGTCGACGCTGCAAACAAGGCATTTGATGCTGCGCTTGAACGCAAAGAAAAAGAGATAACCAGCTAGTATATGTCTATTGTTTTTTTCATTCTTATTCTCGTGGCACTTATTTTGGTGCACGAGCTCGGTCACTTCTCTGTTGCAAAGTGGTTTAAGATCCGCGTCGATGAGTTTGGTATCGGTTTTCCACCGCGCCTCCTTTCTGTAAAATTCGGAGAAACTATTTATTCCATAAATGCCTTATTTTTTGGCGGTTTTGTGCGCATTTTCGGCGAGAATGGCGATGAGGGGAAAGAAGACCCGCGCTCGTTCGTACGCAAACCTCGCCTCGTACAGTCGGCAGTTATTGTAGCGGGCATTGTGTTTAATATCCTCTTTGCATGGCTGGCTATTTCGGTCGGCTACATGACCGGGTTGCCGACCTCGGCACAGCACACGGGCTTTGGTACCGTAGAACACGCCCACGCCACCGTTGTTGCACTCATCCCTAACTCTCCCGCACAAAAAGCAGGCATAGAGCCCGGAGACATTATTGAAGGTGTTGAAACCGCTACCTCCCGCACCACACACAACACCAACGCCGACGACACGCGCACCTTTATTGCCGAACACGCGGACGAAAGTTTTGTCATTACCGTAAACCGTAAGGACGAGCTCCACAACTATGTGGTACGCGCAGAAGAAGGGTTTATCGAAGGCCGCAAAGCCGTGGGAATTCAGCTTGACGATGTGGGCACCTTAACATTGCCGCCTCACTTGGCAGTACTTGAAGGCGCACGCCTAACCTACAACCTTACAATAGCGACCGCGCAAGGCTTGGCAGGATTCTTTGCTCAGATAGTACGCGGTGTTGCAGACTACTCAACCGTCGCAGGTCCTATCGGCATTACGACAATCGGTGCCGGAGCAGTAGAAGAAGGGTTTGCTGCAGCAGTCATGATCACTGCACTCATCTCTATCAACCTCGCGATCATCAACCTGCTTCCTATCCCAGGGCTTGATGGTGGCCGCCTCCTCCTTATCATCATTGAAGCTATCCGCCGCAAACCACTCAACCAAAAAGTAACAGTTGTTGCGACTATAGGCGGCTTTGTGTTCTTAATAGGACTCATGGTGCTCGTTTCCTTCCACGACGTCGCGCGTTTAATCGGATAAAAGAAAAACCGCCCGGTACCCCGGGCGGCTCAAAACTAATCGTTGTCGTGATCGATATACTCAGTGTACCCCAACCTCCTCACTCCCTCCTCACTGTCACGAAGTCTGGCGTGAGAGGCGCGCATGGCGACCAAATTGGCGCACGAATTAGCAAGTTCCTGGGTCTTACAAGGCCCCGGTATGTCTCGATGACAAAAAGTGCAGTCATCCGGCATTAATTCCTCCTTACCTATGGAAACGCTGCCCATACTATGCCGTAAAAGTGCTTTTGCTTCAAGAGTCATTTAGCCGTACAATTGGGCCCATATGAAGCAGTCTCAACTCTTTACCAAAACCCGCCGCGAGGCACCAAAAGACGAGGTCGCAAAAAACGCGCAGCTCCTTATCCGCGCTGGCTATATCCACAAGGAAATGGCAGGGGTGTACGACCTTTTGCCGCTTGGTCTCCGTACGTTTGAAAAAGTTGTTGCAATAATTCGCGAAGAGATGAACAAAATCGGCGGAAGTGAACTCCACCTCTCTGCACTCCAAGACCCTGCAGTATGGAAAAAAACTGATCGCTGGGATGATGAAAAAGTAGATAATTGGTTTAAGACTACTCTCAAAGAGGGGAGCGAGCTCGGTCTTGGCTTTACACACGAGGAGCCGATTACTGCGCTCATGCGCGACCACATCTCTTCCTATCGCGATTTACCGCGCTATCCGTACCAATTTCAAACAAAATTCCGTAACGAAGCGCGCGCTAAAAGCGGGCTCATGCGTACGCGCGAGTTTGTTATGAAAGACCTCTATTCGTTTTCTCAAAACGAAGCAGAACACACAGGGTTTTACGAGAAGGCAGCAGAAGCATATAAGACGATTTTTGAACGCGTCGGTATTGGAGACAAAACATATATGACGTTTGCCTCGGGCGGCTCCTTTAGTAAATACTCTCATGAGTTCCAAGCACTTTCAGACGCCGGTGAAGATATTATTTACATTGACGAGGCAACAAAGCGAGCTGTTAACAAAGAAGTGTATGACGATCCGTCGGTATACGAGACCACCGGCATGCAAAAAGACTCTTTGAAAGAAGCAAAAGCGGTAGAGGTTGGAAATATTTTTACTCTCGGCACACGCTTTTCTGACGCGCTTGGTCTTGTATATAAAGACAAAGACGGTAATGACACGCCGGTGTTTATGGGCTCATACGGGATCGGTCCCGCTCGACTCATGGCAACAGTTGCGGAAATTCTTTCTGACCAAAAAGGTCTTGTCTGGCCAGACGCTATAGCCCCGTTCCGTGTCCACCTTGTAGAGCTTTCGAACGGCAAGGAAGAGGTTAAGGCGAGTGCGGATGAACTCTACCAATCTCTATCTGCAGCAGGAATCGACGTTTTGTATGATGACAGAGAGGCACGTGCGGGAGAGAAATTTGCTGACAGTGACCTTATCGGCATTCCACTGCGCGTTGTTGTGTCAGAAAAAACACTCGCCGCAGGGAAGTATGAATGTGTCGAACGTGCTACAGGTACCACCACACACAAGAGCCTTCCAGAATTAATCGGGCAATTAACGCATGGCTAGACTGAAATTCCCAAAACGATTTAACACGCTCCTTTCAAACGACATTGGTATAGATTTGGGTACAGCAAACACGCTCGTATATTTACGCGGCAAGGGGATTGTCGTCTCTGAACCGTCCGTGGTTGCCGTAAACCAAAAAACTGGCCAAGTCGTTGCAGTAGGCGCAGTCGCAAAGCAAATGCTGGGTCGTACTCCCGGACACCTTACTGCTGTGCGCCCCCTGGTTGAAGGTGTTGTGTCAGACTTTGAAGCAACCGAGGAGATGCTCGCGTACCTTATTTCGCGTGCACAAACATTTTCTAAAAAACTCCTGGGGCCTCGCGTCGTGGTCGGCGTACCCTCCGGCATCACCAACGTCGAGATCCGTGCCGTTAAAGACGCGGCACAAAACGCAGGCGCTCGTGAAGTACACATTATTGAAGAACCGATGGCCGCAGCACTCGGGATCCGCCTCCCGGTTAGAGAGGCATCAGGAACGATGATTGTCGATATTGGTGGCGGCACAACCGACATCGCGGTTATATCGCTTGGCGGCATTGTCCGCTCAAAAAACTTACGCATCGCGGGGGACAAACTCGACCGCGACATCATCGCACACATTCGCTCCGAGTATAAAGTACTGATCGGGGAAAAAACCGCAGAGAACGTGAAGATGGCGCTCGGCACCGTTGTCGAAGGGGAAAAAATGGAGGCGGTCGTGCGGGGACGAGACCTTATTACCGGGTTGCCGCGAGAAGTGCTTATTTCCGATGCTGATGTGCGCGATGCTATCTCGCAGTCAATTGATACGCTTATAGAATCTATCCGCGAAGTGCTTGAAACGACGCCGCCGGAGATCCTCTCTGACATTATGCGCTCGGGCATTATTTTAACGGGCGGCGGCGCGCTACTGAAAGGTATGGACCAGCTGCTTACCCGCTGGCTCAAAGTACCCGTTATTATTGCTGACGATCCACTTACCGCAGTTGCTCGTGGAACTGGTGTTATCCTAGAAAATATAGACGCATACAAGGACGTCTTTGTAGAGCATGACGACGATATCTCCTAAACGACGGAGAAAAAATTCTCCGCTTATACCACTCGGCATCGGCGGACTAATTTTCATTGGACTTTTTATTGTTATTTTTTTTCGCAGTAGTGTTGCAAACGTGGTATGGCTTGCACTTGAGCAGGGTATATTTTTAGGCGGCAAAACCGGAGAAAGCATGGGCGGAGTATTTGCACAATTTTCATCGAAGGCAGCGCTCGAGACAGAAAACCGTCGTCTGCGCGACGCACTTGCGACAACGTCGATAGCACTACTCGACCGCACCATACTCGAAAAAGAAAATGCAGAGCTACGTGCGCGACTCGGCCGCAGCGCCACGACGACGCAGTCTATTTTTGCCCAAGTACTGCTACGGCCACCAGGAACTCCGTACGACACTCTTATTATCGACGCAGGACGTAACGACGGCGTACGGCAAGGAAACTTTGTTTCGCCAGGAGGTACAATTGTGATTGGCACCGTGGAAGAAGTCTACGACTCTGCGGCCCGCGTTATACTTTTTTCTGCACCCGGCACGAGCCACAACGCCCTATTACGAGACACTATTCCCGTCGTTGTACACGGCCAAGGCGGCGGCTCGCTTGAAGCAGAGGTCCCTGCTGGAGAAAAGGTGGAAGTAGGAGACACGGTTACCTTTACCGGACTGACCCAACACTTTTCCGCACAGGTGGTTGGCACAGAACAAAAAGAAGGTGCATCATTTACTACGGCATACCTGACGCTGCCGGTGAATATATTTTCGCTGCGCTACGTAAACGTGTTGCCATACACCGCACTCTATGAACAACAATAAAAAAATTGTATACGCTGCGTGCTTTTTACTTACTGCGTCTGGCTTTCTGTTGTCGTGGTGGCCGCTTGCTATCGCAGGAGTCATCATCGCTGCGTTACTTGGAAGCTACATATTTGCCCTATTCGTCGGCTTACTGCTCGACCTTGCCTATGGGGCACCGCTGGGGCTTATGCACTACCTCTTTTTTCCATGCACACTTACGGCGGCGCTTAGTATCGCGGCGCGTGTAGTAGGAATGCGCTACCTCTTCCAAAAAGCTCCACAGGAACACGTATAGCGCCCTCTTTTCTCCTCTTTGTTCCTGTCATTTTGTATACTAGAGCGATGCGACTGTTCAAACGCCATCGTCGACGCTCACCAGAAATCAACCCGGATGAGATTTTGATCGACTCATCAAACCTTTCGCAGTTCGATGTCGACCGAATGGAAGGCAGAATTGAATTACCTATTGAGCGCAAAACCCTCTTGTTGGTAGGTGTGGTGCTCGGCGCTATTTTCCTTGCATACACCGCGCGCGCAGCCACTCTTCAAATTATAAACGGGGCAGCGTACGCAAAACAGGCAGCCGAAAATAAACTATCCGAAAGCATCGTGTTTGCAGACCGAGGCATTATTACTGACCGCCAAGGAGTAGAACTTGCCTTTAATACTATCAACGAGGAACAAAACGACTTTGCGGAACGCACCTATAGCACCTACGAGGGTCTTGCGCACATACTTGGCTACGTAAAATCGCCAGCAAAAGACACCGCAGGATTTTATTTCCGAGAATCTTTTGAAGGCGTTGATGGCGTAGAGGAGGCGTATAACGAGCGACTGAGTGGCACCAACGGTAGTCGCCTTACCGAAACAGACGCGCGAGGCAACATTGTGTCCCAAAGCGCTCAAGTGCCACCTATACCGGGCGAAAAACTCACCCTGTCGTTAGATGCAGACGTGACCCAGGCGCTGTATCGTGCCATTAAAGAGCGCGCTGATGCGTCGGGCTTTCAAGGAGGGTCGGGGGTCATTATCGATGTACAAACGGGCGAGATTATTTCTTTAACCAGCTATCCAGAATTTTCTCCGCAAGCCCTCACCGACGGCAGTTCAACCACGCTTGCTGCATTACTTGCCGACAAACGACAACCGTTCCTCGACCGCGCACTAAGTGGCCTGTATGCACCCGGCTCTATCGTAAAACCTATCGTCGCCGCAGCAGCACTGAACGAAGGTGTCATAGACGAACACACTGAGATCCTCAGTACGGGTGCACTCACACTCCCAAACCCGTACGACCCAAACAACCCGTCTATCTTTAAAGACTGGAAGGCACACGGCTGGGTTGATATGCGCGAAGCAATCGCTGTTTCATCCGACGTATACTTTTATGAAATTGGTGGTGGCTTTGAAGACCAGCGCGGACTCGGCATCGAACGTATCGAAAATTATTTACGCATGTTTGGGTTCGGTAAAGAAACAGGGCTTTTTGGATTTGTCGAACCCAAGGGGACTATTCCAAACCCTGCATGGAAGGCAGCAAACTTTGACGGCGACCCGTGGCGTGTCGGCAACACCTACCACACCGCGATAGGCCAGTACGGCGTGCAAGTCACACCACTCCAAGCGGCGCGCGCTATCGCTGCAGTGGCAAACGGCGGCACCTTACTTACTCCAACATTGATCGCAAGTTCGACACCGCGCGGCACCTCGCTCCCTATAAGTGACTATGCGCTCCAAGTAGCTCGCGAGGGTATGCGCGCTGCGGTAGCACCCGGAGGCACTGCGACCGCAGTCGCAGTGCCCTTCGTAGAAGTTGCTGCAAAAACTGGTACGGCGCAGATCGGGGTTAAAAATGAATTTATGAATTCTTGGATAGTTGGGTTTTTCCCGTATAAAAATCCAAAGTATGCGTTTGCGGTGGTGCTTGAACGTGCGCCAGCGGGTACTCTTTTCGGCGCGCCAGCAGTACTGAATGCCTTTTTATACTGGATGAACGAGCATGCACCTTCTTATACACATTGACTTTAAGCCCAATTTCGATACACTCGTGAGCACGTATGGCAGAAGAATTACTCTCGCAAGAGAAGTTTGAGGAACTGACTCGCGAACTCGACCAACTCCGCACCACGCGCCGCAAGGAAGTGGCGGAGCAGCTTGAGTACGCGCGTTCATTGGGCGACCTTTCAGAAAACGCAGAGTACCAAGAAGCGCGCGAGATGCAGGCTGCAGTAGAAGAGCGCATCAGCAAGCTCGAAGTAATTCTTAAAAATGCAAAAATCGTGCAAGGCACGAAGTCCGACAATGTTGGCATGGGCTCAACAGTAACCGTGCAAAAACTCGGTGCAGACGAAAAACACACCTACACGATTGTTGGCGCAGAGGAGACCAATATGTTTGAAGGAAAAATTTCCTACCACTCACCACTCGGCAACGCCTTGATGGGGAAGAAGAAAGGGGATGAATTTTCGTTCCACACTCCAAAGGGAACACAGAAGTATAAGATACTGAAAGTTGAATAAAAGAAAAACTCCGGCGGAATTCCGCCGGAGTTTTGGTTTCAAGAGAGTTATCGTCTCTTCTTGTGGGTTCGTTCAACAATCGTCTTCATCATGACCATGAAGGGGTGAAGAAGTTCTTCGTCCTCAACCCTAATCTGGCGAAACAGCACCAAAAGTTCGATTTCATCTGGATCGTCTGTCGTGACCGAATAACCAAGATGGCCACCAAAAAGGTATGACAGGGGCACCTTGAGCACTCCAGCTATCTTGTAGAGAGCACTAGCGCTTACCCGATTGGCACCTTTTTCGTACTTCTGGATCTGCTGGAAGGTAATGCCAAGTTCCGCGCCGAGTTCCGTCTGCGACATACCAAGATCCGTGCGACGTGCGCGAATCTGCTTACCAACCGCCACATCAATTGGATCAGGACGAACAGTCACCTTGAGACTCCATTGTTTGTTGCCCACAGATAGGGCGTTACCAAAGTTAAAATACCTATTTATTTTACTTTTGTCAATGTCTATAAGAAAAAAGAAAAGCCGGGTGTCTTGGTAGACACCCGGCCGAGCGCACAGGAACTAGGTTGTCAGATTGGTCTTGCCGATCGCGTCGAGGAACTGCCTCGACGCCCGGGACAGCAACCACCGCGGGAACCGGCGGAGCCGATCGCGCAGCGGCCGCATCTCGACCACGGCATTGAAGTGGGTGAGGTAGGCCTTGCTGGCCTCATCGACTTGCTTGCTAGCATGGTCGAATAACGCACTCCCGATAGTAACCGCTCCTTCGAGGGTGGAGTTTTCGTCCGAGAGACGACTCACTTCCGCCTTAAGATCCTTCATGCGGACCTCGTGCTGCTTGCGGCGCTCGTAGGAGCGGGCGCTCCGGTCGAGGTCGGCAAGGTTGATCTTGCCTTCGATATACCGAAGCATTTCGAAGAGATCGACGACCTTACAGTTAACGTCTGCGACCGGCTTGCTCGTGATGTAGAACCAGTCGCGGAACTGGACTATCAGGCCCATATCGCGCGAACTGCTGTAAGCGCGAGCCGGTGACTTAATACCATAGTCGACAATCAGCTTCTCACCCTGCCAATAGTACTGATGAAACGTGTAGTCCTGCGCGCCTGTCATTCTTACTATGGCGCGGTCCTGGAAAACCAAAATCCCGCCTGCGCCCTTCTTCGGAGCAAACATGAACACGGTGTAGTCCTGGCCCGAGGGAGGAAAGCTCCCTTCACTCGAGGTGCAGCCCACAAAAGTGCCACCACCCATGACATCCAGCGTAGCGACGCCATTCTTCACAGCAATAGTCATTTCGATCTCCTGACATCGTCAAGGAACGGGAACTTCCGCATCGCGGCTTCCCTTAAGGAGTGGATTACCTCTCTCCTTCAAAGAGGGGAAACATCGTTTCCGGCAAACATAATATCCTATTACAACACATTTGTCAAGGCCTGTCTAAAACCACTAAAAAACGCTACTGTATACAACATGTTTTGGCTCGACCGGATCTTTGGGCAGATTGAAGCTGACCTTAAAGATAAAATCAAAGCAGGGAAGCCGCTTTTAGTGCGCGATGAAAAAACCGCCTCTGGCCGCGTGCATGTCGGCTCTATGCGTGCACTCGCACTCCACGCCGCTATAGCCGAGCGCTTAGGCGAAGCAGGTATACCGCACACATTTAAGTACGAGATTAACGACATGGACCCTATGGACGGTCTGCCAGTATATCTCGACAAAGATGTCTACGAAAAAGAGATGGGAAAGCCCCTCTTTATGATCCCATCTCCAGACGGCAAGGCAAAAAACTTTGCCGAGTACTATGGCGACGAATACAAAGAGGCAATTACAGCTGCAGGCTTTACGCCAGAGTTTTATCGCGCGAGCGAACTGTATATGAGCGGCAAGATGGATGGTGTCATCCGCGAAGCGCTTGAACATGCGTCCGACATCCGTCGTATCTACAAAGAAGTCTCCGGCGGCGAACGCAACGACAAGTGGCTTCCTATTTCTGTTATCTGCCCACAGTGCGGCAAGATGGCGATGACTGAAGCAACCGACTTCGACGGCGAAACGGTACAAGTTACCTGCGTAGTCGAAAAACGCGACGCGTACACCAAGGGCTGCGGCTTTAGCGGCCGCGTCTCTCCCTTCGGCGGGAAGGCAAAACTCCCATGGAAGCCCGAGTGGGCTGCAAAGTGGAAAGTAGTAGGGGTAGATATTGAAGGCGGCGGCAAGGACCACTACTCAAAGGGTGGCGCACGGGAAGTAGCACGACATATTTCAGAGGAAGTCTTTCACTATAAAGAACCCTTTGGCGTGCCGAACGAATTCTTTTTGGTAGGTGGTAAAAAAATGTCCTCGAGTAAGGGCGCAGGGGCATCGGCAAAAGACATCGTTGACCTAGTGCCAAACAAAATCTTCCGCCTCGCACTTTTTGGTAAAGATATTAACCAGCAAATCAACTTCGACCCAGAAGGAGATACAATTCCCGTACTCTACGACCAATACGACAAACTTGCAGAAGGCTACAAAACAAACAAAGACGACGACTATGCGCGCTTGTTTGAATATATACACCCACAGACAAAGGCTGCTGGCTCCGGAGAGGAAGACCCTTCGAAAAGTCGTGGTTCGATTGGGGCAAGCGTCTTGAAAATGGTCTGGCCGAGTCTTCGAGGAGAACCGAGGACCTTTTCGAGGCGATTGCCACAAGCGAACCTCTTCCTCCCACGCTTCTCACAGGTAGCTTTTATGGTACAAATGCCGCACCTTAATATGGAAGAGGAGTTTGCGCGCACGAAGGGCGCGCCACTTACCGTAGAGGACAAGACAGAGCTCGCAGAACGCGCAGTATATGCAAAACGCTGGTTAGACAAGTACGCGCCAGAGAAATTTGTATTTAAAATCCAAGATACGACACCGGAGGAAGCTAAAAATCTTTCTGATGCACAAAAGAGTGCACTTACTGAAGTGCTTCGCTTTATTGAAAGTACGGAAAAGATGCCAAGCGGTGAAGACTTGCAGCACAAATTCCACGACATTAAAGAAAAACAGGGGATCGAACCTGCACAATTATTCTCTGCGATCTACCTTTCAATCCTAGGAAAAACGTATGGCCCGAAAGCCGGCTGGTTCCTCTCCGTCCTCGACAGAGACTTCGTCATCAAACGCCTCAAGGAAGTAACACAATAGATAAAGGGCGACTCGGTTGAGTCGCCCTTTTTTGGTTGAATGGGGAATTACTCCCCAGCGAGTGCTCGAACCTCGAGCTGCTCGCGTGCGCCGTCGCGGATGCCGGCCATGAGGCCAGCGGCCATCCGCTCGAGCTCTTCGCCCGCGGCGGCAACGTCGTTGATCGCCGCAGCAGCCGCATCGGCAGTGGTCTCGATCTCCGAGACCAGACCGATGCGGTCGAAGTCAGGAAGAACGAGTGGCTCGTCCTCCGCCGTCGCGGTGTTGTAGGCGACGATGGCGCAGCCAATGGCCGCCACCACCGCAACCAGAATGAGGACCGAAATTCCGAAACCGCTCATTCCCGGACGAGAGTTGTATTCATACGTGCTCATCAGAACCTCCGCATGTGTGATTGTTGTGATCGGGCAGTGCTAGTTTTCTAGCTTTTCTACCCAACGCCTCTAATAACTATTATATACCTTATTTGACAGTTTGTCAAGTAGTATTCCGAACCTATACAAAAGGCAAAAATGTGGACAAGTGGCTTGGTGGGATGGAAGAGTGGTCTACAATGTCATGTAGTGGGATGAAGTGGGATCCCGAAAGAACATGCTGATTGGAGAATACCTACACACGCTAGACTCCAAGAAGCGACTTTCACTCCCATCGAAGTTCCGCAAAGAAGTCGGGAGAAGAGTGGTTGTCACGCGCGGACTCGACACATGTTTGTTTATGTTCCCGGAGCGCACATGGAAGGACATTGCAGGGAAACTCATGTCGCTTCCGTTCGGTCAGGCGGACACCAGAGGAATCAGCCGATTCATTCTTGCAGGTGCCGTCGAGACAGAAGTAGATGGAGCAGGGAGAATTCTTATCCCCGACTATCTGAAAGAGTTCGCTGACCTACGCTCGCGGGTAGTAGTAGCAGGAGTATCTGACCGGGTTGAAATCTGGAACGACAAGACCTGGGAGGAATACAAGAAGCGCATCGAGAAGGGGGCAGACCAGATGGCGCAGACATTGGGCGACCTGGGCATCCTGTAAAAGGAGCCGGCAGACGTTCTTTACACATAGGGTCGTATTTTTATCAAACCGATTATGATGACACATTCTTTGACTTCCGTTCGTCTTTCGAAGCATGCTGCGCGAGAGGAGCAGGCCTCTTCAGGCGAGCAGGAGTCAGGGCATGTCAGCGTGCTGTTGCACGAAGCGGTTGAATTACTCCATCCACAAGATGGAGATTTGATCGTGGACATGACCGCAGGGGGCGGTGGCCACAGTGAAGCAATACTGAAAGCCGCAAAGAAAGCAAAACTTATTGCTATTGATGCCAGTGAAGTGGCAGTGGAGAGAACCCGCAAGCGCCTTGCGCCTTTTGGCGCACGTACGGAGGTCCTTGCGGGGAATTTCCGCGATATCACCAACATCCTGGAACACACCGGTGTCGAGAAAATCAATAAAGCACTCTTTGACCTTGGCTGGAGCAGCTACCAGCTAGGAGAAGGCAAAGGTTTTTCATTCCAAACGAACGAACCACTCAACATGTCCTACGGCGACAAACCCGCATCAGGCTTTACTGCAGCGGAAGTCGTTAATACATGGACCGAAAAGATGCTCGCTGATGCTATTTTCGGCTACGGAGAGGAGCGCTACGCGCGCCGCATCGCCGCAGCTATTGTTGCTCGTCGCGACATTCAGCCTATTGAAACAACGATCGAGCTCGTCGAGATCATTAAAGACTCAGTCCCATTTATATATCGTCACGGGAAGATCCACCCTGCAACACGAACCTTCCAAGCGCTCCGCATTGCCGTTAACGATGAATTAGGATCGATCGAAAAGGGAATTCATGGAGCATGGATGAAGTTGCAAGAAGGGGGGCGCATCGTCGTCATCACCTTCCACAGCATAGAGGATCGTTTGGTAAAAAGACTATTCGCAGATTTGAGTAAAAACGGTGGCAAGCTCCTTGTAAAGAAACCGCTCGTGCCTTCAAGTGCTGAAATTAGCCGCAACCCTCGCGCCCGCAGTGCAAAACTACGCGCAATCGAGAAAGTAACCACCGCATAAATTACATGAAAGCACTTGCACACAAATACGGGCCCTACATGAACCGCACTATGGCAGTACTTGCCGGCCTTATTGCGCTGTCGCTCTTCCTCTACGGCGTCTTTCTCCTCGGTGCAGTCGCACACACCGCAGAACGCACCACTTCAGAACGCGCTATCGCTCGCTATACGTCAGAATTAAGCAAGCTCGAAGCGACCTACCTCACACTCACTAAAAACATCACACTTGATCGTGCATACGCAATGGGCTTAACTGCGCCAACGAGTGTTACTACTGCATACGCGCAACCTGATACCGCACTTTCATTACGCGGCCGCTAGGGTAAAGGACGGACTCAGTGCTAGACTACACTAGGTATGAAGACAGCGCGGTTTGTGGGCAGGATCCGAGTGCTTACGATACTGTGTGCACTCATCGCATTTGTTATCATCGGACGCCTCTACATCCTCCAAGTAGTGCGCGGCGACATGTACATCGCTAAAGCGGACGCGCAATTTATTGAGCCGGCGACGCCGCTCATGAGCCGCAACGCGATTTATTTTACAACTAAGGACGGTACACAAACGCTCGCCGCCCACCTTTCAACCGGATTTGCATTGTCGATCAATCCATCCCGCATTGTCGACAAAGACGCGACCTACACCGCGATCAACACAGTGGTACCTATTTCGCGCGACCAGTTTATGACGCGTGCAACTATTGCGGGCAGCAAGTATGCAAAACTTGCAGAGCACCTCGACAGCGCCGTAGGTATTGAATTACAAGCAGAGGAAATTCCGGGCGTCATCATCGAGGAAGATCGGTGGCGCACATACCCAGGCGGCTCTCTTGCAGCACACGCGCTCGGCTTTGTTGCATACAATGGCGACAAAGAAGAAGGGCGCTACGGCCTTGAGCGCTACTACGAACAAACGCTTGCGCGCAGCGAAGACAACCTGTATGCAAACTTTTTTGTTGAACTGTTTGGTGAGGTGCAGGACTTTTTAAGCGGCGCGTCGTATACGGGCGACCTTATTACAACACTTGAACCATCGGTCCAGGCGGAACTGGAACGCACGCTCGAGCAATATGATGCGCAGTGGAACCCAAAACTCTCCGGTGGCATCATCATGGACCCAAACACAGGAGAGATCTATGCCATGGCGGTACACCCGACGTTCGACCTTAATGCATTTAATAAAGAAAAAAATCCGCGCATCTTTAGCAACCCTCTCGTTGAAAGCGTATACGAAATGGGATCAATCATGAAGCCGCTTACCATAGCAGCCGGACTCGACAGCGGATCTATTACGCCCAACACTACCTACAACGACACTGGTACCCGCAAGATCGACGACAAAACGATCAACAACTTCGACGGTGTCGCGCGCGGCGTTGTCCCTATCCAAGAAATTTTGAGCCAGTCACTTAACATCGGCACCGCCTTTGTTGCGGACCAGCTCGGGAAGGAAAAGATGCGCGAATACTTTCTTGATAGATTCAAGCTCAACGAAGAGTCCGGTATAGACCTCCCTGGCGAGGTACGCGGTTTAACCGGCAACCTTCGCCCCGAAGCATCGCAAATTGAATACGCAACAGCATCTTTCGGACAAGGTATCGCGGTCACACCTATTGAAACCGTGCGTGCACTTGCAACTCTGGCAAACGGGGGTCGGCTCGTGACGCCCCACCTCGTACGCGCGATCCACTACGACACCGGGATTACCCGCACGCTTGCCTGGGTCGACGCCGAAGTATTGCAGCCGGAAACAGCGCTCGAGGTAAGCCGCATGCTTACCAAAGTGGTAGACGAAGCGCTATTAAAAGGGGAAATAAAGCGCGACCGCTACAGCGTTGCAGCAAAAACAGGTACCGCGCAAATTGCCAACCCGAACGGCGGGGGATACTATAGCGACAGATTCTTGCACAGTTTCTTCGGCTATTTTCCGTCATTCGATGCAAAGTTTATTGTCTTTTTATTTTCGCTTGAGCCGCAAGGCGCAACCTACGCCTCGCAAACACTCGTACTCCCGTTCGACCACCTGACCGAGTTTCTTATCAATTACTACAACGTACCTCCGGATCGTTAAACCATGCGCACACTTTTTAAAAAAATTATTGTTATCCTTCTGCGCGCCGAGGCGCGCCTCGTGTTGCGTAAATACAAACCGAAAATTATTGCTATTACCGGCAGTGTCGGGAAGACCTCTGCAAAAGATGCAATTTATGCAGTGATGGCCGAAGGTGCACACACGCGTAAAAGCGAAAAAAGTTTTAATAGCGAAATAGGTCTGCCCCTCACTATCCTTGGCATCCCAAACGCCTGGAACAACCCACTCCGGTGGATGCAAAACCTTTTCGACGGCCTCGCGCTTATTCTCTTTAGCAGCAAATATCCGGGACGCTACCCAGAGTGGCTCGTGCTCGAAGTTGGCGCAGACCGCCCTGGCGACATTAAAGGCCTCCAGAAGTGGCTTACGGTAGACGTGGCGGTTATTACCCGACTTCCGGAAGTACCGGTCCATGTAGAATTTTTTAGCTCTCCTGAAGAAGTGGTGGCGGAAAAAGCATCGCTTATTGATGCGCTGCGTCCAGGCGGCGCACTGATACTTTTTGGCGATGAAGAAAACGTGCGCAATCTTCGCAAACATCCAAAAGCGCAGAATGTGCTTACCTACGGCTTTACTGAAGGGTGCGATGTGCGTGCGAGTGAACCAGAACTACTGCGCGCCACCGTTGAAAAAGGCGCTGTCCGAGAGATGCCGCTTGGCATCCGCGCCATGGTGCGGGTAGACACCACAACCATTCCGGTTGAAGTGGTGGGCGCGCTTGGAACGCACGCACTCTTGCCCGCGCTCGCCGGGGCAGCAGTAGGACACGCGCTCCATAAAAGCCCTGCAGCTATTGCAGAAGGTTTGCAACACTACAAAGCGCCGCCGGGTCGCATGCACCTCGTTGAAGGTATAAAAAATACGCTTGTCATCGACGACACGTACAACGCATCACCCGCAGCGTGCGCTGCAGCGCTCGACACTATTGCAACCTTGCCTACCCAAGGTGGAAGAAAAATTGCTGTTATGGGCGACATGTTAGAGCTCGGGCGCTACTCGGTAGACGAGCACCGCAAAATTGGAGCACTTGCCGCAAAAACTGTTGACGTGCTTATTACGGTTGGCTTGCGTGCGCGAGACATCGCGCAAGGAGCGCTTGGAAACGGGATGTCGGAATCTCTTATCTTTCAATACGAAGATTCAAAACGTGCCGGATTAGAACTCCAGAACATGCTCGGGGAAGGGGATATTGTTTTAGTAAAAGGCTCACAAAGCATGCGCATGGAACGTGTCGTTTCAGAGATTATGAAGGAGCCAGAACGAGCAAAAGAAGAGCTGGTGCGCCAAGACCAGGAGTGGATCTGGCTCAAATAGATTCTCTTGACCTTTTTCAAAAAGTACGTAAGATACGTATTGGTTAGGTCCTCGAAGAGGTTCTGGGTTTTAACGGACCTCGAGGTCGTTGAGTTGTGGGGACTGGGTAGACTGGCTCGCTTTGCGGCGAATGACCGTGTCTTAAAGTTCCTTCTCAACAAGAGCTGCATAGCCGCCTTGAACCAATCTGGGTCTAACCACGGGCCGACGCGTAAGCGTCGGCCCATTTCTTTTGTATGTATTTGATGATCACTTGATAAGAATAAATTTTAATTGTACTATTCCGAACGGAATACCTTCATCAACAAAGAGGAGATTGTCATGTTTGGCATACTTGCAAAATTCGGTTTCTCCAGGAAGTCGCCTCTCGACACTGGAGCACCCATCAAAACAGGCATGCCTGTCCAGACACCGCCCGAGAGACAGGCATACTATCAAGGACGCGAAGCCGCGAAAGCAGACATGCCACGTTGGCGACACAAGCTCGAACATATAAGCGAGCAGGAAAAGCTCGGGTACGGGGTTACCATTCCCGCACACGAAACATTCGGCGGTATTCGGCGAGATTTCCTTCGCCAAGGCGGTCCCGGACTCCATGGCTACTTCGACCAACTCAGAGAGGAGCTAGGGGGCACGTATTGGATCCAAGGCTGGTGGGACACCCAGAGGGGAGACATTGGGGACGCTGTTAGAGCTTTCAACAAGGGGAGCGTGTATCGTCCTTACATCCGCCCGCTCCTTCCACTCGCCGAAGCTGAGAAGCGTCTCGCGGAGTTACGGCGAAGCTCGGACTGGACAAACGAGGAGGAAATCTACTTCGGCAGACTCGAAGATGAGATCCGACACATCAAACATCTGAACCCGCCGGACAAGCCCCCACTTACATTGGTTCATTAGTCCTAAGCCTCGGAGCAATCCGGGGCTTTTCTTTTTCTTGAGAAAAGTCAGATTTTGTTGTATTTTGTGCAGCAAGGCCCTACAACCTAGCAAAGCGAGAGGATGAAAGTTTACTTTCAATCCCGAGCGAGCGACGGTTGAAGGGCCAACGCAGTTGGCCCTATCGTCTAATGGCTAGGACAGCGCCCTCTCACGGCGTAAATCGGGGTTCGAATCCCCGTAGGGTCACAA
>CAZTNI010000003.1:0-229972 GCA_964615415.1 uncultured Candidatus Saccharibacteria bacterium
GTGACAGGGAGTAAGTCGTAACAAGGCACGGGTAGCGGAAGCTGCTCGTGGAATAATTCAAATGAAATGCGTTTCTGTATCTCGTACGAGTACAGAAACTGAATCGGCGATTCTGTAATTTATTACAGAAGGTGATGACACTAATCTTAAATTGTGTTCGGTTCGCCCATACACGACAGGGCCTAGGTTCAACGGAACAAGAGAAAGTGTGCTTCTAATCGGTGATCAAAAACAAAAAACGCCCCTCTGCACAAGAGACCAGGGCGTTTTTTGCGTATGTTTTTTTACTTACGCAAGGAATAGGTGAGTGTGTAGTCGCTTGCTTCAAAAAACTCTTTAGCGAACTCGGCTGCTTCAAACGGGTTAAAGTACTTGCAGGAGAAGATGTCGAGGTAGGCGGCGTTGCTAATTTTCTCGTCAAAGTGGGCGGAGACACAGGATGTTTCTATAAACTGAAAGACTGAATAGCCTTCTAAGGTGCCGTCTCCAAATCGCTCGATGTGGCACTCGCCGTGGCGCACCATGTCGATTCGCTCGCAGAGCTCGACGATAAACTGACGTATCTTTTCAGGGTTAGTAATGTATTCCTTGTTGCAGTTGTGGAGGTCGAGGGAACCAAGGAGCCCCCATGCGCCGACCTTTTCATATTCATCCTTCAAACTCGAATCATCCTGAGAGAGAACGACACTGCTCGGAATGACCCGAGACGCAGTGATGGTGTCCATTGCTTGTGTTTGTCGTAGTTAATTATCAATCGAACTGGTTCAATAGTACGGACATGCTAGATGAACGCAAGAAAAAAGGGGACGAGACCTGTGCACAACTTTATTTTTTCTGCTACTATCGTTTTGACATGGATAAAAAATTCGTAGCCTTCCCGGGTAAACTTCTTATTGTAGGTTTTGGGAGTATTGGAACTGGAGTCTTGCCGCTCATTTTGCGTCATATCGACATAGCTAAGGATCGAATTACCGTTATAACTGCGGATGCTCGCAATGAGCACGTAGCAAAGCAAGAAGGCGTTGCTTTTACAGTGGAGCCTCTCCTGAAAGACAACTACAAAAAATGTATTGATACCTATCTTGGGAAGGGTGATTTTCTTCTTAATCTCTCAGTAGATGTTTCCTCAGTGGACGTAATGGCCTATTGTGCAGAAAAAGGCATCTTGTACTTGGACACCGTTATTGAGCCGTGGCTGGGCGGCTATTCTGATCCGAACCTCACCCTTTCCCAGCGCTCAAATTACGCAATGCGCGAGAGTATGTTGGAGTTGAAGCGCAAAAGTGTGGGCGGGCCTACGGCAGTAGTGGCACACGGGGCAAATCCGGGATTGGTCTCCCACTTTGTAAAGCGTGCACTCCTTACCATTGCTCGTGATACAGGAGAAAAGGTGGAGGCACCTCAGACGCGCGAAGCGTGGGGAGCGCTCGCTCAGATGCTTGGTGTAAAAGTGATACATATTGCCGAGTATGACTCTCAGGTAACAAGCACTCCAAAAGAAATTGGTCGTTTTGAAAATACGTGGTCAGTAGACGGGTTTTATTCTGAGGGTATTAACCAGCCGAGTGAAATGGGATGGGGGACGCATGAAAAAGAACTACCTCACGATGGACACAAACACGCGTTCGGTTGTGATGCGGCTATATATCTTGACCGTCCAGGCGCTAAAACCGTCGTGCGCACATGGACGCCACAGCATGGTAATTTCCTTGGTCGTGCGGTTACACACAATGAATCTATTTCTATTGCAGACTATCTGACCGTACAAGAAGGCGGGAAGGCTGTATATCGTCCGACCGTGCACTATGCGTATCGCCCCTGTGATGCGGCGATGCTTTCTTTGGAAGAGTGCTTGGGTCGCGAGTCGCGGTTGCAAGAGAGTCAGCGGGTGGTGCTGGATGAAATCGTAGAGGGTATGGATGAGCTCGGGGTGCTGCTCATGGGACATAAAAAGGGCGCGTATTGGTATGGTTCACAGCTGACTATTGAAGAGGCTCGTAAGCTAGCGCCGTACCAAAACGCAACCGGGCTGCAGGTAACTGCGGCGGTGTTGGGTGGTATGGTGTGGGCAATGGAAAACCCAACCAGTGGCCTTGTAGAGGCAGACGAGATAGATTTTGAGCGCGTCTTGGAGGTTGCGGAACCGTATTTAGGGACCATGAAAGGTGAGTATACTGACTGGACTCCTATTGCGGCTCGTGAGGGCAGCTTTGCTGAAGAAATTGACCCAACAGACCCTTGGCAGTTTAAAAACTTCCGATTCTCGTAACATCATAGAGGGACGGTGCAAAAAAAGAGCTTTTCTGTTACTATCCTTCTTAACGCGCGCTTAGCTCAGTTGGTAGAGCATTCGACTGATACTCGAAAGGTCCTAGGTTCGATCCCTAGAGCGCGCACCTGACAGAAAAACCTGCCCTGCGGCAGGTTTTTGCATATACTGTATTTGACAAAACTTGCAGTCGCGATACAGTTTTCTTCATGTCCAAAAGCTGGACACGATCTTTGTAGGGGAGTGCACCATGCCTGTGAAGCGAACGCCTCTTCCGGAAGAAAGAAGAGTTGCTGGTGTTGTCGATGCGTACGAGCCGACAGAAAAAACGGGTTGGCTCAAGATCGGCGAGACTGAACGGATACCGTTCTCTGAATCTGTGGTGTTGCGGGCGGGTGTAAGTCGAGTTGCGGTCGGCGCATCCATGGAATGTTTTGTTGCTCCTGTGGGTGGAGTCGAACAAGTAGTCGGCATTGCTCAGTATGCAGTGCGCAAAAAAATTCTTTCGCCTACACCGGCATAAGATCATAGGTATTGCGGGAGCCCTGTAGGGCTCCCTTTCTTTTATAGGTAAGGGAGTCTACAATGGCCCACATTGGGCGCGTGGCGGAATCTGGTATACGCGTACGTCTCAGAAGCGTATCCCGTAAGGGTTGGGAGTTCGAGTCTCCCCGCGCCCACAAACAAAAGACCGTCTCCACAAGTGAGACGGTCAATGGCCTTATAACGCGCAGCCGGCGCGGATAGTTTTGGTTCTACTGCCTCTCTTTGAGTGCTCGAACCTTCTGTTGCCAAGCAGGATATCAACCTGCTCCGTTCTAGCTTTCGCTAGCGTGCGCGCTTGAAGGAGTACGTCCGCGAACGAATCCAATCTGCCTCACAACCGCGGTTGATCTGGCAATTGGAAACTTCACGGAGGAGTGTCGGCCCTTCAAAGTGATCTGCTTCCCACGGCAATGCCGCAGGAGGTTGATCTTCTTCGAAGAAACTGTCCCACTCTCCCCACGTCTCCCATCCACTGCCCACGCAACCGCCTTTCTCGCCTATGAGGAAGTATTCCTCAACAGAACGAGTCTGACGGATGGTTTCCGACCAGTCGATTCCGAATGGCATCCAGGAGACGAGCACAAGAGTCGGCTCATACTTCTGCAATGCTTCTTCGTTACCGAGTGTCTCAACCACCTTAAACGGATCATGGATTCCCCAGTCTCCGTTGTCAGTTGCGTGGTAGGTGAACCGGCCAGGAACTCGCTTCTCAAGCTCGCGCTTGAGAAAGTGTGCGAGTCGCCCTGAGCCTGCCCCCAATTCGAGAATGGAAATCGGCTCCTTGGAGTCGCGCGCTGCTATTTGCGAAGCTATGTACTCGCCGAGGGCCGTGATGAATTCCTTGTTCAGGATTTCAAACGCGCCCCCGTTTGGGTACATGAGTTCGAAGTCATCGGGGCTGACAAAATTTTCCGCGTAGGAAAGTCCGTCATCTCCTATCCATTCGAACCGCTGGTAGTCTTCGCAAGTAGCTTGGACTTCCTCTCGTGTCGGGAGGTAATCCGGAGAGCGCATGCGCTCTCGCAGTTCGTAGTGCATGTCGCCCTCCTTGGGTTTGTGTTAAAGAACTATTTATATTATACACGAAATAGGCAATTTGTCAAGTATACGAGGTGGCTCGAGGAAAACCTATTCTGTGTAAGTCTTTCGGTATTCTGATATACGGATAACCTCATCTACGCTTCAGGTGCGTGTGATAAGAAGATACTGTTATTCGCAGTAATTGGCTTCGTATGCAAGAAGGAAAGTTTTTTGGATGGGCAAGTGGCGCGTTTGTGGCTATAGGTATTGGCCTTACGCTCTGGTGGTGGGGCGCGAGTGTGTCGCAAGTGGATGGGCTTACCTGGGGCACCGCCTCAGCAACAGGTGCGCTCAAGAGCCCGCTCGCTCCTTAGTTTTCAGAATCTTTTTTTGCGAACCCTTGCACCGCCTTAAGAATTTCCATAGGCACCGTAAAGACTACGGTGTTTGATTGGTCTGACGAAATATCGTTGATTGACTGCAAGGTGCGAAGGTGGAGTGCGCCCGGAGATTGCGCGAGTACGCGCGCTGCCTCTGCCATGTTTTGAGATGCGGCAAGCTCTCCTTCAGAGGTGATGATGACTGCACGCTTTTCGCGCTCTGCTTCTGCTTGTTTGGCGATTGTGCGCTCCATGTTTTCTGGGAGAGACACATCTTTGAGCTCTACGTTGTGGACCTTAAGGCCCCATGCATCAGTTTCTTTATCAACAATTTCTTTAATGCGCTCTGCAATTTTGTCGCGACTTGCGAGAAGTTCGTCCAATGTTACTTCGCCCACAATATTGCGCATGGTGGTCTGTGCATACTGCGAAATTGCGTACATAAAGTCTTCTATCTGGAGCACCGCTAGTTCAGCAGAGAATACGCTGTAGTAAATAACCGCATTGACGTTGACCGACACGTTGTCGCGCGTAATTGCCTTTTGGTCCGGCACATCAACTGCCTTCATGCGCATGTCGACCTTGCGGTAGAACTGGATAATCGGGAACACCAATCTCCATCCTGGCTCCATAATGCCCGTGTACTTACCGAATGTGAACTTAACCCCGCGCTGATACTGGTTAATCTGACGAATACTAATAAGTATGATGCCGAGCACGATCGCCCCTACGACCCACAAGAATGTATCCATATACCCGCAGTATACTATTTTCTCTTTTTGCGGCGCCTTTACGGAGTTGTTCAAGTATTGCATGATTGTGCTACATGGCAGCTTATAAAGACTATTTTGCCGGGAAGACAGTTACGCTTATGGGCCTAGGCTTGTTAGGGCGCGGGGTAGGGGATGCGGAGTTTTTAGCGCCGCTTGTTAAAGAGCTTATTGTTACTGACCTTAAAACTAAGGATCAGCTTGCTGACTCTGTCGCACGTTTAGAAAAGTTTTCAAATATTACGTTTCGCTTGGGGGAACACGTGCTGGAAGATTTTCGCGACCGGGACCTGGTTATTAAAGCTGCAGGTGTGCCGCTTAATTCGCCGTTTATTACCGAGGCAAAGAAAAACAATATTCCGGTACGTATGAGCGCAGACTTGTTTGCCGAGTTAAGCGGTGTTCCGGTTGTTGGGGTTACGGGTACGCGGGGCAAGTCGACCGTAACACACTTAACTGCCTACATTCTTGCGAGCGACGGTAGAAAAGTGCTTTTGGGCGGCAATGTGCGCGGTGTTTCGACACTATCTCTTTTAAAAGAGGTGACACCTGATGCGATTGCAGTATTGGAACTCGACTCGTGGCAGTGTCAGGGGTTTGGTGATGCGAACATGAGTCCACAGGTTGCTGTATTTACGACCTTTTTCCCTGACCACATGAATTACTACGGCGGTAGTATGGAGACGTACTTTGCTGACAAAGCAAAGATTTTCCTTAATCAAACTCCTGAGGATACGTTTGTGTTGGGCGAGCAGGTTGCGCCGTTTATAAAAGAATACGGCTACGAGAGAAAAATTGCCGCGCACACGGTAGTTGCGGGGAGTAAAAACGTGCCAAAGCAGTGGAAGCTAAAAATCCCGGGCGAGCACAACCGCTACAATGCAGGGCTTGCAGTCGCTGCGGCAGAAGCGCTCGGGGTAGACACTGATACTATCCGCGAAGCGGTAGAAAATTTCCCTGGCGTTGAAGGCCGCTTGGAGTATCTGGGAGAAAAGCGTGGCATCAAAATTTACAACGACAACAATGCAACGACGCCTGACGCAACGATTGCCGCACTAGAAGCGCTCGACCAGGGACTCAAAAACGTAGTTCTTATTATGGGCGGTGCAGATAAAGGGCTCGACATGAATGCGCTCCAAACTGCCATCCGTACGTTTGCAAAAAAAGTTATATATCTCGACGGTAGTGGTACGGACCGTGTAAAAGGCGAAGCATCTTCGTATGATTCTCTGACTGAAGCAGTTGAGGCGGCATTTGGAGCAGCGCAAAAAGGCGACACTATTCTCTTTAGTCCCGCTTTTGCGTCATTCGGTATGTTTAAAAACGAATACGACCGCAACGACCAGTTTAAACAGATTGTTGCTGAACTCTAATGAACCCCAGACGCATTTTTTGGAATCTCTTTTTTGCCATAGTAAATCCGTTTCGCCGTTTGTATTGGCGAATTGTGCGACCGCAAACACGCGGAGTGAAGTGTTTAGTTGAAAAGGATGGGAAGTTTCTTTTAGTCCGTATTACATATAGAAATAAATACTGGACAATACCTGGAGGAGGAGTTGGACGCAAAGAGGACTTCAAAAGTGCTGCATTTAGAGAGTTGAAAGAAGAAACAGGTCTGACCCCTTCTTCGTTGGAATACTTCGGTCAGTATTATCAAGAGGTGGAGGGTAAAAGAGATACTGTACAGTGTTTTTATACAAAAGTAGATGCTTCTGCTGTGCCAGTTGTTGATTATGTAGAAATCGCTGAAGCAAACTGGTTCTCTAAAGAAGAATTGCCTACACATAGAAGCAAATCTACAAACAAAATTCTTGAAATGTTCGATAGTTACAGAAAACAATGATCGGGATTTTTGACTCTGGCTCTGGCGGGCTCACGGTGCTACGGGCAATCAAAGATGTATTGTCCTCTTGTGACGTGGTGTATTTTGGCGATATTAAAAATGCTCCGTATGGTTCTAAAACACCCGAAGAACTTTCGACGCTAACTATACATGCGCTCCAGTTGCTACAGGCGCAGGGCGCAACAAGTATTGTGAGTGCCTGTAATAGCGTCTCGGCATCTCTTGCGGTGTCGTTGTTTGATGCGCTCGACATTGCGCCGATGCAGCTTATAGAAATGGTGGGCCCAACTGTATCGCATTTTAAAAATGCTTCTGCGCGGATTGTGCTCTGTGCTACACCTGCAACTATTCGTTCAGGGATTTACCAAAATGCATTTCGCATGATAGGGAAGGATATTGTCGCGGTGTCAGTACCAGACTTGGCACCTGCAATTGAGTTTGGAAAGTCAAAGGACGAAATGAAAGAATTAATCAAAACTGCGTTTGCAAACGTCGATTTTTCCACGAGTGACGTATTGGTCTTGGCGTGTACACACTACCCCCTGGTAACCCAATTATTTAAGGATGTGATTCCGAGCAGTGTCGCAGTGTTTGACCCTGCTCTTGCTGTTGCTGCACGGGTGGAAAAACGTTTTTGGCCACGGGAAGCAGGGAAGGGAGGTCTGCGTTTTTTAATCAGCACAGATTCTGCACCTTTTCGTACCCTTGTTTCGAATCTTTTCCCCACAGAGCGTTATTCGATAGAGGTGGTAGAGTAATGTCCATGCAAGGAAAGAAAATCTTTATTGTCGGAATTGGGGGGATAGGACTATCTGCGCTGGCGCAGTTGCTAGTAGCTCGTGGGGCACGGGTGTCTGGTAGCGACCGTGGAGAGAGCCCAACGACTGACCTGCTTCAGACGAAAGGAATTAGTATTGTGTTTGGTCATGCTGCAGATAATGTGCCAACTGGGACAGAGCTTCTTATCTATAGCGACGCGGTATACGAAGACAATCCTGAGCGCATGCGTGCCAAAGAGCTCGGTATTCCACAAAAGTCGTACTTTGAAGCTCTGGGGGAAATAACAAAAGAATACAAACTAATCGCCGTAGCGGGCGCACACGGCAAAACCAGCACCACCGCTATGCTGATAGATGTGTTGGAGGATGCAGAGTTGGACCCGTCTGCTATCGTAGGCTCACTTCGGGCAAAAACAAAAAATAATTTTCGTGCAGGGAAAAGCGAATGGTTTGTGGTAGAAGCCGATGAGTTTAAAAGACACTTCCTTAATTTTGCGCCACAGATATTGGTGATCACAAATATCGATGCGGACCATCTCGAGTACTATAAAGATCTTGCTGAAATTCAATCTGCGTTTAAAGAGTTGGTACAGAAAGTCCCTGCAGATGGGTTTGTAGTGTGCGACAAAAGTAATGCCAATGTGGTGCCGGTTATTGAAAATGCGGTGGCGCATATTGTGGATTACAAACCTCAGTACGATCCGGCGCTACCCATGAAGGCTCTTCCTTTGCATCGTATTAACGCTGCGGCAGTGTTGGCCACAGCTGAGGCGATGGGTATTTCGCTTGAGGGTGCTAAACAATCTCTGGCACAGTTTGCGGGCACCTGGCGCCGGTTTGAATATAAGGGTAAGGCAGCGACAGGTGCTGAGGTGTACGACGACTATGCGCATCATCCGCTCGAGGTTGCGACGACGCTCGGGAGCGTACGCGAGCAATTTAAAGACAAGAGAATCGTCGTGGCGTTCCACCCGCACCTCTATAGCCGTACGAAGTTGCTTATGGACGACTTCGCAACTGCGTTTAAGGCGGCAGACGATGTTGTATTAGCGCCTATTTTTGCAGCGCGCGAGAAGCCAGACCCAACCGTTACGAGTGAAATTTTAGCAGAGCGTATTGCCGCTACGGGGACACCCGCACAAGTCTTTCAGTCGTTTGACGATATTGCAGCGTATATAAAAAAGACCACCCGGGTGGGTGATCTGGTGCTAACGATGGGAGCGGGAGATATCTACAAAGTGGCAGAGCGTCTTGTTGAAACCTCTTAAGTTCCTGATGCGTTAGATAGGGTAGAGCGGCCGCCGGAGTACCCGGCGGCCGCGCCAATTCTGGCCCTCATGCAGCTGCCTTCTGAAACTGGATCTCCGGGTTTATGGTGGTATAGCCACACGTTGGGCATCCAAACCGAAGGTGTCCGCCTCTCTCCATGTAGGAGGGGCCCCGACATGTCCTACAGATGTAAGACGTATTCTGATTCCAGTTTTGCAGCACCTCGGTCTTGAGGGGCTCGTCCATCGGCTTGCGTGAAAAATCGAGTGCAAGCGCAGCCGCGTCAAGATCGTTCATTTCCGTACACCTCCTTGTACTTTGTATAGACCAGCCACTGGTTACAGTACAGCACTTTTTTAATTTGTCAAAAAATGCTAGAGTAAAGCCCTCATGCCTAAATTGTCGATGGTCGCAACCCCAATAGGGAATCTTGAAGACATCACGCTCCGGGCCCTTCGCGTACTTAAAGAAGCCTCGGTGATTGCCTGCGAAGATACACGCGTGACCAAAAAACTCCTCGCTCGCTACGACATCCATACGCCAGTTATTGCTTTTCATGCAAATAGCGGCGAGAAAGGTTTCGCAAAAATTGTAGAGTTGCTCGAGCAAGGAAAACATGTGGCGCTCGTAAGCGACGCAGGTACGCCAGGCGTCTCTGACCCAGGACTCGAGCTTGTGTCTGTGGTGCGCGAGAAGGTTGCAGATGTGCGCATCGATGCAATTCCAGGTGCATCTGCGCTTGCTGCGGCACTTTCTATTGCCGGGCTGCGTGCCGCGTCTTTTACTTTTTATGGATTCTTGCCGTTAAAGAAGGGAAGAGAGACTCTGTTCAAAGAAATTGCTGCGAGCGAACGCGCAAGTGTATTTTATGAGTCTCCACATCGCATTTTGAAAGCACTAGAAGCTCTTGCTGGACTGTTACCTGAAGTCCGTCGGGTGGGCGTATTCCGCGAGCTCACTAAAATGCACGAGGAAGCTATTGTTGGGTCTGCGACAGAGGTCCTTGCTCGCGTAATGAGCGATCCAAACAAACAACGCGGTGAATTTGTTGTCATTGTGGAAGGTCTATAAAAGACTTTATGGTAGTATGACTCCATGTCTAAGGAGATGGCAGTCATAGCGTTTGGCATTTGGGTGGCTGTTGTCCCATATCTCGGAATTCCGGGCTCGTGGCGCACGGCCCTTTTGGTGGTGACTGGCTTCGCAATTATTGCACTCGGCTTTTTCTTGCGTGCAGAAATGTTGTCTCGTGGAATGCGGCGTAATCGACACCATCCATTTGTAGAAAACAGTTCCGCGAGCGATGTGTCGTACAACAGTTATAATGAGCACTCCAAAGAAAGGACGAAAGTCAGTTAATCCGTTAGCGACTTCATACGTAGTGGCCGGTGTAGTTGGTATAAGTGCAATACTTTTTGCTACGTACATTGCACTTCCGGAACTTTTTTCAGTTTCGTATTTAGGAAACGCTGCTGTTGGTACAAGTAGTCCGCTTACACCGCGTCATCCGGCACTCAATACCGAGGCGTACGATACGAAGTTGCTCGAGCTTGCACATGTTGCGACTTCGAGCCCGTGGTATACAGCCTTCCTTGCAGGGACAACCACTGTGCTGCTTCCTGGTGCAACCACAACGACAGTGGTGGCGCGAAAGTCGTGGCCAACACAAGCGGCCTATCCGCGCGATGGGCGCGCATTGTTGCCGTTTAATCGCATCGTTGCGTACTACGGTAACTTTTTCTCAAAAAACATGGGCATCTTGGGTCAATATCCGCCGGAAGAAATGCTTCCGAAGTTGCAGGCAGCGGTAGCTGAGTGGCAAGCAGCAGACCCTACAACGCCAGTTATCCCTGCAATTCACTACATTGCTATGGTTGCTCAGGCTAGTGCTGGTGCGGACGGGAAGTATCGTGCGAAGATGCCTGACGAGGAAATAGATAAAGCACTCGAGCTTGCTGCGCAAGTAAACGGCATTACGTTTATTGATCTGCAGGTTGGTCTCAGTAGCTTACAAGTTGAGCTGCCAAAGTTTGAAAAATATCTGCAGATGCCTACCGTGCATCTTGGTATAGATCCAGAATTTGCAATGCAAACGAGTGGAGTAAAGCCCGGACGTGTCATAGGCACCCTTGATGCGGACGATATTAATTTTGTCATTGAGTATCTTGCACAATTGGTGCGTACCCATGACTTGCCACCGAAAGTACTTATCGTGCATCGGTTTACGCGCGACATGGTAACCAACTATAAAAAGATACGGCCTCTGCCCGAAGTGCAGGTGGTCCTGCAAATGGACGGGTGGGGAGATCCTGAGCGAAAAATAGGGACCTATAAATACGTCGTAGAAGCAGAGCCGATTCAATTTTCTGGTTTTAAACTCTTTTACAAAAACGACATGCTGCCTCCCTCGACTCGATTGCTGACGCCGACGGAAATCATTAATCTGACTCCGGCACCAAGTTATATCCAGTATCAGTAAAAAGAAGGGCGGTGCTATACTAAAAGGTAATGCAAGAAGACCCACAGAAAGTTACTTTTTTTGGTCTTACAAACTCCCGCGGCGCAGAGACGCCGTTTGGTATAAAGCGTCGTGATCGTGCGCGCCATATGTACGTCATTGGTAAGACGGGCATGGGGAAGTCTACTTTGCTCGAAAACATGGCGATTCAAGACATTCGCAATGGCGAAGGTATGGCGTTTATCGACCCGCACGGTTCGACCGCGGAGCGCATCATGGAGTATGTGCCAGAGCATCGCATCAAAGACGTGCTCTACTTTGCGCCGTTCGACATGGATTTTCCTGTTGCCTTCAATGTGATGGAGGACGTAGGCTACGACAAGCGGCACCTAGTGGTGTCCGGCCTTCTTTCTGCATTCCGTAAAATTTGGGTCGACGCGTGGAGCGCCCGCATGGAGTACATTCTTTCCAATACCTTGCTCGCTCTCTTGGAGTACGATGGCTCAACCTTGCTCGATGTGAACCGCATGTTGGTGAACAAAGCCTTTCGCAAAAAAGTTGTCGACAACATTAAAGACCCGACCGTACGCGCATTCTGGGTCGAGGAGTTTGCAAACTACACCGACCGCTACACCCAAGACGCGACGCCGGCTATTCAAAACAAAGTCGGTCAGTTTACCTCGAACCCACTCATTCGTAACATTGTGGGTCAGGCAAAATCGTCTTTCGATATTCGTCAGATGATGGACGACAAAAAGATCCTCATTGTTAACCTCTCGAAGGGGCGCATGGGTGAAGTGAACGCGACACTCCTTGGCTCAATGTTGGTGACCAAGATTTACCTTGCTGCTATGTCGCGCGCTGATGTTCCTGCGCAGACACTCGCAACACTCCCTAACTTCTACCTCTATGTAGACGAGTTTCAAAACTTTGCGAACGAGTCGTTCTCAGACATTCTTTCTGAGGCACGTAAATATAAATTAAATTTAATCATCGCGCACCAGTACGTAGAACAGATGGAGGAAGAAGTGCGTGACGCGGTGTTTGGTAACGTAGGTACTACCGTAACTTTCCGTGTGGGGCCATTTGATGCCGAGACCTTGGAGAAAATTTTTGAACCACAGTTTACCGCGACCGACTTGGTGAATCTCGGCTTCGCACAAATTTATCTCACGCTCATGATAGATGGAGTAGGGTCACCGCCGTTTTCTGCGACGACTATGCCGCCGTTTGATCCGCCGCCTGCGACGTTTGTGCCGGAAGTTATTGCGGCGTCCCGTGCGACGTTTGGTAAACCTCGCGCTGAAGTCGAGGCTGCGATTGCGAAGTGGAATGAAGCGGACGCGTTTGTGCCAGAGCCGCCGAAGCCAAAGAAAGACTACCGCACTCAGTCATCCGCGGCGCGCCCAGGGTCATTCACAAGCGCTCCTCGTCCGCAGGCTCCAGTGGAACGTGTGCCGGTAGTGCCCGCACATCAACCTCAGGCGCGCGAGGAATCTCGACCGCCGCGACCGCCGCGTGTTGAATCTGCTGAAGAGACGGAACAGCGTCCGGACCTGCCACCGCTGGGAGGCGCAAAGAGTTTGAAAGAAGCACTTATGCAAGTCACGACAGTTAAGATTGTTGAGAAGCAAATTCCGGCTCCAGAGCAAAAAACCTATCAACATGCCCCTAAAACAGAGGAGCGACCTGCACCTAATCAGCCTACTCCGAACCTTAAAGATATGTTGAGCAAACTTGCTCCTCAGGCAAAAGCAGTGCCTCCTAAGCCGGCAGAGTTGCCAGAAGACGTTTTGCGCTCTATGCTCGCGGTTGATGAGGAAGATACGCGTCAGGGGTGAACACACCTACACCTATAAAAAAGTGCGCTCCGGGCCGCTAGGCCAAGTCTTACCCTTTTTTATAGGTGTAGGTGTGTTCTTTTTTCCCTTTGTGACATACGCCTCTGTAGAAATTACTAAAGTTTTCTACGACGCTCCGGGTGCGGATGCTGGCAAAGAGTGGATACAGATCACTAACACAGGTCCTGGTGCGGTAGATGTGGGAGGCTTCAGGCTCCTTGAAGCCGGGGTGCATCATAAGCTTAAAGTGGTGCAGGGAATCGCGCTCCTTGCGCCTGGAACCTCAGCAATTATTGCAGACAACGCGTCGCAATATCTAGCTGATACGCCTGGATACAGCGGCACATTGTTCGATAGTGCTTTTTCTCTTTCGAACGATGGAGAAATGCTGGTGCTAAAAACAAGTACAGGGGAAGTGGCACATGCATATTCGTACACTGCGCCCCCAGCTCCACAAAAAACCACCCCTACCAAGTCAACGTCATCTACATCCTCGACGAAGGCTACAAAAGTTGAACCAATGGGCACAACCTCACCGTCTGCTACTCGTGTAGTGTTTGAAAAAGAGGGCGAACAAGGTGCCGCTGCCGGCTTTATTCCGAAAACGTCAATTGCGGTAGGGGCCTGGATCGCTGGACTCCTGTGTCTTATGGCACTCGGTATTGTAGGAGTAATGGTAGTTCGACAAGAAAGAAAGAGAGAGGAGGAAACTTCCTCGGAAGCAGAAGAGTTTACAATCGTGGAAAAATAGAGCCTACTATATACCATGACTATTCTTGTAACAGGAGGCGCGGGGTTTGTTGGCTCACACCTTATCGAACGATTGGTTGCGCAGGGACGCCACGTAATTTCTCTCGACAACTATTTTACGGGTTCCGAGGAAAACCATGTTGCTGGTGCGGAGTATCGTCGGGGCCACACAAAAGACATAGAAACGCTTGTGCCTGAAACGCCCGATCTCATCTATCATTTGGGTGAATATTCTCGAGTAGAAATTAGTCTTGAGGAGCCACAGGTAGTGTGGGATTTGAATACTATAGGTACGCTCGGAGTGCTTGAATTTTGGCGTAAGCGTGGGGGAAAGTTAATCTACGCTGGTTCGTCTACAAAATTTGGCGATGGCGGGTTAGGACGTTCGCAAAGCCCCTATGCGTGGAGTAAGGCAAGTAATACTGAGTTGGTAAAAAATTACGGCGAGTGGTACAAACTCCCGTACGCGATTACGTATTTTTACAATGTGTATGGTCCACGCGAGCGTGCGGGCAAGTACGGTACATTGGTGCAAATTTTTGCGGACAAATTGAAAAAAGGAGAGTCTCTTTCGGTAGTGTCTCCGGGTACGCAACAGCGAAACTTTACTCATGTGCACGATATTGTACAAGGTCTGCTTTTAGTGGGGGAAAAAGGCGAAGGAGACGACTTTGGTATCGGTCATGACCATGCATTTAGTGTACTTGAAGTTGCAAAGCTGTTTGGTGGTAGGATAGAGATGCTGCCACCGCGTGCTGGAAACCGTATGCACTCCGCAATCGACACCACTCGCGTCCGCGCTCTTGGTTGGTCTCCAAAGCATGATTTAGAAACCTATGTAGAGAGCCTCGTTTCTTCTACCCTATGAAGCGCGTACTTATTTTTTCTCTTGCATATTATCCGCGTGTCGGCGGGGCAGAAATCGCCATCAAGGAGATCACTGATCGTCTTTCGGAAATAGAATTTCACATGATAACCCTCAGGTTTTCTCGCTCTGATGCACGAGAAGAGCGTGTGGGGAATGTAGTTGTACATCGCATTGGATCTGCACATACAAGCAGGTTTAATAAATTCTTATTTCAGTTCACTGCAGCATGTAAAGCGTTATCTCTCCATCGTCGCTACACATATGACGCTGTGTGGGCGATAATGGCGCATTCAAGTGGTGTGCCTGCTGGTCTTTTTAAAACGTTTATGCCGAGGGTGCCATACATTCTCACCCTTCAAGAAGGCGATTCTATTACGCATATTGAAAAGACGATGCGTCCTGTGTGGCCGCTCTTTGTTCGTGGATTTAAAAAGGCGGATATAGTGCAGGCAATTTCTACGTACCTTGGCAAGTGGGCACGATCCCGTGGGTTTGTGGGCAAACTTGAAATTATTCCTAATGCGGTAGACACGCAGAAGTTTGCTGGAGAAAAAATTCCACATACAGGGACGGTGCTTATAACCACGTCTCGTTTGGTGCATAAAAACGCAATAGACGATGTTATTCGTGCGCTCCCGTTATTGCCAGAGGAAGTGACATTTAAGATACTCGGTAGTGGACCGCTCGAAGCTGACCTTAAAGTCCTCACTCAAAAACTTGGATTAGAGTCGCGAGTGGTGTTTGTAGGAAATGTGCCAAACTTCGAGCTCCCACACCATTTACACGCTGCTGATATTTTTATCCGCCCATCGCGCTCCGAAGGTATGGGCAACTCGTTTGTAGAAGCGTTTGCTGCGGAGATCCCAGTCATTGCGACACAGGAGGGAGGTATTGCAGACTTTCTTTTTGACCCTGTACGGAATGTAGATAAAAAACCGACAGGGTTTGCTGTCGATACAAACTCTCCGCAACAAATTGCAGATGCGGTTACTAAGATTATTAGTAACCCAAAGTTGGTGCGGGAGGTTGTAGAGAATGCGCGTGCTTTGGTAACCCAGAAGTACGATTGGAATTTGATCGCAAAAGACATGCGTGAGCGCGTATTTTTACCTTGTTTTAAGCCCTGAAAATTGATACTCTAAGCGCTACATGCGAGTACTTGTTCTCTCTACCGACTGGAACGTTTTTAATGAAGAAAGCGCGGTTGCGCGCCGTTTTCGTTTACAGGCTTCGACCATAGACCGGCTCGATGTGTTTGTACCACACGGACCTTCCCAAACGGTGCAGCTTGCAGGTAATGCAACGATGCGGGGCTTTGGACCTGGTCGTATACGTGGTGCGGTGCGTATGTTTTTCTCGGCACGTAGTATTCCTCGCCCCGATGTTGTGTCAGTACAAGATCCGTTTCTTTTAGGCTTCCTCGGATGGATTATTGCGCGTGCGCGAGGTTCCCAATTGCATGTACAAGTGCACACTGATCTGTTCCATCAAAATTTTGCTGCACGTTCGCTCGGCAATCGCCTCAAAGTTCGTTTGGCAAAGTTTATGCTGCGTCGGGCAGATGGTGTACGTGTTGTATCAGAGCGCATTAAGCAATCTATGGAGCATCTCCATCTGCGTGCGCCTATCTCAGTGTTACCCGTATTTATCGATACGAAAGTTATTAAAGAAGCGCAGCCAATTGATAGACGTGTGCGCTACCCAGTATTTCAAAAAATCATTCTTGTAGTGTCGCGGTTAGAGCCAGAAAAAAATGTGTCGCTGGCTCTTAAGACATTTGCAGAAGTGCATGCAAAGGAACAACACGCTGGTCTTGTTATCCTTGGTGCTGGGTCGTTGCGCGGAGAGCTTGAGCAAGAGGTGCGTTCGCTTGGACTTGAAAAGTGGGTGGTGTTTGAAGGGGCCCAGAATCCATTTCCATTTTATAAGGCAGCAGATGCGTTACTACTCACGTCTCATTTTGAAGGGTACGGTATGGTTGTCGTTGAAGCCCTTACTGCTGGATGTCCTGTGGTGTCGCTCGATGTGGGCATTGCGGGCGAAGCTGGCGCTGTCGTTGTCGAGAAAAACAAGCTCGCAGAAGCTCTACTTCTTGTGGTACGTAAAGGCGCACGTGCACAATTGGCCTTTTCTCTCCCGTCAGAATCGGAATACCGTGACTTGTGGCGTACGCAAATAGTGCTTGGTGGAGCTTCTTCTACTTCTTTTTATACAAAACGAGATGCGGCAACCGATGTGCTTGTTGGATTTATCGGGCAAGGATTTATTGGTAAAAATTATGCCGATGACTTTGAGCGACGCGGGTTTAAAACGGTGCGCTATGCGCTCGAAGAGCCGTATCGGGCCAATAAAGACAAGATTAAAGACTGTGACATCGTATTTATTGCAGTCCCAACACCAACAACACCGGAAGGTTTTGATGACAGTATTGTGCGCAGCGCGGTGTCGTTGGTAGGAAAAGGGAAAACGGCAGTGATTAAATCAACAGTATTGCCGGGTACGACTGCAAGCATTCAGGCAGAGTACAAAGATGTTACCGTGCTGCACTCGCCAGAATTTTTAGCAGAAGTAACTGCCGCCTACGATGCTGCGCACCCGACTCGTAACATTGTCGGTATGCCGACTCCGTCAGAAGAGGCTCGTACAAAAGCGGAGCAAGTGTTGCGTGTGTTGCCCCAAGCTCCATACGAAATCGTGTGCTCCTCAAAAGAGTCTGAGCTTATTAAGTACATTAATAACACAATGCTGACCCAGAAGGTGGTGTACGTAAACTTGATGTACGACCTTGCGAAGAAGCTTGGTACAGACTACGAAACGATTCGCGATGCGGTGGGGGCAGATCCACGTATTGGACGCTCACACCTCGACCCAGTGCACAAAAGTGGGCACCCAGGAGCGCCTCTTGGTCGCGGCGCAGGAGGACATTGTTTTATTAAAGACTTTGAAGCGCTGCGTCGACTCTATAAACAAGAAGTAGGCGACCAGTATGGTTCGCGTCTTATGGATGCGATCGCAGAAGAAAATCTGTATCTGCTTCTGTCGAGTCAAAAAGATCGGGATTTGGTGGAAGGGGTGTACGGCAAGGACATCGAGAAAGACATTCTCGGTAAACTCTCATGAAGCTCCTTATTTGCACACAGGCGGTCGACAAGCAGGACCCGGTACTCGGGTTCTTTCATCGCTGGATAGAAGAGTTTGCACAACACTGCGAAGAGGTAGTGGTCGTAGCGCAGCGCATTGGCGACTACTCGCTTCCTGCGAATGTAAAAGTCTATTCTTTGGGGAAAGAAAAAGGTTTGTCGCGACCGGCTCAAGCGGTACATTTTTTTAAACTCATCAGTAAAGAGCGAAACAATTACGACTCTGTGTTGGTGCATATGAGCCCCGAGTATGTGCTCGCGGGAGGTTTGTTGTGGCGCGTGTTCCGTAAAAGAATCGTCCTGTGGTATACCCACAAAGATGTGTCTTTGAGACTGCGAATCGCGACTGTATTAGCGGATCGCATTTTAACGGCGTCGAAAGAAAGTTTCCGCTTGCCAAGCACAAAAGTTCGGGTCATGGGACATGGTATTGATACACGGTTTTTTATTGCGGACACTTCAGTAGAACGCGAAGGTTTTCTCTTGTCGGTAGGAAGGCTTATGAAAACAAAACGCCATGACCTTGCGCTCCAGGCTGCAAAAAAAATGGGAAAGCCGCTCCATATTGTCGGTGAAGGGCCCGAACGTGCTCATTTGGAAAAGATAGCCGACGAAATGGGAGTGGAAACGGTGTTTGTTGGAGGGGTGTCGCAAAGCAGGGTGCGAGACGAGTATCGAAAGGCAGAACTGCTACTGCATTTTAGCGAGACCGGAAGCCTCGACAAGGTAGTGCTCGAGGCGTTGGCGTGCGGGCTGCCTATCCGCACTACTGACCCGGCATTGCAGTTTCTTGAATCAAAAGATGCTTCATATGTTGCAGAACACCACTCGCTCTCGCGCTTAATTCCAGCTATTCTTAAGGAACTCGTATGAAAGAACATACAGTACAGGTAGGGAAGGAACATTACGGTTTCCGTCGATACTGCTATCCAGATCGATGGGCAAGTTATTATCACCAACTCGAAGAAATTGTTGCTACAAAACCGACGAGCGTACTCGAAATAGGCGCTGGAGACGAGACAGTAAAGCGTTATATGCAAAAACTTGGGGTGGGGAAGTATGTCACGATGGACATTGCCGATGACTTGGCACCGGATATAAAAGGATCTATTACTGCTATCCCGCTAGAAGATAAATCCTTCGACACGGTGTGTGCATTTGAAGTGCTAGAGCATATTCCGTTTGAGGAAGTATCGCAAGCGCTTTCTGAGCTTGCGCGTGTTGCAAAAAAGTATGTGCTGGTCAGTGTGCCGCACTTCGGTCCCCCGGTACGCGTGCAGATTAAGATTCCTTTTTTGCCTCAACTGACACTGTTCAAAAAAATCCCATTCCCTAAGACGCATGTATTCAACGGGCAGCATTATTGGGAACTAGGAAAAAAAGGATATCCCGTGCGTCGACTGCGTGAACTTATGCGCGACACATTTTCAATTGAGAAAGAGTTTGTGCCTGACGATAACGCCTACCACCACTTCTTTGTACTGCGTCCACTCGTATGATATTGAAACGCTTTCTTTCTCCGACTGCCTACCGCGAGCTGTGGTATTTCTACTATCACTGCATTGTGTATAAAAAGCCGCATGAATATCCGGCTTATTTTTATAATCGATTCTTTATAAAAAAGAAGATACGTCGCGTCTCGCACCCTTTTGATCGTGCTCCAGACGATCTGTCGTACTCAATCCATCTCCTCTGTTCGCATCGCGATGTAGATTTGCTGTTATGGTCCCTTGCTAGCTGGTATCGAGTAACGCCTGCTTCTGGAAAAGTATATATCCACGAAGATGGAAGTTTTACACCAGAAGATCGTGCAGTGGTGGCGCGACTCTTGCCGCATGCCCGAATAATTGATTTTGCCTGGGCGACAAGGGAAGCACACGATGTGTGGCTGAAAGATTTTCCAAAAGCGCGGGCACTTCGTGATAACTACGCGAAGCATGTGCTCATCGTCAAACTTATTGACCAATTATTTGTTAGCACTGCGCCGAAACGGCTTATTCTTGATACTGATTTGTTATGGTTTAACGAGCCAAAAGAGCTTCTTGAAGCAATCCAGCTCAATAAGGCATCTGTATTTCAGTACGGCGGCGAAATGCCCGATCCGTTTCGTTTTGCTAATGGAGAGGTACTCGACTTGAAACTTCAAGTCCTTAACTCGGGCGTTGTGATATATGATCTGAAAAATTTTTCACTGAAAGATGTGGAAGAATATGCTGCAAAGATAGACCCAACTACGTTCCGGCACTTTGTAGAGCAGGTGGGGTACGGGTGGGTGCTTTCACGTTCTGGCGCGCCTATCACAATGCTTTCTAAAGAACAGTACACGGTGTTTGGTGCCGTAACAAAAACGATTACCCTGAAGCACTTTACCGGACCACGTCGAGAAGATTTTTGGCGAGAAGGTGTGAGTGTGCTTGCTCCCGCATTACTCAAATGAATATTGCATACGTAGCAAATATACGCATTCCGACAGAAAAAGCGCATGGGTATCAAATTATGCGCGTGTGTTCTGAACTTGCACGGCAGGGTCACCAAGTTTCGTTATATGTGCCTACACGCACAAATGCCATACCTGAGGATCCGTTTGCGTTTTATGGAGTAGAGAAAAATTTCTCGCTTATACTCGTGCCGTGTTTTGACTGGATTCGGTTTGTAAAAGTGTTTGGACCTCTTGCATTTCGTCTACAAATGATTTCTTTCGTGCGAGCGTTGCGCGCTATGCGTATCGCAAAAGACACGCTGGTGTACACTCGGGATGCAGAAGTAGTTTGGGCACTAGGAGAAGCAGGGTACTCGTGTGTCTATAATGCGCACAATTGGTCTACAGGAGGACGTGCTCAAAGGCTGCTGGCGCGGGTAAAAGGTGTGGTTTGTAATTCTGCAGGTACAGAGGAAGCAGTGCGTGCGGACATGTCGGTACCGACTGTTGTGGCTTCGAATGCGTCTGATTCAAATCCATATCTTGGCTACGATAAAACAATTTTACGAAAGGAATTAGGCTTGCCCCAAGATTCCTTTCTTGTTATGTATGCGGGGCATTTGTATGGATGGAAGGGCGCACACGTGCTTCTTGAGGCGGCAAAAGTAACTTCAGACATGATGTTTGTATTCGTAGGCGGAACGATAGAAGATGTAGCATGGGCTCGTAAAGAATATGAAAACGTTTCAAACATACTCATTCTTGGTCATAGACCAAAAACGGAAGTACCTAAGTATCTTGCAGCGGCGGACGCGCTCGTGTTGCCTAATGTTGGTTCAACAGAAGAGTCAATAAAATTTACCTCGCCGCTTAAATTGTTTGAATATATTGCGTCAGGAGTACCGGTGGTCGCTTCTGACCTACCTTCAGTACGAAGTGTAATAGGAGAGAACGAAGTGTTCTTTTTTCCTCCTGGTAATGTGGAAGCGTTAGCGAATGTTCTTGGGTACATACAGACGCATAGCGTAGAGGCGCAGAGTGTGGCAACGCGAGCTCTGGAGGTGTCTGGGCGATATACCTGGGATGCGCATGTGCGTAACCTTATCACTTTTTTTCAATCCGTACTGTAAAATCTATGGGACGTATGTTTATACAAACTCTCCTGCGCTCAACGGTGATACGCTATGCAATTGCGGGCGCAACTGCCTCGATTCTTGATGTTGTCTTGCTCTACGTCTTTACTGAGTTTGCCGGAGTCTACTACCTTTTTTCAGCAGTGTTAGGTACCACCATTTCTTTTTTTGCACGATTCCTTTTGCAAAAACTGTTTGCGTTTCGAAATCGTTCGGTACGCGTGTTGCCAAGACAAATTGCATTATATGGGCTTCTATACATAGGAGCTACTCTTGCCACGTTAAGTCTGCTCTATGTATTTACTGAGGTGGTAGGGTGGTGGTACATCGCTTCGCAAGTTGCTGCTATACTAGCTGTTGCATCCGTAAGTTTTTTTATATACCGCTACGTTGTCTTTCCTGCCACTCATGCGCAACCTATTCAGCACTAACGTTTTTCGTATAAGTGTGGGCATCTTTTTGCTCGCGTTTCTTGCACGAGTTTTACTTTTTGCTATCGATTATCGTGCAAGTAATTATGACCTACGCGCCACTATTGTTGGTGACGACGGGTACTATCAGATAACAGAAGGGATATTGTCGGGTAAGGGCTTTAGTGGAGACCCTACTCCTCCGTACGATCCAAACCCATTGCGTACCCCAGGGTATCCGTATTTTGCCGCTTTGTTGCTCGCAATAACGGGCTCGTACTGGGCGACGATTGTGGTGCAAATGCTTGTGGGGAGTGGTACCGCAGTACTTGCCTTCTTGCTTGGGCGACGTCTCCTTGGCTCACTTTCATGGTCTGCTGCTATAGGTGTGTTTATGGCACTTGAGCCGTACCATGTGCAGTTTTCTTTTATCTTCTATACAGAAACGTTATTTATTTTCTGTTTCTTGCTATTTGCTTGGCAGTTTGTGCGGTATATCGACCGCCCTTCATTGCAGAATATTTTTTTTGCAGGAGGACTCTTGGGTATTGCAACACTTGTTAAAACCACGCCACAGTTTTTACCCCTCCTCCTTGTGCCGTTAGTGCTTTGGCATTTTCGTCGTAATCTGCGAGTAGGTATGGTACACGCAATGGTGTTTGGTGCAGTATTTCTACTCGTGCTCGCGCCATGGATGTACCGTAACTACCAAACCTTTGGTGTTGTTGGCATGACCGCACAGCCAGCCTATAACCTTATTATCTACCTTGTGCCTTCAGTATTGGCTGTAGAGGGAGGGTATCCGATAGGAGAAAGCACCTTTGTTAAAGACAACAACATTGATGAAAATGACATTACGCTCGCCACTGCTCAGCGATACAAAGATCAAGCGATTGATATTCTTACGCAGCATCCGGTTGGTATATTCAAAGTTACCCTTATTAGCATATTCACATTCTTTGCGCATGACGGTATGCTCACCGTCTTGCAGCATGCGGGCTATATACCCGCTACAAAACTTTCTCAACCTGCAGCAGTGTTGCTCGTAACTAATCCAGGACTGTTGGTTAAAGAAGTCGCGGCCCGATTAATGGGGCCAGAGGGTTTAATTGTTTTTTGGCGCTTGGTAAACCTTGCTATTGGAGTGTTGTTTGTAGTGGGGGCGTGCATGGTTGTGTTTCGAAAAAAACACGCAGCGGTATGGATCTTCAGTCTAGTCCTGGTTGCGTATTTTGTTGCTACTACGCCAATAAATGGTCTCGGTGTCAATGCTCGGTTCCGTATGCCGGTTGAGCCGTTTATATTGGCTGTGGCAGCTTTGCCGGCCATTGTGGTATGGCGACGCTTAAGGCATACTGGGGGGCGCCATATACCGCATGAACAAACTCTCGATAGTCATCCCTTGCTATAACGAACGCGCGACCGTAGTAGAGCTATTGCAAAAAGTACTTGCTGTCTCTTTGCCGAATGGTTGGGAGAAAGAAGTTATTGTGGTGGATGATGCATCTCAAGACGGCACGCGAGATATCCTTGTTGCTGCGAATCTGCCTGTAAAACTTTTTTTACAGGGGGAAAATGCCGGAAAAGGCGCTGCCTTGCGTCGAGGTTTTGCAGAAGTAACAGGCACGCATGTTCTTATTCAAGATGCGGATCTTGAATATGATCCCCAAGACATTCCTGCACTCTTGCGCGCACTGACGCCACAGACACAAGTGGTGTATGGATCGCGCAATTTGCATGTACACAAGCGCAAAGGGTTTCTTATTCCACGCATAGGAGTGTGGTTTATAACCAAGCTCATAAATACTCTCTACTGGGTACGACTTACCGATGTGTGGACCTGTTACAAGCTATTCCCAGCAAAAGAGGCCTACTTATTTCAAGCAGGGAAGTTCGATTCAGAGCTCCTGTTTACTGCGGCACTTTTGCGTAAAAAATATAAAATAGCTGAAGTTCCTATCGCACATTATCCTCGCGATGCGGCGCATGGTAAAAAAATTCGCTATCGCGACGGTGTGTCAGCAATTATCAAAATAGTTCTCGATTTCCTTGCACATATGCGCTCGCCTGAGGCGTACACAGCGCAAGATGTTTCGAAGTTTCTTATTGCAAAGTATCCAAAAGATGCGCAAGGAAGAGTGCTTGCGATGCCTGCTGCCTCACTTCAATCCTTTGATGATGAACATCAGAGCGGCATTAACTGGTTGAAGTCTTTTTTAAAGCAGTTTCCGACCCTTTACTACGCCATTTGGCATGTGTTCTGTCCGGCATTGATGGTTGTGAACGGCCCAAAACGTATTTTTACATATAGAGAACGCGGAGGGCTCCTCCTTGATGTGGGTTCTGGTCCTGAGCGTATAGGCAAAGAATTTATAAACATAGACGTAGTGCCGTTTCCGCAAGTTGATGTGGTGGCAGATGCACACAGATTGCCATTTAAAGATGGAGTGGCAGATGCAGTGGTAAGTGAGTCTGTGTTGGAACACGTTGCGGATGCCCAGGCGGTTGCAAATGAAATGGTGCGGGTGCTCAAGCCGGGCGGCATACTGTACACGAGTATTCCGTTTATCCACCCGTTCCATGCGTCGCCAGACGATTTTAATCGTCTTACGGTAAGCGGTCTTAAGCACGTGTTCCGTGACCTGGAGATTATTGAAAGCGGGGTGCGGTCAGGCCCGTGGAGTGCATTTCTTTTATTCTTTGCGTACTGGCTCGGGATCCTATTTTCATTTGGGTCTGAAAAAGTGGCACCATTCTTGGCGCATATCTTCATGCTTATACTCGGACCGCTCAAGTTTCTTGATATATTGTTTGTATACTTGCCTGGTACGGAAGCGGTTGCAGCTCATGTGTATGTCATTGGGCGGAAGCGAATGTAAATGAAAAAAGTAGTATTGCTGGAACACGATGGCGGCGAGCTCGCTAATCAGTTGTGGAATTACATAAGCGTGTATGCGTATGCGCTTGAGCGTGGCTACACGTGCGAAAATTGGTCGTTTTTTGAATATCCTGATCATTTTGCCCGTAAACAAGAAGGGCGAATAATCAGATATCTTTTTGTGCCGTGGTTTAGAGGTTTTACGAAGCGCCGGAGTGCGGTGCGCCGCCGTGTGGCCCGCAAGTTGTACAAACTACTTGTCTCTAACCCTATGCATGTTCTTTCTCGTCGGGTTGTATATTCGACCGAAGTTGCGGGTGCTGCGTATTACTTGCCGCCAACGGGAGAGGCAAGCGCGCATTTGTCCCGTTTGGAAAACTCAAAAGGTCCGATATATCTCGCACAAGTAAGTGGCGCGGTATATCGCAACCCAGACGGTATCATGAAGCATCGAGAAAAAATTATAGAAGCGTTTCGTCCTGCTTCAGACATTACATCTACTGTAACGAAAACGACTGAGGCGCTTCGTGCTCGATATACGCACGTGGTGGGTGTGCATATTCGTCAGGGAGACTACACAACATTTAAGGGAGGAAAATATTTTATTGAACAACGGCGCGTGCGCCAGATTTTGGATCAATATTTGCTTGAACGGAACCTCTCGGCGAATGAGGCCTGCTTTTTCATCGCGTCTGATGGGAAAATTGATGAATCATTATTTAATGGTCTTGCTATTCATGTAAGTAAAGCTAGTGCTGGAGAAGATCTTTTTACCCTTGCAGCGTGCGATGCAGTTATTGGCTCAGACTCTACCTTTGGTCACTTTGCTGCCTACTACGGCAATGTGCCCCATATTGTTATGAAAAAAGAGCAAATGGATTGGGGATACTATCAGGGTAAAAATACCTATTTTGTAAATACATACCTCACTATTATGCAGTTCTAGGTTCCAAGTGAGTACCCATACAATCTATACGTTCCTGGAGTAAGAAGAACAAGTGAGAAGTCTGTTATGTAAGGAGACAATATGTAGGAATATAGTTGAGATAGATCGACCGTAATCACGTATCGTCCTGCCTGGCTCACTGTCTGAGGACTGAATTGGTCTATGCGGACAAGTCCTTGGGGTTGAGGCGAGGCGAATGAGTCCTCGTACGAAATACCTATAAATGTTTTTTCTGTCCCTGAGGGAATTTCTATATCAAGAGTTATATACAGAGGAGGTGTGTGAGCAGAAGAAAAAGCAAGAGGGATGCGAGTGGTTCCATCGCTTGTGTATGTCAAAGGTTCAGTATCAAACTTCTCTGTGGTACTGAAATCAGACACTACAACTACTGATTTTAAATATATATTATGTAGGGCGGAATTTTGTGAGAGAGCTTGTATAAAAGAAGGGTGGATATTCTTGGAGTCTATAAATGAAGAAATAGGTATGAATTGTATATGTGGTTCGAGCTTTAAAAACGGACGGTATATAGATGCAGGTGTGCCTGGAAGAGATGGGTTAATATAATTGCCCTGCAAGTCTGGAACACGAATTATTTCGTTTGAGGTGCTCGCTAGTGCTGCTAGTGCAGGCGCGAGTGTGTGCTGCAGAAGCTCGACACCTTTTTTGCTTTCGAGTACATCCGCAACATTTTGCGTGTTATAGAACGTATAGAGATGCTGTGCACCGAACACACATACTATGCCCGCACAGAGTGCTAGTGTTCGTGCCCGGCGCGTCTCAGGAGATGTGTTTGTAACGCTGGTCCATATCGCAATTGCGACAATACACATAAACCAATAAAACGGCATGATGATTTGTTGTGTGGGGAAATATGCTGCGGGGCGTATGTTTGGTCTTTGAATAGCGGTAAGCAGTGCTGTACCAAGAAGTAATGCTAAGCAAAATACTATAAAGAACCGAGTTTGGCGGTCGCCTCTGCGGAGAACGTACCACACAACAAACACAAACATCAAAAACGATATGCCCATTAGTGCGTGCCAAAGGGGAAGGAAGTGTAGGAAGCGTGGTTGATCTATAAGAAAACCAACTCCCGGAACAATAAGCTGTGCCACGATTCCGGCGGTGAGCAGATCGTATAAATTTTTTAAAATGCTCAGTATGTTGAAGTTATTTGCTCCTGAAGAAAGAGGTGTGTAACCGGTTTGGAGGTACGTGTACCAACCGTATATGACCATGAGTGCTAGTGTGGCAAAAACACTTGCGCCTATGGCTAGGTGGGATCGGAGATATGCAAGAAAGGTTTTTCCCTGAAATCCAATACTGTGCAGCAGTGTAAAAAGCACATACGCTCCGGGGATCCAAATGCCTGCAATGTCTACAAACGTGGCCCCCGTAAGACATATCCAAGAGAGTCCTAAGAAAAGGACACGGTGTGACCGTAAGGTGGCAGTACTCCACGCAAGATATAAAAGAAGTGATGCAAGGAAAAGCGCCAGAATGCGCAAATACATGGAAAGCATGTAGAATCCTGCCAAAAAGTCGCTCAGCAGTACTGAAGTACCAAGTACGAGAATAAAAACAGCGCTAGTGAGGAATCCAAACTTCAGTTTACGCAACAGAAGATGAAAGAAAAAAAGCGTGCTGGCGGCGAGTACTAGCTGAAACATGTTGTAGGGAACAGGGTTAGTTCCAAAAAGATTGTAAAACACAGCAACCTCTACCCGATACAAAGGAGCTGCGTGTCCGTTTTGGGGGAGAGCAATGAGGTAGGGAAGAGCATGTTCGGTGTTAGCTGCTACGACATGGAAGTCGTCAGAATGAAAGTACCCATAGAGCACTCCGCTCAAATTGCATATGCTTACAATAAGAAGGCAGATACAAAATATAATTACTTGCTGTACGTAGGAAGGAAGCCTGTTGTACACTGACCTACTTTTTCTGATGGTAGATAAGAGCGTTTCTCTAAAAGGAGGGAAGTGGGCGTAGAGTAAAAAAGTAAACGCAGCAATGCAAAAAAACAGCCCTGTTTCATACGAGGTTTTTGAGAAGCCTTCTACATACAAGGCGGCAAGAGGGCTCTCTCCGCTCAAAGAGTAGGAAGATATAAAGGACGCAACCAAAAAGCATATACCTGCACTTGCTGCGAAAAAAAGTCCCAGGACGGTAGCCATTAGCGGGAGTATATAGGGTCCATGGGAAACGTGCTAGTATGTGGCCAAATGCCATCGCGAGTTGATTTTGTGGTGCCGGTATATAACGAAAAGGAAAATTTTTCTAATACCTACAAGCTTATACAAGAATACGTACAATCCGACTGGCATATGTATGTTGTATATGATTTTCCGCAGGATTCCACGTTAGAGTCTGCACGTCCGATCGCTGAAAAAGACCCTCGTGTGACATTGCTGCAAAATACTACACGAGGAGCGCTTGCAGCCCTTAAAGTTGGGTTTGCGGCTGCAAAAGCTGATGCGGTGTTGCCGCTTATGGCTGACGATCCACCAGAAGTCATACAAAAAATAGATCTGTTGGTGCGTACTTTGTACGAACAAAACGCCAGTATTGTTGTCGCGTCTCGATACATGAAAGGAGGTGCACATATAGGGGGACCATGGTTTAAGGCGTTTTTGTCACGAATGGCGAGTGTTACGTTGCGAATGTTGGTGCGTTTGCCTACCCATGATGCGACGTATGCAACGCGGCTTTATCGGAAATCATTCCTTGATTCTATCCAGATGGAATCTAAGGAAGGTTTTGAATACACCTTAGAACTCACAATAAAAGCGTTTTTGCGAGGAGAAAAAATTGTAGAAATACCAGTGGTGTGGCACGACCGTACTATAGGTACTTCGCAGTTTCAATTGCGTGCGTGGCTTACGTCTTACTTGCATTGGTATTTTTACGCAATTCGTCAGTATTATTTTCCCTCAAAAAATGAGAAGAGTATTGATCGATAGAGTAATTTGGATAACTCTTTAACTTTTTTAAAAGCCGCTCCCTTAACAGGAAGCGGCTTTTGCTTTTTGCAAGATTTATTGCAACCGTTGTCGCAATAAGTTGCGTATTTCAAGTATGTCCAGCGGAATAGGGTCAGACGCTATGTAACCAAGCGCAGGATACGTTTCGAGACGGTCGACCTCTCCTACAAGTTCTTTGACGGTTTCGGCGAGAGGTTGTGTATCGATCGTGCAGGAGTCAGGGAAGAGTAGCCAGTCAATCTGGGGTGCGTGTAATCGCGCCGCTGCCAGAGTGCGACGAACGTGTGGTGCGTGTGTCACTATTCCTACACGGCTATATATTCCCAATCCCTGCAAGATCGCAAGACCCTCGATAATGTTTTCGCCCGTGTTGCTTGATTTGGTCTCAAGTACCATATCCTGTTCGGGGACCCCTTTTAAAAGCAGGTGATCGCGGAATGCCTCGGCTTCTGAGCCGGTAATCGTGCCGGTGAGTCTGCCTCGGCCCCCGAGCAATATCAACTTTTTTCGATACGATCTGTATAATTCTGCAGCTTTGTCAGCGATAGCAAAATCATCACGACCGAACACGAAAAAAATGTCAGGTGAGTCTTTGCTTGTTCCTATAGACAAGTAGTCCCAAAGTCTTTGAATTTCTTGCGGGTGTTCCATTTAATTTCCTTTGTACAGAGCCAAACTAACAACACCCTACCACGCGAGCTTTACCAAGGAAAGATAGTACGGAACGGATTGCGTATATACATTTTTAAATACGGACCTTCCTTACTGTTAAGGTTTTGGAATGCCACAGACCGATGGCCAAGTTTTTTAAGGAAAGGGATACGTGCCCATATACGGTCAGGAATGTTGCGTAGAATAGGCTTAAACCAGCGTAAAATGCGATATAGCTCCATGTACGCCATATCCTTTGTTGAGGCACGTTTGCGCATGTCTTGGCGTGCTTTAGCGTAGTATCCATAGAACTCGTCCTTGCGGGCGGTCGACATTGCTGAAGGGAGCTTGCGGTAAGCACCCAGGATGGTATTGAGGTGGTAGAGCTTTGCCTCGAAGAAGAATTTGCGCCACAATCCAGCGTCGAAAGCCCAAGGGTATTCCTCGTCAAATTTGCCCCCTGTGCGTTCCCATAATGAGCGGCGCCAAAAGGTCGACTCGTGCTGTATTGCCCACGGCACACCGAGTAGGTGTTCATACAAATCTTTTCGCACTGGGATAACGTCGGCTAACACACTGTCGCGGTCCATAATAAGACCAATCCCGGTGAGCCACTCTATTTCTTTTTTTTGTGTAAAAACTTTTGCGACTGTAAAAAGGCTGCGATGCACCAGTGGATTTTTATCGGTAAGAGTTGCAATGATGTCTCCTGTTGATTTTGCAAGACCGTAGTTAAGGGCGTAAATAGGAGAGCTCTTAGGGCCATGAGGCAGCTGCTCGCACACCGCAAGACGATCTTTATATTTTTGAATTATGTCCCAGCTGCCGTCAGTTGAGTTGTCGTCCACGACAATACACTCCAAGTTTGGGTAGCCTTGGTTGATGACTGACTCGATTGTTTCTGCAATGTAGTCCTTGCGGTTAAAGCAAGGAATGGCCACCGTAATTTTTGGGTAGTCCATGAGAGTATGTAAGCTACTTTTCTGGAGCGCCTACTTGAATTACTTTAACCCAATCTTGTTTCGGAATATAGCGCCACGGGTCGATAACCACCGATCCCTTAGGGAATTGCATCTTTGCAAATTCAGGGTGCTTGGTGCCAATGAAAAAGACGCTCGGCTCCCATTCCGGAGTTTCGCCACCATCGACAAACGGGTCATAGATAGTTACGTCGTGGCCCATCTCCTCGATAATATTTTTAAGAAGAATAGAAGGGCTGCCGGTCGTTATGTTTGTTTCAGGCTTAAATGCCTTCCCAAGAATTACTTTCGGAAGGTTGCGATGTTGGAGCATTAATGTAGCAAGCCACTCTGTCTGTTTTTCGCGCGCGGTCATCAAGGCGTCAAAAAAGTCGTACGAGAGGTCAAGTTTACGCGAGAGCCACGACATAGCGATGTTGTCGCGTGGGTGGCAGCCGCCGCCATCGCCCATACCTGCGCCGAGGTACTTTGGGCTGATAAGGCGCGTGGTAGCGAGCTTCATTGCGTCGGTAATAGCATCTACGTCCATAGTGCCACCTAGTTTGTGACAGATTTCCATCATCACGTTTGCGTACACAATCTTCATGCCAATAAACGTGTTGTAGCCAACTTTAATCAGTTCGGCGTTCTCGAGAGTGGTGCGGTAAAACGGTGCATTGTGGAGTGTTTTATAAAACTTCTCCATCACCTTTGCGGCGTTATTATCAACAACACCAAAGAGTACAAATTCTGGGTTAAGGAAGTCGCGCATGGTGGTGCCCATGGCAATAAAGAATGGGTTGTAGCAGAGTTTTACGTGCTTGTTGATGACAGGGAGGATCTGGTTTTTGATGGTGCCCGGAAGAACGGTAGAGATAATCACCACAATTTTATCCTCGCCGGTGCGAGCGATAGCGGCCGAGAGCTCTTTCATGCCCGACACGAGATGAGCATAGTTAAAGTCGACACGCTCCTGCGGGATACGCGTCGTGCCTTCAAACTTCTCTTCGTGTGGGGTTTGGATAGGAACAAAAATAATTTCAGAATGTTTTACAACTTCGTCAATAGAGCCGAACTTGAGGTTGCTGTTGTGGAGGTATGGCTCGATAGGTTCCTCGCCGTCGGGGCCTGTTTCGCGATAGTTAATCGTCTTCTTCTGCATGCGCGCCGGGTTGATGTCGTAGCCCATAACATCGTGACCTTTCATGTCGATAGCAAGGGCGCAGGGAAGGCCGAGTTTTCCTATGCCGATAAAGCCTACACGCATTTTGTCAGTATTAGCAGCCGTTTGAGGGGCTTGAGAAGGAAGAACTGGAGCTTCAGGGATGTTGAGTTTTGCCATATGTAAATTTTATGATCGCTATTGTAGCAATAAGGTACTAACAAGGTAAGTTGACACGTAATTTAAGCGGTGTTCTTTATTTTCTGCCAATCGCTCGATATGTAATATGCTCGGCGAAGTCCTCTTTTTTAAACATGCCCCACGGGTCAATGACCGTTTTAGGTGCCTCGGTTTTATTAAGAATCAACACTAATTCGCTAAAGAGGGTATCTTTGTTAGAAATAAATAGGATGTCGGCAGAAGTAACAAGCTCGGATAAAGAGTCGTGATAGGTTGCTTTGTTGTTAAATACACGCCGTGCTTCTTCAGTGCCCAAGGGTTCAAATATGCTCAATGCGTAACCTTTTTTTACTAATAGCTCAGCGATAGTTCGAGCCTGAGAGTCTTCCGTGAGAGTAGTTTTTGGTTTGTAGCTGATGCCGAGCATGCCAATTTTTTTTGTCTGAATTTTTTTTGCATGTTCAGTAATTACCTCGCTCATTCGTTCCGGGATAGTTTCGTTTGTAGAATGAGTCGCAAGCGCAACAGGTGTATTGACGCCGCGTTTGCGAGCCATATTTGCAAATGCAAAATTGTCTCGTGGAAAACAGGGACCGCCGTACCCTAATCCTGCTTTTAAATACGCAGAGCCTATACGTTTATCTTTCCCCAAGGCGCCGGTGATACTGTCTACATTTGCGTGGGGGATTTGCTCTGCGAGCATGCTGAGTGTGTTCGCAAAGGTAATTTTCATGGTGACGTAAGAGTTGAGTGCTATCTTTGCCAACTCAACGCTTTCGACAGACATGCGCTCGGGAATGATGGTGGGGTAGACTGATGTGTAAATGGTTGCGAGGGTGTCTCCGGATTTTTTATCGAACTCTCCTAAAAATATAAAATCTGGCTTTTCAAGATTTTCAATAACATCTCCAATTGCGATAAGGCTTGGGTTGTAACAATAGCCGAAATCAACCCCACATATTTTTCCTGAAGCGCTCTCAAGAGCTGGAATAATATACTCTCGTGAATCTCCGGGAAGTACGGTACTTACAACGCATACCAGATGATAGGTGTCTTTCTTTTGCAGTGCTTTTCCTATCTTTTTGCATGCCTCTACAACATAGTCTACTGAGAACGATCCGTCTTTCTTACTCGGTGTCGGAACAATAATAAATGTTGCATCAGTAAGTGAAACCGCTTCTGTAATATTTGTTGTCGCTAGGATTCTTTCTTTGTGTTCAGCTATATATTCCGCTAAGCGTGTTTCTTCAACAGGAGGACGGCCTACCGCAAGAGCTTTTACTTTTTTTGCATCAATATCCGTACCAACAAGAGTATGTCCCTTGCTCGCATAAAATGCTGTATAACAGCTTCCTAGTTTGCCGAGTCCTACGACAGATAGTTTCATGCGTGTGCGGTAAGTTTGATAGCGGCTGCTTTTTTCTCAACAAGAGGACGAATCCAGTTATAGGTCTGCGTAAGTCCATACTGTAGAGGGAGTGATGGAGCCCAGCTAAGTTTTTCTTTAATAAGGCGGTTGTCTGAGTTGCGGCCGCGCACACCAAGGGGGCCAGGGATGTGGTTAATAGCCACCGTGTTGCCGCCGCTAATCTGCACCGCCATATGTACAAGTTGGTTGATGGTTACCATCTCGTCGGAGCCAATGTTTACCGGTCCGGTAAAATTTGATTGCATGAGGCGCTCGACACCCTCAAGACATTCGTCGATGTAGAGGAATGAGCGGGTTTGGTTACCATCACCCCAAATTTCCAGATAGGGGAAAGATTGCGTACGAGTTCCGTTTTGCCAAACCTCCACAGTGCTGCCGAGCTGAGATTCTGCTACTTTGCGACAAATTGCGGCAGGAGCTTTTTCGCGGCCACCAGTCCATGTGCCTTCCGGTCCAAAAATGTTGTGAAAGCGTGCAATGCGAACAGCAAGGTTTTTGTTACGAGCATAGGCGAGGTAAATACGCTCGCTAAAAATCTTCTCCCATCCGTATTCAGAGTCTGGTGCAGCGGGGTAGGCAGAGTCCTCGGCACAGTTTGGGTTGTTTGGGTCCATCTGATTGCGTTCTGGGTAGATACACGCAGAGGAAGAGTAAAAAATAGTTCCGACGCCTACTTTTGCCGCCTGGTCGACTACATTTAAATTGATGGTTGCCGAATTGTGCATGATGTCGGCATCGTTCGCGCCTGTGAAGATGAATCCTGCTCCTCCCATGTCGGCTGCAAGTTGGTAAATACGGTCAAAACGACGATCCACCGCCTTGTCTACTACGGCGCGGTCGCGCAAGTCGCCGATAATAAACTCGTCCGCAGCAGTAGCAGAGTATTCCGGATATTTAAGATCTACACCACGTACCCAATAGCCCTCTTTTTTGAGACGTTTCACCAAATGACTCCCAATAAATCCTCCCGCTCCGCAGACAAGTGCTGTTTTTCTTTCGGTGTTCGGCATACTAATTGCTCGCCATTGTATATGGTTTACCTGTTTAAACAAGAGTAGAGGGTCTTGTGGTTACGCTGGAAATATTGTCCTAAATGGATTTCTTTTATATCGAATTAAAGTACCTCGATCGTCTTTGAGTGTAGAAAACTTTATAGCGTCCTGGCTAAATATCTTTAAAAATGGGAGTTTACTCCAGAGAGGATCTGGAATGTTGCGCAGTAAAGGATGTAATTTCCCTAATACTCGATATATAAAAGCAAGCAATAGGTGGTTTTTTGGTGCAGATGCACGCATGACGCTGCGAGCAGCTTTAGCGTATTGCATAAATTCTGCTCTGCGAGCAGTGCTCATTGCGGCAGAACTCTTACGATAAGCTCCCACTATCGTATTAAGAAATACAAGTTTTCCGTTGTGTGGGAAAAAACGTCCACACCACAACCCGACATCAAACGCGTTTGGATACGCTTCATCAAATGATCCTCCGCTTCTCTCCCATAAAGAACGTCGGAAGAAAGCGGATTCCTGTTGAATATTTCCGGATTCATTTCCTAAATATCCCCAATAATCTTTTCTGTAAGGAACGACATGGATAACCTTGCCGTCCCCGTCGATGGTAAGACCAATGCCCGCTACCCATTCCACATCTTGAAATGTATTAAACACTTCTGCAATTGTAAAAAGACTCTTAGGCATTAATACATTTTTTGCATTAAGCCAGGTCATAATTTCACCTGTTGATTTTGAAAAGCCGTAATTGATTGCAGGAACAGGAGTTTTCCGATCTCCTGGAAGTTGTCCGCAGAAAGTAAGTCGATCTTTGTATTTTTGGATAATTTCCCAACTACCATCGGTCGAATTGTCGTCTATAACGATGTATTCAAGGTTGGGGTAACCTTGGTTAAGCACCGACTCAATAGTTTCAGCAATGTACTGCGCGCGGTTAAAACATTGCGTAACAATGGTTATTTTGGGGTATTGGTTCTCCATAAGTAGAGGGGAATAGGTACAACGTAACTGTTTCTAAATACTTCAGCAACTTTAAAGTTAAAGTCTCGGTCGGCACCACGGCCCATAAACGACGGCCATTCTCGATCTGTGAGCTTTCTAAATTGTACCTTGTCTATCACTTCGCGTTTAAACAGAGGACTGTTGCCCGCTCCGGGGAACGGTGCAAGCGAACCGAAAAAGAATTTATTAATAACAGGTAGGCGTTTGTAGTGAAATGGAATGAGACGGTTCAGGGAAGGGGAAATTTTTGCGACGAGCCCTTTTGTTTTTTGCGATAGTGTATAGAGTTCGTTTGGAGTGATGGTGGGTCCTGTTGGCGCGGTGTCGCCTATGGTATGTACGAGAGCGTCGTCATATTCTTGCCATGCGGTGAGGAGGTGTGTTGCATTAAGTTCCGTAAGTAATCGATACTGCGTCTCGATCCTGTTTAACAGTGACACGTCGTCTGCGTCTTGGAAGGTAATGAGTTCTCCTCGTGCAATGGCGAATCCTGCGTTCCTGGCAGAGTAGCCAGCATTTACATTCCGCTGCAGTTTGGAGTCAAAGCGCTCGGGGTCATCTGGTGCTTGTATAACTCGGATGCGCGGATCGCTCTCCTGTAATTGCTCTACAAGACGAGTAACGCTCTGGTCGGTACTGTTGTCGTCGACAACAATAATCTCCAGGTTTTTATATGTCTGTTTTTGAATAGATTCTATCGCTCGCGGCAGTGTCGCAAGTGCTTTGTGGGTTGGGATAATGACCGAGATTAGAGGTTCTTTCATAGCTTTACTACATCATCTAAAAACGTGCTGTAAGCAGCGGTAAACGTTTCTTTGGTGTGGTGCGTACGGACCCACTGCCACACTTCTTTTGCTTGCTGCTCCAGTTTTAGAGGATCTGTCGATGCAACCATTCGCGCCGTATTCATGATTGTTTCGATGGTGGGTGTGATGATATGTACTGGAGCATCTTCCGCAATTCCGGTCTCTGTAGTAACAAACGGAATAACGCCGGCGTGCATTGCCTGGATAACCGCGCCCGAGGTTCCCTCTGAGGCGGCTGGGTATATAAGTGTAGTGCATTGATTTGCGATAGAAAGAAACGTTGCATCTCCCACCATCATTTCACCTTCTTTTGTAAGCTGGGGGCGAGGGTAACGATGAATATTTGGTAGTGCAAGTTCCGTTGCGTACGCGCGGGCGAATTCTTCTTCAAATGCTGCCGGACCGATTATGTGAAGCGTATACTCTGGAAGTTGTGCAAATGCTTCGAGTATAAGATCTAGTCCTTTGAGTACTGCTCCTCCGCCTCCGAACCACAAAAAATGAGTTCGTGCTTTTGTAAAATCTTTTTCTGTAGGAAAGTCGAACTGTGTAGTGACGGAAATCGGGATAGGGAAAATAGGTTTTCCATACGCAGCATAGGTTGCGTGTACGGTTTTGTTGCCGAACCCAGCAAGAAAATCTGCGTGGTGTGCGTTGTGTGTAGAAGGTTCCGTGCGACGCGAAGAAAGTGTAATTTTTCGGCGAGCATGCAAAGCGACAAGTCGACCCTGCTCTGCTTTGTTTTGAAATGTCGGGTCTGATGAAGTGATCTGTAAAATTTTTTTACATGTAGGAGGCAGTTGGGTGTGTAGTCGTTCCAAATTTTGCATCACGTCGACACATGCTGCATATGGTTTCCGCGGAGTGAAGGTGGTATTTTTAGAGCTTATAACATCTACAGCGTAGCCCCGCTCAGTAAGTAGGCGAGCAATTTCCGTACATTCCCAATAATTGCTATGCGGGTCGGTGAAAAATTCTCCAGGCGCTTGAGTAAAAGGACCTGTCATATAGGAAAGGAGAACATCGCCTTTCTTTTTCCCTTGATACGGGAGGTGCACAACACCAAACAATTTGTTTGATATTTTATTTTTGTATGCCCGTAGTGTATTACGCATGGGAGTGTTGTGAGAGCCAAATTTCAAGACAGAGCAATACCCATAGACGGTAATAGCCTTTTGCGTCTTGAGAGTTATACACGTCTTGTGTAAACCGTTGTAGTTCTTTTTCGCGCAGAAAAGCATACACCTGCGCTCCTTTGCCTAATTTTTTCTCTACGTAGGCACGCATCTGTGGTTCTTGGAGCCAGAGGCGTACCGGGGCGCCGAAGCCTTGTTTTTTACGATGTACGAATTCTTTGGGCATAATCTCCTCCAAGATATCTTTAAGAATTATTTTGCCCGTAGAGTTCTTTACTTTGTATTCTTCTGGCAAATTAAAGACATACTCTGCAAGTTTATAGTCGAGGAAGGGTGCGCGTACTTCAAGTCCGTGCATCATGCTTGTCTGGTCTGCTTTCGACAGGAGCTGTCCTGGTAAGTATGTAGTAAGGTCGAAGTAGTTCATCTTTTGCATGCCGTTACCAGGGAAGTGTGCTGCCAGTTGGCCGATGTTGCCGTCTGTAGCGTGTGCGCGATCTATAAACAGTTTTCGGCGCATTGAAAGAGGGAATACCGTTGCGTTGCGCAAATGTTCTTTGTATTGGTTCGAAAATAATATGTTTTTTAATCGTACAATTTTGCGCGTGTTGAAGTAGCTCCAGTACCATCCATAGCCTAAAAATAGCTCGTCTGCGCCATCGCCGGAGAGTGCTACTTTGACATGCTTTGCAGCCATCTCTGAAAGCATGTGCTGTGCGAAGTCGGAAGAGTCGGCATGTGGTTCGTCAAAGTAGGCGAGTGTCTTTTCGAGCTCGCCTATAAGGTCGCCGGTCACTTGGAGTGTGTGGTGGTCGGTGCCAATAGCATCTGAAGCTTGTTTTGCAAATGGAAGTTCGTTGATATATTCACCGTAGCCGACGGAAAAAGTTTTAAGCGGATGGGTAGAAATACGTTGTGCATACGCGGTAACAAGAGTAGAGTCGACACCGCCAGAAAGGAATGATCCGACCTCGACGTCGGCGATCATGCGCTTACGTATCGATTCGCTAAACAGACGTTTGATCTCTTCTTTTGCCTCATCATAAGAAGGATGAATAGGAGAGTTAGGAAGATCCCAATAGCGGCGCGACGTAAGTGTGCCGTTTATCGCAACAGCGTAGTGTGCCGGCAAAATAACGTGTACGTTTTTGTAGACGCTGCGCCAGGGTGGCATGTACATAAGAGTAAGGTAGTCATTGATAGCGTTAAGGTCGAGTTCACCTTGCACTCCCATAGCTAAGAGAGCTTTAATTTCTGAAGCAATTAAAATATTTCCTGCTGCATCATGGGTCCAATAGAGCGGCTTTTTGCCAAAGCGATCGCGCGCTGCGTACATGAGTTGCTTTTCGTTATCCCATAGCGCGAACGCAAACATGCCGTCTAAGTGCTGCGCACAATCCTCCCCGTATTCTATATAGGCCTTAAGAATTACTTCTGTGTCTGATTGTGTGCGGAAGTGATGCCCTTTCTGCTCCATCTCCTTGCGGAGTTCTTTATAGTTATAAATCTCGCCATTAAACACTACGGCAATGTCGCGCTCGGTGTCTTTCATTGGCTGCGTACCACCGGTAATGTCGATGATTGAAAGGCGAGTGTGTCCAAGGACACATGCTGCAAAACGCATGGTGCCGCTGCCATCCGGGCCACGATGAGAAAGAGCCCGGAGTCCTGCCTCAAGCGTAGGAGAAGACACGTCTGGGGCGCGCTTTCCGGTTATGGCAAATATGCCGCACATAATGCCTATATATTATCGTTTCGAGAACGTTTCGACGAGTGCGCGAATCTCTTCTTTAGTTAGTTCCGGATTGTTTCCAAAGTAAAATCCAAGTTCGTGTATCGCGGTTGCGTTAGGGAGATCATAAGTACGAGTGTTGTGTTTTTTATGGAAAGGCTGTGCGGTCATGTTGCCACCGACAATAGGACGTATTTCGATCCCTGCGTGATGTGCTTTGTGCATGTAATGAGTTTTTAACTCCTTTGTTTTAGCGATCAGAGGAAACGCAAAGTTAGACATCAAAGACATTTTATTCACCAAAGGGAAGAAGTCTTTGTTTTTATATATCTTCTCGAGTGCTTTATAATTTTTCTCTCTGGTTTTGATTGTCTTGGAAAGGTATTGCAATTGGTTCACACCCAAAAAACCCTGGATCTCCATAGGACGAAGGTTGTACCCCAAGTCATAAAAAGTGTATTTTGAATAAAAATCTTCAATACCGTGTTGTGTGCGCACCAGCACTTGTTCTTCGGTAGTGAGATGTCTGTCCCAGCCATGCGAGCGCACCATGCGCAATGCTCTGTTTAGTTCAGGATCGTCAGTACACACAGCTCCTCCTTCAATCGTAGACATATGATGTCCTACAAAGAAGGAAAACGTAGATGCAAAACCAAAGTTTCCCAATTTTTCGCCTTTATATTCTGAACCGAGTCCTTCGCAATTGTCTTCAATCAAAAAAATGCTGTTCTTTTTGCAGAAACTCTGAATAGCGCGCATGTCGTCTGCAAAACCAAGAAGGTTAGTAAGAAAAAGGCAGGAAAATTTTTCTTTTTTATACGCTTCTGCAAGTATTTTAGGTGAGACGTTAAGAGTTTTTTCGCTTACATCAAGTGGGATAGCCTGGAGACCAAGCTGTATGAGCGGCATAACGTTTGTAGACCAGGTGATGCCGGAAAACGCCACTTTCTGCCCCTTGGTGAGCCTCCCTGTGTTAATCAGTGCCTGTATAAGGGCTAGGTTTGCAGAGCTGCCGCTGTTGTACATGACCGTATAGGTCCTGCCTTGCCATTTTGAAAATTGTTTTTCAAACAATGCGCAATAATCACCAATACTTAATTGCTTCGCTTTTCGGATAAAACTAATAAGCTCTCTCTTGGTGTGAGCCTCGTTAAAGAAGGTTGATTTAATAAGTTTAATCATGTGTTAGGAAAATTTTGAAATGTCTGCTATCCAGGCGTTCAACAGAGTAAGCTCCTCTGGTGGCACAAACTTCTTCTCGACAAAGGCTGTATACACAGCGACCATCTGTTCTTTTGCAGACAGTCCCGGTTGTGCTGCTGCCGCTGCAGTTTGTACCATATCTTGCGCGTAAAGATAAATAGGCATCTCCGCCTCAAAATCTTTCAGATACTCATGAGGATTGCGCTCTTGTCGCACAAGAGGCGATGTAAAACCCAGTGTGTATCCTAGATTGTTGAGGATCGGCTGTGCGACAAAACTACGCATAATGTCGCTCACGCGAGGGTGTACAAACGCAGGTAAGTATAAGAGAGGAAATACCTCTTTTCTAAACGTAGTGCTTTGGCAATTGAAGGGGCACCATGTGCCTGGTGCCAACGTAATAGGTTCTCGCTGTGAGAATGTAACCAGTTTATTTTTGGTGAGTCTAAATATGGCGTCAACGTCGGTGTCTTGGTCTGCTAAATGCTGCCACACTCCTACGCGTGTCTGTTCTGTTTTTTCGGTAGAGGCGTCCTCGGCTGTTACAAGCGGAAGGGGATACCCGCGAGGCCATATATCTGTAGCGCCAAAGTGGCGATACATATTAACGAACGGGCTGTTGCTTAGTTGCGTGTAGCTGCCATCAAACGCAGGAATAGCAAAGCGTGGGTAGGGAATATTATCGTCATCGATCTGAGTGATGCTGTCTGCTCCTTGGCGCATTGCTTCTAAAAAACCAACCATTGCACGTGCGGGAGTATTCCAAGGCAGATGTGTAATAAGAGCGTAGGGAAGCGATTCTTGCGTTGTTGGTCCGAAGTAGGTGGTCGAGGCAAGGTTCCAGTCTGCGGGTGTTTTTTTGTCGCCAATCACTATTCGATGCCACTCTGGTAGCGTTGCAAGTAGGGTAACTGCCTCGGTTGGAGGGTTGATGGTTGTGGTTATGAGAAATTTTTTCATACAGTGGATGACTTTCCGATAAGGTAATGATTGCCGGGGTAGTGTGTGAGTGGTGCAGTCAGCCAGGTGTGCCCGGGGTTGCGGGCAGTGTATGCATTAAAATACACGGTATTGTCTATTCCTCCAAAAACCTCTTGATAGCCAAACAAGAAATAGGTACTGCGGTGTGTGGTGCGTTCAAATATGGTGCGTAGATCGAGAGGGATTTCGCTGACTGACCACGTTGCAATCGTTATGTCTATTTTAGATTTTTGTAAAAATGTCTCGAGTGTAGAAATGTCTGATATAAGGACGACTGTTTGTTTTTCGTGTGTAGGAAGGTACGTTACTGATGGTGGAGTTGGAAGAGAGGTTAGAAAATATTCTTGCAGTGCAGAAAATTCAGGCAAATCGAATATGATGTATGTTCCAGAAAATCCTCTTTGATATGCGAGACGAGTCATGCTGCCGTATCCGCCGCCAAACTCAAAAATCGTGTCTATTTTTCGCAGGTCAATCTGATATGTGTCAATAAGTTGCGAGAGGTGGTATGCATGGTGCACAAGGTTGCCGCTACTAGTAGGAAGTTCTGGATACGGTAGTGCGCCACCGGTTCCAGTTTCAACCAGTGCTGCCTTCCATGCGTCTTTTGTAGACAGAGAAAGCAAATACTCAAGTTCAAGTGCGGGCGGAATAGTATTCATTGTCGAAATAATGTCGGGCCAGTACAAGAAAGAACGCGGATCTTTTGTAAGGATGTTGTTGCGCATGGTGTGGAGCCTTCCTAACCATTTAGGACTTGTGTGTTCATCAAATGATGGGAGCGGAGGTAGAGCTATGATCCTACTACGGAGTGTGTCTATACGTGCCTGTTCCTCTTGCGTGGGCAAGGGCAGCGCAGGAGTGATTTCTTGTACGGTCTTCGGACGGGCAATTATCTTCTGTTTCAGGCGAGAGAGTAAATACATATTTTAAAATTGTATCCAAGTCTTTGGCATCAAATCGGAAAGGTCCAGGTTTTTAGCGAACCACTTTTTAGGAGCGATCGTGATACTTTTCCGTTCGTTGGGTCGAGACAGCCATGCACCCCACCACCCAAACGTGCTGTTGGAGAGTATGTGGTGTTTGCAGAGGCGCATCAGTTCTAAATCTTCGTAGTTCCGGTCTGCGCCTTGGCCAATAAACTCCGTTGGGTGTCCCGTTTGTACATTGGCTTTTGCCCATTCGATATCATCAGAAAAAACAAAATATTGTGGCGATGATACGCGCTCGTTCATGTAGTTCATTGCGGAGTCGTAATACTCCGGAGGACAGGTGCCGTGGTATTTGCTTACGGAAGGGTTGTTTGCAAAATCGCCTCTACGGATATGGAGCGACACAGACTCAGGTGCGGCGGCAATCCTGTCGCTCGCACTTTTTGTAAAATCACTCAGTGGAGTTTTGATTGCGAACTCGGTGTGGAGTGTTTCTGCAATGTCGGTAAAATACTTTTCTGTTTGCCAGTAGCCATCGAGATAGCATGGAGGAGTGGCAGCAGCAGCTTTTGCGTCGTATGTGTATGATCCTTCGCGCACGTACCGAGCGTCGTTTGCAAAAAGAATATTGTAGGGGATCCATGCTTTGCCTAGTCTGCGTCGACGCAATTTAAACGGCGCAAGTTGTTTCTTGGTTGCGTAGGATTCTTGTATAGAAAGATGATTGAGGCTGTAGGAGTGAAATTCGTACCCTGCAAAGTCGGTAATGTCTAACAAAAGGGGAGCGCCTGTTTTGTGTGCCACGGCACGACCCATTGCGTATTGAAACATTTGGTTCCCGAGACCTCCGATTATTTTTACTATGATTGCGTTGGTCATCGAGGTCTAGAGTGTCCGTGTCTCCCAGGTGCCATCAAGAGTTACTACGGCGCGTGCTTTATTTTTAGCAAAGTCTGCATCCTCAGTTGTAGGAATGATAGAAAACATCACCTCTTTTTGATCGAAAGCATACCCTGTAATTTCCAAATTCATTCGCAGCGTGTACAACCCGTGAGTAAGTTGGAATGCAGTGCTGGAGTTACATGCAAACGTTGTTTTGTAGGTTCCGGGAGATCGTTTGCGCAATAGTTCTGGATTATTTTCAGTATCTGCCGAAAGAAAGACGGAGGTGTTGTTATGGTCAAGACAAATAAGGCCAACGTGAGCACCCGCCACTTCTTCGTTTACGTCGTACTCTAAATCGACTGAAAATGATTCGCCTGTGTGTATTTTTGCTGTTAGTTCTCCCTTTTCATTTCGGATCGAGACGCTCCGTAACTGCATTTTCTTTCCAGATTCTTTAGGGTAGGTAGTTACCGGTTGAGCAGTTTCTAATGTTGAGGATAGATACTGTTCAACCACTTTTTCTGTACTATCAAACATAGCCACTTTTCCCTTTTTAAGAAACAGAGTTCGTTTGCAGAGTCCTTGAATTGCAGACATGTTGTGGCTCACGAACAAAATCGTGCGCCCTTCTGTGCGGGTTACTTCCTCCATTTTACCGAGGCACTTCTTTTGGAATTCGGCATCGCCTACAGCGAGCACTTCGTCCACAATCAAAATGTCTGGCTCCATGTGCGCGGCAACCGAAAAGGCGAGGCGTACGTACATGCCGCTCGAGTAATATTTAACCGGTGTGTCCAAAAATTGTGCGACACCAGCAAACTCAACAATCTCATCAAACTTCCGTGCAATTTCCTTCCGCGTCATGCCCAATATTGCACCGTTAAGGAAAATATTTTCGCGACCAGTGAGTTCCGGATGGAAGCCAGTGCCCACTTCCAGAAGGGAAGAGACGCGGCCTCGCATAATAACCTCGCCCTCGGTAGGTGGTGTAATACCGGTTAAAATTTTAAGTAGGGTAGATTTACCTGCGCCGTTGTGACCAATGATGCCGATCACCTCGCCTTTGTTAACCGAGAAGGAGACATTTTTAACGGCCCAAAATTCTTCTTTTGTTGCAAGACCTACTGCGTGTTTTGCTTTTGCTTTAAGAAATGAGAATGGTTTTTTTACGATGTAGGTAAGTACGTCACGCAGGGCAACGTAGCCGCCTTGTTGGTGGGTGATGTTGTATCGCTTGCCCAGGTTGTTTACTTCTACGATGGGTTGCATAACTAGATGATATCGGCGAAGAAGCGCTCTGTCTTTTTGAAGATAATGGTGCCCACGATAAGGAGAATGATGACTGCAATTGCAGAGAGGCCAATAAGAGTCCAGTTAATCGGTTCGGTGCCTAAAAGAGCGCCGCGAGCAGCTTTGATGACGCCGGTCATAGGGTTGAGCGCGAGGATCCACGAGTATGCGCCGGCCAAGCTTGCAGGATAAATAACAGGCGTAATAAAAAGAAGCATCTGGATAAAGTAGGGAAGCACGTAGCGTACATCGCGATATTTAACGTTGATAGCGCCAAGAAAAAGTCCGCCACCGAGCGCTGCTGCAAACGTGATCAGAAGTAAAAGGGGAAGGATGAGTAGGCCAGAAAGGTGTGGGGTATAACCGTAGTAAAACATCAATCCAACAAGCACCAGAGAGGCAACCAAAAAGTCGACCAAATGCGTTAGTACTGCAGAGATAGGAAGTAAGAGTCGAGGGAAGTACACTTTCGTTACAATCGATTGATTGCCAATAAGGCTGCCGCTTGCAGAGCCAAGTGCCGAGGAGAAAAACTGCCAAAACAGAAGTCCTACGTACACGAAAATAGGGTAGGGCACGCCGTCGGACGGCATTTTTGCGAGCGTGCCAAAAAAGATAGTGAACACAACCATCGCCATAAATGGTTGAAAGACGGCCCATGCAACCCCGACAAAGGTTTGCTTGTAGCGGATCTTGAGGTCGCGCCATGTAAAAAAGTACAACAGCTCTCTGTATTTCCAGATTTCTTCCAGGTCTCGCCAGGAGAAGGTTTTTTTAGGTCGAATAACAGTCTCCATGGTTATGCAGTAGCTCCGTGTTCTCGGTACCAGTTGATAGTATTACGCAAACCTTCCTCAAATGGTGTATTTGCTTTAAAGCCAAATTCTTTTTCTGCGCGAGAGGTGTCCAGTACACGGCGTGGCTGGCCATCGGGCTCAGTTTTTATCCAGCGTACTTCGCCCTCAAAATTCATTAGGCGAGTCAGGGTCGTTACTACGTCTTTGATGGAAATTTCATTTCCCGAACCGATGTTAACTGGTTCCTCGCTATTGTATTTTTCGGTTGCAAGCACGATACCTTCTGCTGCATCTGCAGCATAGAGAAATTCGCGAGTGGCGGCACCGGTGCCCCATACCTCTATATAGCCAGTATTATTTTTCTGAGCCTCTGCAATTTTTCTAATAAGTGCAGGAATCACGTGTGAGCGTTTTGGGTCAAACGTATCGCGTGGACCGTAGAGGTTCACGGTCATGAGTGCGATCGCGTTAAAGCCGTATTGCTTACGATACGCCTGTGCCTGGACAAGCATCATTTTTTTAGCAAGACCATACGGCGCATTTGTTTCCTCAGGGTAGCCGTTCCACAAATCTTTTTCATTAAAGGGTACGGGAGTGAATTTTGGGTACGAGCAGATAGTGCCCATGGCTGTAAATTTCTCTACCCCTGCCTGGCGCGCAGCTTCCATCAAGTGTGCGCCCATTACAAGATTGTTATAAAAGAGTTCGCCTGGTTTTTCTCGGTTAAAGCCAATACCTCCCGCTTGGGCAGCGAGATGAATAATTACATCCTGGCCTTCTACCGCTTTTTGACAGACTTCCCAGACACGAAGGTCTGTCTCTTTTGAGCGAGGTACGGTAATGTTTTCGCGCTGCACACCGCGTTTGATAAGTTCATCTACGACGAAGCCGCCAAGGAATCCAGCTCCGCCCGTCACTAAAATTTTTTTATTTGCGAGTTCCATGATTAAGGGTGTCGAATGCGCTGCGGAGTGCTTGTTGTACGTACGGATGCCACGTAGGGTCTACTGTTGTGAACCATGCTACTTCCTCAAGCTGACGTGCGTCAGCAGTAACAGTGGGCGGTTCCGACAACTCAAGTAAGTATAGTACATTTACCGAATGACGGTTCTCGTCGATCGTGGTCCCAGTAAAGATAGACTCTTCAACTCCGATTCGTGTCAATTGGTTTTCTGCTGCAATGATCCCAAGTTCTTCCTTCGCTTTTCGTAGTGCGGTTTGCAAGAGCGGTTCTCCTTTATATACGCGTCCTCCTACGGGGAACCACTCTCCCTTGCCAGGAGCATTCGTTCTTTTGCTGAGAAGAATAGAGCCCTGGTATGTAGGGAGGATGTCAACGCAACAAATGGGAAGCAGTGTCACCATGCGGTCGTACTCTGTTTGGGGAATGTGCCGTGAGTCCATATAAACCTATAACTTAAGTGCAACTAGTAGAAGTGTCAAAAAGTTACTGAGTTGAGTAGTGCGGGGGTTACAAGCTATACTCGGCACTATGAAAAAGGCAGTCATAACGGGGATTACAGGACAAGACGGGAGTTATCTGGCAGAACTGCTTCTTAATAAAGGATACGAAGTGCACGGGGTGATCCGCCGTTCCTCTACTTTTAATACGTCGCGCATCGATCACCTCTATAAAGATCCTCATTTAACCGGAGTTAAATTATTTTTCCACTACGGTGATATTGCAGATGGAAATACGATTCGCAAACTCTTGTATCAAGTGCAGCCGGATGAATTTTACAATCTTGCCGCACAATCCCATGTGCGCGTTTCGTTTGATGTGCCTGAATATACTGCTGAGGTGACGGGGGTCGGGGTGCTGCGCGCACTTGAGGCTATTAAAGATTATCAAGAAAATACAGGTAAGAAAGTAAAGTTCTACCAAGCATCTTCAAGTGAAATGTTCGGTTCTACTCCTCCTCCGCAGTCGGAACTCACGCCGTTTCATCCACGGAGTCCGTATGGTGTTGCAAAAGTGTTTGCATTCCATACGGTGGTAAATTATCGCGAGGCGTATAACCTGTTTGCAGTAAACGGTATTTTGTTTAATCACGAATCAGAGCGGCGAGGCGAAACGTTTGTGACGCGCAAGATCGCTCGCGGTGTTGCGCGTATTAAAGCAGGGCTTGATCAGAAATTATATTTAGGCAATTTGGAGGCGAAGCGCGATTGGGGCTACGCTCCGGAATATGTCGAAGCGATGTGGCTCATGTTGCAGCACGACACCCCTGAAGATTTTGTTATTGGTACAGGCGAAGCCTATAGTGTAGGAGAATTTACAAAAGAGGCGTTTGGGTACGCGGGCATTTTAGATTGGGAGAATTATGTTGAGATTGATCCACGGTACTATCGGCCTACTGAGGTAGATCATCTGGTGGCAGACCCGCGTAAGGCGCAGGAAAAGCTAGGATGGAAGCCTACAACAACCGCGCCCGGCTTAATGCGGATTATGGTGCAACACGAGCTTGATCAGCTTGGGGTACCGCGGTAAAAGAGATGCTTCTTGTGCTATAGTAGTGCCCATATGCAGTATGCAAGTTACCTTCGTTGGGCGATTATTGGCGGGTTGTGTCTCGTTCCGTTCCTTGCGTTTTTGGTTGCCGATGGTGGCGTATTGCCGAGCATGTTCTTCCCGTACATTACGGGCAAAAACTTTGCATTCCGCTTTCTTATAGAAATTTTGCTCGGGCTCTATATCATCCTTGCAATACGAGAACCAAAATATCGTCCGCGATCGTCATGGATTTTGTATGCAGTGGGCGGCTTTGTTGCCTGGATGGGTATTGCAACGCTTACCAGCGTTGACCCAGTAAAGAGTTTCTGGAGCAATTTTGAGCGCATGGAAGGGTACATAACACTCCTGCACTACCTCATGCTCTTTGTGGTTGCTGGAGCAGTACTTACTGCAGAAAAATGGTGGGACCGCTTTTTCCAGGTCTCTATTTCTTCCGGTGTACTCATGGCGCTCTACAGTATTGCACAGGCGCTCCAATGGTTCGGCCTCTCTCCTTCGTCACAGTCGGGTACGCGTGCGGATGCAACGTTCGGTAATGCTACCTACTTGGCAGTCTTTATGCTCCTCAATGCCTTCTTGGCGTTGTTTATGGCGGCACGAGTGCTGAGTGGCGGTAAGGACGAAGTTCGTCGCTCCCGAGAAGTCCTCATCTTCTATGGCGTAGCATTTGTACTCCAGGTTGCGGCGCTCTTCTTTACTGAAACTCGCGGTGCCGCGCTCGGTCTCGTAGGTGGTCTTATAGTTGCAGCGGGTTATATAGCACTGCGTGGACAAGGTGGGCAGTGGGCGCTGTTGCGTAAAATCTCCATCGGCACGTTGGTGGGTATTGTTGCGCTTGCAGGGATCTTCTTTGCGCTTCGCGACACTTCGCTTATTCGCAATACACCAATGCTTGGCCGTCTTGCGTCTATCTCTCTTAACGACCCAACGACGATGTCGCGCTTCTCGCACATATGGCCTATGGCAATCAATGGCGCGATGGAACGTCCTATTACCGGTTGGGGTCAGGAAAACTTTAACTTTATCTTCAACAAGTACTACTCGCCGGAGATGTACGCGCAGGAACAGTGGTTTGACCGCGCACACAATCAGTTCCTCGACTGGCTCGTTGCAGGCGGTATTCCTGCATTCCTGCTCTACACCTCGTTGTATCTGCTTGCAGCGCTCGCGATTATTCGTTCCCGCACGCTCTCGGTAGCAGAATCAGGCGTACTCCTCGGTTTGTTGGCGGGGTATGCGTTTAACAACCTCTTCGTGTTCGACAATGTCATGAGCGGCGTCTACTTCTTCCTCCTCTTGGCGTACGCACATGGGCTTTCTCGGAAAGAACTTCCAGGTTCCGTATTCCTGACACGTCCAGGGAGTGACCAGATGGTTGCGATTGTGGCGCCTATTGTTCTTGTATTCGTTATCGGCAGCGCGTACACGCTTAACGTGCCTGGTGTCGCGCGTGCAATAACGATGATTGATGGTCTGCAATCAGTGAATCAAGATACGGGTCAACAGAAAGATCCGAAGGAAAATCTTGAAGCATTCAAGCGTGCGCTTACGTACGGCAACTTGGGTCGCCAAGAAAATGTTGAACAGCTGTACCAGTTTGCTTCAAATGCGATAGCTCCTTCCACTGCAATTTCTCCAGAATTAAAACAAGATGTGTATGCTACTGCGCGTACAGCAGGAGATGCTCTTATGGCGCAACGTAAGGATGATGCGCGTCTTGAACTCTTCTCTGCGGTGTTCTTGGCACAGTTTGGTCAGTATGATGGCGCGGTAGCGGCACTGACGAAGGCAGCTGAACACTCGCCGAATAAACAACAAATCCTCTTCCAGCTTGGTGCGACGTATCTGCAAAAAGGAGATACGGCAAATGCGCTTGTACAGTTTAAGAAAGCGTACGACCTAGAGCCGAACTACAACGACGCGCGTATCTTCTATGCGATGGGCTACTACTACGCAGGACAGACCGCGCAGGGCGACGCATTGTTAAACGAAAAATTCGGCACAACCTTAGTAGATGATGCGCGCTTGCTTCAGACATATCAGAACTTGAAGATGTTTGACCGTGCGGTCGGCATTTGGAATAAGCGCATCGAACAGAATCCGAACGACGCGCAGCTCCATCTTGGACTTGCAACGGTCTACTTCCAGGCAAATAACATGACTGCGACCGTTGCAACGCTTCGCAAGGTGGCTCAGCTTGACCCGTCGCTTGCCGCACAAATGCAGCAGCTCATAACGCAAATTGAAAACGGCACATTAAAGCCGTAGCGGAAGGAGAAACAAAATACTGCTAGCCAAATGGTCTGGCCCGAGAGGCTTTAGAAGCCGATACGGGAGAACCGAGGACCTTTGGGGAGCAGTTTTTGTTTCTCTTGCACTTCTGCTTGACGCTCAAAAGGAGGGGACTATAATTACAGATGTGAGTGCTAGTAGATGCTAGCCTAACAAAACACAGTCCACGAAAACACCCGCCTCGGCGGGTATTTTCGTACCCGGAAGGGGAGTATACTAGTTCGTATGAAGACCCTTATCATTTTGATAGCACTTGCAGCGTTTGCTGCATTGCTCTGGATCATCTTCAATCCGACTCTTAACGAGTTCGGATTGCTCTAAAAAGTGTCGCGCCGCCCCACCCTAGGGGCGGCTTTTGATGTTGCTGTGTAAGGCTAGAAATACTATTGACTTTTACACTAAAATATGATACAATTGTAAATGGAGGCTGCCTGCATGTCGTGGGCACAAAATCGGAGGTTTGCATGCTTTCTAGAACTCAGAAGATTTTTCTCCTCACTGTGGGCGGACTGATCATTGCGTGGGCGATTGGCATGTTCGTCTTCAACCTCAACTCGTTGTGGTGGGCGGTCGTTCCGATGATCATGGTCATCGGCGCGTTCGTCCTCTTCCTGCTGCCGGCAGCAGGCGAAGCTGTGCGTTCGGTCGCCGGTGTGAACCGTGACCTCAAGGAGCAGTGGCCAGGAATGTCGATCGGGCACAAGCTCGCTATCGTCGGCATCGTCGTCGCTGCTTTCGTGTTCCTCTACGTTCTCGTTGTCGTCGACCCGCTTCAGCTCAATGTGCTTGAGCTGATCGGTCTCGGTAACTGAACCCTTCAGGGGTCCCGAGCCGCTCCCTCTTGGAGCGGCTCTTTCTTTTGTTATACTGCACGTAGTGCGCCTCGAGCGGGGAGCGCTGCACTCACATTTGGACAATGTTTTGGAGCTCGCATCCGCTTCCCGCTCGGGTCACACTTTTTTCTGCTATGGAGTTACGAGAGAACGCGCCCCTTGCGCCACTTACGACATTTAAGATTGGCGGTCAGGCGCGTTTTTTGTTGCGTATCTATGACGCGCGCGAAATACCGAAAGCACTGACGTTCGCTCGCTCGCAAAAACTTCCCGTCATGATACTCGGTGGTGGTTCTAATATGCTCATAGACGACGCTGGCTTTGAAGGAGTGGTGCTTAAAATCGAAATTCGAGGAGCAGAACTCACCGATGCGCTTCTTGTTGCGGGTGCAGGAGAGGAATGGGACCCGCTTGTTGCGCAAGTGGTGGAGGCAGGGTATTGGGGTATAGAAAATCTCGCGGGTATCCCAGGCACTATTGGTGGCGCTGCAGTGCAAAATATCGGCGCGTACGGTACAGCGCTTTCAGAAGTGGTGGAATGGGTGGAGGTGTTTGATATGCGTACCGATATGGTGAAGCGTTTTACAAATGTCGACTGTGCGTTCGGCTATCGCACCAGTGCGATGAAGCGCGGGTTAGATCGTTTTATTGTGTTGCGTGTAGCACTACGCCTTACAAAAGAAGCCGCGCCAAATCTTTCTTATAAAGATTTAACAGAAACATTTGCAGCGAACCCTACACCGTCCCTTCAAGAAATTCGTAGGGCAGTGCTCGCAATTCGTGCTAAAAAATTTCCTAATCTTTCTCAAGAGGGGACCGCGGGTTCATTTTTTATGAATCCTGTCGTCTCGACTGAAGACGCCGCAACACTCCAAGCAAAATATCCTACGATGCCGGTCTTTCCGCTTCCGGAAGCAGGAGGGAGAGTAAAAATTCCTCTTGCGTGGCTGCTTGATAACGTACTGCATGCGCGTGGCATGCGCCACGGCAACGCACGATTATTTGAAGCGCAGCCTCTTGTGATTGCTGTTACGTGGCCCGCATCATCGAGCGATGTTGTTGCACTTGCGAAAGAAGTACAAGAAAAAATTTTTTCTACATGCGGAATTACGATCGAACCAGAAGTTTGTATTATCCACAGATAGAAAATTATTTTCATTGTATATATAGGTGCAATACTGAATAATGAACTACAGAGCATCGAGATGTGTTTTTTGTTTGCTCCTAGGGTAAACACTAAACAAGGTCGAACGATGTGCAACCAAATGTGCGACTCCTGTCGCAACTAACATGGCAGCAAAAAAGAAAAAGAAAGCAACAAAGAAGAAGAAGGCAACTAAGAAGCGCCGTTAACTTCTCGCCGCGAGTTCGCTTGCGGCATCCTCTCGATAGAAAAGTCCCCTCCGCCTCAGTGTGTAGGGGATTTTTCTTTGCTTTCCTGAATGAGTGAAAAATGATACTATGCGAGCCATGCTTTCGCTCAAAAAACTCTTCGGGGACCCTGCGCAAAAAATGCTCAAGGGCACGGATGCTGTTGTTGCGTCAATTAATGCGCTTGAGTCAGCGTATCAAGCGCTTTCTGATGAAGAGTTACGCGCCAAGACTCATGCGCTGCGTAATAAACTCGCTGCGGGGGATACGCTCGATGATGTACTTCCAGACGCGTTTGCTGCGGTGCGCGAGTCTGCGCGTCGCACGGTAAAGCTGCGCCACTTCGATGTGCAGCTTGTGGGCGGTATGGTGCTTCATAAGCGCGGTATTGCTGAGATGAAAACCGGTGAAGGTAAGACGCTGGTAGCAACACTGCCGACGTATCTCAACGCTCTTATGAACAAGGGTGTGCATGTGGTAACTGTTAACGACTATCTTGCTCGCCGCGACGCAGTGTGGATGGGTCAGGTCTATCACGCACTCGGTATGTCAGTTGGTGTCATCAATAACAATCAGTCGTTTCGCTATGATCCGTCACACAAAGAGCTTGATGAAGAACGTGACAAGGAAGGAAGTTTTAAAGTAGTGCATGAATTTTTGCGTCCGGTGTCGCGCCGCGAAGCGTACGAAGCCGATATTACCTACGGTACTAACTCGGAATTTGGCTTCGACTATTTGCGTGACAATATTGAATACGATCCGAAGAATCTCCGTCAGCGCGGGCACGCATTCGCTATTGTCGACGAAATTGACTCTATCTTGATCGACGAAGCACGTACTCCGCTCATTATCTCTGCTCCTGCACAAGAGTCAGAAGATCTCTATCGCACGTTTGCGAAGCTTGCGACCCAGCTCCAAAAAGATACGGACTACACGGTCGACGAAAAACTCAAAGCGATTCAGCTTACTGATGCGGGTATTACACGCGCGGAAAAACTGCTTGGTATCGACAATTTGTACACAGAAGCCGGTATTAAATATGTGCACCACCTTGAAACTGCAGTGCGTGCAAAAGCACTCTTTGAGCGCGACAAAGCGTATGTGGTACGCAATGGGGAAGTGGTTATAGTCGATGAATTTACGGGTCGTATGCAGCCGGGTCGTCGTTGGTCTGAAGGTCTGCACCAAGCAGTAGAAGCGAAGGAAGGTGTGCCGGTACAAAAAGAGTCTCGTACCTACGCGTCTATTACGTATCAAAATTACTTCCGACTTTACGACAAGCTTGCAGGTATGACGGGTACGGCTAAAACCTCAAGCGAAGAGTTTTATAAAGTATACGGACTCGAAGTCGTTGAAATTCCGACCAATAAACCTGTGGTCCGTAAAGACCTCACCGACCTTATTTTCCAAACCGAAAAAGGCAAGTTCCAAGCACTCGCTCGTGCAGTAAAAGAACGTCATCAAAAAGGTCAGCCAGTATTGGTGGGTACTGTTTCCATTGAAAAGAACGAGCTCTTGAGTGCATTTCTTAAACGTGAGGGCGTGCCGCACGAGATTTTGAACGCAAAGAATCACGAACGAGAAGGCGAAATTGTTGCAGAAGCAGGTAAAAAGGGAAGAGTGACTGTCGCAACAAACATGGCTGGTCGCGGTGTCGACATCAAGCTTGGCGGTGCACTTGCAACGCCTGAGCAAGCGGATGAAATCCGTGCTTTGGGAGGTTTGGCAGTTATAGGTACTGAGCGCCACGAAGCGCGTCGTATCGACAACCAGCTGCGCGGTCGCTCGGGCCGCCAGGGTGACCCCGGCGAAACACAATTTTATGTGTCTCTTGAAGACACGCTCATGCGCGTCTTTGCGTCAGACATGATCAAGAAGATGATGGGTCGCTTCGGTATTCCTGAAGATGAGCCCATCGCAAACGGTCTTGTCTCGCGCGCGCTTGAAACCGCGCAAACGAAGATTGAAGGATTCCACTTCGACTCTCGTAAACACGTGCTCGAGTTCGACAATGTGCTTAACTTGCAGCGTCGTGCTGTCTACGACAAGCGTTACAAGATGCTCGTTGGCAGTAAAGAAGACGTAGAGGCAGTACTTACAGAACTTGCGAGCGAAAATGCTGAAGTACTCGCTATTCTTGCTAAGAAAGAAGAAGAACTGGGTAAAGACGCGCTCCTTGCTGCTGCTCGTACGATTGTGCTCCAAGTAATAGACATGCTTTGGATCGAGCACTTGGAATCGATGGAGTACTTGCGCGGCTCGGTAAATCTTCGTGCGTACGGCCAGCGCGATCCGCTGACGGAATACAAAAAAGAGGGTACGCGCCTCTATCGTGACATGGAGTTGATGCTGAAGTCCCGCGTATTTGAACTTATTGAAGCGCTAACGCCCGACAAAGCCCCAACATCTTCGCTCGCTGCAACTCCTAAACCTGTAATTACTATCCCAGCCGCACTGCAGCAGGGCGATGGAGTAGAAATAGGACGTAATGACCCATGCCCTTGTGGCTCAGGAAAAAAGTGGAAGAATTGCGGGCTCATCAATAGTCAGGAACACCAGCAAAACTTGGCAAAGGTGAAGTAAGCAGGGAAGAGCTTGCCTTGTGGATAACCTTTGTGGTATAGTTTTTGCGGTTCTCTTTACATAGGAAAGGAGTAGAGCCATGAAGACTGCTGATGAAGTGATTCGGGAGATCAACGAGATCGACCCGAATTCTCCACTGGCGCCGTTCGCTCTCGACGTAGCTGCCGATACTGTTGGCCAGCTCGTCAAGAACAAGAAGCGGCGTCTCTCTCTGGGTGATCGTCGGCGACTTGCGGAAGCTCTTGAGAACAAGGAGATCGAGATTGACCAGGGCCTTGGCCTTGGCGACATTGATGACTTGCTCGCCGAAAGTGTGCAGCGCCAGGAACTGATCGGTATGCTGCGTCAGTCTCGCGTTTCGACGCAAGCAGCCTAGCGAGGCTTCAGTGCGCTACAAACTCTAACGGCACGGTTTTCTCTTACACGAGGGACCCGTGCCGTTTTTCTTTTTATATACATACACAACACAAAACCCGCTCTCGAGAGCGGGTTTTGTGTATGGGAATGAAAGAACCATCAAAAGAACTTAAAATCGTTCATCTGTTTCGAGCGCATCTGACTCTATTGAGTCAAGTTTGCCGTTTTCAGTATTGTTTTGCTGGTTCTGTGCGCGAGCCTGGCCTCCTTTGCGACCCGCTTCGCGAGCCTCAGCAGAGTCAAACTCGTGTGCAGTACCTTTCTCGTGAGCAGCTTTGCCACCCTGAGAGGCAATTTCGCGACGCTTCTCTTCATCCATAGAAGCGAAGCCTCGTTTGCTGCTATTGTTTTCGTTGTCTTCAAAGTTTTGCCACATAGTAGTGTGTTTAGTTAATTTTAAAACGCCCGTGCACACATTCACTCTACTGAGCTGTACCTTAAATTCAGGTTAAGAAGCGGGACTTTACTCCAGTATTCCGTCAACTAACCCAAGGGAATACAGCTCACGAGGAGTGAGAATAGTGTTTTCTTGCATCATAGAAAGCACTTCATGAGTAGTTATGTTTCGTCCTCGATCAGAAAGTATATAGGCATACTGTTCGTCTTTAATACGATCTTCTTTCGCCATAGATTCCATCTCGCTTGCGGTATATTTGCGCCCACTGTCAAAACTTCTGCTGGCAAGATGAAGGAGTACTGTAGTATTTTTTGTTACAAATCGTTTTTGTCCTGCAAGGAGCAGTAACATGCTCGATGTGTCCACCTCGCCTGAACCGATAGTAATTAAATTAGGCCGAAGTACGTATTGCATCGTGTCATAAAAACTCATGGCGCACCCTGTTGCGCCTCCGTTCGATGTGACGATCATATATAACTCCTTTTCAGGAGCAATATGCATGCGCGTTTTAATTTCGTCGAATACATGCTCGTTGTTTGATGCGTTTACCTGCCCAAAATATTGAATAGTCTGTTCCGGTAAAAAGAGCGGTCGAGCGATAACCGGAGATTTAGAAGTGAAAGACTGTTCAAGAGATTTATCTTCAACAATAAATCGTGGAGTGTGGCGGTGTTTATTAGAACGCATAGATGCTAAGAATTACTATGAATAAGTGATAATGATTCATTGTAGGAGGTAGGGAAGAAGCTTCAAGCTGAGCAATATCTGCAAACAAGTGTCAACAGTGGTGGAGAGGGACAAACGCGCGCTACACTACAAGGTATTAACCGTAGCTACAGCACACGTGTACGATTCATACACCGTGCATAACGTATGACAGAAGTAGGAAAGAAATATCGTCACTATAAAGGGCATCCGTATCTCGTTATTGCAATAGCGAAGCATAGCGAAACGGAAGAAGACATGGTGATTTATCAAGACATAGAATTTCCAGAAAAAATCTGGGCTCGCCCAAAAGGGATGTTTGAGGAAACGGTGGAGTGGGAAGGGAAGACAGTGTTGCGTTTTGCGCCGATAGAGTAATTAAAAATTGAGAGAGCGAGTATACTAAGTGTATATGGAGAAAAAACGCATTGTGGCAGTCTCGGGCGGCTTCGACCCTTTGCATATTGGGCACGTGCGTATGTTTCAAGAGGCAAAGAAGCTTGGCGACCACTTGGTAGTGATTTTAAATAATGATAATTGGCTACGAACGAAGAAGGGTTTTGCATTTATGCCCGAACACGAACGTAAAGAAATTATTCAAGCTATCCACTGTGTCGACGAGGTGATTATTACGTCGCACACAGAAGGCGATATGGACCGTAGTGTCTGTCGGGAGCTGTCCGTGGTTCGTCCACACGTGTTTGCAAACGGTGGCGACCGCAAGCCTGACGGTGATCCTGTGCCCGAAGTGGCGCTCTGTACGCAGCTTGGTATTGAGGTGATCTATAACATCGGCCATGGCGGCAAAGTGCAGTCCTCTTCGTGGCTTATTGATGCTGCACGTAAGCATGAAAAGAAGGGTACGATGAAGTCATGACCCCGCTTGATCCTCTATTGTTAATTCCTGCCGCGTTTCTCGCAGGAGTCCTCATGTTTTTAGCGCCCTGCACGTTACCGCTCGTGCCAGCGTATCTTGCGTTCATTGCGGGCGGAGGGAAAGAGCGAGGCGCCATACTTAAAAATGCGGTAGCGTACGTCTTTGGCTTCTCTATTATTTTCATACTGCTCGGCATGTTTGCTGGGTCTCTTGGGGCGCTTCTTGGTCCGTGGAAAAGTTTACTCGGTCAGATCGCGGGCGGCATCATCATGCTCTTCGGCGTAACGATGCTTGGGATATTTAAAATCCCCTTGTTAACGACAGAGCGCCATATTCGCTTGCCGAAATTTTTAGTATTAGGGCATCCCCAGAGCTCCTTTTTGATAGGCGTGCTGTTTGCGCTCGGGTGGAGTCCGTGCATTGGTCCTATTCTTGGTACTGTCCTCCTGTTTGCCTCTACGTCTGCGACTGCGCTGCAGGGGGCAATCCTGCTCGCAGTTTTTTCCTTCGGACTCGGGCTCCCGTTTTTGCTAACTGCACTTCTTGTGCGAGAAGCAGGGGACACGTTCGCAAAATTTGCTCTCATTGCTCGTGCGCTCTCAATTGTGGGCGGACTCATACTGCTGTTCCTCGGTTTTCTTATGCTCACTAATCAGATGGGACTACTGCTCGTATGGGGCGAAGCGTTTCTTGAGGGTCCATACAACCTCTTGTTGCAGTACATGTAGGGCTTTGTTTTTAGGCTCTCTCCGTGGTCTAATGCATCTATATGATGAAATTGGTCGCCCATATAGTGGTTATTGCTCTTGCCGTGCTCCTCATTCCTAATGTCATTCCAGGAATCTCGGTAGACGGCTTCGGCACAGCGCTTATAGTCTCAATCGTGTGGGGGGTTATAGGTATTACCGTTAAGCCACTCCTGAACCTTTTGGCTCTTCCTATAAATCTGCTCACTTTCGGGCTGTTCTCTTTTGTTATAAACGCGCTCTTGTTCTGGCTTGTGGGGGCGTTTGTCCCAGATTTCTCGGTTGCAGGTTTCGTACCTGCGCTCCAAGGCTCACTTATTTTGGCTGTGGTTACGTGGCTTCTCCACGCAATCTTTTAATAAACCTCTCTTAGAGTAGATATATGGCTTTTGTTGATGAACTAACACTCCACGCGCGGGCAGGAAATGGCGGTACTGGGGTAACACGCTGGCTCCACCTTAAAGGGAAGGAATTCTCGGGTCCTGCAGGAGGAAATGGCGGCGATGGTGGCGACGTATACATTCGCGCAGTACGCGATATCGGCCTCCTTGCACGCTATCGTGGCGAGAAAAAGTTCCATGCCGAGGACGGGCAACCGGGTCAGAGCTTTACCATGCACGGCAAACGAGGCGAGGATCTCGTTATCGACCTTCCTGTAGGCTCTTTTGTGCGCAATACGCAAACAGGCGAGACGTATGAACTGCTTGAAGAGGGCGAACAGAAAATGGTCTTAAAAGGGGGTCGGGGAGGTGCAGGTAACGCTGTATTTAAATCCTCGGTTAACCGAAGTCCTGAAGAAAGTATGCCAGGTGGCGTAGGCGAGGCTGCCGACCTTGTGGTCGAGCTTCGGTTGTTTGCTGACGCGGGATTTATCGGGTTTCCGAATGCCGGGAAAACGTCTCTGTTGAATGCGCTTACCGGAGCGGTAGGAAAAGTCGCTTCCTATGCTTTCACCACTCTCGATCCGAACCTCGGGGTGTTGTATGGATACGTGCTGGCAGATATCCCAGGTCTCATCGAAGGTGCGGCGGACGGGAAAGGACTCGGTTTTAAATTTTTGCGTCACATTGCGCGTACGAAACTTCTCATTCACTGCATCTCACTAGAATCAGAGAGTCAACTACACGATTATAAGGCTATACGTAAGGAGCTTTCTAAGTTTGAAGGAGGTATCTTAGACACCAAACCAGAGATCATTTTGCTTTCCAAATCGGACATGAAAACTCCTGAAGAGGTTGAGAAAGTAAAAGAATTATTCCAACAAGAAGGGAAGGAGGTCTACTCAGTTACCATTCTTGATGACGCATCACTTAAGGCGCTTCAGGACGTGCTTGTAAAGAAGTTAGCGGTACACTAGAGTTACTATTTGTATGGCAACGTATCGACCGACTATAGGTCTCGAGATTCATGCAGAGCTTAAAACGCGCACCAAAATGTTTTGCGCGTGCCTGAACAATCCTGACGAGGAGACTCCGAACCTCAACATTTGCCCTGTGTGCATGGCGCACCCAGGTGCGCTCCCAGTTATTAATAAGGAAGCAGTCCATAAAGTACTTCTTGTTGGGACAGCGCTTGGTGGAGTGTTGGCGGACGACACGGAGTTTGACCGGAAAAACTATTTTTACCCAGATATTCCGAAAGGGTATCAGATCAGCCAATATAAGCGCCCGCTTATTTCGGGAGGGCAGCTTGCTGGGGTAGCTATTACCCGTATTCACTTGGAAGAAGACACAGCTCGCTCACAGCATGTAGGCGACAAAAGCCTTGTTGATTACAACCGTGCGGGCGTGCCTTTGATGGAATTGGTAACGGAGCCAGTTATTCATGATCCCGAGACTGCAGGGGTGTTTGCCAAAGAATTGCAGCTGATGCTGCGCTACTTAGGGGCAGGGGAGGCAAACATGGAAAAGGGCGAGATGCGCGTTGAGGCAAACATATCCATTAGTCCGGATGACACCCTGGGAACTAAGGTAGAGGTTAAGAACCTAAACTCGTTTAAAAGTGTCGAGAAAGCCATTGCCTACGAGGTTTCTCGGCAATCCAAGCTCCTCGATAAGGGAGAAAAAGTGGTCCAAGAGACGAGAGGATGGGACGATGCAAAACAAGTGACCTTCTCCCAGCGTAAAAAGGAGTCTAGTCACGACTACCGCTACTTCCCAGACCCAGACCTTCCTAAGCTCGCTATTTCGGAGCTCCCTGAGTTTTCAAAAGTAGCCCTTGCGGCAGAGTTGCCAGAGCTCCCTCAGGCCCGTCGCGAACGCTATATCAAGCTTGGCCTTAAGCCAGAAGATGCAGACATGTTAACCCGGTCTACACAATTCGGAACTTTTTTTGATGCGTTCTTACAAGAGGCTGTACAAGGTACGGAACTTTTAGGAGCTAACTACCTTGTAAGTGATGTGGCGGGTAAGATTGAAAAAGGGGAAATGAATGTAGAGTGGATCACTGTACTTGCAAACGCTGCGCGGTTTGCGAAGCTCATGACCTTGTCTCAAAAGGGAACACTCTCGTCTCGGGGAATAAAAGATACGCTTTCATTAATGAATGCTGACGGGGGAGATCCAGAAGAGATCGCAAAAAATGCAGGTCTTATACAACAGAGCGACGCAGGAGCTATTGATGCCATTGTACAGAAAATTATTGCAGCAAACGAAGGAGTGGTTGCTGACTACAAAGCAGGGAAAGAAGCAGCGCTGCAGTTTCTTGTAGGGCAAGGAATGAAGGAATCTCGCGGCTCTGCTAACCCGGGTATATTGAGAGAACGCATTATCTCGGCACTAAAGTAAAGGTCAATTCTCGGAGCCCTATGCTATACTAATGGCATGGACGAACTAGAAATATCGGGAAAGCGGTATATATCGACACGCCGTGCTGGGCGTGAGCATCAGTATCATGCTGACTATATAGGCCAGCTTATCCGTGGCGGTAAGATACAAGCTCAAAAGGTGGGCCGTTCTTGGTATGTTGATGAAGATTCTCTTGCCGAGTATCTCGGTAAAGAGCCTACTAAGCGAGAGCGTTTGGTTGAAGAGGCTCCTGTGTTGGCCTCAGAACCTATTATTGCCCCAGATCCTGTAAAGGAGGTTGAAGAAGCCCCTGTGGAAAAACAGGCGCGCGTTACTCCTTGGAAAAAAATCCCCGAAGTATCTGCTCCTGTGGTGTCTCAAAAAGTTGCAGTAGCAAGCGATGAAGCGGAAGCTCCTGTTTCAGTCCGCATGAGTGCGGTTACGGAAGTTGGATCGCCAGCGGAGGAGCGGGAAGAGACTGGAGAGGAAAAGGAAGTCCTCGATCAAAAAGAAATAACGAATGAAGAGTTGGGCACACCAGTCACGATACGAACGTCTTCAAAAGAAGAAAAGAAAAATGTTACGTATGTGGAAGAATCGACCCCAGTCTTTCCAGTAAAGATGCGTAAAGCAAAAAAAATTGCACCCGTCGCAGCTTCAGAAGTTGTTGCAGCAGAAGAACAAAAAGATGTAGTTGTTCCAAACGACCGTGCAGTTGCTCGTCCGCTGCAATACGGTCTCGTGGCAATGCTCGGCGTCTTTGCTTTCATTGTAGTAGGAGGTATGTCCTACCTGCTTTCATATAAAGCCACTGTCGAAGGTGACCAAATGAGCGCCTCTATCACGGTAGGCAAATAAAAGAGGGAAGTCTGAAAATTGCCAAAAGTCGTCAAGCTTTTATACATTCGGGATCATATTAAAAATATGTCAAAACCGCTCTGAAGACGAGCGGTTTTTACGTTTCTTCGAAAATATAGTAGGGAGTTACTAATACAGGCTGCGAAAATTCAGGAAAATTTCTTCCGAGATTTACTATCTGCTGGACGAGATATCGATACGGCAAGACGATATACCTTTTATTTTCAACATTTATCGTTTTGAAAATATTTTACTGTATATCCGATAAAGCCTTGTTCTTGCGTTGATACAGATTTTTATATTTTTTGAATAAATTTTCCCTTCAATAAGTGAAATAGAAATTTTTAGCAGTAGAAAAATAAACCTCAGTGAGGCCGTAGAAACGTTTTTAAGAAAGGGGCTAGTAGCCTCATTCTATCCACATATTTCCTTCAAAAAATACTCATAAATTTGAAAGTTGGCTCTACAATATTTTGTAGGGGAATAACCCGAACTCATTGTAAAACCAAAAGTTTTTTCGGATCGTATGACGTCACCTAGTAAAATAATTTCAGACTCTGGGAAGCCTATGCTTCCAGCGCGCAAGGTGGCGCAGCGTCTTTCGTGCGCACAAGACTACGTTGGCAAGCTTTGTCGCGAAGGAAAACTGAAGGGCACACAGGTTCGAAATGCTTGGTTTGTTGAAGAAGATTCTATTGCTGCTTTTGAGGCTGCTCGCGAGGCTGCCCGTGAAGCCCGCTCAAAGGATCTCGCCGAATTGCGTCGTAAAGAAAGTGCGCAGTACCGCAAGACACACCCAACTCTGGATGGAATTGCGTCTTCGTGGGTAGGTCGGGGCGCTGTAGCGGCATTAGGAGCAGTATTGCTGCTGTGCTCTGTTGCGTTTGCTGGCGAGATGAACGGAACGCTTAATCTTTTTGCAGGCAAGCAGGAACAATCAGCGGCTATTGCTCAAGTTGAGTCACCATTTTTCGGCTCACATGCGTTTTCTGTTACTGTGCCGACACTTCCTACTTCAAATCTTGCAAAAGATTTTATTTCAGGAGCACTTTCATTTTTCTTTGGTAAAAAAGATACGTCACTTGCAGAGAAAACACCTACAGAGGCTCCGGTGGTGACTGATGAACAAAATGGTCTGGCCTCGCCAAGCGAGGAGAACCGAGGACCTTTTGTGCAGCAGACACCATCGGAGACTCCTGCTCGACCTGTTGTGCAGAATACGTACCCGGTTATTGAGCGCACCGTCGAGCGCGTTACTACCGTATCTGGGGTATCCGAGGAATATCTTGCGCAGCGTTTGAGTGAACTTACAAATTCTCTTAAGTCAGAAATCTTTTCTGCAATAAATTCTGTTAGCACGTCATATTCGTCAGGTGGTCCTACCAACAATATCGCACTCACGCAGCGCATCGATCGCCTTGATGGAGTGACACTTTCGAACGTGTCGGTAAACGGCATTTCTGGCTTAACTGCAAGCGATATTCCTGTACTTGCATATCTGCCGACCGCTGGTGGAATTGTGACTGGCTCGACTACTGTCGCGGCTGACTTTACTGTTTCGGGAGCACTCAGTGTTACCGGCGCAACCTCAACTTTTGCAGGTATTACTATCGCAAGTCTCGACTGTACTGCGTATGGTAACGACGGAAAGCTCACCACCGATGCGTCAGGTAACATAGTCTGCGCAGACGACTATGGAGCTGCAGGAGGCGCAGGGTCTCCAGGGGGCGCAAACACATATGTGCAGTTTAACGACAGCGGTAACTTTGGTGGCGATGCAGGTTTTGTATATAACAAGACACTCGACCGTCTTACTGTTGTAAACGCTTCAACGACGAACTTTACTTCAGACAATGCAACGTCAACGAATCTCTTTGCAACACTTGCACGCCTCACTACTGCGACAATTTCCTCGCTTACAGTAGGTTCTCTGAACGGTCCGCTCCAGGCAAACAACGGAGTCGTCTCTGCAACGACATCGGTTGGTGTGCTCTATGGCGGAACAGGTCTAACCACTGCACCAAGTTATGGCCAACTCCTCTTGGGTAATGCGTCAGGCGGATACGACCTTGTTGCAACATCGTCACTGGGTATTACCAGTGCGCAGTGGGGAAATATTACCGGCACTTTGTCTGACCAGACGGACCTCCAAAATGCGTTGAATGCAAAATTCTCACTTTCTGCATGGTACGCAACGACGACTGATGGACTTGCACAAGGTGTAACGAATAAGTATTACAACGATAGTTTGGTTCTGACATACCTCGACACACTTTCAAAGGGATATTTCTTCTCAACTTCGTCGGCACAGTATTTTGTACACGCCTCTACGACAATCCCAAAGACATATACGGCGAATACATTCACTGGTTCACAAACATTTACAGGCGGCGTTACAGTAGGTTCTCTGAACGGTCCGCTCCAGGCAAACAACGGCGTCGTCTCTGCAACGACATCGGTTGGTGTGCTCTATGGCGGTACTGGGCTCACGACTGCACCAACGTATGGTCAAGTGCTTCTTGGAAATGCCTCGGGTGGCTACGACTTGGTTGCCACGTCGTCGCTTGGTATTACGGGCGGTGGCGACCTTTCAAACTACCTCTCGCTCGCTGCGTGGTATGCAACGACGACCGACGGTCTTGCGCAGGGTTCAACAAATCGCTACTACTCAGACACACTCGTGGGCACATATATTTCAGGCTCGTCAACAGTTCCACATATTGGTGGTTCAGCATACGGTGACCTGTTGTACTGGACTGGTACGGCATGGTCAACGATCGCTACGTCATCGCTTGGAATTACGAGCGGTTCGCTTGCGTTTAGCTATCCATTCCCAAATGCAGCAACATCAACACTTATTGCGTTTGATGGCGGACTCACTGCGTACGCATCGTCAACGATCGGCACTGGTACACAGGCGGGCGGCCTCACTATTCGCGGTGGCGCAACAACGACTGGCAATGCATATATTGCAGGTTCGTTGAATGCAGGCGCTACCACACTTACGTCGCTTACTCTTACAAACGTCTTAACGCCAGCAAATGGCGGCACTGGTACCTCAACACCAGGTGTGTGGGGCGATGTGCTTACCTGGAACGGCACTAACTGGCAGGGAACTGCAACGTCGTCACTTGGGTTGCCGACACTTTCTACGCTGTCATCATACGCACTTGCCTCACAAACCTTTGGCAAGGCGTGGGAGATCACCAACGGCTATCTTGCACCAACATCAACGCTCGGCATTATTGTCGCAGCATCTTCAACAATTGGTAACGGTACTGCAGCAGGAGGACTCACTGTTAACGGTACCGCAACAACAACATTGCTTGCTATTACAGGTCCTGGCACTTCGACGATCGCAAGTAACATCCGCATGAGTGGAGATATTATTCCTTCGGTAGACAATACGTATTCATTGGGTAGCGAACTGTACTCATGGAAAGAAGTATTTATCGGTCCAGGCTCGCTCTACGTTAATGGTCAGCAAGTTATCTCAACGAACGGATCGAACGACGTTGTCGTTAGTACCGATCCAGGAGAAAACCTGGTGCTTCAAACCAGCGGCTCTTCAAACATCGAATTTAATCCAACGGGCGGCCAGATTTTGTTTAAAAATACGGTTAACGTAACAGCGGGTAAGAGTATTACCACTACTGACCTGTCTGCACTTTCGATACCAAACGGTGTTGCGGCAGGAAATATCACTGTTTCGGGTAATGCAATTACTGCAACAAACCTTAACGGTGGCATTTCTATTACTCCAACGGGCACCGGCGGTACGTATGTCACTGCGGGCAACTTTGGTATTGCAACAACATCGCCACTCGCAAAGCTCGATGTGTATGGCAACATGATCCTTTCTGGTACGGGTCGTTACATTAACTTCGACTACACCACAGGCTCGTCTGGCTACGGATTCCGCGACAATAGCGGCGTTCTTGAATTTAAAAACGCAAACGGTGCATGGGCGCCGTTTGCGTCATCAACTGGATACTTGGCACTCTCAAGTTGGTATGCAACCACGACAGATGGTCTTGATGAGGGGTCAACAAACCAGTACTACACCAATGAGCGTGTCGATGATCGTGTAGGGACTCTTTTGCAAGCAGGTTCAGGCGTCACGCTTAACTACAACGACGGTTCTGACACGCTTACCATCAGCGCAACGGGCGGCGGTGGCGGCGGAACCGACGTAAACTGGACCTATTTCAACGGCTCAGGGTTATACCCATCGACCTCTACAAACCAGGTGTTAGTGGGCGGCACGTCGACGTCGTCGCTTCAGTCGCCACTCGCAAAACTCGGCGTCATTGGTGGTGCGTCTATCGACTACGCATCAACAACGGGTATCACCTCAAGTTATGCATCTTCAACAGCGGCATACTTTGGCAGTTTGTCAGTAGGAAATTTGACCGGCATTTTGCAGGCAATTAATGGCACAGTGTCTGCATCGTCATCAGTGTCGGTAGCGTTTGGCGGTACAGGACTTACCACAGCACCAACGTACGGCCAACTTCTTATGGGTACTGCAGCGGGGGGATACTCGCTTGTTGCAACATCGTCACTTGGCATAACCGGCACTACGTACACATTTAATTATCCGCTTACAGAGTCTGCTGGGGTTGTGTCGCTTGCGTTTGGTACCACAACAGCAAACACCTGGAGCGCACACAACAGTTACTCAAGTCTTTTTGCAACAAATGCATCAACAACAAATGCAACAACAACCAATTTTGCGGTAACCGGGCTTACAAACACACTGGTTAAGACAAATGCTTTGGGGCAGCTTGTTGCTGCAATTGCCGGTACGGACTACCAAACCTTTGCATACCCATTCCCATCAAACGCAACCACCACCTCTATCGCATTTAACGGCGGCCTTACCACAACCGGCGCAACGATCGGTACATTGAACGGCCCATTGCAGGCAAACAACGGTGTCGTATCAGCAACCACATCTGTTGGCGTCCTCTATGGCGGTACAGGTCTTACTTCAATTGCATCATCATCTATCTTGATCGGTAATGCGCAAGGCGGGTTTACTGCAGTTGCTACTTCGACACTTGGTTTTGCATCTGCTTCGTCTCTCTCAAACTACCTTTCGATCTCGGCATGGTATGCAACCACAACCGACGGGCTTGCGCAGGGCGTAACCAACCGCTACTACAGTGACACCCTTGTTGCTGCATACATTTCAGCATCATCAACCATTCCGCATATTGGCGGCTCGGCATATGGCGATATGTTGTACTGGACGGGTACGGCATGGTCGACCCTTGCGACGTCGACACTCGGTCTTCCAACATTTGCATCACTTGCAAGCTACCTCGCACTTGATGCGTGGTATGCAACAACAACTGATGGCTTGGATGAAGGTTCAAACAACCAGTACTTTACGCAGCAGCGTGCAACCGACAACTTCATTGCAAACCTTGCAGCAACAACGTCAGTTGCATCAATCACGACACTTCAAAATCTTTCAATTACTTCGTCACAAGTCTCTAACTTCAACACAAGTCTTAACTCATACATTCACTCTTCTACAACTATTCCAAAAACCTACACTGCAAATACGTTCACTGGGGCGCAGACATTTAGTGGTGGTCTCAGTATCTCAACCCTTAACGGTCCACTCCAGGCAAACAATGGGGTAGTATCAGCAACTACATCGGTCGGTGTGCTCTACGGAGGCACTGGCCTTACCTCTACTCCAACCTACGGTCAGCTCCTTGTTGGCAACGGCACGGGCTACACCCTTACATCTACTTCATCACTTGGTCTTCTTTCATCAACATCGATCCAAGCTGTAGCACCGCTGTCATGGAACGCAAACACCGGCGCACTTTCTATCGCACAGGCAACAGCGTCAACTGATGGGTACCTTGCCTCAGCAGACTTCACCACCTTCAACAATAAAGTTTCCTCATCGTCACTCATTGCCTTCAACAACACCTTCCGTGAATGGAGTCTTGTAAACGGTGTTCTCGTTCCGACCTCAACTGTAGGTGTCATTGTATCCGCATCGTCCACTATTAGTGGGGGTCTCACCGTTGTAGGCAACGCAACCTCAACTTCAGCGGCAATCACTTCAATTACCTCAAGCCTCCTCAAGACCAACTCTTTGGGGCAGCTTGTTGCTGCAGTAGCCGGAACCGACTACCTTACCTCTGCAAGTCTCGAGCCGAGCTTCACTTTTGCAACAAACTTCGGAGTACTTACTGCGGCTACATCATCAACCATCTGGGCACAGTCTGGTTTGTTTGCGTCTTCTACGTCACGTTTTGCAAACATCATTGCTGCTAATGCAACCACCACCTCTCTATATATTGCATCGCTCACGGGCCCGCTCCAGGCAGTTAATGGCCAAGTGTCGGCAACCTCAACACTTTCAGTCGCATACGGCGGTACCGGCGCAACTACGTTGAATGACCTTATTACGCTCGGCACGCACACGACTGGCAACTTCCTTGCAACACTTGCAAATGGTGGAGGTCTTACAGTAAGTGGTTCAGGTTCTGAAAATGCAGGAGTAACCGTAGCACTCGACCTTACGAATCAAAACAATTGGACGGGTCTCCAGCGCTTTGTAAACGCATCATCAAGTGCGCTTTCTGGAACAATCGCCTCGTTTGGTGGCACTGCAACGTCATCATTCGGCGTTGATGGTGCATTAACGCTCGCGGGTGGGCTTAACGGTCCGCTCCAAGCAAACAACGGTGTGGTATCTGCAACGACTTCTATAGGTGTGAAGTATGGCGGTACTGGTCTTACAACAGCGCCGTCATACGGTAACGTGCTTGTGGGTGATGGCTTGGGTGGGTACACACTCACTTCAACATCATCACTCGGTCTTGGCGGTGGTGGTTCACAGTGGATCACTAATGCTGCAGACTTGTACTACACGACTGGCAATGTCGGTATCGGCACAACATCTCCAAGTGGCAAACTCACCATCGCTGGTGGCAGCATTATTCATACAGCTTCGAGCTCTCCGGTTATCGCAAGTAGTACTAATACTGCGAGTGTGACGTACGGAAGTTATGTAGTTGGTAAGTACGCATATGTTGCAGACTTTGCGAGCGGTTTGCGCATTTTCGACATCACCAGTCCGAAGAACCCGGTGCAAGTGGGCGCATACACAGGCATTAGTGGCGCAGTCTCAGTTGTGGTTGCAGGGAAGTATGCGTTCGTGAGCGACAACACCGTTGGCCTTAACGTCATCGATGTTTCAAGTCCTGCGGCGCCGGTGCGTGTTGGTCAGCTTTCGACTGCAGGCCGCGCGTTTACGATGGAGCTTTCGGGTAAATACATCTACTACCCAGACATTTTGAGCGGTTTGGTAAAAGTAATTGATATTAGTAACCCAGAGTCGCCGGTCGTTGCAGGTACATTCGACACTGGCGGCGAGCCGTACGGCATTGCGCTTTCGGGCAAGTACCTCTTTGTTGGTGACCAGTTGAACGCAGTTATCGACATTCTCGATATTTCGAACCCAGTCTCACCACTTTTGGTGCAGCAGTACTCTCCGATGGGTAGCCCAACAGGTATGTACGCCTCGGGTCGGTACCTCTATGCAGCAGATGCCACCGCAGGCCTCACCATCTTCGATATTTCTGACCCGGCAGACATTACTGAAGTAGGGAATTATGGCGGCAACTTCTTTAGTGTCCAAGTAGCGGGCGAGTATGCATACGTAGGTAGCAGCGCAGGTGTTGTGTCAGTACTCGACATCCACGCTCCAGAGAGTCCAAAGTTTGTCGGCAGCTATTCTGCAGGTGCAAACGCTCGTAACATCTTCCTTTCTGGTAAGTATGCATACGTTGCAGCATCGGCAAACGGCTACCGCATCCTCGACATAAACGGTACACAAACGCCGTCAGCGACCATCGGCTCGCTCGAGGCAGATGTTGCAGTCGTAAATGACAACCTCCGTGTCGGAGGAAATATTTTGGCGCAAGGCGGTCTCGATGTTGGTATCTCAGGTATCTTCTCGCGCGGTGCACTCGGCGTGTTTGTTGCATCATCAACACAAACGAACGCAGTCGCAGCAACCTTTATGGGTGGGTACGTCGGCATCGGCACCACGACTCCAGGCCGTGCACTCGCAATAGAAGGTGCGTCACTCCTCGGCAACAGTGCAACTGCAGGGTATTTCACTGCTACAACGACAACTGCATCACAATTCCCATACGCATCGACAACCGCTATCACTGCAACAACAGCGTCAACAACCAACCTCTATATCTCTGGCGTCCTTTCATCACTCCTTAAGACAAATGCATCAGGCCAGGTGGTTGCAGCAGTCGCCGGCACTGACTACGCAAACTTCGCATACCCATTCATCAACAGTGCAACCTCATCACTCCTTACATTCTCTGGCGGTCTCACTGTCTCAGCAGGCAACCTGACGCTTGGTTCTCTTAATGGCCCACTCCAGGCAAACAACGGTGTCGTATCAGCAACCACATCTGTTGGGGTACTCTACGGCGGCACTGGCCTTACCTCTACTCCAACCTACGGCCAGCTCCTCTTAGGCAACGGCACAGGCTACACACTTACCTCAACCTCATCACTCGGTCTTCTCTCAGCACTCACTCGTGACTGGAACATGACGAATGGCTACCTTGCTCCTACAACGACCGTGGGCATCATTGTTGCTGCATCTTCGACTATTGGTTCTGGTTCACAAACTGGTGGTCTTACCATTAACGGTGGTGCAACAACAACGGGCAACGCTTACTTTGCAGGGAATGTAGGAATTGGCACGTCGAACCCTAGTGCAAAATTAACGGTAGAAACTTCGTCGGCAAATCCCGCATTGGTGATTAATGGCACTGATGCTAACGACTGGATTAGTTGGCACTTCCAGCGACAGGGAACTGCAAAAGCAGGATTTGCGATATCGAACCTCGGCACATATGGCGGCAATGCGTTTACCATCTCTACACATAACGGTGTAGGGTGGCAAGATTCAGCTGTGTTTGAAAGCGGTGCTCCTACCGGTACGTTGTATGCAACAGCAGCTGGCAACCTTGGTGTCGGCACCACGGCCCCAGCTTACAAACTCGATGTAGCAGGCTCTATAAATGTAGACGAATATTCGGGTTACAAGTTGGGTGGCAATACAGTGTTGTACGCTTCAACTACAAACACGTCGCTTGCGGTGGGGGCGTCAGCAGCTGCTTCATGGATGGCTGCATCGTCAACTGTGTGGAATAGTGTTGCAATCGGTTCTGGTGCTCTTGCCACAGCCCCTGTTAATGCAAATGCAATCAATAACATGGCGATTGGCACGAATGCGCTTCGCAACCTTACGACGGGCACAAACAACGTGGGTATTGGTAAGGACACGCTGTACACCAACACTTCTGGTTCAGAAAACTTCGCACTTGGTACCGGAGCTTTGTACTACAATAATGGCGACTATAACGTTGGTATTGGCGCTGGTGTGCTCCAAAACAACACGACTGCAAGTTACAACATCGGTATTGGCCGCCTCTCGCTCCAAAACAACACAACTGGCGCTAACAACATCGGCATTGGCGGCGCAACGCTTAACCAGGCAACATCTTCAAGCAACAACACTGCTATCGGTCACTACGCAGGGTACTCAATTTCTGGAGCAACAGGAGATGTGGGAGCAGGCAACACACTTATTGGTTATCAGGCAGGTACGGACATTACAACCGGTAGCTACAACACGATCCTCGGGTACTTCACTGGCAGTGGCAGTTCAGTAACGACCGGCAGCAACAATATCCTTATTGGCCAGGATGTCCGCGCAGGTCTTACTCAAACAGGGTCTAACCAACTTAATATTGGTAACCTCCTCTTTGGTACCGGCCTTGGGAGTGGAACGACTGGTGCGTCGGGCAACATTGGTATCGGCACATCATCACCATACGCAAAACTTTCTGTAGCGGGGGACATTGTTGGTACAAACATAACCGCAACAGGCACATTGTCAGTTGCTGGCAACACCACACTTGCAAACGCAACATCATCAGCGTTTGCTATCACTTCAATTGCGTCAGCATTGTTGAAGACAGATGCGTCAGGAAATATCATCCCAGCAGTTGCAGGCACTGACTACGTTGCTGGTTCGTCATACTTCTCATACCCATTCCCGTCAAACGCAACAACAACTGCAATTGCGTTCAACGGAGGTCTTTCAGCAAGTGCATTTACACTCGGTACACTCAACGGCCCACTGCAGGCAAACAACGGGGTAGTGTCAGCAACAACATCTGTTGGTGTTCTCTATGGCGGCACAGGACTTACCTCAATCGCATCTTCAACCCTCATTATCGGCAACGCACAGGGCGGCTTCTCACCAATCGCAACCTCATCACTTGGTCTTGTTGCATTTGCTGACCTCACACCATACGCACTTGCGTCACAAACCTTCGGCAAAGCATGGGAGATTACGAACGGCTACCTTGCTCCAACTTCAACGCTCGGCATCATTGTTGCGGCTTCATCAACGATCGGTGGTGGTACACAGACTACAGGTCTTACCGTTAATGGTGGTGCGACGACGACTGGTAACTTAATAGTGCAGGGAAGTGGCACATCAACTATTGCTACTGCGCTTGCTATCGGCGGCGATGGTTCGGGCGCATATCAAGATGCTATGGACTTTGTTGTCGGTTCTCTTACAGGAGCAAACGGTATGACTATCCGCTCAGGCACCGCAGGTGTTGGAAACATCTTCTTCTCTGATGGTGTTTCTGGCTCTGCACAATATGCAGGAATGATCTCATACAGTCATTCGTTCGACCGGTTCCAAATCACTACCGGTGGTTCGGGCTACAGCGGCTCAAACGGTATGTACATTACCTCAAACGGCAACACTGCTATCGGTACCACAACCCCATACAGCAAGCTCACCACCTGGGGCACCGGCTCACTCTTCGAAGCAGTTACAAACGCATCAACAACTATCTTCAAGATCGGCCAAGCAGGTGCAACCACAACAGCTCTCGCAATCTCGTCGATCACCTCATCACTCCTCAAGACCGACGCAAACGGTAATGTTATTCCAGCAGTCGCCGGCACTGACTACGCAAACTTCGCATACCCATTCATCAACAGTGCAACCTCATCACTCCTTACATTCTCTGGCGGTCTCACTGTCTCAGCAGGCAACCTGACGCTTGGTTCTCTTAATGGCCCACTCCAGGCAAACAACGGTGTCGTATCAGCAACCACATCTGTTGGGGTACTCTACGGCGGCACTGGCCTTACCTCTACTCCAACCTACGGCCAGCTCCTCTTAGGCAACGGCACAGGCTACACACTTACCTCAACCTCATCACTCGGTCTTCTCTCAGCACTCACTCGTGACTGGAACATGACGAATGGCTACCTTGCTCCTACAACGACCGTGGGCATCATTGTTGCTGCATCTTCGACTATTGGTTCTGGTTCACAAACTGGTGGCCTGACCATCAACGGCGGCGCAACGACGACGGGGAATGGGTATGTTGCAGGAACTTTCGGAGTTGGCACGACAACACCGGTCGGTACTTTTGGCGTAAATGGCACTTTGAAAGTCTTCTCGTCTACTTGGGCAACAAGTAGTATTTCCGGTCCGTTTGAAATTATGGGTCCCGACACTGGCGACAGTACACTCCTTCGTCTTGCGGGAACGCGTCCGTGGGAATTTAAAGAAAATGGATCAGGCGCAGGTAGTGGGCTCGGCTTGTACAGCTTGAATGCTGACGGATCTCAGGGTAATAAATGGTTCACCATCTTCACCTCGCGCACTAACTTGGCGGGTCAGGATGGAACACAACGTTTTACCTTTAATCACGACTCTGGTGCTATGACGGGAGGCAATGTTTCTCTCGAGTCATGGGCAGCGACATCAGTTGGGTTGAAAATCACTGCAACCACAACTCAAACAGCAGACCTTACGCAGTGGTTGAATGAAAGTAATGCTCTGGTGGCGAACGTAACTGCTGCGGGTAACTTTGGTCTCGGCACCTCTTCTCCATACGCAAAACTTTCTGTCGCAAGTAGTACTGGTACGCTCATTGCGGCGGATGCGCCGTCAGCCTTTAGCGGCACCCTTCTTGACCTTAAGGTTGCATCATCATCAGTCTTTACAGTAGGTGCAGCAGGTGCAACCACTACCAACCTTGCAGTCACGGGCATCACCTCAAGTCTCCTCAAGACAAACGCACTCGGCCAGCTTGTTGCAGCAGTAGCAAACACCGATTACTCAGCATTTGGCTACCTCTTCCCAGCAAATGCAACGACAACAGGTCTTGGCCTCTACGCTTCAACAACAATCGGTGCAGGCACTCAAACAACAGGCCTCACCATTTCTGGCGGCGCGACGACGACTGGCAACTTGTATATTGCGGGGAATGTAGGTGTTGCTTCAACTACTCCATGGGCACGTCTCTCGGTAGATACTTCAAGTTTGGCAGTAGGTGTTCCTGCATTTGCAGTAGGATCATCAACACGCACTGACTTTGTTGTTACCCAGGCAGGCCAAGTGGGCATAGGCACCTCCACACCAAGCGCATCTAGCCTCCTCCATATAGTTGGCGAAACGACTGGTAATAACACGGCGGTGATGGCAACGATCCAAAACTACAACGCACAGGGGAGAGCAACCTTCTCTGCGGCGAATAATCAAGGCGACACCGCAGGTTTTCAAGTGACTGGGCCAAGCTTGTCTGGTCTTAGTTTGGACCGCAGCGCCATCGTCTTTGGAACAGGCACTCGCCAGATGGTATTGATGCCTGACGGTAATGTTGGAGCGACGGGCACGTCCTCGATTCTCTTCCGTCTCGGTGGGTACAACGCGTCTCGCGATCTTATTGCCTTTACCTACCAGGGGTACCAGGGCATTGGCACAACGTCGCCGTTTGCAAAATTGCAGGTGGCATCAAGTTCTGCAAATGCATCAAATTTTGGACAACTTGCGCTGACTGATACAAATGCAGGGACTAACCTTAAACATTGGTTAGTGTCTTCTCTCGGAGGCTCTCTCTTTATCGGCACAACGACTGATACATATGCAACATCAACTGTTGCTGCGCTTGCTATAAATCAAAATGGCCGCGTCACGATCGGAAATGATCTCACTGTTAACGGTAGTGCAACAACAACGGGCAACGCATACTTTGCAGGCAATGTTGCTATAGCTACTTCCTCGCCGTTTGGAAATGGGTGGCTGACTATAGGCACATCTTCTCCACGTTTCTATGTAGACAATACAACTGGCAGTATTGGTATTGGCACTACAACACCAACCTCTACGTTGCATATAGTTGGTCGTTTGAGTGTCGGTTCTCCTTCAACTAACTCTACTGCGGAGAGAAATCTTTTCATTTCAGACTCTGGCGCAGCAGTTGCACGCGGCTCAAGCACAGTCTTGATCGGTAACAATATAAACACCAACTCATCGGATCTTTCTACTTCGGGCACGGACTGCAGCGTGGTTGTTGGTAACAGTGCATCTACTCCGGGCGGCAACAACGATTATTGTCAGGTAGTTATCGGAGCAAGTGCCAAGGTTGCAATCTCTGTCTTAAGCGCGGCAGAGCCAAAAAACACAGTTATTGGTGCATCGGCGCTCTCACGAGATGGTGCTGACAACGTTGCAATTGGTTATACAGCATCAACACGTGGATACAACGCAGTTGCAATTGGCTCAGGCGCGCTTGCTTCAAGTACTGGCGCAATTGCAATTGGTATGGGCACGCTTGCCTCAAGTACAAATTCTTTAGGTATCGGCAGAAATGCAGATGTTAGCGGAAATTCTTCGGGCAATATTGGCGGGACAAGTCTGACGGTTACTCAAGACAATACCTTCTCATACGGCATTACTTCAACAAAGCATGGTTTCGGCACAGTAAGTCCATCAGCACAACTCCATATCGCTTCCACTACTGGGTGGGGAGACATGTTTAAAATTACGGCAGGGAACCAACTCCTTGTTGTTAGTCAGCCAGGCAATCTTGGGTTGGGAACTTCTTCTCCGTATGCGCGTCTTTCAGTCGCAAGCAGCACCGGTACGCTCATTGCGGCGGATGCTCCAAGTGGTTTCTCTGGCAAGCTTCTTGATCTTAAGGTTGCGTCGTCAACAATCTTTAGTGTGGGCCCAGCAGGCGCAACCACAACCGCACTCGCTATTGCAAACCTTACGGCAGCAGACTGCGATGTGAAATCGACCACCGATGGCTCGCTCTACTGCGGTACAGACGCAACTGGTTCTGGGTCTGCATTCCCATTCATCACTACTTCGTACGGTGTTTCAACTTCGACCTTGGTTGGATTTACTAACGGCATCCTCTCACTTGCATCAACAACAATTGGTGGCGGCACACAGACAACAGGCCTCACTATTTCTGGTGGCGCAACAACAACAGGCAATGCTTACTTTGCAGGAAATATTGGTGTTGGCACAATCTCTCCTGAAGTAAGTCTCCATGTTACAGCTCTGACCTCTTCGCCGCAGACATCTGGAACCACTGCAGCTGGAAGTCTTGCGCTTGAGACGACAAACGACAATGGCTTGTACTTCGGCTCGTACGGCACAACTCCATTTGGTTCATGGATCCAGGCAAGCAACCGTGCAGACCTTTCTATCTCGTACCCAATTATCCTTAACCCGAATGGTGGCAATGTTGGTATCGGCACCACCTCGCCATACGCAAAACTTTCTGTTGTTGGTTCTGTAGTGGCAGACAGCTTTGCTGCAACATCAACGACTGCAACGTCAACCTTTGCTGGCGGTCTTTCGGTAGGTAATGGCTCACTCCAGTACGACTTCTCAAGTGGAGTAACATCAATCGACAACCTGTCGCTCGGTGCACTTAACTTCGACACCGACGCAGGCATTCTTTCTTGGATAGACATGCCAGTTACTTCAAACGCATCGCAGGGGACTGTTATGAGCTACACAGCGCAGCTTGATGGCAACCCGCTTCTTACTGTCTACGGCGAGTCTAATGGGTCGGGCGGTATACAAAATACTGCGATTGGTATTGGCACCACCTCTCCATACGCAAAACTTTCTGTCTCTGGTGCAGTTGTTGCTGCAAACTTTGTTGCAACTACGACAAGTATCTCAAGCTTTACGTACGCATCTACGACAGCGCTTTCTGCAGACACGCTCTGTCTTGCGGGCGACTGCCGTACCTCATGGCCATCGGGCGGCGCGGGGGCATATCCGTTTACTGTTTCTGGCAACGCAACCTCAACATTAACGCAATTTAACGCCGGCCTTACCGCATATGCATCGTCAACTATTGGCGCAGGTGCACGCGCTACTGGCCTTACAATACACGGTGGTGCAACGACAACAGGTATTGCTTACTTTGCAGCAAATGTTGGTATTGGCACCACGTCGCCGTTCCGTCCACTTTCAATCTCTTCTGCAACTGATGCAAATATTGAAATCTACAACTCTGCAAATGCGCGTGGTATGAAAATAGGTCTACTCGATGGCTTTAACGCGGGTATCGACTCTACAGGTGGTGCAACTGTTATTAACGGCAACGGTACGACATATCTCACCGTTGGTTCTGGTGGCAACACCTACTTTAACGATCTTGGCGGGACCTTTGGCAAGGTGGGCATTGCCTCAAGTACCCCGTGGGGTCTGTTGTCAGTGAACGGAAACGCTCTCACGTCCGGAGCTCCACAATTTGTTGTCGGCTCTTCAACCAAAACAGACTTCATTGTTACCAATGCGGGCAATGTGGGCATCGGCACTACTTCTCCATACGCAAAACTTTCAGTTATTGGTGGTGGCAACAACGGCGTCTACCCATCGTTTGTTGTTGCAACAACATCAGATTGGTTGAGTAGAGGTACGGGCGGTCAGGCGCCACTCTTCTACGTAACTGCAACCACAACCGGCGACCTCGACTATGCTCGTGTGGCTATCGGTACTACAACCACGTTGGGTAGTCCGGCTGGTTTGCGCGACCAGTTTACCGTTGCGGGCCGTATTTACTCAACCTGGGGTTACATGTCCTGCGATGTGCCAGGTGTTGCCACAACCCTTACGGCCGACACGCCAAACGCCTGCGGCGACTTTGCACTCGACGAGTTGACCGACGGCGACCTTATCAACCAAGCGTCAGTCTACCCACCGCTTGCACGTCTTGCGCCGGGTACTGGTACTGGCCTTGCGGCAAACGAAGGTGCAGTGATTCGTGGCAACAACTCTATGCCAGCTACGACGAGCCCTGTGATGGAAGTAACGTCGCGCATTGTTGCAGCAAACTCAACCAGTACCCTCTACCTTATCGGCTTTGCAGACGTAAACTTTGGTACTGGCACCATCGCTATCCCACAAAACGGTGCATTCTTTGCGGCATCATCAACTGACAGTACGTGGAAGGCTATCGTTCGCTCAAACAATGTTGAAACTCGCGTCGACACCAACATCGCTACAACATCTACTGCGGGCACGCTCCATCGCTTCCGTATCGAAGTTTCTTCTTCATCTGTTGTCTTTATGATGAATGGCAATATTGTTGCAAACATTGCGCCAGCTGCAGCGCCGCGTCGCCCTATGGCACCGATGCTCTTGGTAGGTCGTTTTACCGGCGCAACTGCGGGCACCATTAACACCAGTGGTAACGTAAGCAGTCTCGACTTTGGTAGTTTGCGTGTGTGGGTGGACGACCCGCCTGCAACCGCTGCTGCGCCGGACACTATCATTACTGCTGAAGATATTGCCTATAGTGCAGTTGAAGGTGCAGACATTGCGGAAGCAGAGTTGGTGCATGATGCGGGTCAATATCTCCCAGGTCTTATAGTGACGCACGCAACAACGACTGGTGTAGATATGGTGAGCCTCTCGCAGGGTCGCTACGCATCGTCGGTGCTTGGTGTTGTTTCAACCGCACCGCACACAACACTTGGCCAGGAAACTGCTTCTACGGTGCGTGTTGGTCTTGTGGGTCGCGTGCCAGTTATTGTCTCGCTTGAAAATGGTCCTATTGCAAAGGGTGATGTAATTGCGCCGTCATCAATCCCAGGCGTTGGTATGCGCGCAACGCGTCCTGGTTCTACGGTAGGTACTGCGTTTGAGAGCTTTGCAACGTCAACCGAGCAGAGCGAACCTATGTGCGATCCTGCACTTAGACAGCAGCTTGTAGACGTAGGTATTGCAGTCCCAACAGATGCTTGTCTCTCGACAGTGCTGGTTGCACTGAACCCGGGCACAAACATGAGTATCGGCGACGTGTTGCAAGATGCAGGCAACCCAATAACCGACTTTGCAGGTGCGATGCTTGAGCTTGCAAATGCTGCGTACGGCAAGGGAGCAGAGTTGTTGAAGATGGTTGTAGGAGAGTTGGTAGCAAAGGTTGCGGTTATAGGAGATTTGTTTGCAGACAATATTACCGCAACAGTGATAAATGCTGACACTGTTAATACTAAGACACTGTGTCTCGACGGACTCTGTGTCACTAAGGATCAACTCCAGAGTCTTCTCGATGGAGCTGGGGTAGAGAGCGCTCCGCAAAATAATCCACCATCACCAGATGCTGGCACAACAACCCCTGACGCAGAGGCCCCGGTAGTAACTGTTAATGGCAACAATCCTGCAACTATCTCTGTTGGTGCGACATACAGCGACCTTGGGGTAACGGTCACGGACAACAACGATAGTAATATTGGCTACACGTTGACGCTTAATGGAGGCGCGTCTATGACTCAAGACCAGCTCGTTATCGATACGTCGGTCGCTGGTGAACATACTATTGTATATACCGCTGCAGACACCGAGGGAAATGTAAGTACGGCAACTCGTATTGTTATCGTTGAAGCGCCTGCTGCTCCTGAAGCTCCAGAAGCACCTGTAGTAGTTGTAGAAGAAGGAAGTGGTGACGGTTCAGAATCTGCTTCTAGTACTCCACAAGAGTAAAAGGTGTATACTGCTCGCATACTGCATAGTATGAAGCTGAACAAGACAGTGGTTGTAGGCGGAGTTGCCTTCTTGGTGGGGGCAGGGCTCGGAGTGTCTACAATGCTTCATGCATCACTCTTTGGGGAGAAGCCGCCCGAGCGGTATGTTACTGCAGATGTGCGTGACAAAATTGCTACAACCTATTTTACCAACCCGCTTCTGGAGTGTGCGGAGTTGCCCGAACATATTTCTATAGGAGACAGAGTCGACTTGCAGAAAAACATCGAGAATTTTATTGCCAACCAGAAAGCACGAGGAATTCTTTCAAATGCATCCGTATACTATCGGGATTTAACCAACGGACCGTGGTTTGGTATTAATGAGGATGAGCCTTTTACGCCGGCAAGCCTCCTTAAAGTGCCGCTTGCGATGTGGTACTACGCAGAGGCCGATAAAAACCCAGAGATTCTTGAACAGGAAATAGAATTTAATGGTCCGCTTGGTAGCAGCGTTGTGCACTTTCCTCCCCGCGCAACACTTGAGGTGGGGAAAGTGTATACAATTGACGAACTTATACATCGCATGCTTGCAGAGTCAGACAATGATGCGACAAAGATCTTGGGAGAGTTTGCAGCAAATAGAGGGGTAACAGAAGTGTATCAGGACCTCGGTGTTAAGCCATTTTTGGATCAGGCCTACACAATAGATGTGCATACCTATGCGTCGTTCTTTCGTATTTTGTACAACGCGACGTACCTGGGCAGGTCTCTCTCCGAACATATTCTTGAAATTATGAGCACTTCAGGGTTTACCAAAGGTCTTGTGGCAGGTGTGCCTGCATCTGTGCCCGTGTCGCATAAATTTGGAGAAAAAACTCTTGATGAGGCAGAGCATTTATATCAATTGCACGACTGTGGCGTTGTATATGCTGCGTCTCCATATATATTGTGTGTGATGACACAGGGGAAAGAGTACGGTCAGTTAGCAAATGTTATTAAAGATATTTCAAGCATGGTGTATAAAGCGGTAAAGTAGTCTGCTACTGTTTTGTCCCACGTGGACACGATATACTAAAGAGTGTCTATGCACAGACTTCTTTTCCTTGTTGTCGGTCTATTTTTTCTATTGCCCAGCATGGCAGATGCGGCATCTATTAGTCGGCCGGTAAATGGCTTGGGGTTGGTAGGCTATTGGAGTTTTAACGAAGGAACGTCAACTAATGCGGGCGACTATAGTGGGTATGGCAACGCAGCAATAGCGTCTACCACCTGGATAGCAGGGAAGCGTGGCACAGCGCTTTCTTTTAATCGCTCCACTGACTATGCGTACATGCCAACATTTAACCAAACTCTGTTGCCGGCAACTTTTGTTGCATGGGTCAAAGTTCCTTCAAGTGTTACGTTAAGCTCCTGCAGAGGAGCTGTGTTTTCTCGAAATACCGCCGTTTCCGGGATGAATATTGGCGCTTGCTCTGCGTCCACAAGACTCGGGTACCACTGGAACAATGCCGCAAATACCTATGGTTGGGTTACTGGTCCGCTTATACCGAGAGACGAATGGTTTTTGGCGGTTCTAGTTGTAGAGTCTGATCAGGCAACTATGTATGCAATTTCGGAAGACGGTGTAGAGTCGGCTGTAAATGCAGTGGCACACACAAGTTCGGTGATTGATGGGTTGAATGTGGGGCGCGACCCGAGCCAGAGTCGTTATTTTGGAGGACAAATAGACGAAGTGCGGATATATAACCGCGCACTTGCGCAAAGTGAACTAGAGTCCATATACAGATCTGGCGGATATGCGCGCATCAATGCGTCGCGCACTGCGGTTACAAACGGCCTTGTGGCGTGGTGGACCATGGATGGTACTGATATGGCGTATAACATTGGCGACAAGAGCGGCAATGGCAACCATGCGTATCTCATCAACATGGCAACCTCGACTGCTCAGATACCTGGCAAAATAGGTTCCGCTTTGCGATTTGATGGGGGAGATGATTATGCGTTTGCTAACGACAGCGACAGTTTAGACACGCCGGACGGCCTAACGGTTTCGGCGTGGGTATATGACAGTAATGACGGTACGCAAAATCACACACTAAACAAAGACGACGGTTCTTCTAACAGAAACTGGATCATACGGCGCCAGAGTGATACTACGGGTAACTATCACCTATGGAATTCTGCTGGCACGTTGCGGCAGTTTGTCCCCGCGAATAGTTGGAAAATTAACGAATGGTTCCACATTGTGTACACCGTTTCTGTCAGTGGTTCGACGATAACCCTGCAGGTCTTTATTAATGGAGTCTCGGTGGGCACGGACTCATTTTCAGGTACTGCAATTCGTACGGGCACTGCACCTGTGATGATGAGCAAGAACACAGTCGCGGGTACTAGTGAAAAGGCTCAGCGCTTGGACGATGTGCGTATTTACAACCGCGCGCTCACTGCTGCAGAAGCAAAACAAATTTACAACGAAGGTGCCGGGACCAAAGTAAATGTAAGCACAACGAATGACACATCGCTTGACCAAGGACTCATTAGCTATTGGTCGTTTAATGGTCCAGATGTAAGTGACTATGTATATGATCGTATTGGTGGCAACAACGGATATTTTGTCGGAACTGCCACTTCGACAGCTAAAGCTATAGGTAAAGTTGGTCAGGCCTTTAATTTTAACGGGAGTAGCGACTCGATAGAAATTGCTCACAATGCCAACCAGCTTCCTACGGACGGTCTTTCGTTTTCTGTCTGGATGAAGGCGGATAGTCACGGAGGCAACAGCCGTGGCAGACTCATAGATAAGTCGACCGGCACGCAAGCGCAAGGAGGATTTACGCTTTTTACAACAAACAGTGGTGGTGATGGACAAATAGGGTTTGCGATAAACAACTCTTCGGCCATACAGTCTGGCTCAGGCTCATATGCATTAGGGCAGTGGGTCCATGTTGCTGCAACGGCTACCGCGGCTGGAGCATCGATTATCTACATAAACGGGGTACAGACTACGAGTGGAAATACTGCAGCTCTAAGTGGACTCACTACCACAAATGCTCTCAGTATTGGGAAAAGAAGTGCTGCCTCAGACCGATATTTTGACGGAATCTTAGACGAAGTGCGCATGTATAACCGCGTGTTAACTGCGGCGGAAGTTAAGCAACTCTATAACGCAGGACGATGAGAAAAGTATTGATAACGCTACTCATGGTCGGGGGTATTGGTGCCACAATGTTGTGGTATTTTTCTAAAAACGATTTTGTTCTGTGGAACACCACAACAACTGCAAGCCCGACAGAGCAAGGTGGAAAAAATAGTCCTGAAGTGCCGCTCGTGCAGCCCACCCCTAACGCCCAAGGTCTTTCTACTTATACTGACACGCAGTACGGCTTCTCTGTGTCATACCCAGCGGGTTACAAAATAGGTAAATTGTCAGAAGGTGCAGGACACACATTTGTGCTCCAAGATTCTGCTGGTGTGGGGATGCAAATTGTTGTTACTTCGTTCGATGAAGCTATTACATTAACCCCAGAGCGTATCCGCCAAGATTTGCCAGAGATGCCTATACAGAATCCGCAACAAGTAGTTTTCCCTGGCGCTACTGTGCAGGGCGTCATGTTTAAGAGTTCTGGTGGTGGGTTTGGGGAGAGTATTGAGTTGTGGTTTGTCCACAATGGGCATTTGTATCAAGCCTCGTCCTACTTCTCCCAATTCGATTTCTTTAACAAGGTAATGGGGACATTTGTCTTTAAATAAGGTGTATACTTAGGGCCATGTTTGGACGCACAAAAACACGGGTGGCTATTAACGGATTTGGACGCATTGGCAGGGCTTTTTTTCGTCTTTCGCTTGAGAATAAAAATATAGAAGTTGTTGCTATTAACGACCTTGGAGACATCAATAACTTTGCGTACATGTTGAAGTACGATACGGTCTATCGTACGTTAGGTGCCGACGTGCGCGTTGAAGGAACTACGCTCGTTGTTGGCACTAAAAAAGTCGCATTTATTTCAGAAAAAGATCCAACTAAGTTGCCATGGGGTGATATGAAAGTAGATGTAGTGGTAGAGTCGACTGGCGTCTTTGATAGTTATGAAAAATCTCGCGCTCATCTGGCCGCAGGAGCAAAACATGTCGTTATTACGGCGCCGGTTAAAGATGAGATGGAAGGAGGAGCGACCGTGCTTATGGGAGTCAATGAAGAAAAACTTGCGACGTGCCAAGTTAGTTCTAATGCATCATGCACGACGAACGCTGGGTCCCCGGTTATCGCTATTTTAGATGCGGCAATCGGTATTGAAAAAGCACTTCTTAATACAACGCATGCATACACAGCAACGCAGTCGATTGTCGACGGTCCGGTAAAAGGAAATGATTTCCGTCGAGGTCGCGCTGCGGCGCAAAATATGTCGCCATCTTCTACAGGAGCAGCAGTTGCGGTAACGAAGGCCTACACACAACTCACTGATAAGTTTGATGGTATCGCGGTGCGTGTGCCAGTGCCGGCAGGTTCTATTGCCGACATTACCTTTATTGCAAAGCGCGAGACCACTGCAGAGGAAGTGAACACTATTCTTGAAGCAGCAGCAAAAGAAGATCGTTGGCAGGGGATTTTTACCACAACTCGCGAACAGCTCGTTTCGTCAGACATTATCGGCATGCCGTTTGCGTCGATCGCAGATCTTTCTTTGACACGGGTTGTGGGCGGCAACTTGGTGAAAGTGCTTGCCTGGTATGACAATGAAATGGGATATGCGAACACATTGGTGCGGCATGTTGAAAAGGCGGGCGCGCACGTCTAAGACCTATGGCAAAAATTTTTTTAGCATCAGACCATGCAGGGTACGCTCTTAAAGAAACACTGCAGGTTTTCCTGACGGAAGAAGGATATGAGGTGGAAGATCTTGGGCCCGAGAACTTAACTCCGGGCGACGACTACCCGGACTACTGCATGCCGCTTGGTGAAAAAGTGGCTAAAAATAAGGATAGTTTTGGTATTGTGATCGGTGGTTCAGGGCAGGGAGAGGCTATAGCAGTGAACCGGGTTCGTGGTGCACGAGCAACCGTTTTTTACGGAGGCAGTACAGACGTGCTAGTTGTGTCGCGTGAGCATAACAATGCAAATGTATTGTCGCTCGGTGCACGATTTATGTCGGTTGAAGATGCACAGCATGCAACACTGTTGTGGCTCACTACTGAATTTTCAAACGATGAACGCCACGTACGTCGTATAAAAAAATTAGATCAACCAAAATCACTATGATTGAAATCATTCCAGCAATTTTACCCGCAACATTTGATGACTTGGTGGCGCACTTGTTGCGCGTGCGAGGCACTACGCGCATGGTGCAAATAGACATGGTTGATGGTTCGTTTGCGCCGAACAGAACGTGGCCGTACGGCGAGTATGAATCGTTTGAATCGATTGCACATGAAGAAGAAGGGATGCCATTTTGGGAAGAATTTGATTTTGAATTTGATGTCATGGCGCAGCATCCTGAAAAAGATGTTGAAAATGTGGTGCATGCGGGCGCGGCACGAGTTGTTATCCATGCTACAAGTGTCGGTGCTACCAAAGCGCTCGAGTTGCTACAAGTGTCTCGAGGAGGAGAATTGGGAGTCAAGGTGGGTATTGCGCTTCAACTTACAGACACTCCAGAGACGCTCACTGCATTTGATGGGCTCTATGACTTTGTGCAGGTGATGGGGATTGCAAAAGTTGGGTTTCAAGGGCAAGCATTTGATGATCGTGCATTTTCTCTCGTAGCTGCGCTGCGTGCTGCGTATCCTCAGTTGCCGATCCAAGTAGACGGAGGTGTCCGAGAGGAAAATGCTGCTCGGCTTGTCCGTGCAGGTGCGACACGCTTGGTTGTTGGCTCAGCTATTTTTGCCACAGACGATCCAAAAGGTGCGCTCGAAGCGTTGTATACTGAAGTGGATGCTGAGTGATAAAGAAGTTCTTACTATTGAGCAGAAAGCTGCAGACATTCGTGCCACAATAGTGGAGATGCTCGTTGCTGCGGGAAGTGGCCATACTGCAGGCCCGCTTGGTATGGCAGACATATTTGCTGCCTTTTACTTTCATATTCTTACCCATGACCCAAAACATCCGGACTGGGAAGGTCGCGACCGTATCATTTTGAGTAATGGTCACATTACGCCGGTACGCTACGCTGCCATGGCACACGCAGGGTATTTTCCTGTTGAAGAATGTATGACGCTGCGTAAATTCGGGTCGCGCCTCCAAGGGCACCCTGAACGCACGAAGCTTCCTGGTGTTGAAACTACCTCAGGGCCGCTTGGAAGCGGTTTGGGACAAGCGGCAGGTATCGCGTACGGTGCGCGAATGGATAAAAAGAAATTCCGCACCTATTGTCTGATGAGCGATGGCGAACAAGACGCCGGTAATACCTGGGAAGGAGCGATGTTTGCAGGAGTAAATAAGCTCTCAAACCTGACTGCAGTTATTGATCGCAACAATATCCAAATTAATGGCATGACAGAAGAAGTGATGCCACTTGAAAATTTGCGCGCGAAATACGAAGCGTTTAATTGGCATGTGCTCGAGGTTAACGGCCATAATATTCAGGAATTTGTAAACGCGGTTGAACAAGCACAAGCAATTTACGAAAAGCCAACCGTGATCATTGCGCACACTATTCCGGGCAAGGGTGTTAAAGAGATCGAATTCGACTACACCTGGCATGGGAAACCGCCAAGTAAGGAAGAAGCAAAACGCTTTTTGCACGAACTGCGCACCATGAAAGGCAAAGTTAAGAGCGAGCACGAATAACATATATTGTATGCAAGTACGTGATGTCGACATAGGATTTGTAATTAAGCTTGCTCGAGGAGAGCGGGTGATAGAATCCCTGTCTGCTTTTTGTGAAAAACGCGGTATCAAAGGTGCTGTGTTTAATGCGATCGGCGCAGTAAAAAACACAGAGATCGGGTACTACAATCTTACAAAGCGTGAATATTTTTTTAAAAAAATTGAAGACGAGCGAGAGGTGGCAAGTATGACAGGTAATGTTGCCGAGGCTGAAGGGAAATTAGTTATCCACGCACATGCGGTGCTTTCGGCAATGGACGACACGCTCTCTTGTGTTGGCGCTCATATAAAAGAAGCAGAAGTTGCAGTAACGCTTGAAGTGTTTTTGACACCGCTCTCTGTCCCGCTCTCGCGCGCCTACGACGAAGAGACAGGCTTAAAGTTATTGCAGTTGTAATTGTATGTTAAACAAGACACTTAAATTACTTCCACGGCTTCTTGATGCTACTGATGCGGCGCCTGCCATGACGGCAAACCGGGATGGCTTCGGTAAAGCGCTCCTTGAACTTGGTGAAAAGAATGAACAAGTGGTGGTGTTGTGTGCTGACTTGGCGGAATCGACTCGCGTATTGCCCTTTAAAGAAAAATTTCCTGAGCGCTATATTGAAATTGGCGTTGCGGAGCAAAATTTGGCTACCGTTGCGTCGGGGCTCGCGAACTACGGCAAGATCCCGTTCATTTCATCGTACGCAGCGTTTTCTCCTGGGCGCAACAATGAGCAAATTCGCACAACTATTTCTATAAATGATGTACCGGTCAAAATTGCGGGTATGCATGCGGGGATTTCTGTAGGGCCGGACGGTGCTACCCACCAGGCACTTGAAGACATGGGGCTTATGCGCATGCAGCCGAATATGACCGTGATCTCGCCGTGCGATGCAGAAGAAGCTCGTAAAGCAACCCTCGCAGCTGCGGCGCACAAGGGGCCGGTCTACCTGCGTTTTGCACGCGAAAAGACGCCGGTGATGACGACAGAAAAAACACCTTTTGAATTAGGAAAAGCGAACGTGATGTGGAAAGTAAAAGACCCTCAGGTGGTGGTGTTTGCTACAGGGCCACTTCTGTATCAGGCATTGCTTGCTGCGCGAGAATTGGCAGAAGAAATTCCGGTAACAGTAGTAAACATTCACACTATTAAACCGCTTGATGTGGAGACAATTGTAAAAGAGACTGCAAAAGCTGGCGCAGTCGTGACTGTTGAAGAGCATCAGGTTGCGGGCGGCATGGGGAGTGCGGTCGCAGAAGTGCTCGCTGCAGAGTCCCCGGTCCCGATCGAATTTATTGGGGTGCACGACCGTTTTGGACAGTCGGGAGAGCCGGCAGAGTTGTTGCGGCACTACGAACTTGATGCTCCAGCGATTGTAAAAAAAATTAAAAAGGTAGTAGCGCGCAAATAGTACTATGCTCGATCCTATAGGCACAAGCGTTTTGCGTTCAAATATAAACTCCTACCTTGGTATGTTGCTCGTTGGCGCGTGCGCGCTGTTCGCAGGCATCTACATCCTTCAGGCGGCGTTTGGCTATAATCCTATCGTGCACGCGTTTGAAACGACGGTGTATCGAGAAAATTTCTATACTCCGTCACTACCATAAAAGAACCTCTCCCGAAGGAGAGGTTTATTTTACTCAGGTATCTGGTGAGCGGTAATGCAGCGAAGTGCTTCGCCGAGCACTTGCTCGATCGACTGGGTGGCGTCGATGAAGTGGAGCTTCAGTTTTTCTTGTTCTGTTTCTGCCCACCGGTCCCACAGCCTTCCTTCCTGGATCCGCGATTCAAGGTCAGGAGGGTTGCCACGCTCACTCAAGCGACGGCGCTGCTCTGTTTCGTCATGGAGTGAAAGGTAGAGAGAACAGACGCGGTCTTCTTTTCCGAGCTGGGTAGCATAGTGTCGAATTTCTTCGACTTTGTCGGGCACAAGGAGGCTGATATATACGCCGTGTCGCAGCGCTTCCTCTACGTCGCGTTTCCGGGTGCCGTACCATCCATGACGCGATGGCATAACTGTCCAAAGAAATTCGCCCGTGTCGCGCATGCGCTCGAACTCTGTTTCCGAAACATAGAAGTATTCTCCCGGAAGATCGCTTGGGCGCGGTGCGCGCGTCGTGACGCTTTCAAGCAACTTCGCGTGCGGAATGTGCTCGAGCAGTCCTTGTGCGAGGCGGGTTTTACCAACTCCTGTAGGAGCGGTGATAGTGATCAATATGCGGGGCATAGTGGTGCTCCTGGTTCGAGAGGTGCTCCTACTAGAGGAGTATACCTGCTTAGTGTAATTCTTCTACTGCGAATGCTGCAGGGGGATTAGCAAGATTTTTTTCCAGCTGCTCGCGTGTGAGTAAACCTTTTTGTGCCCCGATGCCTTGGAGTACAGAAGAAGAGTTTGTAGCACCCCAGAGCATGGCTTCATGGAGCGGCTTACCAAGGATAAGTGCAGACACGGTTGTTGAAGCAAACGCGTCGCCTGCGCCAGTAATTTCATACGGAGGACGCGGGTCAGGATAGCGCGGCACGTGCCACATGGTTCCATTTTCTTCTATTGCGTATGCGCCGCGAGCGTCGTCAGTAATAACAACAATTTTTGGTCCGGTAGCCTGCATTGTTTTAAGTAAGGTTTTCATGTCGCTGCCGGAAGGTAACGTTAAGATGCGCTCCGCTTCTTCTTTGTTACAGAAAAAGATGTGCGTGCGTTCATAGACGCCTTTCAGTGCCTCAAGACCCATCTTCATTTGGAAGGTGCCAGGTTGGAAGGCGAGCTTGGTAGTTTTCCAGCTGTCGAGCAAGTCCATGAGTTCGTGGTGGTACATCAGTGTATTGTCGCCGAGCGAAGAGAGGTAAAGCCACTTCGGTGGTTCGGAAATTTTTGGTGCGTGATACTCAAACGTCTCGTGCTTTACGAGGATAGTGCGCTGACCTTCGTACCAGAGTACGTAGTGATAGTTCGTGTGTTTGCCCTGAGATTTTTCTATATACGATACGTCAACGCCATCTTTGGTGAGAGAATCTATACAGTCTTTGCCGTATTGGTCATCACCTACATAGGCGCGCAGCGCAGCATTGAGACCGAGGCGAGCGGCAGATACTGCGGCATTTGCAGAGTTGCCGACTGCCGGCACCACCTCTGCAAACTCGTAGGGGATTTTATCGCCCCATTTCATACAAATTTCGCAGTCTTCGTTATCTAAGCGGCAGTGCACAGAGGCGTCTTTCAGTCGGATAAATGCATCAATGACAACGTCACCGATAGTCAACATATCAATCGCTTTTTCCATATAAGATGAGTATACTACGAAGCGGAACAAGGGAGGTCTGTGCATATGGCGCATCGGCGGATGTTTAAGAATGTGCCTACCATGATCTTTTTCATGATAGGCGAGAGTGTCTATATCAAGGTGCCTAAATCGCTTCTAGATGAGGGAAAGAAAGGAATCAGGCTTTTACAGATTGCTGGGTTAGGAGTCGCGGCCGACAGGATCTGCATTAATTTGTCGCGTCCTAAAAAAAGAATCCGGCCTCAGAAATTTGTAGTACCGGTAGAAAATACGCCACTCATTCCAGAAGGCACTGCTGTCCGAGTTTCTTTACCAGGAACAGCTCTGGGGCCTCAAGTATATCCAAAGCGGGTGGGTATTGTGCGGAAGAAGAAGGGTAAGCTGCTCGTCGAATCATTTCGAGTCGTGGACGCTCGCCGTGACGCAGAAGGGGAATAGTAGCGTTGTGCCGAAGGGGTTGCGTTTAAAGCGACCCCTTTTCCTTTTGTGCTACACTTTTTATATATGACTCTACGAGAAACGATTGAAAAATTCAGCAAGGAAGGGAAGTGCATCGGTCATTTTAATTTTTCAGATTCTAATCAGCTAAAAGCAATTGCAGAAGCTGCAAAAGAAACCGGGCTTCCGGTTATTGCAGGACTTTCCGAAGGCGAGCGAGACTATTTTCCGCTCTCACACGCACGAGCAATTATCGACATCTATCGTGCGCAAGGAGTAGAAATATTTTTAAACGCTGACCACACCTATACGATAGAAAAAGTTGAGCGGGCCATTACTGCCGGAGTAGACGCAGTTGTGGTAGACGGCGCAAAACTTCCCTTTGCAGAAAACTCACAACTCCTTAAAGCGTCCGTTGCTCGGGCACGTGCGAGCGGGCGCGATGTGCTGGTTGAAGGCGAGCTTGGCTACATCGGCACTTCGTCGCAAGTGATGGACGCACTTCCAGAAGGAGCTGCAGCTACCGAAGAGATGATGACTAAACCAGAGGAACTCAAGCAGTTGGTGGAGGAATCAGGCATTGACCTTGCCGCTCCTGCGGTCGGCAATATTCACGGCATGATTAAAGGCGGCCAACCGAAATTATCTATTGAGCGGATTCGTACGCTTGCGCAAACTGCTGGTGTGCCGCTCGTCTTGCACGGCGGTTCGGGCTCGAGCGACGAGGAATTTGCTGCTTCGGTTGGAGCAGGCATGGTGATCATTCATATAAATACAGAATTGCGCGTCTTATATAGAGACGAACTCGCCAAGTCCCTTGCTGCGCATCCAAACGAGGCCGCGCCGTATAAAATCCTTGCGCCAGTCGTAGAAGTAATGAAAACGTACGTGGCTTCTCGCATGCGCCTCTTTGCGGGGGCCTAGATATTGCCTTTTTTAGGGTTTTCCGGTACAGTATTGCGACAAACAATATATGGAATTAACGGTAGAAAAGCGCGATTCTAAGAAGTCGTCAGCAACCTTGCGTAATAAGGGTGTTTTGCCTGCAGTTATTTATGGTCGCGAAGAGGAATCAACTCCTATAGCTATAGACCGCAAGACCTTTGAAAAGGTCTACAAACAGGCCGGTGAAAACACCGTAGTAACTATTAAGGGTCTTGGTGAAGACAAGGACGCTCTTATTCATGAGGTTACCGTTGATGCCGTTACAGGTACCGCACTCCATGCTGATTTTTACGCAATTGCGAAGGGTCAGACTGTTACCGTTGCTATTCCGATCGAGTTCGATGGCGAGTCGGCTGCTGTAAAAGAGCTTGGTGGCATTCTCGTTAAGGTTATGCACGAGCTTGAGATTGAGGTTCCACCGAAAGACCTTCCACATGCGCTCCATGCAGATTTGAGCCTGCTCAAGACTCTTGAAGACAAGATTACTGTTGCTAACTTGAAGCTCCCTGCAAGTGCAAAAATCACTGCTGACCTTGAAGAGGTTGTTGCCATGATCGACGTTGCTAAGGACGAACCAGTCGAGGAAACTCCAATGGATATCTCACAAATTGAGATGAGTGTTGAGAAGGGTAAGAAGGAGGAAGAGGGCGCTGAGGCTGCTGCTTCAGAATCTAAAGAGTAAGAAAGCACCCCGCTCGGGCGTCTGCTATACTAATGAAGTATATGAGGCGGAACGTTTTACACGTTCAGTTTGGCTTTTTTCTTGCCGCACTGCTGCTGGGCTTTGGTGCCTTTACGCATGTTTTTGCTCCAGCCTTTACCGCCGAGGCGCAAACCTTGTCGCCTGAGGAAAAAGCTCGTCTCCAGGCTGAATACGATCAACTCCAGGCCGAAATTGCAGAATGGCAAAAGGTCCTCGATGAAACCCGAGCAAAGAAAAATACTATTCAGGGCGACGTGAGTGCCTTAAATGCGCAAATAAAGAAAGCCGAAACAGAAATTAAGCAACGCGGCGTCACTATTAACCGCCTTGCGAGCGAAATAAACGAAAAAACGAATCGCATTCACCAGCTCGAAGACCGTCTCAGTCAGGGGAAAGAGTCTTTAGCAAAACTGATGCGTGAGAAAAACGAGGTAGAAACCCAGTCACTCATGCTGCTCGCGCTTTCCTCTGCAGACCTTTCCGATTTTTTTAGTGATGTACAGGAGATCGACGTTATAAATCGCGGCTTACAAGATTTGTTTGTGGAGTTGCGCGATGTGCGTGCACAAACCGAAGAGGAGAAAGCTGCTCTCGACCAGCGTAAAAATCAAGAGTTAGATGCTAGGTACGAGGTGCAGGTAAAACAAAAACAAATTAAAGAGAACGAGGCCGAGAAAAAGCAGCTTCTTTCGCTTACGCAGCAGCAGGAAAAGTCGTACCAAGGTGTGCTTGCAGAGCGTCAAGCAAAAGCAGCAGAGATTTACGCCCGCCTGTTTCCATTGCGCGACACCGATTCGATCCAGTTCGGAGATGCAGTGGAATATGCACGGGTTGCAGCAACAAAAACCGGCGTACGACCTGCCCTTATCCTCGCTATTCTTTCTCAGGAGTCATCTCTTGGTGCAAACGTCGGTAACTGTCTCGTGACGGACCTTTCAACTGGTAACGGAAAGGGAAAGAATACCGGTACTCCTATAGCCGGTGTGATGAAGGCACCACGTGACACTGTGCCATTTGAACGCATTACTAAGGCGCTTGGAAAAGACTGGAGCACCACCCCTGTGTCGTGTCCTCAGTCAGCAGGCTATGGCGGCGCTATGGGTCCTACTCAGTTTATTCCCTCGACATGGGAGTTGTTTGAGGCACGTATTAAGACAGCACTTGGGGTAAGTGCTACCAACCCGTGGAATGCAGGGCACGCTATTATGGCAACCGGCTTATACCTCCAAGACAGTGGCGCTGCTCTTCAGACGTATACCGCAGAACGTAACGCTGCTTGTAAGTATTTCTCTGGTAAGTCATGTCCAGCAAGCGGGTGGATTACTACCTACGCTAATTCCGTCATCTCTAAAGCCGAGCAGTACCAGAAAGACATAGAGGATTTGGCCGACTTGTAAGAGAAGGGCGGCTGTGTTATTGTGTGGGCATGAAAACGGAGACCCATCCGACATATTTTGAAGCGGCAAAGGTGACCTGCGCATGCGGGCGCTCTTTCACCGTAGGTTCAACCAAAGAGCATTTGGAGGTTGAAATCTGTTCTAACTGCCATCCGTTCTACACCGGCAACGAGAAGATCATGGACTCTGCGGGCCGCGTAGAGAAGTTCAAGGCACGTCGCGCTGCTGCTACCAAGAAGTCGAAGTAAATTACTTCGCTCTAACTCCTTTGCAAAGGTCCTCGGATCTCCTCGAGGACTCGGCCAGACCATTTGCAAAGGAGTTTACAGCTACGTTGTATGGATTTGACTAAGTATAAAGAAAACCAGAAAACCGCGTATCTTGCAGCGGAATTTGAACGTATTGAAGGGGAAGAAAAGGAAGTGAAAGAGCTTGCCTCTGGAGATTTAGGCGAACTAGCAGCAGACGACCTTGCTCGTCTTGCAGAACAAAAGAAGGCCATCCTTGCAGAAATGGATGGTATTTTGGCGCGTGAAAAATCAGAAGAGGAATTTCCAAACGAAATTGTGCTTGAAGTGCGTGCGGGTGTCGGCGGGGAGGAGGCGGCTCTTTTTGCTGAGGAGTTGAGCTATATGTATCGCGCCTATGCAGAAAAACAGGGGTGGCAGGTGCGGGTGCTTTCGGAATCAAAATCCGACCTCGGTGGCTACAAAGAAGCATCGTTTGAAATCCGCGGACAGAACGTCTATAAACGCCTGCGCTACGAAACGGGCGTGCACCGTGTGCAGCGTGTGCCCGCTACTGAAAAATCTGGCCGCGTTCATACCTCAACTGCGTCGGTCGTCATTTTGCCGATCCGCAAAAAGACCAAAGTTGAGGTAAATCCTGCAGACATCGATATGGAGTTTTCTCGCGCTGGTGGTGCAGGTGGTCAGAACGTTAACAAAGTGGAAACTGCGGTGCGCTTGGTACACCGTCCGACCGGTATTGATGCACGTTCGCAGTCTGAGCGCTCGCAAGCAGCTAACCGCGAAAAGGCTATGGCCGTCCTTATGGCAAAGCTGGAAGCCTTCGAGGAGGAAAAAGCCGCGGCTAAGTATTCTGCTGACCGCAAAGAGCAAATTGGTTCCGGTGACCGCTCAGAAAAGATACGCACTTACAACGTGCTCCAGGACCGCTTAACCGACCATCGTATTAAAGAAAGCTGGCACAATTTGCCCCTTATTTTTGGGGGTAATATTGGCCCTATTTTAGACGCTGTCGAGGCTGCGGGGGACAACCTTGGTCCTGTTGCAGAAGATTAAATTGCATGCTACAGTAGCCCGTGCATTATATGGAGAAAAATAACGGTATTATCGATAAATTGTTTGCTGCTGGGGCGCATTTTGGCTACTCGCCATCGCGTCGCCATCCGTCGCTCAAGTCTTTTATTTTTGGAAGCAAGGGTACAACCGAGCTTTTTGACCTTGAGAAGACATCAGTAGCACTCGAGTCTGCGGTACAGTTTGTTACCTCGCTCGCACAGGCTCGCAAGACAATTCTTTTTGTAGGAGGTAAGGCAGAGGCGAAGGGCATTGTAAAGCGCGTTGCAGAACGCCTTAACCAGCCATACGTCGCAGGTCGTTGGATCGGCGGTACCCTCACCAACTTTTCTGAAATCCGCAAGCGCTTAAACCGTCTCTCTGACCTCTCGACTATGCGCGAAAAGGGCGAATTGCAGAAGTTTACTAAACTCGAACGCCTTCTTATTGATCGCGAGATCAATGACCTTGAGGAAACCTTTGGCGGTCTTAAGGGTGTTACCAAGCTTCCTGATGCGATGATCATTGTTGATCCTCGCCATGAAGCTGGTGCTGTGAGCGAAGCGCTCCTCATGAAAGTTCCTACTGTTGCTATCATGAACTCAGACTGTGATCGTACGCAGATTACCTATCCGGTTCCTGCAAATGATGCGTCAGTGCATTCTATTAGCGTAATTCTCGACGAGCTCGCTACTGCATACTCGAAGAACCTTGGCCCAGAACGTGCTGAGGCTCCTGCGGCAGAAGCTGTTCGCGCATAATAAAAATATATGGCAGTTAGTGCAGATGTTGTTAAGGCTCTTCGTGATAAAACAGGAGTCTCAGTCATGGAGTGCAAAAAGGCACTCGAGGAAGCTGGGGGCGACATGGACAAAGCTCTCGAAATCCTTTCGGCACGCGCTGCCGCAACGGTAGGTAAAAAAGCTGACCGCGTACTTGGGGCAGGAAGTGTTGCTTCGTATATTCACAGCACTAAGCAAATGGGCGCCATGGTCGTCCTTGCGTGCGAGACCGACTTTGTTGCAAAGGGCGAAGAGTTTAACCAGCTTGCATACGACATTGCTATGCACGCTGCGGCTATGCGCCCCCAGACTACTGAGGAGCTTGTAGCGCAGCCATACATTAAGGATCCGAGCAAAACCATTGCTGACCTTCTTGCGGGCGCTACACAGAAGTTCGGCGAGCGCATCGAGGTGTCCAAAATGGCATTTTTCTCGGTCGCGTAAGTAGGGTATACTATCCTTTGTATGGTGACATTCTTCACCACGATGCTCGGCATCTCGGTTATAGGGCTTTTCGGTCTGCTTCTTCTTAAGCGCTTTGAAATAGCTACGGGTCGCGTAGTGTTCGGACGTTTGCGTCCAAAGCGGGGCGGTCTTCTGTATAAAGGAGGCGTCTTCTTTGAGCGTGTGCTTCCAACCACGATTCGCTACATTGTGGTCATGTCTGCACGAAAGGTGAATCGGAATTTCCACCGCCTCGTGGCATGGAGCATCTTTCATTTTGAGCGGTTGCTTGAAAAAGTATTGCACACCGTGCGCGAGCGTACTGCGCCACCGCAGGGTCGTGGAGAGGCTTCGTCTTTCCTGCGTGCGGTAGCGGATCATAAGCGCAAGCTGCTTCACCAGGCTCCTTTGGAGCGTGCGATCTTCGACGAATAAGTTTTATTTTTTGCCGCCTTAGCTCAGTTGGTAGAGCAACTCTTTTGTAAAGAGAAGGTCCCCAGTTCAAATCTGGGAGGCGGCTCCAAGTGTTGTGAGTTCTCCCAGATTTGAACTGGGAAGGGGTCGGGAAACGGGAGGTTTCCCGTATCGGAAGTTATTCGAAACCGAGGGTTTCGAAAGAGCCGCTAGAAGCGGCTCAGGAGTGAAATTCTGGGAGGCGGCTCCAGTACGGTTACTCTTGTGCTGTGGTCGTAGCGAGTGTTTTAAGCTCGGGGATGAGGTTCTGCATCTCATCGTAGTTCTTAAATCCGTAGATAGGTGCGCGGTCGTTGATTACAAGAGCAGGAAGATTGCCCTCAATTTTGTTAAGTGTGATAAGTGTCTGAAGCGCTGAAAGGTCGAGATTGTAGTCGAACGCATAGACACGCAGGTCTGGATACGTTTGTGACATGTACGTTAAGACTTCGCCCATACGTGCGCAGTCTGAGCAGTCTCCTGCATTTGAATAGAAATAGAGAATAGAAACTGACTTAGTTTGGCACTTGTCGGCAATGCGCTGCAAAAGGAGGTAGTCTTTGATCTCTAAAAGAGAATACTGCTTTTTAAGTCGGATCACTTCCGGGTTGTCGCTCCCCAAATTTGACTCGGTAAAGGCGACGCGTTGTGCCAAAGAATCGAGTTCGCTCGAAAGGATTGGATTGCGGTTAATGGCGCTGCAGTTGAGGCTGCCCAAGAGTTCGAACTGGGTCTCCGTTGAAAGAAGGTCGATAGAGATACTTTCTTCCATGGCACGGATGTCGGCAATACGGCCGCTGTTGAGCTTTGCGGCAGCGTAAAAGGCAGTCGCAAAGATAGCGCCGGTGATAATAAAGGCGAGGGCATACTTCTGCCAGCCTGTAGAGCTACTGTTTATCTCCATGTTGTTTCTCTTGCCCGGAGGGCACCCCAGGTCGCCTGAGCGAGCCAGATAGGAGCAATAAAACCAAAGAGTGCGAAATATGCAAGTACCGACTTTACAGTGATGTCCGACTTGCCGATAGAGCGGCCAAGCAAGATTGCCACGACGGTGAGGCCCAAAACGGTAATGATAAGGAAGGTCATCATACTGGTGTTGAGGAAAAACCAGTCGAAGTGGAATGAAGGGAATTCAAATCGAGGAGGGATGCCCGTCATCCACATGTTGTATATTCGGCCGAGCATTCCACTCGCAATTGTATAGACCACAAACGACGCGGTGTAGATGCCGGCTGCAAATGCCATAAGACCGAAGGGGAGTACAAGGAATCCAAGGTGGCCGTAGCGTGGATTAAAGTACATATATTTATAATCCTGTGAGTTTTGCAAAAAACCTTGTGACCAGCGCTTGCGTTGTTTTAACAGAGTGCGTACGGTGCTTGGGACAGTGGTGTATACCAGTGCGGTATGGGCATTCACAATTTTGAGTCCGTTTGCATGCATACGAAACGCGATCTCCATGTCCTCGGTATTGTGTGCGTGTTTAAAGAGGCCAATCTTGTTGAAGACCTCACGCTTATATACAGAAAACGGGCCAGGGAGTACGTTGAGTGCGGCCATATTGTCGAACATTTTTTTATAGAAAATACCGAAGGTGTACTCGACTGACTGCATCAACTCAAGCAGGTTGCGTGGGCGAAATACTTTCATCACCGGCATGGTTGCCATGATGGTTGGGTCGCTCTCGAAGCGTTTTACTACTTCAATAAGCGCTTCTTTGTCGACAAATGAGTCTGCATCGAGGCAGCCAACAAGTTCACTTGTGGTGTGTGCGATACCAAAGTTCATGGCAGTATATTTCCCGCCGTTTTCTTTGTAGTAGTACTGCACTTGGGCGTAGTCGCGCGCAAGACGTTCGCCGATCTCTCGTGTGCGATCCTTAGAGCCGTCGTCAATAATAACGATAGAAAGTTTGTCTTGCGGATAGGAAAGGTTAAGGAGCGACATGACCGTTCCTTCGAGGGTCCGCTCTTCGTTATAAGACGGCACAAGAACGGCAACGCTCGGGTAGTAGGCAGGAGCAGCAGTAGTCTTCTTAGAAGGCTTCTTTTCAAAGAAGGTTATGAGGAGAAACACCTGGAAGTACAGGCCGAGGAAGAGGCACATATATACGCCAATAACCCCGATTGACATGAGAGCTCTAGTATAGCATTTTGAGCCTCCCTTAGCGAATTTTTGCGCCGTATTGGCCTACGGTTGTCTCTTCGAGCTTCTTGTGGAGCGCGTCTATTTCCTCGCTGGTCAATGTACGGTCGAGCGAGCGGTACACCAAACGGTAGGTGTAGCTAGTCATATTCTCGCCGAATTTTTTCGGGTCACTATAGTTGTCGCGCAGCTGCACTTCTTCTATGAGGTCTTCACCAACCGTTTCGCGGATCAGGTCAAAGTAGTCGTTCGGTGTAAAATCGTTTTTTACGATAAATGAAATGTCGCGTACGGCCGCAGGGTACTTGCTGACCTCTTTAAATTTCTGTCCCAACTTCAACTGGCTCGTAACACGCGGGTCCGTAGACCACAGGAGGCGAATGTCTGGGAGTTCCATGCCGATGATGGCCAAGCGCTCAAGACCAAAGCCGAATGCCCAGCCGTTGTAGCCCTCGAGCCCCATGTTTTTAAGCACCGACTTTTTTGGCATGCCGCCGCCCAAAATTTCAATCCATCGGTCGCCGACTTTTACCTCTACTTGGAGTGATGGGTCGGTGTAGGGGAACGTGTCGTCTAAAAAGCGATACTCAGTTTCTTTGCCAAAAAGGCCTTCAACCACTTCGGAGAGAACTTTTTTGAGTTCATCGATCGGCATAATGCCTTTGCTGTCGCTCTGGAGTAGCCATCCGCCAAACTGGTGGAAGACGTTCATGTGGCGGTTGTCGATTTCGTCTTTACGATACACTTTGCCGTAGCAGACGCAGCCAACATCTTCGCCACGAGCAATACGCTCCTTCACTTCCGGAAGATTGAGGTAGTAGTACCACATGACGGTGTCGTGTGGACGCAGAATGTGCGTGTCGTCTATGTAGTACGTGTCCGACTTGCTGCGTGCAGGATGGTCTGCAGCAAAATCAAAGAGGTCGAAGGCGATGTCGGTCGGCACGACTTCTGGAATAACAATGTTATCGAGCTTTGAAAGTGCCTGGGTGGCACGCGCACGAGCAACAAGCTCAAAGAGCGGGTGCCCTGCACTGCGCGAGAGGTCGGGCATAGAAAGAACGCGCTTCATGCGTACTGCGTCCGTGTCGGTGCGACCCTCGAGAGAGCCAATTAATTTCTTTTCTTCGTCGCGGGAAATAGCGTATTCCATACAAATATTGTTGCGACCAGAGTACCACAGAAATTTCGATAGGTAAAAGAAAACCGCCGACATGAATGTCGGCGGTACGTGCTTATGCGGCTTGAAAAATTTCTGCAACTCTTCCGTCAGGAAGCAGAATTTTTCGCAGGAGGTTGAAGTTAACTCCGCCTACTTCTAGGTCATGTTGCGTTTGGGGTGGGATAGACCGAACTGGATATATCTTGCGAGGTTTTTGTTGAGCCGGTCGGGTCTTTACGTGCGTGGTCGACTTAGAGAGAGGCACGTCTTCAAGCCATTGAGCCAAGTTCTTCTGTGGTGATGGTTCCGGGGTGTCGCTATGGAGGGTCTCTTCGTCCGCGGACACTAATTTTTTCAGTCCTTCTCGAGCTCTTGAAACTCGAGATTTAATCGTTCCAATCCGGACGCCCGTCTTCTTTACAGCATCTTCGTAGGAAAGGCCACTGTAGCCTACAAGATAGAGAGCCTCTTGCTGCTCAGGAGGGAGCCTAGATATAAACCGTTCAACGATAAGTTTATACTCCAGAACTTCTTCCTGTGAGTCTGCCGATTCTACATTGATCGAATGTGTCCCGTCTACATCTTCTACCTCACGTCGCCGCTTCCTTCCTTCGGAATAGAAATGGTTCCTGAGAATAGTGACCAGCCAGGCAGACAAATTGGTTCCAGGTGTGAATTTTTCTGTGCTCTGTAGTGCGCGAGCAACAGTTTCTTGTACGAGATCGTCTGCGTAGGTTCGGTTGTCTGATAAAGAGCGTGCGAATGCTCGCAGCATGGGAAGGGCGGGCAAAATAGCTCTTCCCATTTCTTCAAGCGAGAGATGCATGTAACCCCCTCTGTCTAGAGTGTTCGTCCGGAGCGCACTATACTACATATTGACATGCAGTTGCAACGTGGTATTTTGTGGCGCAGTTGGTCGTTACACATCGGAGGAAACAATGACAGTTCCGCCCACTCTTTCAATAGACGAGCGTTTTGCAAAGTTGACTGATGAGCAGCGAAAGTTTGTTCATCGTCTTATCGATAAAACAGACCAAGATATTGCTCAGATGCTTTCTTTGAGTGAAGAGCATGTTGTGGAAGCGGTGCGTGGAGTCATGCACACACTTGGCATCGAGCAAGGGGAGTACACTGACGGACGAAAAGCCCTTGTTGAACTTGCGAAAGAATTCTTCAATACCGAAGGGGCCGAAAGCTCCGAAGAATCTGAGCTTCCGCCGTCTGCGGAGGTCCAGGAAAGGGCGTTGCATCAGTTGACTGAATCTCCTGACCTTGCAGCGCTTGCACAAGCTATTGCTCGGTTTACGCCGCGTGATAGAGAAGTTCTTGATGCGGTTGCTGAAGCAGGAGAGGACAAAAATGCTCAAAAAACTTTGTCGAGAAAATTGGGTATACAAGAAGCAAGCTTGAAGGCGCGTAAGAGCTACCTACTTGTGAACATGGGCCTTCCCGCGACGAAGTATTCTTCGGAAGAACGTCTGCGGATTCTGCGTCAGGTGTTGCTGCTCGTTCCTAAAGAAAGAATGCTTCCAGAGCCAGTAAAAAAGCGGACACAAAATAAACATGATGCGCAGTTGTCTGTGTTGCCGCCCCTGAAAGTCTCGGAGAGTACTGGTAAGACAAACGGGGCAACTCATCCGTCGCCTTCGCTGATGAACCCGCCTGATCTCATTGGAGCTCCGGCAGGACATGGACTTGTGATTCCGCTTCCTGCGAACACAGTGAACGTTGATGTGTTGTCGACCGAGTTCTCTGGCAGGAAAGCACCGTCGGAAATTAAAGGGGAAATCGGAAAACGGCGTGCGCAAGGCCTGGTGCCGAAATTCCTTGTGCTTATTCCGACGAGTGACCCGAAAATAACCCAGGCTCACATCGTCTCTGTTGAGGAGAAGAAGTGATACGTTTCTTTACAGAGCCTCTCCGGCATTTTGGAGAGGCTTTTTCTTTTATTTTAAGCCTTTTTTCGTCTACTTATCCACTTTCTTTTTGACCTAGTTTTGCTATACTAAAGGAGTAATTTAACGGTTCTCGACACTACTGTGGCTGATAAAGAAAAGGAGAAAAAGCATGTATATAGCGCCGAGGACATTACGGTTCTAGAAGGGCTCGAAGCAGTCCGTCGCCGTCCGGGTATGTACATCGGTACCACTGGTCCCGATGGCCTTCACCATCTTGTCTGGGAAATCTTCGACAACTCACGCGACGAGGCGATGGGTGGTTTTGCAAACGACATCGAAGTCGCTATTTTCCCTGGAGAGCATGTTCGTGTTGCCGACAACGGTCGCGGTATTCCGGTAGACCTCCACAAACAAACAAAGGTGTCTGCACTCGAAACTATTATGACCGTGCTCCACGCCGGTGGTAAATTCGGCGGCGAGGGCTACAAAGTTTCCGGCGGTCTCCACGGCGTGGGTGCGTCAGTAGTAAACGCACTTTCAACCTACATGCGTGTCGAGGTACACCGCGACGGCGGCATCCACATGCAGGAGTACGCAAAGGGTAAGAAGAAAGCCGCAGTAAAAAAGATCGGCTCTTCAAAGCTCCACGGCACGGTAACTATCTTTACGCCCGACCCAGAGATCTTTACCGGCAGCGTAAAGTACGACTTCGACAAAATCGTCTCGCATCTCCGCGAGCAGGCATACCTCGTGAAAGGGCTTCGTATTACTATTATTGATGCACGCGAGAGCGGCATGAAGTTGCCTGAAGCAGGCGAGGACCTCTACGTCCGGAACATGCTCTCGGATTGTCCGTCGCAGACCTTCTACTTTGAAGGCGGTTTGCGCTCGCTCATTTCCTTCTACAACCGCTACCAAAAGCCGGTCCACAAAAACATTTTCTATATCGATAAAGAGGCAAACGACATTGCAGTTGAAGTGGCGCTCCAATATGTGGACGACATCACGCCGCGCCTCCTTGCGTTCGCAAACAATATTTACAACTCCGAGGGCGGCACACACGTAACCGGCTTCCGCACCGCGCTTACACGCTCGCTTAACGCATACGCTCGCAAGAGCAACGCGCTCAAAGAAAGCGAAGAAAACTTTACTGGTGATGACGTGCTCGAAGGTTTGACCGCTGTTGTGTCTATTAAGATGCGCGAAATTCAGTTCGAAGGTCAGACCAAAGCAAAGCTCGGAAGTGTCGAGGCTCGTGGCGCAGTAGAAGCAGTCTTTAGCGAAGCATTTGCAACCTTCCTTGAGGAAAATCCTGACGATGCGCGCGCTATGGTCGGCAAGGCAGTCTTGGCACTTAAAGCACGCAAGGCAGCAAAAGCCGCAAAAGACTCTGTGCTCCGTAAAGGTGCGCTTGAAGGCTTTGGTCTTCCGGGTAAGCTCGCAGACTGCCAAAGTAAGGAAGCGCCAGAGTCTGAGGTGTTTATTGTGGAAGGAGACTCGGCAGGCGGCTCTGCAAAGATGGGTCGCGACCGCCGCACCCAGGCCATCCTTCCGTTGCGCGGAAAAATTCTTAACGTTGAGCGCGCTCGCCTCGACAAAATGCTCGCATCGCAGGAAATTAAGCATGTTATCTTGGCGCTCGGTACTGCTATCGGCGACGTATTCGACATCTCGAAACTTCGCTACCACAAAATCATCATCGCAACTGATGCCGATGTTGACGGCGCACACATCCGCACACTCCTCCTAACACTGTTCTTCCGTCACTTCCGCCCGGTAGTAGAAGGTGGCTACCTCTACATCGCACAGCCGCCGCTCTATAAAATTAAAAAGGGTAAAGAAATTACCTACGCATATTCAGACGAGGAAAAAATAAAAATCGTTGGTAAAGACGCTCCTGAGATTGAAGAAGAAGGTGAGCCGGGCGAACCTGCTGAAGAGGCTCCTGCAGAAGAAGCAGAGGAAGAGCAGTCGGCAAAGAAGTCTTCTAAAGTACACATCCAGCGTTACAAGGGTCTTGGAGAAATGAACCCAGAAGAGCTCTGGGAAACTACAATGAACCCCGCTAACCGTGTGTTGAAGCAAGTAGACATTGCAGACGCACAAGAGGCAGACAAAGTCTTCGATATTTTGATGGGTGAGGACGTACTCTCGCGTAAGTCATTCATTCAGTCAAACGCAAAACAAGCAAACCTCGATATTTAATAAAAAGAAATCCCGCGCGGCTGCCGCGCGGGATTTTCATGTGAGCGGTATGTTCATCAGAACTCGCGAAATTCCTTTTACGTGGTCGATCACTTTGGTCGAAGCTTCCGCTATTTGTTCTATCGAAAGCTCAACAGGGAAAGAAACATATATGCTAGTTTCGTAGACCCGAGCATCGCCTTGCACGCCTACTGAATTGGGGCCCAATCCTGTCGCTTGTGCGCCGTAAGGGTCGAGAATCGTCTGCACTTTTTGCAGCAGTGCCTCGTCTGAACTCACGCTATCCTCCTCTAAAGATCTAAGAGTTTTAGTATAGCTAAAGAATTTGTATAAACAAAACCCCCGCCAATTGGCGGGGTTTTTGTTTTTCCTACAAGAGAATTAGTAGGTGAGGTAGGTTGTTGCGCGGTTGTTGTTTTCGTTCAACTCCGGTACCCAGTTGTTTGGGTCTGCAGTAACGGTAACCACACGGTTCGTATTGTATGGGTACTGATACTGGTTTTGATTGTAGTTAGTACCCACATCAATCCAGTTACCGTTCACGTCAGTGTAACCGCACGAGTAGATATTGGTGTATCCGTTGTAACGGTAGCCACAGGTAATATTCTGATTGTTGTAGTAGTTATAGTTCGGATTCTGGTACTGGCAGTTGTTCGGGTACTGCATGGTGCATACCTGACCATCTACGTACGCATCAAAGCCAAGAGTGTAGACAATTTTGTCGCCTGGATAGAGCGCCTGCTGTGCTTGAGATGCAAAAGTGTAGGTATTTGGCGTCCACGGAATAAGTGCATTGAAGTTCCAACCACTCTGTACAACGTTGGTGCCAACGTTCGTGATGGTGAACTGCATCGTGTAGCGACGAGTATTCTGCTGCTGACCATACTGATTGTAGGTCGGCTGTACAGACGTAATAGTTACTGCCAAGTCGCCGTAGCCGTAGAGCTGCGTTGCTTGTACTGCTGCAGGAACGTAGGTTGCTGAGCTATTGTTGTTATTTGTATTTGAATTCGAAGGAGTGCCGCTTACTACCATGCGCTTTACATCTACTTCTGCGGTTGCTGCGTCTACTGAGTTGCCGTCCGTGTCGTATGCAGTAACGGTGATGTACGCAGTGCGTGATGCGGCTGAAGAGTCGATTGTTCCAATAAGGCGCATTTTTGCAGTTGCGCTCACCTCGTTAAATTCGGTGTCGCACGGCATCACTTCGTAGTTACCATTTGCGCGTGGCGCCTTAATGGTGACGCCCGTGTTACAGCGGTAGGCGAGTGTATAGGTGTAACCAGCGGCGTTATCCTGATCCCACTTCACTTGGAAGTTACTTGCGTTAATAACTGACTCTGGAGCAGAAACGGTCAAGCTTGAAGGAGTATTGTTAGTGCCATCAGTGTTGCCACCGAATGCGCCGCCAATAGAGCTGCCGATATTGCCAAATACGGACGGAAGGTTAAAAGCAAGTAAAATAATGCCCCATGCGCCCAAAACGAGTACTGCTAAAAGGCCCACGATAGCGATCGTACGCAAAAATACCTCACGAGCACCGCTGCCGCCCTCTGTGTGATGTGTGTTGTGATCTGCCATATGTGCATGGGAGCCTATCATAGTTGAGCCTAGCTGTCAAGCTCAAACTTGACAAAACTGGGGGTTTGGTGTAATATATATATAGCCCTTGAAAACAGGCCCTTTGGGGCTACTGTGGCCAAGAGCATAAACGAGTATGCACCAGAAGAATCGTGGCGTTATTGGGAATATTGCGCAGCAGCCAGGCAGTTATGCCGTGGCGTTTCTCGTAATTTTCTTTGTAACGTACGGCTTTTTGTCGATCGTAGGCGCTACGCCGGACCCGGTAGTAACCGAGGAGGCGCAGGGTGCTACGGTTACAGAAACTCCTGTTGCGACTGCGAAGTCGGTGAAGGAGCTTCCGGTCCGCATTGTCGTTGCGAAGATAGGTGTTGATGCGAGTGTTGCTAATCCGCAGTCAACTAATCTTGCCGTGCTCGACCAGTCTCTCAAGGACGGTGCCGCACGCTACCCAACATCTGCGCTTTTGGGCGAGGAGGGTACCATGGTTGTCTTCGGTCACTCGAGCTACCTTCCGGTTGTTCTTAATCAGACCTATAAAACCTTTACCGGTGTCCAGACCTTGAAGAAAGGCGAGGTAATTAGCGTCTACTCTGCAACGCGCGAATATCGTTACGCGGTCAAAAGCGTACGTGTTGCGAATGCCGAGGAAGATGTGGTAGAACTCGCACAGCGTGGCAAGGAACTCGTAATCGTTACTTGCGACTCTTTCTCCAAGAAAACAAGCCGCTTTGTCGTTACTGCGGAATTTGTAGGAACATACTCGCTCGCCTCTAACTAAAGAGGCGCGTGGATATGTCTCTATAAAAGAGACACACTAGTGCCCGAAACGGGAAGACTACAGAGTACTCTGAAATTCAGTAGATCAACTAAACCAGTCCTCGAAAGAGGACATAACCAAAGGAGGCCACTATGGCCAATGCTGATGAAACCAATACTCCTCCGGCTGAAAACCCGGAGGTGTCGCCAGCGCTGCTGAAACTCCTCGTCGATCTCCTGTCTGACAACAATCGGCAGGTGATCGGTCCCGAGATCAACAAGCGTCTCAAGCCGCTTCGCGACGCCTTTACGAAGGCCCGCGAAGACGCTCAGAGCGCTTCGACCGTCTCGGCTGAGGCGAAGGAGGCTGCTGCTCGCGCAGTCGCACAACTCGATGCTATCGAGCGTGCGCTCAACGAGCGTCTTGCCGAATTCACTCAGCGTTCGGACGAACAGGCGGTGGAAATCGCCCGTGGCGTCGACGCCCTGAAGGCTGAACTCGACGGACTCCGCCGCACGGTGGAGGTCGGCAACGTCAACCGCCCTCAGATCCTCGGCCAGCTCCAGAAGGCGCTGGTCGAGGGGATGAAGGACGAAACCCCACCCACGGAGTAACTACTCGCATGTCAGACCCTCATCACGATCCGGCTCACCCGGATCCACATGCTGCGGATCCGCATGCGGCTCAGCAGCATCAGACACAGCGGCCGCAGGCGCGTGTGCGCCAACAGGCGCAGACGCAACAGCGTGCTCGCGGCTGGTCGCCGTTTTCGGTGGTTGTAACCGTCGCATCTGTTCTTCTTGTTGGATTGCTGGTTGTACTCGCGTACAGCTACTTCCAGGGGAGGATGGTACCGGCTTCTACAACCCCGCCGCCTGCGCAGCAGACGGTCGCGGATACAACGCCGCCACCGTCTGCATCGACCGCCGATCTGGGCAACCAGATCGCCGACATCCGCGCGAACCTCGACCGCATGGTCGCGACTCGCGAAACCGATACGGCGGCAAACGGGCAGCAGTTCGTCCAGGTCAACGGGCGCATCGACAATGTCGAAGGCGCTGTCCGTGATCTGACCGACGTTACCCAGGATGCAGTCGGCCAGCTGGGGACTCTGAACACGCAGGTCGGTGACCTTGCACGACAAGTGCAGGACATCGGCACGCAGGTTCAGACGATCGCGACTACTCCGCCCCCTCCGGTCAACGGAGGAGTGGATGTGGCGGTCGATCCTCCTATGGTGGGCCTGCCCGATACAATCGGCGCAGGAGCCTGTGTTGCGATCGCGATCGGCGGCGGAGACGCTCATGCCGACTGCGGTGCAGGTGCGGCTTCACCGCCCATTTGCTGCGACACAGCGCCGCTTCCGCCGCCAAATCCGGCGCGTCTCGAGTTCGACCTCGGGACAGTTCCGGGAGCTGTGTGCCACGGAGAGGGTTGTGGAAACGAAATCGAATGCCGCCGTTCCGAACAGGATGGCTGCATCGAGTTCGATCTTCAGAACCTTCGGTGGGATTCGAACAATCCGCTTCTTGCAGGTCTTGACCGGCCGGCAACTACGGATGCAGAAACCCGCCGTCGTGTCACGACGCTTGGCGAACAGCTCTTCGGCGCATTCATGGAGGGAGACCTTCAGGCTGCTCCGGAGCAGGTGTTCTATGTGTACATGTGGAACGTGGGGGATACTCCTGCGGAAAACATGGGCATGTACGAACTCCTGACGCGGCAAAGCACGACCAGTGCATGGATGGAAGTCGAGGAAGTTCCTCCGACGACCGGCCCTGCCGAAACTGCCGAGTATGATCTTGGACCGCCACAGCGCGCGTTCCGAGTGACTGCTCGAGGAGGAGTGGTTGCCTTCCAGGTTCCTTGGAGCATGATCGGGGACACTACCTACGTCCTCATCTGTCCCGAGGCCGAGACGATCTACCCTAATCGCACTACGGATTCCGAAGGTATCTGGTTCACGCCGGAATATCTCCGGGATATGCGGAATGCTGATTGGGACTATGTTCTCGTTCCGTTCCTGACGTAATCAAGAATGGGGTGCGCGGCTCGACAATGGTCGGGCTGCGCACACCAATTTTTCGATTCTTTCGATACTCTCGCGTACAAGTAGGTGAGAGTATTTAGAAGAATTGTATTAATTAATAAGTATGAAAAATCTTATCAAGAAAATTCAGAAAGGTTTGATCATGTACGTTTTTGGCGTTGCTGCAGTTGCGGCAGCTTTCCTCGTACTTCCTGCATTCGTGCAGAATGACTCTGCTGCAGATGCAGTAGGACTCCACGCACTTGTTGCGCAAGCGATCGGTGGTACATCTGGTGGTACAGGTGGTAGTGGTGGTCAGGCTGGTCCTGGTTGTTGCAAAACAACTCCGGCTCCAACTCCTACACCTAAGCCAACTCCGAAACCAACTCCGGAGCCGACAAAGCCGACATACAATCCTCCGAAGTACACGCCTCCTACGTATGAGCCACCAACGTACGAACCTCCGACGTATGAGCCGCCAACGTACACTCCTCCTACCTATAACCCTCCGGTTATCCCAACTTGTACGCTTTCAGCAAATAAACGCTCTATCACTAAGGGCGAGCAAGTAACGCTTACGTGGTCTTCGTCTAAGGCTAAGACTGCCGAACTCTCAACCATTGGTTCAGTGTCGACGAACGGTAATCGCACCGTCTCTCCTGAAAATTACATCACCTACACTCTTACTGTAACGAGTAAGGATGGTCATAAAGCATATTGTTACGAAACAATTGTTGTAAATACTCCTGCTCCTACTTGTACGCTTAACGTAGACCGCACCACTATCAACCGTGGCGAGAATGCAACCTTCTCATGGTCTACTAATAACGCAGAATCAGTTTCTCTTACCTCATTCGGATCTGTAGAGAAAAACGGTTCTCGCTCAGTTAATCCGCAAAACACGACAACCTATACGCTTACAGTGCATGGCAAGAATGGTCAGACCGTAGATTGTACGAAGACCATTACCGTTAACGTACCTCCTCCGGTATATAACGCACCGTCATGTACGATCTATATCAACAACTACAATAACCAGTACCACACACCTAATCAGGCGGTGACTATCACTTGGAATGCGCACAATGCATACAGTGGTTGGATCAACAATGGTATCGGTTCAGTAAACCTCTCGGGTTCTAAGACCGTCTATCCGTCTCAGACAACGACGTACACTGCAACCTTTACTGGTCACAATGGTCAGACTATCAACTGTTCAGTAACGATCTATATCAACACTTACGTACCTCCGACGACTCCGTATATCACCTTGTCGTCTGTGCCGTACACTGGTCTTGACCTCGGTCCAGTTGGAACTGCGTTCTATTGGGGCTTCCTTATCGTATGGTGTCTCTTTGCAGCGTATCTTATCGTTGTAAAGCGTGTACAAAATAGCATCTATGCTTCTACAAAGCGTCTGCTTTTCGGAAGTGATGCGCACGTAGCATCATATGCGTCTCACACAGCGCCAGCAGCACAGGGATTCCTCTCTACTTCAGACCTCGAAGTTATTGCGAACACACTTCGCTCTATGATCGAGGGCCCTGCTAAGAAGGACCACGGTGTTGCACACAGTACTCATGCTGTTGCGCACGCGGCTCCTCAGGCTGATGTGATCGATGAGTTTGTCCTCTCACAGATCAATCGTTCTCGCCACAACTAATAAGAAGCGGGTGCGATAAGACTCCAAAACAACAAAAAACTCCCCGAACAGGGGAGTTTTTTGTTTGCTTTGTATTTGTTTAAGAAACGCTCGACGACACTACCTACAGTGCGCGGGATTTTATTTCTTCTTTGAGTTTAGAAGCAATATCTGCTACAGAGAGGGCGCCGATTTTACCTGCGCGGCCTTCCAATGTTGCGGTTTGTGACGAGACTTCTTGGTCGCCAATAACGAGCGTGTAGGGGATTTTTTCTGTCTTTGCGGCGCGGATTTTCTTGCCCAGAGTTTCGTTAGAGTCGTCGATATCTGCACGGATGCCCGCATCTTTAAGCTGCTGTACGACATCTGCTGCGAATTGCTTGTGCGGCTCGGCGATAGGAATAACGCGAGCTTGTACAGGCGAGAGCCAGAGAGGGAAGGCACCTGCATAGTGCTCAATCAAGAAAGCAACTGTGCGTCCTATAGAGCCGATTGTCGAGCGATGAATCATTACAGGGCGCTCGTCTTTGCCGTCGCTATTGATGTAGGTGATATGGAATTTTTCCGGTAAAAGAAAGTCGATCTGCGCAGTAAACAAAGTGTCCTCTTTGCCGTTCACATTTTTTGCTTGGATGTCGAGCTTTGGCCCATAGAATGCGGCTTCATCTTCTGCTTCGATATACTTAAAACCTGCCTCGTCGAGTGCTTCTTTCATGACGCTTTCTGCTTTCTCCCACAGTGTGTCGTCGGGATAGTATTTTTCTTTATCTTTGCCACGCTTCGAAAAGCGATACGTAACGATGTCTTGGAGCCCCAAACCTTTCATGCCTTCTGCAATCATTTTGCACACACTCACAAACTCACTTTTGAGCTGGTCAGGACGAACGAAGAGGTGTCCGTCGGTAAGCTCGAATTTTCTCGTACGGATGAGACCCATCAACTCGCCTGATTTTTCATAGCGGTTGTAGTCAGCTACTTCGGCATAGCGGACAGGGAAGTCGCGATAAGAAAGAGGCTTGCGCAAAAGGAGGCGGATGTGGTGCGGGCAAGCCATGGGACGCAGGTAGAATTTATCGCCATCCATGTCGATGGGTGCGTACATGTTTTTTTGATAGTGATCCAAATGGCCGGAAGTCTTATACAGAGTTTCTCCGCCTAGGTATGGCGTAGAAACATGGTCATAGCCGTATTTTGTTTCAAGGTCGCGGGTAAACTTTTCAAGTTGCAACTTAATTTGCGTACCTTTTGGTGTCCACATGGGCAAGCCTTTGCCGACTTGTTCGTCAATGTAATAAAGGTCGAGCTCCTGCCCCAATTTTTTATGATCGCGCTCTTCCATATAGATATAAGGTTATTCCGCAATACTACCTTTTTTATAGATTTTCGCAAAAACCTTTCGACACATGCTCAAGGTAAAGAAATCCGCCGCCCCTTTGGGGCGGCGGATGGTTATTGAGAATCTGCAGCTGGCGCTGTTGCGCGAAATTTCGGATTCGAAATTCGACTGAAGGGGTGCTGAGAGATCAGCTGTTTCGTAACCGGGTCGTATTCGGCAAGATCGACCGCAGAATTGCATCCTAGGTCGCATCGCGGAGTGTCTGGCGAATCAGCCATCAGCCAAACATCTGACATACAGATAGTGCAGTAGAACAAACGCATTCGCTGTGTCGTAGCCATGCCTGTGTCCTCTCTAAAGTTCCGCCGCTTTCCACCTTACAATGCTTTCAGTTTTTCAGCCACCAAAGAGAATTCTCCGTTGCGGTTAGAGACGCGCCCTTTCATAGCGATCACCATTTCAGACTTCAATATTTCTTTGTATTCAACAAAACTTTTCGGAAATACTACAGCCTCAATAGTTCCATCGAAGTCCATTATTTTAATGAAGGCCATCTGGTCGCCGCCTTTGGTTAAGATGACGCGTACGTCTTGGATCATGCCCGCTGCAACTGCGGTGGTGCCGGGGAGTGCACGAGCGCGCAGTTGTCCTAAAGTCATCGGACGCTTTGAGAGCTTGTCTTTAAAGCGGTCGAGTGGGTGGCCGGAGACATAGAGGCCAAGCAACTCTTTTTCCCATGCGAGCTTGGTTTCAAGCGGCACGTCTGGCACCGCGGCAACTTGTACGTCTCCTGCAGTACCCCCTAAGCCTGCAAAGAGTGAATCTTGCGACTGTTCTTTGTTTGATTCGCGGTGGTATTCAAGGAGGACCTCAATGCCGTTCATCATAGTGCCGCGCTCTCCAAGCGAGTCGAGCGCGCCGCACTGAATAAGCGACTCAAGAGACTTTTTGTTGAGCATCACTTCTTTAACGCGACGAAGGAAGTCAGAAAGGGACGTAAATTTTCCGTGTGCTTTACGCTCTTTAATGATCGCATCCGCAATGTTGGTGCCGAAGTTTTTAATAGAGTAGAGCCCGAAGCGGATAGAGTCTTGTTCAATGTCGCCTGCGACTGCGGCGGCCTTCGCGGTGCGTCCACTTGCTTCGCTGATCATTGCCGTAAAGTCGCCAAAGGATTCATTTACGTCAGGTGCGAGGACTGGAATGCCCATGCGTTTACATTCAGCAACCATAATAGATACGGTATCAATGTCGCCTGCTTCTGCGGTAAGTACGCAGGTCATGTACTCGACAGGGAAGTTGGCTTTCATATACGCCGTTTGGTACGCCACGCGTCCGTAGGAAGCTGAGTGCGCTTTGTTAAAGCCGTATGCGGCAAATGGTTCGATCCATGCCCAGACGCGTTCTGCTTTTGCGCGCGGCCACTTGGAATGATTGACGCATCCTTCAATAAACTTCTCCTTCTGTTTTGCCATCTCCTCCGGAATTTTTTTACCGACGGCTTTGCGGAATTTGTCCACCTCGCCCCAGGTGTAGCCTGCAAGCTGGTTCGCCATCATGAGGAGGTCGTCTTGATACACCAAAATGCCGTAGGTTTGTTTCAGAATCGGCTCCATCGCTGGGTCGAGGTAGGAGACAAGCGCAGGGTTATGCTTGCGTTCAATATAGTTCGGGATGAATTGCATCGGGCCTGGGCGGTAGAGCGCTACCATAGCGTTGATGTCGTGGATCGAGGTCGGTTTCAACTCCTTAAGAAAGCGTGTCATGCCGGAGCCGTTCAGCTGGAAGGTTGCTTCGGTGTCGCCGCGCGTTAACATCTCGTACGTTTTTTTATCGTCGAGCGGAATTGTTTCAATATCAAGCGAGGTGCCGCGTACGGTGTTTACCAGTGCAACCGCATTTGCAAGGATGGTTAGGTTACGAATACCGAGGAAGTCGAACTTGGTAAGTCCCACACCGTCTTCACCGACCGAATACATGTCGTACTGTGTAATTATCTTGCCTCCCTTCGGGTCGAGCTGGAGTGGCGTATAGTTCACCATTTGCTTTGGTGCGATAACAACGCCTGCTGCATGTACGCCCACGTGTCGTGCGCAGCCTTCAATCTTTTGTGCAAGGTCGATAATTTCCTGTACCTCGCGCTCGGCTTTGTACATTTTTGCAACTTCAGGATTTTCTTGCAGTGCGCGGTCGAGCGTCATCGGAAAGCCTTGCGAGCCGAATGGAATTTCTTTTGCAATACGGTCGCCAAGCCCGTACGGGTAGCCAAGTGCGCGCGCAACGTCACGGACCACTCCGCGGGCGAGCATGGTTCCAAAGGTTCCAATCTGTGCAACGTGGTCGTCGCCGTATTTTTTGCGCGCATAGTCGATCACTTCGTCGCGGCGGTCGTCGGCGAAGTCCATGTCGATATCGGGAGCGGACGGGCGTTCAGGGTTAAGAAAGCGTTCGAACGGAATTTTATACTCGAGCGGATCGATCTTGGTAATTTGAAGGAGATAGGTCGTCATGGAACCGGCAACCGAACCACGGATGTTGGTGTAAATGCCGTTCTCGCGGGCAAAGCGGATCAGGTCTTCCACCACGAGGAAGTACGCCGCGTATCCTTTGAAGGCAATGATCCCGAGTTCATAGTTAAGACGCTCAAGCACGTCTTCGCGTCCCTCAAGTTCGCGGGCTTTGAGGCCGCGCATGCACAACTCGCGCAGTACCTCGTCCGCAGTTTTTCCAGGTGGCAGTGTAAATTCAGGAAAGACAAATTTACCTATCACGAGTTCCAGGTTGCAGCGCTCAGCAATCTCGACAGTTTTTGCGAGTGCTTCAGGGGTATCCGCATAGATCTCGTTCATCTGTTCCGCGTTGCGGAAGGCGAAGTTGTCTTCGTCGGCATCTATCTCTCCGGTTTCTTCTCCTTTGCTTTCAATTTTGCGCAGCGTTTCCCATGCGCGATGGTCTTCCGGGGAGAGGTAGAAAATTTCTTGCAGCGCCACGCCGCTGTAGAAGTTTTTTTCTCCGTAGAGGTCGGCGAGACGCAGCGCGCCCTCGCTGCGCGGTGGTGCAATAGCGATGAGTCCTTCAGTGTACGGAGAAAGCATCTCGCGAGTGTAGGCAACTTCGCCGTCATGCGGGTGTACGTTTGCGTTCGTTACCATCGCAAGGAGATTTTTGTATCCCGTCTCATTTTCTGCGAGGAGCACCATGCGGTTGCCGCCCTCGAGTTTTATATCGATGCCGATAATCGGCTTGATCTCCTTCTTTTTGCACTCTTTGTAAAATTCGATAGCGCCGTAGAGGTTGCCCATGTCGGTTAAGGCAAGAGCGCTACAACCCGCATCTTTTGCTGCAGCAACAAGTTCGTCGATCTTTGGCAGCGCATGCAGAAGAGAGAAGTGTGAGTGGACGTGCAGGTGTACAAACGGTTGCATGTACACAGTATACTTGCCGGCATGGATACCGTCATTATTGGCGTCGATGAAGCGGGTCGCGGACCACTTGCCGGTCCGGTTTCCGTGGGAGTGGTGAAAGTTCCTATGGGTTTTTCAATCACGACAGAATTTCCTGGTGTTGCAGACTCTAAAAAATTGAAAGAAGGGAAACGAGAAGAGTTGTATGAAAAGTTACTTTGGTATAAGGACCAAGGCATGGTGGATTTCGTTGTGCAATTTAGATCTGCTGCAGTTATAGACGAGGTTGGTATTACCGAAGCAGTGCGAGATGGTGTACATAGCGGCATACGACAGCTTGTTCCAGACTCTGGCGGAGTGCGGGTGCTGCTTGATGGTTTACTGCATGCCCCCACAGAATATGCACAAGAAACAATTATTAAAGGAGATGAAAAGGAGCCGGTAATTTCGCTTGCGTCTATTGCAGCAAAAGTAGAACGTGATCGCTTAATGAAAGAACTTGCGAAAGAGTTTCCGCTCTATGGGTTCGACATCCACAAAGGCTACGGCACTAAAAAACATAAAGAAGCTGTGGCTCAGTTTGGATTATGCGCTCTCCACAGAAAGACGTTCTGTGGTTGACCGTGTATAGCGAGCGGGAGTATAGTTGCTTGCGGAAGTTCGTTTTTGTTGTGTATCGATTGAAATGGTCATCCCAAACATCGGAGCAGAGTCGTGTATTCTGGACTACGAAAAACAAAACCGATAGGTGAGGAGTATACGGGTCCCGTGACCCAGCGCATTCTCAAGGATTGGCGACCCACCGAAGAGCACCCCTGCGTCTGTTCCTTGTGTCGGCATCAGGACACTACGTCATGCCCCTTCCGGACAGGAGCGAAACCCGAACAAGGGTTTTGTGATCGTTTTTCAATCAACGCGACTACCGACGAGGAGCTCAATGCGCTCTTCGAGTCCGACATGCGGTCGGTCGGTGTCGTTCCACTGCACTAGCGACACTAATAACCCCCGCCCTCTGTACTTTACTAGTACACAGGGCGGGGGTTTGTCATTTTTAGCCTTATTTGCTATAGTCCAGGTATGGTAGTCCGAATGAGACACACCCGTGCGCACACGGCTAACCGCCGTTCGCACCATGCACTTACAGAGAAAGCGCTCGCAACTTGCGAGTGTGGCGCTGTTCGCGTATCTCATCGTGCCTGCCCAACCTGTGGCCGCTACAAGGGTCGCATCGTTGTTGATCATGCTGCTAAGGCGCAGGCAAAAGCTACGCGCAAAGCAAAGCGTGAAAAGGCAACAACACGTTAGTTGGAAACAAGAGTGAGGCGCTAGTCGCAACGGGCGGTTCGCTTGTGTATCCAAACGGTTCCCATGTTCCTTCTATAAGCAATGGCTAATAGGCACCTTTCAAGGTCAGTGGTCCTCCAAACACTCTTTGAGTGCGATTTTCGCCACTGTCCACTTGATGATGCCCGAGACTCACTTGAGCGTAATGCCGAGGAGTTTGCTCCTGGTGCGGGGGACATGCCCTTCATGGAAGACCTTCTTAAAGGGGTTATTGACCGTAAAAATGACCTCGACCTTGTTATAGAAAAAGCTGCTCCCGAGTGGCCTCTTGCGCGTATTGCGCCGGTTGACCGTAACGTGCTCCGACTTGGCCTCTACGAGTTGCTCTTTGCAGACCGCGATAAAGTTCCAGCAAAAGTTGCCATCAACGAAGCTATCGAACTTGCAAAAAGTTATGGAGGCGAACAAAGTGGACGCTTCATAAACGGTGTCTTGGGTGCTGTCTACAAAGAACTCGGCGAGCCAGGTAAAGACGAAGTTTCAAAAAAGAAAAAGGAGGTGCCGTACGAACAGATGCCGCTTCAGCGACTAGGTGGCGCTATCGTCTTTGCAAAACATGGCGGCGAGTATTATCTTGCCCTTGTGCACGACATCTTCGGCCACTGGACGCTTTCTAAAGGAAAAGTGGGCGACCGACCTGAGATCGCCAACGAAAGTGTTGAAGAAGGCACTATCCGGGAGATTAAAGAAGAGCTCGGGCTCGACATCACCATTAAAGAAAAGGTGGGCGAAAATGAGTACATTGCGAGCGATCCGGAGGTAGGGAAGAAGCGCAAACATGTGACGTACTTCCTTGCAGAGTCTCCGTACACTGAAATTAAGCTCGAACAAAAAGGAGGACTCGACGACGCGAAGTGGTTTAAAGTGCAGGATGCGCTCGAGCTCAACTTCTACGACGACGTGCTTCCTATTATTACTAAAGCGGTGCAGATTCTTTCCCAGGCTGCCCCTACTAAAAAAACAGCATAATCCGTTTCCTGTATGCAGAACGACTTACAGACTTTCGAGAAGAACATCGGTATTACCTTCACTGATCCAGCGCTCCTGAAGCAAGCGTTTACGCACCGCTCGTATTTAAACGAGCATCGCGAGGAGAAACAAGGCCACAACGAACGTCTCGAATTTTTAGGCGATGCAGTGCTTGAACTCGTCTCGACACACTTTTTGTACGAAAAATTTCCAGAACGTCCCGAAGGTGACTTAACGGCGTATCGTGCAGCCTTGGTAAACGCAGTGACGTGTGCAGAAGTCGCTCAGGCGCTCGACATGAACGCGTTCCTCCTCCTTTCCAAAGGGGAAGCGAAAGACAACGGCCGCGCGCGCGGCGTATTGCTCGCAAATGCATTTGAGGCGCTGGTGGGGGCAATTTACTTAGACCAGGGGTACGACGTGGCAAAGCAGTTTATCCATACCCACCTCCTTCCGAAGATCGACGAGATTGTGAAAAAACGCCTCTGGCAGGATGCAAAGAGCGCCCTCCAAGAAAAGGCACAAGATGTCGAAGGCGTGACTCCTTCGTACTCCGTTATCCGCGAGTCAGGGCCAGACCATGACAAGCAATTTGTCGTTGGGGTATATGTGCGGGACGCGCTTTTAGCACAGGGAACAGGTAAAAGTAAGCAGGAGGCAGAACAAGATGCTGCAAAGAATGCCCTTGACTCGAAAGGGTGGTAGTATTAAAGAGAACGTGTGACACACTCGTATGGAGGTTAATTCTCACATTTCAATAACCAAGTGGGCTCGCAATCTGCCGTCATCGAAGATGATCTACCCTCCGGAGCTTTCTAATCGCTTTAAATATGCGCTGTGGCGGGTTATTACTCCGGTCCACCCGTACCTCCGCGACCTTGGTCAAGCGGTAGGGCTTGCTCGTGCGCACCAAAAACACCACGGGCGTCAGGACTTTTTGCTCGGCACTGTCAATCCTAATAAAATAGAGGACTTCGTATCTTTTTTACTTGGTCGCGGGTTTGGTAACCACTTTATTGCGTGGAAGGACGATGGTGAGGTAGTGAGCCTACGCTTAGTTAAAGACTTTGTGTACCAGTACCACATCCGCGTGTTTGAAGACGGCGAGGTGCGCGGTCATTACGAATTTACTCCGGAGTGTCACCCGATACTCCATGTGCGTGCGAAAGGGCAAGAGGCACGCAGCGAAGACTTTGCAGAGTTTCTTTCTGGCTGGGAAACATTTCAGTAACAGAAAGCTCTGATACAATACGACTGAATATGCGGCTGCAGTCTATCGAACTCTCGGGGTTTAAATCATTTGCAAAAAAGACCCCGCTCGAATTCTCATCGGCAATTACCTCTATTGTTGGTCCAAACGGTTCCGGCAAATCAAACACCGCAGAAGCCTTTCGCTTTGTGTTGGGCGAACAGTCGATGAAGTCGATGCGCGGGAGGCGCGGCGAAGATCTTATTTGGAACGGCTCACCGTCTGTGCCGCGCGCTGGCCGCGCGTCAGTAAAATTAGTGTTTGATAATACTGACCGTGCGCTCAATTTAGATTTTGATGCAGTTACTATCGAGCGCGCGGTAAACCGCGACGGCACGAACGAGTACATGCTCAATGGTTCACAGGTACGCTTGCGTGACATTGCAGAGCTTCTTGCACAAGCTAACATTGGTTCCTCAAGTCACCATATTATTTCTCAGGGCGAAGCAGATCGTATTCTTTCGACGTCTCCCAAGGAGCGCCGCGAGATGATCGAAGACGCGCTTGGTCTTACGGCGTATTTGTATAAGCGTGAAGACGCAGAGAAAAAACTTGAGAAGACTGCAGAAAACATGCGCGAGGTGGAAGCCTTGCGTCGCGAACTGGCACCACACTTAAAATTCCTTGCCGCACAAGTTAAAAAAGTAGAAGAGTCGCACGCCTTGCGTGCCGACCTGAGCAACAAGTATGCGGAATATTTAAAGCGCGAAAGTACCTACATTCGCTACGCAGACGTTGACCTGCAAGAAGCACTCCAAGGTCCAGAACGCGAACGTGCAGAACTCGATGTGCACATTACCGAGTTGCGTCACACACTCGACTCTAAAGCGAAGAGCGACGTCGAGTCGCACGAACTAGTTGCGCTCGAAAGTGAAAGCCGCGCCGCACGCGATAGACGCGAAGATATTATGCGCGAGCTGGGGCGCATTGAAGGCGAACTCGCGGCCGCAGAGCGTTTTTCTGCGCACGAGGAGGGGACGGTGCCGGTCCGAGAAGTGCGCGCATTTGCACAACGACTTGAAAAGGAAGGCGAAGCCGCTTTGCAGCAGGGTAGTGATTTGCCCGGGAAGCTCCAAGCGCTCTTGGTAGTGGTTAAAGAATTTTTACGTCACCTTGGGTCTGCGTCGCAAGTACCAGAACGTGATACTGAACAATTAAAGACCCGCAAACACGACCTTGAAGCGCAGCTGCAAACCGTAAAAGCAAAAGAGGAGCATGCTTCAAAAGCCATAGAAGCGCTGCGTAAAAAAATTGAGAGCGAAAAGGATGCAAACCGCGACGCTGAGCGCGAGCTGTTTGCGGCGATGGCTCGTCGCAGCACAGTTGAAGGAACGCTCACTACGCTGCGTGCAAAGCAGGAACTGTTTATGCGAGAGAAGGAGGCCCTCACGGTAGAACTCCGTGAGGCGGGGGTGCTCCTTGGCCGCGATGCGCTCATGTACGACACGTTTGTCGTAAAGGACGAACGTGGCGAAGCGCTTGAAGATGCAGACATTATTGCCGAAGATCGCTCAAAGCAAGAAGAGCGTCGCCGTAAACTGGAGCGTATGAAGATTAAGCTCGAAGAAATTGGCGCGGGTAATGCGGAAGAAGTGCTTAAAGAACATCGCGAGACGACCGAGCGCGACCACTTCCTTGCAAAGGAGCTTGCCGACCTTGCAGACTCTTCGGAAAAACTGCATCAACTAATTAAGGAGCTGACCGAAACGCTATCCTCGCGCTTTATGCAGGGGATCGAGAAAATTAACACGCAGTTTGATGCGTTCTTTAAATTAATGTTCGGCGGCGGCGGAGCTACGCTTACTCTTGTGCAGTCGAAGAAGCTGCGTCGCGGGGCGGTCGCTTCAGATGACGAAGGAGAGGTGGAAGATGAGGCAACGGAAGACGAAGGGATGGAAGTTGAAGAAGGGCTTGAGGTCGCGGTTAACTTGCCGCACAAGCGCGTGAAGGGTCTCCACATGCTCTCCGGCGGTGAACGTGCGCTAACGTCTATTGCGCTTATTTTCGCTATGTCCCAGGTAAACCCGCCACCATTTTTGATATTGGACGAAACAGATGCAGCACTCGACGAAGCGAACTCACGCCGCTATGGCGACATGATCGAAAACCTGGCAAAGAAGTCGCAGCTGATTGTTATTACCCACAACCGCGAGACCATGAGCCGTGCCGGCGTGCTCTATGGTGTCACTATGGGCTCTGATGGCGTATCAAAACTCCTCTCGGTAAATTTTGAAGAGGCAAGCGCGGTAGCAAAGTAAAAGGCTGCGTGCAGGAGTGAGGTATATCTCTCCGGAGCGCAGCCTTTTACTTTGCCTTTATAAAGCCGACCTAGAAAAGTAGATGTTCAGGAGTACTCGATTTTTCTGCTGAAAAATCGCTCAGTCCTCGCGCCGTCGCGCTGCGGAGCCTCCTGCCCACCTACTTTTCTAGGTCGGCAAACTGTGGTTATATATAAATGGTTCCGCTTTACGGATGAACTTTCAACAGAGGAGGCTTTTGTGGCTGAAGATGTAAAACAAACTCCTGTCTTTGTGGCAGGTGACTTCAAGTATCAGGGTTCGAAGAACCCGGATGGCACCACCTCGGTCGTTCGTTGGCCCCTTGATGGCACTCCGCAGGACTTTGGTCCCGAGCCTGTGACCTACCTCAACGAGGCTCCGGCCGAAGTGGTGAGGGCTGTTAACCAGCTTTAACCAGCTGGAATTCCAATTGGCGGGCGCTCAAGTCCGCGGCGGTCAGTTTGACTCGCACTCGATCCCCGAGTGCGAGTTTTCTTTTTGTCTTTTGGCCGACGAGTGCGTACTCCTTTGCAGAATAATTATAAAAGTCGTCGCCTATCGTGCGTACTGGTACCAAGCCTTCCGCAGCGCTCGTCTCTTCTTCCACGTATACGCCCCAGTCGGTTACGCCAGAAATAACCCCGGTAAATTCCTGGCCAATTTTGCCCATCATAAACTCAACCTGCTTGTAGCGAATTGAGTCGCGCTCGGCTTCAACCGCTTTTGCTTCTTTAAGTGACGCGTCGATGCACATTTTTTCTAGCTGGCCATACTCAGTGCGTGTCATCGGCTTACCATCAAGGTGAGAAGCGAGGATACGGTGTACCAACATGTCCGGGTAGCGCCTAATTGGCGAGGTAAAATGCGTGTAGTACTCGAAGGCTAATCCGAAGTGCCCGATATTTTTCGTCGAGTAAATTGCCTTAGCCATCGAGCGGAGTGTCGCGGTGCGGATAAGATGTTCCTCCGGCTTGCCCTCGATGTCTTTCAGGAGCTGTGCGATGTCGCGTGCGGTATACTTCTTTTTCTTACCTTTGTTGCCGAAGTCGTAGCCTATTGCACGCACAAATGTTGCAAGCTCTTCAATCCGATCTTCTTTCGGGTCGTCGTGGATGCGGTAGAGGAAGACCATATTTTTCTCCGGCACTTTTGCTGCCAATTCTGACACATAATGCGCGACCTCGCGGTTTGCAAGGAGCATAAACTCTTCAATGAGACGATTCGTTTCGATGCGTTGTTTACGGATAACGCGGAGCGGTTTACCGTCCTTGTCTAACTCAAACCGTACTTCGTTGTCGCCAAAGTCTATAGCGCCTTCGCGTACGCGCTTCTCGCTTAGTTTGCGTGCGATGTCGCGCAGTATAACGAGCTGCTCGTGGAAGGGACCGCTTCCGGTGTCGAGCGTTTTCTGTGCATCTTCGTAGGTGTAGCGCTTATTGGAGCGAATAACCGACTTGGCGAATTTGCGCGAAAGTACTTCGCCCGCTTTGTTCATGTGGAAGATCGCAGAGAAGGCGAGACGGTCTTCGTTTTCGCGTAGCGACGCAACATTGCCGGAGAGCTCGTGTGGGAGCATCGGGATGGTGGCGTCGACTAGGTAGACGCTCGTGCCGCGTTTTACCGCCTCGTCGTCGAGCGCGGTGCCAGGACGCACAAAGTATGTCGCGTCGGCAATGTGCACGCCAACTTCAAGGGTGCCGTCGGGAAGTGCCTCGAGCGACAGTGCATCGTCAAAGTCCTTCGCATCGACCGGGTCGATCGTCATGGTTATTGTGTCCCGGAAGTCTTGACGCTTCGGAAGTTCGCTCGCAATAATCTGCGCGTGGTTTTTTTCTATATCGTGCGCCTCTGCCTGGACACGCTCAGGGAAGGTGGTGCTAAAGCCATGCTCAAGCACAATGGCGTTCATCTCGACGCGGTGTTCGCCTGCTTTGCCCAGGTGTTCAACGACAGTACCGACGGGGTCATCTTTACCGTCGAACGATACTAAGCGCACCAATACTTTTTCGCCTTCTTCAAACTGCGGTTCAGTAGCGAGGCGGATAGGGCGGTAGAAGCGCTTGTCGTCAGCGAGTGCAACCATTACTCCGTTATTGCGCTTTAGTGTCGCGACAAACTCTTCCTTAGCGCGGCTCACTACAGCAACCACTTTACCCTTCGGGCGAGGGTAGAGGTCGGTTAATTCAACCTCTACGGTGTCGCCGTTTAAAGCACCCATAAGGTCTTCAGGGCGGATCTCTATATCTTCTTTTTCGGGGTCCCAGGACAGGTATCCAACTGCTCGTCGTGTGAGTTCAATCACCCCGGAAAGGCGCTTCTTTTTAGGCATTATGGCCCTACTATAGCAGAAATTGACTTATTTGTAGCCCTCTGCTATTGTGTGCCCACATGTTAACGATCAGATTACAGCGCGTCGGCCGCAAAAATGACCCGTCTTTCCGCGTGGTTGCTGTTGAGTCTAAGCGCAAGCCACAGGCAGGCAACTACCTCGAAATGCTCGGGTTCTATGACGCACGCTCAGACCGCACCGACCTTAAGGCAGACCGCATTAAACACTGGATCAGCAATGGCGCTACTGTGTCCGACACTGTCCACAACCTCCTCGTAACGCACAAGATTATCGACGCAAAGAAGATAAACGTGCTCCCACGTAAGTCTCCTCCGAAGAAAGAAGGTGAAGAGGCTGCCCCATCTGCACCCGCAGCAGAGGCTCCAGTAGCAGAAGCAGGGGATAACCCAGTTGCTGCAGAAACAACCGCCTAATACAATTAGAAGCGGTTGTTTTAAAAATTATACTTACAGCAATGGCAGAAAAGGATCAGGAATTTTTGGAATTTGTAGTAAAAGGTTTAGTTGAAAACCCGGACGCGGTTAAAATTGGCCGCACAGTCGACGAGATGGGCGTACTTTTGACTCTCGACCTGCACCCGGAAGACATGGGCAAAGTTATCGGTCGCTCGGGCAACACCGCTAAGGCTATCCGCACGCTCCTTCGCGTTGTCGGGATGAAGCACAATGCTCGCGTTAACCTTAAAATTAACGAGCCGGCAGGCGGTATGCGTGCTCCAGGGGCAGACACGCCAACGTCGTGGAAGGGCTCGGGCGAGCAGTCTCCAACCATGAAGTCGGTAGACGAAGCGATGGAAGACCTTGGAAATTTCTAAACGAGATATTTTACAAAAAGCCCCGCAAGGGGCTTTTTGCTTGACCAACATTCCCTAAGCACGTATGGTCTGCACAGAAGCAACTATACAAGGTAGTAGGAGGAATATGTGCGTATAAAATCACAGTTGCAACGCGTGCTCCTTGTGGGCAATGGTCACATGGAGAAGGGGGTTATACAGCAGTGTGGGAAAGAAAAGGTCGGATATCGAAAATTCTCTCCCACGGGGTGGTACCACGAACAGGTGGCTATACATGTAGGGAGTGGGAGAGAGTTCCCCGCATTACTGCACCACTGTGAGCGGCATCGTATACCAATCATCCAGTGCTCTTCAGGGATTGTATTGCCGGAAGTGGTACCGGTGCCAATTGTGTCGGTGTCAAATGCGGCACTTTCTGCCCAGTGGTTTTTCCAAGACTTGGAAGCACAGGTGAACATATACAGGACTCGGCACCCAACCTGGTGCTTGGTAGAGTCGCATCAGGCAGAAAAGACGACAGTGTCTGCAACTGCGCTTCATATTGCTAACATTTTGGGAATCCCGCATGATGAAATCATTTCTATCCGTGACACGGAAGATCAACTGAAGATGGGGATCCCGCGGGAGCATCTTGCGGCGCATGCGTACCATCGGGTAAGTGGTGTAGTGGGCGAGGGAAAAATTGAACTCTCGCTTGAAATCCATGGTCGCGAAGAATATGCCGAGGGCATACTGCGCATTGCAAAGATGGTGCACTTGGTGCGCAACGATCTGCAAAACCAGGTCTATCCGGCTAAGTACTTTTTGAAACACCTTTTGGTGTAAGGCCGCTCGCCAGAGCGGCCTTTTCTTTTTATGTAGACATTTTGTATAAAGTGTGGTAATTTACTTACGTGAATTTCCATGTAATCACTCTTTTTCCGGAAGTTGTTGAGGCTTATACAAATGCCTCGATTCTTGGTCGTGCGCAGAAGGAAGGCCTACTTAAGGTAGAGGCACGCCAGTTGCGTGACTCTGTAACTAATAAATGGGGCAAGGTGGACGAGCGCCCATACGGCGGCGGCCCAGGAATGGTCATTCAGGCCGAACCAGTCATTAAAGCTGTGGAAGCTATAAAGAAGAATAAAAAGATGAAAGTGCTTATTACTGCTGCCGGTGGTAAGCCACTTACCAATGCCTACGCTCGTGCACTTTCAAAACAGAAGGACGTCATTATTGTCTGCGGTCGCTACGAGGGCATTGATGCTCGCGCAAAGAAAGTTTTAAAGGCAGAGGAAGTTTCTGTTGGCCCATATATTTTGACTGGCGGGGAAGTGCCCGCACTTGCAATAATCGACGCGACTGCACGCCAAATTAAAGGAGTGCTCGGTAAATTTGAATCATTAGAGGAAAGCCGGGTAGCCAGCCACGACATCTACACCCGTCCGGAAGTTTTAAAGCACAAAGGTAAGAATTATCGCGTGCCAAAAGTCCTTCTCTCAGGCAATCATGCAAAGATAGACGAGCTCCGCAGTAAGAAGTTAAGCAAACCAGAATAATAAAAAGAAAACGCCCCGTCGAAACGAAAGCGTTTCTTAGGGGCGGATTGCGTACTAGAGATTCATCTTCTTGAGCTTTTCTTTCAGCTCGGCGGTGTCGGGAATGTTCTCTTCTCCGGCGAGGCGTCGCAGATCCATGTCTACGGCAAACTCCACAGTGTTGAGATGGATAGCCTCAAGCATTTGAGCTTCCGTTATGGTCTGACCAGCCTTGAGACCCATCTGATCGAGAGTCGCCTGGGTAACAAGAAGGTGGTCGAGACCTTCAACGAAAACAGTCTTTAAGTCAGTCACTGCTACCTCCTGTTTGATGTCCAACTAGAGCATAAAATGCTAAAAAAGCGGCATTTTGTCAACAAAAGAAAAAGCGCCCGAAGCGGGCGCTTTAAAATTTTCACAGGGCGCCAGCGATGTATGCTTGCTCGATTGCCATGAGGAAGGCAAGTCGCTCTGCTGGTGTGGTGCCAGCAGTTAGCTCCACCATGATGTGGTTATTGTCGCGTCCCGATTCTGTAAGAGTGTGTCCAACCATATGTTGCTGAGTAATTTCCCTGAGCTCAGTCTCAGAGGGTAGTCGAGTCGGCTTATTGTCGACTCTTCCGATCCGCCAGGTAGAGTGGCCTTTTCTTTCTCCTCCATCTCTGGCCCATCGCCTCATTTCAAGTAAATCCATCGCACTCCTCCTGTGTGGTGTCCAACTGAGGCATAAAATGCTAAAAAAGCGGCATTTTGTCAACAAAAGAAAAAGCGGCGCACTTTGCGCCGCTTGTTTTTGTGATCGAGGGAGAGAGCTAGAGATGCATCCACCCGTGATACGCATGGTGGCCTATTGTGAACGTTCTATCGATTGGCTGAATGGTTTCTTCACCCCAAAATCGAGAAGGGCCTCCATTGTGGGTATTTATGTAGGAGAGCCCCGCTTCTTCGTCGGTGAAATACTCGGGTCCTCTGAACCCAAAGAATTTCGTGTCGGTGAGACCTGCAAGAAGAGCCTTGCGCAGGAAAGGGGTTACTTCCTTGGGGTACGAGCCGAAGTAGGTCATATACATGACCACCTCTTCGTTCCTCCAGGTGCAAATGTAGCCGCCCGACATACCAGTCTCTCTGTTGGTCCAGTAGTCGTCGACGAGTACGTGTCCATGCTTTCGGTCTTCTACTCGGAACCTCTTCCATCCTGGCATGGTTGTGATGGGGGTTGCCTTGCCTCCACCTGCATAGCTGTTCTCGGAGGTAAGGGCGCGAAAGACGAAGGTAACAAGCGCTAGTGCAGCTGGTGAGGGATGATTCCCAATAGCCATTGCAAAGATCCTTTCTTCGGTTGTGTCCAACTGAGGCATAAAATGCTAAAAAAGTCGCTTTTTGTCAAGTTTCGGGGTCAAAAGGGTACTTTTTCCCTAAGTAGAGCTTGACGATAGGGTGAAGGCGAGTATACTCAATATTGAAACCAAAAGGCGGGGTACAGAATGAGTTTTGAGGGCTAAAGGGTTTTCAAACATAGGGGGAATGGGAATCACCTGCAACTGAGTCTAAAACTCGAGTCGGGGAGCTTACGCGCTCCCGCTCTTTTCGTGTTTAGGACCTGTGGATAACTCTATTGCGCCTCGTCCGTTTTTCTTTTTCATAAGTTCCGTTCAAAAGTGTTCACGTTTGTGTCCCTCATTAATTACAAGCGTTCGCTCGTCATAATTAGTAACACCACATGCGTCAGCAAAAATTCTTCAGCCGCTTCCGTGCACCACGCGTCGAGACTCCCAACCTCGTAGCGGCACAGCTCGATTCGTACAAATGGCTTCTTGAAGAAGGAGTCAAGGAAACCTTTAAGGAATTCTCTTCTATTAAGGACTACTCGGGGAAAAAGTTTGATCTCGAGTTCGTAAAGATGGAATTGGGCGAGCCGAAGTTCGACGAGCACTACGCAAAGGCACAGAAGATGACGCTTGATGCGCCGCTTCGCGCTATTGTCCGCCTCCGCAACAAAGCAGCAGGTACTGCAAACGAGCAGGAAATTTTCCTTGCTGATTTTCCATTGATGACCGACCACGGTACGTTCGTCATCAACGGTGTTGAGCGCGTTATCGTGCCACAACTCGCACGCTCATACGGTGTCTTCTTTACTGCTGAGGAAACGAAGGGGAAGCGCCACTTTGGTGCAAAGATCATTCCAGCGCGTGGTGCCTGGATTGAAATCGAGGGCGGCAGCGACGACGAGCTTTCTGTCCGCATCGACCGCAAGCGCAAGTTCCCTGCGACATCACTCCTTCGTATTTTGGGCGCACAGTACGACTCTGACTTGAAGTCGCTTATGTCGACAACCGCGCATGGTAAGCGCTGGATCGAAGCTGCACTTGAGCGCGACCCTGCAAAAACGCAGGAGGATGCATATATAGAGATCCACAAGCGCCTCCGCGACGGCGACATGGCAACGGCTGCAAACGCGCGCGAGTATATCGATTCTATTTTCTCTGAGGAGCGCTACGACCTTTCTCGTGTTGGTCGCTTCCGTTTTAATCAGCGCTTCCACAAGTCGCTCGATGAAAAGGAGCTTACCCGCAAGACCCTTTCGTTGGATGACGTCGTTACGGTGCTCCAGCATGTCTTGGAGCTCGAAAACAATCCTGACGCGATGGAAGACAACATCGACCACCTTGGCTCACGCCGCGTACGCTACGTTGGCGAAATGCTCCAGCAGCGCCTCCGTGTTGGTTTGACCCACATGAAGCGCAATATTCAGGACCGCATGTCGACTATCGATGCTGACGCAACGATGCCGGTCATGTTCGTAAACCCGCGCCCACTCCAGGCTCGTATTAAAGAATTCTTTACGACGAACCAGCTTTCGCAGTTCATGCAGCAGACTAACGCGCTTGAAGAGCTCGAGCACCTTCGCACACTTTCTGCACTCGGTCCGGGTGGTCTTACCCGCGAGCGTGCAGGCTTCGAAGTGCGCGACGTGCACCCGTCGCACTACGGCCGCCTCTGTCCGATCCATACTCCTGAAGGTCCGAACATCGGTCTTATTCTTCGTCTTTCAACGTTTGCGCGCCTTAACGAATTCGGCATGATCGAAACGCCGTACTCAAAAGTAGTAAACGGCAAGATCACGAACGAAATCGTCTACCTGAACGCAGCAGAAGAAGAGAAAGAGATTATTGCGCATGCAGGTGTGAAGGTTGCCGATGATGGCAAGATCCTCCAAGACACCGTTGAAGTCCGTCTTGCGGGCGCTCCTGCTCGTATTCCTGCAGCAGATGTGAAATACATCGACGTTGCTCCAGAGCAGCCATTCTCAATCGCTACTTCGATGATCCCATTCCTCGAGCACGACGATGCAAACCGTTCTCTCATGGGTTCGAACATGCAGAAGCAGGCTACCCCATGTATCGTTCCTGAAGCGCCGCTCGTTGGTACTGGTGTTGAAGGTCGTGCCGCAAAGGACACGGGCCGCCTCCACCTCGCTAAAGAAGAGGGTATTGTTACTGCTGCCGATGGCCGTAAGGTTGTTGTTAAAAACGCAAAGGGTAAAGATGTTGAGTATCCGCTCGTAAACTATGTCCGCACCAACGGCTTTACTGCACTCCACCAGCGCCCAGCGGTGTCTGTAGGACAGAAAGTGAAGAAGGGTGACCTTCTTGCCGACACCTCGTCATCAGACGGCGGTCAGCTCGCACTCGGTCAAAACGTACTCGTTGCGTTTATGTGCTGGTCGGGTGCTAACTACGAAGACGCTATCATTATTTCTGAGCGTCTCGTAAAAGACTCTAAGTTCTCATCTATTCATATTGAAGAGTTCGTATGTAACGTCCGCGACACCAAACTTGGTCCGGAGGAAACAACACACGACATCCCGAACGTCTCTGAAGTGAAGCTCCGCAACCTCGACGAGGACGGTGTTATCCGTGTTGGTTCAGAAGTACGCCCAGGCGACATCCTTGTTGGTAAAATTACACCAAAGGGTGAGACACAGCTCACGCCTGAAGAGCGTCTCCTCCGTTCGATCTTCGGCGACAAGGCTCGCGATGTGAAGGACTCGTCACTCCGTGTAGAAAACGGTAAGCGCGGTCGCATCATTGGTGTCAAAGTATTCTCACGTGAAGCTGGCCACCAGCTCGAGTCAGGCATCATTAAGCGCATTCATATTGAAGTTGCACAGCTCCGCACTGTGTCTGTTGGTGACAAGCTCGCAGGTCGCCACGGTAACAAGGGTGTTATTTCCCGCATCCTTCCAGAAGAAGACATGCCATACATGGAAGATGGTCGTCCGGTAGATGTGATCCTCACACCACTCGGCGTGCCGTCTCGTATGAACCTCGGTCAGATTCTTGAGTTGCACCTTGGTCTTGCGGCAAACACACTCAACTACCAGGCAATCTGTCCTCCATTTGCAGGTGCAACCGATACTGAAATCCGCGAGGAATTGAAGAAAGCAGGCTTTGCAGAGTCAGGCAAGATGCCGCTCTACGACGGCCGCACCGGCGAGAAGTTCGAGCAGGACATCGCAGTGGGGTACATGTACGTCTTGAAGCTCCATCACATGGTGGAAGACAAGATCCACATGCGCTCTATCGGTCCGTACTCGCTTATTACGCAGCAGCCACTCGGCGGTAAGGCACAAGGCGGCGGTCAGCGCTTCGGCGAAATGGAAGTGTGGGCACTTTTGGGCTACGGCGCTGCATATACGCTCCGCGAAATGCTTACGGTTAAGTCCGACGACATCATGGGCCGCTCGGCTGCATTCGACGCGATTGTTCGCGGCGAGCGCATCTCACACCACTACGCACCAGCCTCATTTAACGTGCTCCTCCACACGCTCCGCGGTTTGGCACTCGACGTCGAACTTATGAAAGATGGCGAGCCAGTACGCAACGCACGCAAGACTCCTGGTGCAGAAGCATCAGACTTCGACGCAGTACGTATTCGCCCAGCATCTCCTGAACGCATCCTCGAATGGTCACACGGCGAGGTTACAAAACCTGAGACTATTAACTACCGCACCCAGCGTCCGGAGAAGAACTCACTCTTTGACGAGAAGATCTTCGGTCCTGAAAAAGACTACGAATGTTACTGCGGTAAATACCGTGGCATCCGCTACAAGGGTATTACCTGCGAGAAGTGTGGCGTCGAAATTACACGCGCGATTGTTCGTCGCGAGCGCATGGGCCATGTCGACTTGGCAGTGCCGGTAGCGCACGTGTGGTTCCTCCGCGCAATTCCGTCGCGCCTTGCTATGGTGCTTGGGATTTCAGGTGGCGACCTCGAGAAGGTAATTTACTTCGCAGGCTACATCGTGACTGGTATTCATAAGAACGAGAAGGAGCGCATCGTCTCTGAACTCGAGACCGAGTACAAGACCAAGATGAAGAATCTCCAGGACGAGAAGTCGAAAGACAAGATCAAAGAGCTCTTCCTCGAAGCTAAGAAAGATATTGAAAGCCTCCGCGTTGGCGTGGTGCTCGACGAGCCTCGCTACCACCGCTACGCAATCAAGTACGGTGCAATGTTTGAAGCAGGCATCGGTGCAGAAGCTATCTACAACCTCTGCAAGACGCTCGACCTTAAGGAGATGGAGACCGAAGTTTCGGAAGCCCTCCAAAACGCAGGTGCTGCAGACCGCGAGAAGTTCGGTAAGCGCCTCTCAGTACTCCGCGGTATGATCCGTGCAAACGTCCGCCCAGAGTGGATGTTCCTGACACGCATCCCAGTTATCCCACCAGGTCTTCGCCCAATGGTTGCCTTGGACGGTGGTCGTCATGCAACATCAGACGTTAACGACCTCTACCGCCGCGTTATCAACCGCAACAACCGTTTGAAGAAACTCCTCGAGATCCACGCGCCAGACGTGATCCTCCGCAACGAGAAGCGCATTCTCCAGGAAGCAGTCGACGCTCTTGTCGACAACTCGATCCGTCACGGTGGTGCTGCATACTCTGCAACAACACAGGCTCGTACACGCCCACTCAAGTCGCTTTCAGATAACTTGAAGGGTAAGCACGGTCTCTTCCGTCAGAACCTTCTTGGTAAGCGTGTGGACTACTCGGGCCGCTCAGTGATCGTTGTTGGTCCTGAACTCAAGTTGAACCAGTGCGGTCTTCCGAAGCACATGGCACTCGAGCTCTTCCGCCCATTCGTAATCGGCAAATTGCTTGAGAAGGAATTCGCATACAACATCCGCGGCGCAGGTCGTCTTATCGACGAAGGCGTACCGGAAGTGTGGGCAATTCTCGAAGACATCATTAAAGACAAGTACGTGCTCCTTAACCGCGCACCAACCTTGCACCGCCTCGGTATCCAGGCCTTCCAGCCGGTTCTCATTGAAGGTAACGCTATCCAGCTCCACCCACTCGTCTGTCCTGCATTCAACGCAGACTTCGACGGTGACCAGATGGCCGTACACGTGCCGCTTTCTCCAGAAGCACAGGCAGAAGCACGCGAGATCATGGCAGCTACGAAGAACATCTTGAAGCCAGGCGATGGTAAACCAGTGGTTGCATCGAAACTCCTCGACATTCTCCTTGGTGTCTACTGGATGACCAAAGAGGTTCCAGGCATGAAGGGCGAGGGTATGTACTTCCAGTCACCAAACGCAGCTATTCTTGCGTACGACTACGGTCATGTTGGCTTCCAGGCAAAGATCAAAGTGATGCCGTCTGAAAAAGAGAAGTACGCACAGTTCGGTGGTGCACTCTTCGAGACGACTGTTGGTCGCTTGCTCCTCAACACAGTCTTCCCAAGTGACTATCCATTCATCAACAACTCAATCGACAAGAAGGGCCTCGCTCGTCTCGTTGACGACCTTATTAACCGCTACGGTCTTGATAAGGTTCCGGAAATTCTCGACCGCGTGAAGAACTTCGGCTTCCGCTACGTCACACAATCAGGTATCACCTGGTCGCTGGACGACATCCGTATCCCAGCAGAGAAGAACGACATTATTGCGAAGGCACAAAAGAAATCAGACGAAATTATCTCGCATTGGGAGCAGGGTCTCCTTTCAGAAGAGGAGCGCTACCGCATGAACATCGAGGTATGGCATGCAGCAAAGGCAGAAGTTGAAAAACTTATCCCAACAGCACTTCCAAAACACGGCTCAGTAGAGGACATGCTCCGCTCAGGCGCCCGCGGTTCTCTTGCGCAGATGACCCAGATGGCCGGTATGAAGGGCCTCATCGCATCTCCATCAGGCGATACGATCGAGCTTCCGGTTACGAAGTCGATGAAGGAAGGTCTCTCTCCGATTGAGTACTTCACCACAACCCACGGTTCTCGCTCAGGTCTTGCATCAACCGCACTTTCAACCGCAAAAGCCGGTTACCTTACACGCCGTCTCTTCGACGTTGCACAGGACATTGTGGTAGGTGAGACAGACTGCGGCACAACCGAAGGACGCACTATTAAGCGCGAGTCAGCATCAGGTATCGGTACCTTCCTTGCACAACACATCCAGGGTCGCTACTTGGCAGCAGATGTCGAAGTAAACGGCAAAGTAGAGTACAAGAAGGGTCAATTCTTGACCGACGCAGACGCAAAACGCATTGAAGAAGCAGGAGTAGCATCAGTCTACGTACGCTCTCCAATCGCATGTACCTCACGCCAGGGTATCTGTGCTATGTGCTACGGCGCAGACCTCGGTACCATGAAGCCAGTTAACCTCGGCGAGGCAGTTGGTACTGTTGCAGCACAGGCTATCGGCGAGCCAGGTACGCAGCTCACCATGAACGTGAAGCACGCCGGCGGTGCCGCATCGGCAGCAGGCGACGTAACGCAGGGTCTCCCTCGCGTTGAAGAAATCTTTGAGCGTCGCACGCCTCGTAACCCAGCACTCGTTGCTTCAGTTTCAGGCGAAGTTGTTGACATTAAGAACGACGCAAAAGAGAAAATTATCACTGTTGTGCCAGACATTGAGCACAAAGGTAAGAGTAAGAAGGATACGATCGAATATTCTGTCCATCCACGCCGCGTGCCGCTCGTGAAGATCGGTGACCGCGTTACGAAGGGCCAGATTATTACCGACGGTTCAGCAGACCTTGCAGAGCTCTTCGAGTATGCAGGTAAAGAGCGCACACAGGAGTACATCATTTCGGAAATCGTGAAGATTTACGAACTCCAGGGTGCAAACATCTCGACCAAGCACTTGGAAGTTATTGTGCGCCAGATGTTCTCACGTATGCGTGTGACCGACGCGGGCGCAACCGAGCTTTCAAAGGGCGATGTCTTGAGCGATGTAGAACTTACTATCGCAAACGAGAACCTCGAAGCAGGTACAGAGAAGGCAAAGGGCGAGACGCTTGTTATGGGTATTCTCGACGTGTCACTCTCGCGCGCATCGTTCCTCTCGGCAGCATCGTTCCAGAACACAACTCGCATGCTCATCCGTGCATCGATCTACGGTTCTGTGGACTACCTCGAGGGACTCAAGGAAAACGTTATCATCGGTCGCCTTATCCCAGCGGGTACCGGCTTCCCAGACTCTCCGAAGTCTAAGTTGGTTGCAAAGTATGCGCCGACAGAACCAGCTCCAGCTCCTGAACGAGAAGCAGCTCAATAGAGTTTTCTTCGAAAACTTTATTCACGTCGCTCGCTCGGAAAAGAAAACAAGCTTTCTTTTCTCTCGCTTCGCTAGTGAATAAAAATATATAGGAAAAGTTAAAGGGCGCGGAATAAAATTCCGCGCCCTTTGGCGTTAGAGGTAGGAGCGCTTCGCGCCCCTTTCCTGTAGAAGTTCATCGACGAGATCAGTGCCATACTGCTCGTCGAGCAACTTCACTTCTCTTTCCCAGGCGCTCTGAAAACTGTCCTGGGCGCCCTTGAGAGTGCCGCTGCCGTTTTGCAGTAGGGTACCCAGGACGTATGCACCGCTTGCTCGCAGTGCTTCTGTCCAGACCCGGTCGAGAGTTTGGGAAAGCCGTATGCGCCTTCCCCCCTCGACTTCTCCCATAATACTCATGGCCTGTTCCTCCTGTGGGTTGGCCGGGTGAACGTTCTAGTTAATTATACACCTAAACGCAGTAAATGTCAAGTATTAAAAAACGGCGCCACTGGGGCGCCGTTCGTCGTTATTGTGCGGCTGATTTTTTGCCGAAGGAACCTTCTTGAAACTGGTTCCAAAGAGGCAGCCACTCATCGACATGCACTTCCATAATCACTTCGTCGTGCCATGCTCCTCGGCGGAAGATGTGGCGCTTCAGTCTGCCGACCTCTTGGTAGCCACACTTGCGGCTGTATGCCTGGCTACGTTCGTTAAATGCGATAACGCGTGACTCAACCTTCACGAGCCCGAGTTCCAAGAATGCCCACGAAAGGAGGAGCATCTTTGCATCACTCCCCATGCCTTTCCCGCACTGTGCGGCGAGCAACATGCTGCCGGTTACTGCGTTGCGGTTTTTCCAATCAATATTGTGGAGCCCCATAACCCCGATCGGATTTTTCTCAGGCTTGGCTGCCACAATGAACATCGCATTGTTTTTGTCTTTACTGTTCACCGTCCGCAGAAATTCTTCCTCGGCACTTCTGGGGACAGGGAAGTATCGTGCAAGATACTGCCGGCTTTCTTCTTCGTTCAAGAGCTGCGTACACAAGTCGGTATGTTCAACGCCAGGGACGAGAAGACAAGTTTTAGACTTTTCATGATCAAGAAAGGTAACCATGGTCACTCCTTGTTGAGAAAGAACAGTGAGAGCTGAACAAAAAACTCCGGCTTTGTTCAGCCGGAGTTGCTCGATAGGAGAGGATCAAACAGCCGCGGCTACACAAAAACAGAAATCGCCTCGCAAAGCGAGTTGACGATATCTGTCTTCATCTGTCCGCGATAGTTTCGCATAGTTTTCTTATATAATATTTTAAAGTATGTGTCAAGAATATATAAAAAGGCGCGGAATTTTATTCCGCGCCCTTTGGCGTTAGCGCCGATCGACGATGATCCGGATTACCTCGGTGGTGATCTCGATCTCGACGACATGGCCAGTCTCGATCTCCGTGGCGCGGAGATTCTCCTCCTTGCGCCACAGGTTGATGGCGCTCGGACCTGTCTCAACGTCCTCCTTCAGGATGAAGGTGGCGCCGACCGGTAGGTTGGCGAAGTGGACCGGTCCTCGCGGAAGCGGTGCGAGAACCGGCGGCGCAGAGTGCCGAGGCTTCATACGAAGACGGGAAGTCGCAGGCATCATGGCCGAATCTCCTTGGTTGGCCTATGGGGAACTTTCTGGTTAATTGTACACCTAAAAACAATAAATGTCAAGTACTAAGCATAGAGCTGAAAAAGCTATACTGCTAGGACCTATGGCCGACTCTCATGACGATGTACAGAAGATAAAAGACCGGCTCTCGATCGTGGATGTGGTGGGGCAATACGTCCAGCTGCGCCGCGCAGGGCGCAATTACTCCGGCCGCTGCCCGTTCCATAAAGAACGCACGCCGTCGTTTATGGTGTCGCCCGAGCGCGGCACGTACATGTGTTTCGGCTGCGGGGAGAAGGGAGATATTTTTTCATTTGTAGAAAAGATTGAAAGTCTAGACTTCCGCACTGCCTTAGAGCAGCTTGCGCAAAAAGCGGGGGTAGAGCTTCATCGCGAGTTCACGCAAAAGAGAGAAAATGCGGATGAGCAGAATCGGTTATTTGCAGTCTGTGAAGCAGCGACCACCTTTTTTGTTACTCAATTGCGCGCACGTCCCGCAGTGGTGGAGTATCTCCATGCGCGCGGTGTACACGATGAGACAGTAGCAGAGTGGCGCTTAGGGTACGCACCTGCAGCGTGGCGTGAACTAACAGAACATCTGCTCGCACAAGGGTTTACGAAAGACGAGGTGGCCGAAGCAGGGCTTGCTGCACGCTCGGAGAAAAAGCCGGGAGAAGTGTATGATCGCTTTCGCGGGCGTATTATGTTTCCGATCAATGATGTTGCGGGAAGAGTCGTTGCTTTTTCAGGACGATTTTTTGAAAAAGTACCCGGCTCGAAGGAGGAGGGTGAACCTGCTAAGTATGTAAACAGTCCGGAAACGCCGCTCTTTAAAAAATCGAAGATCCTCTACGGGCTCGACCGTGCAAAACAAGCGATCCGTAAACTCGACTGCATCCTCCTTGTTGAAGGGCAGTTCGATGTTGTACTTTCGCACCAGTCTGGTTTGCCGTTTGCGGTAGCGCTCTCGGGCACTGCACTTACCCCCGAACATCTTTCCTTAATGAGTCGATACTCGAAGCGCCTGATATTGGCGCTCGATGCCGACCAGGCGGGGATCCGTGCAGGACTAAAGAGTGCGCTCATGGCGCTCGGCAGTGGGCTCGATGTAAAAATCCCTACCTTCCACGATGCGAAAGATCCTGCCGACGTTGCGAAGGAAAATCCAGAGCTTCTCAAAGCAGCGATCCGCACATCGCAAACAGCTATCGAGTTTTTCCTCGATATACTGCGTGCTACTGCTAAAGATGAGCGCTCGTACAAAAAACTTGTGGAAGCTCAGGTGCTTCCCTTAGTTGCCGCTATCGACAGCACGATAGACCAAGAGCATTTCATCCGCATCATTGCGACACGCTTGGGCGTACCGGACACAGCAGTGCGCACCGAAGTGCGCAAAAAGCCTGCACTCAACGTTACTGCTGAAGAAGAAAGCGCACCGGTCGCTGTGCCGACAAGTACGCTGACGGCACTGGAAGAAAAGGTGGGAATGCTCGTCTTCCATTTTGGAGAAGAGAGCGAGGTGGGGCAGCGACTTAAAACTATTCTCGGCGAGGTACTCTATCCAATATATATGGAACGGACGCGGCCGTTTGAGGAGCTGCTTCGCTTTAAATTTGATGGTGAAGCAGGGGATAGTGCAGATACAGGGGTCCTTGTTGATGATATGCTCAAAGGTATTGAACTTGCCCGAATCGAGGAAGAGATTTCCTCCGGCGCAATCGATACGACACGTATCATGCAGCTCGTTCGCCGCAAAGAGGAGCTGCGCAAGTATAGGGTCTAGCAAAACGCTACAATTTCTGGTATAACTACTTCCAATGGCAAAAACTAAAAAGGTCACCAAAGCAGGGAAGCGGGCTAAGTCTGTGGTCGCTAAGGCGAAGGCGTTTCGTGCTGTCGCAGCTAAGCGCCGCACCAAACTTGCCCCTCCGAAGAAGGCGACTAAGAAGGAAAAGGGCGCTCCTGCAGAGAAGATCAATCCGAAGCTTCAAAAAAAGATTGATGAACAGAGCAAAAAGGCAGAAGCCTTGATGGCTCGTGGTCGTGAACGCGGGTTCGTTACCTACGACGAAATTTTGAAGGCGTTTCCAAATATTGAGGACGATGTCCTCTTCCTTGAAGAGCTCTACGAAAAGTTTTCTACTGCGCACATTGATGTGCTTGAAGGCGGCGGCATGCTCGAAGTAAACGACGAGGCGCTCGAAAAGGGGTACTCTCGTTCAGACTCGCAGTATGACTCTATTCAGATGTACTTGCGCGAGATCGGTAAGTATCCACTCCTTAATGCGCAGCAAGAGCGCGACTTAGCAAAGCGCATTGTCGATGGCGATGCAGAAGCACGCAACCTTCTTGCCCGAGCGAACCTCCGCCTCGTGGTGTCTATTGCAAAGCGCTATGTTGGTCGCTCGCCAGACCTCACTCTTCTTGACCTGATTCAGGAAGGAAACCTTGGCCTCTTTAAAGCGGTAGATAAATTCGACTTTACGAAGGGATTTAAATTCTCGACCTATGCAACCTGGTGGATCCGCCAGGCTATTACCCGCGCCCTTGCAGACCAGTCTCGCACCATCCGTATTCCGGTGCACATGGTGGAAACAATTGCGAAGTATAAGCAGGTAGCGCGCCGCCTTTCGCAGGACCTCGGTCGCGACCCACTCGCAGAAGAGATCGCACTTGAAATGGGTGTGGATGTCGACAAGATTTATCAGATTGAAAAGATTGACCAAGATACCGTGTCGCTGGAAAGCCCGGTTGGTTCCGACGAAGATGATGGTAAATCTGTGCTTGGCGATTTCGTAAAGGACGACAAGATCCTTTCTCCAGACCAGGAAGTAGCACGTCGCATCCTTGCAGACCAGTTGCGCGAAATTTTGGACGAGCTCTCACCAAAGGAGCGCGAGATTTTGAAGCTCCGCCACGGTCTTGAAGACGGTATTTACCACACGCTTGAAGAGGTAGGAAAGAAGTTCGGTGTGACCCGCGAGCGCATTCGCCAAATTGAGGCAAAAGCCCTCGAGCGCATCCGCACCCACGAAAAAGCAAAGAGACTGCGCAGTTATTAAAGCTCTACACAGGAGTAAAAAAGAGTGCTCTCCTCGCTCCAACTCGTTTTGCTATTGTGTCGGACACAGGGTGATACCAAAACGAGCAGGGCTGGCCGTTAGGCCAGGTCTTACACTCTTTTTTACTCCTGTAACTCCGCTACGCACAAAAAAGACGCCTGGCGTTGCCGCCAGGCGTCTCGATTCATTTCAACATAATCGCCAAGTCACGATTTCCTCCTTGAAGATTCTTCGCCGTTAGAGCCGTAGGTGCGTCTAGCTTCATCGATCTCTTCGATTAGAGCTTTGCAAGCTAGATAGCCTAGAATGAAAGCGGGGGAATAATCACGGTACTTCCGCGACGGGATGTAATGATCATATGCATGATGATACCCCTCATCCCACTCCGTACCTTCTTTTGGATCCTTAGGACGAACATCTTCGGTTTTGGTCATTTCTTTCCTCCTACTTTGCGAGCAGAAGGGAAGCCAAGACCAGTTTCCGGTTTTTCTGCTCAGAAGAACAACGAAATCATAATACATGATTTGCATAAAAAGTCAAGGGGAGCTGTCTTTTGCTATACTTCTTCTCATGGCTACTGAACGGAAGAAAGACCTGCCTATCAAGTACTGGAGCCACTCTTCTTTAATGACCTTTTTGCGTAACCCGCTTGCTTGGTACAAGCGCTATGTGGAAGAAGTGTACGACACGCCGTCCTCGCCTGCGGCGATTGTGGGGCGCGCTGCGCACGTGGCACTCGAACATTTTTACGGCGGCATTCCAAAAGAAGGAGCTATAGCTTTAGGGCAGGAGTATTTGCAAAACGTGCCAGACTTTGAGATTAACTTCGGCAAGGCGGAAAGTAAGCGTGCAAAAAAGAAAAAGAGGCAGCAAATGGAAAAGGAATACCTGCAGGCAATTGGATTTTTCCTAGAACGCCCGCCGCGTTTTAAGGTGCTCGGGGTCGAGGTAAAGGGAACAGTGAAGGTCGAGGGGCTGCCGCTCCCGCTTAAAGCGATTTCCGACCTTGTGGTGCAGTCGAAGCTCGATAAAGAGTCTATTGATATTGTTGATTTTAAATTTGTTGATTCCTTCAGTGCGTTTGGGCCGCAAAAGACACTATTTGTGATCCAAGCCTTGTTTAACTACTACACCGCGCGGGAATTATTTAAAAAGCCAGTACTGCGGTTTATTGTACTTGAGTGTAAAAAGACAAAGAACCGCGACAATAAAGCGCAGGTACGCCGCTACATAATCGACTTCCGGAATATTAAACAGGAGTTCCACCTATTCCGCCGGCTTATGCTCGATGCGACGGAAGAAATTTCTCGGACGAAAGTATTCCTCCCGAACCCGAGCGACCTGCTTGAAGGCGAAAATTCGTTTGATATTTACCGCCTCGGCTTGGCGGAAGAGGGGGAGTAGTAAAAAGAAGAAATAAGAAAAACCCCGCGGCTAGCCGCGGGGTTTTTATTAATCTTACTGCTGTGTTGTCGTTGCACTGCCGCCCGGGAGGCCAGCGAGGACTGCGTCAATTGCTGCACGCATAGACTCATATGGCTGTGCGCCCGAGAGTACGACTGACTCGTTGCCTACCATAATGAGTACGTACGGGGTGCCCTGTGCGCCAAGGCGAATAGCCTCGGTGTAGCTGTCTGCAACTTTCTTTTGATACGTGCCGTTACCCAAGCACTGGTTAAATGCTGCGACGTCGAGCCCGACTTCGCCTGCGATAGCTGGAAGGGATGCAAGGTCGAGGCCGTTATTGCCTGGTGTTACTTCATATACGCGGTCAACAAACTTAAAGAATGCAGTATCGCCACCCTGTGCTGCAGCACACTCCGCTGCTTCAGCCTCTTTCGGGGCCTTTGAGTGGATAGTGCCGAGCGGGAATGGGCGGTATACCCACGCAACACGGCCTGAAGTGCCGTAGTAATCCATAATCTGGTGCATGGTGTTGTGGAAGGTTTTGCAGTACGGACACTCGAGGTCTGCGTACTCGACTACTTTTACTTCTGCTTGTGGGTTGCCAAGAATGTGGTCAATAGCAGGGTCGTAGGCGCGAGCGTTGGTTGTGCTGCCGCCAGGAGTTGGGGTTGTGCCGCCTGCACCTACCAAAAAGACTGCTCCTGCAATAAGCGCACCCGCAACCACGATCGTCAAAGGAAGTACTAAATTGCTCTTCATATATGTCGTTTACCTATAAGTAATCCCCACTATATCACGGATCAAAACGGCAAGGTATGGGTTATGGCAGGCGCGTCTTCAGGTGTTTTTTCCCAGCCTGAAGTATTTAATTTGATGTCACGGATACCGTCGTAGTCCTTATATTTAAGGTGTTTATTTTTCTTTGCGTATTCGTAGAGCTCCTTCGTAATGCGCACATCGTCGATACAGTAGTCTATAACTTTTTGTTTTTCGCCATTCTTCCACCACTCGATAGCTTCAAGTCCGTTACCGCTCTTCTTTTTCCCGAGCGTTGCTTCGGCGAGGTTGTCCATCTTTAATCTGCGACCGAGCACGTTGCGCACTTCTTTCAAGAGGTCAACGCTTTTAAGTTTAGTAAGGTCGCCAGGGTAGTACTTATTCAGGATCGGAATGTCGAAGTGGTCGGAATTGTAGCCTATTAACACGTCTGCGTGTTCAAAGAGCGGCCACATTTTGCCCAAGTCTTCTTTAAAGAAGCTCAAGTACTCGTCTGTTTTAGAATCGTGGACGCAACAGACGGACACTTCGAGCTGCGAAAAGTCGCCATTGGTGCGGAATTCGCCAACCGTTTCAATGTCAAAGGTGATTCGTCGCAGCGCCATAGAGGAATATTGTACTAGACCTGCTAGAGGTTTTCAAAAAATTGTGCGAGTTCTTTACGAGAAAGTTGCTCCTCGCCACCGCTTTGCAAGTTGCGCACGGTAAAGCGACCGTTTTGCATCTCGGTTTCGCCAACCACAATAAGAAAGGGGATCTTGTGTTTACTTGCAGCTTTAATTTGGTCACCTAATTTTTTATCGCCAAAGTCGATCGCCACATTAACGCCTTGTGAGCGAAGTTCGTCGGCAAGTCCTAGTGCGATCATCGCCATTTCCGGAGAAGTAGAAGCAAGGTAGACGTGTGTCTGTGGTACGTATGCAGGGAGGAGTCCGCGTACTTCGAGAAAGTCTTTAACGGTAACGTCGCCCATACCAAAGCCGACACCTGGCACTACTTCATCGTCGAACAGTGCAAGGAGGTTGTCGTAGCGGCCGCCACCCATGAGGGCGCGGTTGTTGTCTGGGTGCGTATCAAATACTTCAAACACGACGCCGGTGTAGTAATTGAAGCCTCGGACAATTGAGGGATCAAACTCGACATTCTCGATACCCATAAGGCGCAAAGCTTCTATCACTTCTGCGACATCGTCCGGTATGTTTTCTGGTGAGAGCTGCTCAAGCGCAACACCGAGGGCTATAACTTCGGACTCGAACTCCTCTTTTGCTAGTTTCCCTTTGCGGTCGAGCAGGCCGAGCAGTTTTTTACCTTGTTCTTCCGAGAGGCCGAGTGCGCTAATAACAGAGTCGAGGAAGTTGCGGCTGCCAAGCTTGATAATGAAGTCGTCTTCGGTTGCGCCAAATGCTTTTAAAATTTCGCTTGCAACGCGGATGATCTCCGCGTCGGCAAGGAGGGAGCGCGAGCCAAAAATATCGACATTCAGCTGCCAGTGTTCACGTAAGCGACCGCGCTGCGGGCGTTCATAGCGGAAGAGGTTCGGGATAGAGAACATACGCAGCGGGAAACCAAGATCGCGACGGCGTGCGGCCACCATGCGCGCAACGGTCGGTGTCATCTCCGGGCGCAGCGCCACCTCGCGTTCGCCACGGTCGGTAAAGGTGTAGGTCTGCTCGCTTACTATCTCGGCGTTTTCCGCCCCCTTTGCTTTGTACAATTCTGCAGGTTCAAGAATAGAGGCGTGATATTCCTCGTAGCCAAAGCGGTGTGCGACGCTACGCATCGTAGAAACGACGTAGTTAAGAAAAGCCTGGTCTTCCGGGTAGAAGTCGCGTACCCCCTTGTAGGGTTCCGTGGAGAGTTTGTCACGCTTGGACATAGGATTATACTTACTGCTACAGTGTAACAGAAATGTCGGCCTTACTACAGCAGGGCGGCGAAGTATTAAATCTCTACAAGCACGTAGGGGAAACTCCCCGGGAGCGCCTTGAACGTCTTCGGATTCAGAAAAAGGAATATATGGACGAAGTGCTCTCCTATGCTGGGCGGCTCGACCCTATGGCGGAAGGAGTGCTGCTGTGCCTCGTGGGAGCGGCCAATAAGCGCAGAGAGTCCTACCTCAATCTTTCGAAAGAATATACGTTCGACGTGTTGTTTGGATTCTCGACAGACACGTACGACATTTTAGGGAGAGTGATAGAAACCGGACCTACCGGAAGCGTGCGGCCCAAGCATGTAGAAAAAGCATTAAACGAATTTCGCGGCGAAGTGTCCCAGGAATATCCACCGTATTCGTCTAAAACCGTGGAAGGGAAGTCGCTCTTTACCTGGGCGCGGCAAAATGCGCTGGCGCAGCTAGTGTTGCCACGACACACTGTAACGGTGCATGACATTGCTATAAAAAATATGTACAAGGTGCCGGAAGCGACACTGCTACAGTACATAGAGTCTTCGGTAGAGAAAGTGCAGGGCGACTTCCGCCAGGAAGAGATTATCCGCACCTGGAAGCAATACCTGCGCCCGGATGGTAAACGGGAGTTCCCCTGTGCATCGATAACGCTTTCGTGTACCTCCGGGACCTACGCGCGCTCGATAGCACACGGGATAGGTAAAGAACTGAATGTTCCGGCACTTGCACTAAGAATAGTCCGCACAAAGGTGGGGGATTATTCTATCGAAAATTCCCTGAGGTAGGTCACGTCTAGCATATTGACTTTTTACTTAAATATGCTATCATCAAATTCTACAGTTTCTCACGGAGGATGAACTGATGAAAGTCCTTATTGCTATCCCGCCGAGCCAATATAATGCCTTTAGGGCGGGGGAGTCCGTGGAACTCGATCATGCCGGCTCCGATGATCGCATTCGGGTTGAATGCGATCCGGATGAACTGGAAGTTCTTGTTCGAGACGGAATCTCGCTGGGGGGCGGTTCTGGATTTAAGGTGCGCTACCTTGATCCCAAGGATCCGAATAATCGATTTCAGAAGGGCTAGGAATGAGGGCTGGTGTGGCACGTTGCCGCAACCAGCCCTTTCGTTTTTTACCAATCCAGCCGAAAACTCTTTGCGGTAGTGGATGAATTTTGCTACGGTTACTACATCTGGTTACCCAATGGAGGTTGCCATGCTGCTCTTTGAGTCTATCGTGGGAACAGGAGGTCGAAATCCGCCTCCGGTAGTTCCGTGGTCGGGATGGGCACCAGAACCCCCTCCGCCTGAGCAAAAACGGACATGGTGGCAGAGGTTTCTAGAGTGGCTCGGGGCGCTTTGCTTGAAGGCGTTTTCGTGTGGACTCCCACCTCGCTATTTCTAAACAAATACTAAAACCCGCCGGTACTCCGGCGGGTTTTTCTTTTTACCAATCCAACTCTCCGGTTTTGTATTCTGTAACGCGGGTTTCGAAGAAGTTTTTCTCTTTCGGCATGTCTACAATTTCTGACATCCAAGGGAATGGGTTGTCGACATGGTACTGGCGCTCAAGGCCAATGCGCTCTAAACGGCGGTCTGCAACATGCTCAACGTACTGCTTCACCGACGCAGGCGTAAGGCCCAAGATGCCGCGTGGGAGTGCATCGTCCGCATACTTCTTTTCAAGCTCTACGGCGCGCTTAATATTTTCAGTGAGCTGCGCTTTATACTCAGGTGTCCAAATTGCCGGATTTTCTGCAACGATGGTGTTAATGAGGTCTGCACCGAAGGCAAGGTGTACCGACTCGTCACGCAGAATGAATTGGAACTGCTCGCCAACACCGACCATGCGGTTTTTGCGCAGCATCGAGAGCATCATGGCAAAGCCTGCGTAAAAGAAGATGCCTTCCATGATCACGTAAAAGCCCACAAGGTCGTGTACGAACTTCTGAATATTTTCCGTACCCTGGGTATTAAAGTTCGGGTCAAACACCGACTTCGTCATTTCTACTACAAAGTCATCCTTCTCGTGGATCGAGGGGATCGTTTGGTACATGTTGTAGATCTCGTCTGGATTAAGCCCAAGCGTGTCGCAGCAGTAAATGAAGGTGTCGGTGTGCACTGCCTCTTCGTATGCTTGGCGCAGCAAGTACTGGCGCGACTCTGGGTTAGTGATGTGGCGGTAAATGGCAAGTACGAGGTTGTTTGCGGTCAAAGACTCTGCAGTAGAGAAGAACCCGAGGTTCCACATGATCATACGGCGCTCGTCTTCAGAAAGGGCGCCAGCTTTCTTCCAAAGCTCAACGTCTTGCTGCATGGAGACCTCTTCCGGCACCCAGTTGTTAGCCACACCCTTTTTGTAGTGCGTACGTGCCCACGGATACTTCATCGGAAGTATCTTGTTTGGATCTGTCGTCGATGCGCCGTTGATGATTGCCATACTTGTTACTTATGAGAGTAATAATTTTGTATTGGACAGTAATTTTACCAAGTGGGGGAGAAAAGGGGCAACACTTTTGCATACAAAACGCCTTAAATGGAGCCTTGTATAGGGGATTGACAAATACACCATTTGGGTGTATAATTAACGCTGTCACGATGTGACCCTACACGATACCTAACCCATTTGGTATCAAGGCAATTTCGCCAGGTAGGAGCAATTGGAGGTTCAAATGGGAGACCGTACGTACATTGAGAATTTCACTAGAACTTTGATGGGTCAGATCGGCACCAAAGTCGATCGCTTCATGCATCACACTACCAAACATCTTCTCGTGCAGGAATTGGTGCCGATGTATTGGACCCGGATCCATTATCGCATCGGGCTTCTTGGAGACGAGGCTCTAGGCAAGCTTGCTTGCTCGGGGATTGGCACAACGCACGAGGTTCGTGACGTGATGTCCATGAAAGAAGTCCACGAGTTTCGGCCCGCGTGGCTTGATATGGAGCATGATGGGCGGGTAATTGTTCGCTGTGTTGCCACCACGGCTGTCATAGCCGCAATGGCTGACTATCTCTGGAATGAGAAGATGCGGCGTATCGACTTCGAGCACACCAGTGAATTCCGCGATGAAGCTCGTGCCTTCCGGCGCGGCGAGGAGATTGACCTTTCAAAGTCGTCCCTCGGCTAGTTCTGCTCCAATGCCCCGTGCGAAGAAGCCCCAGCTTCTCGCCGGGGCTTCTTTATTTTTTATACTTACTTTTTTACGCAGAACAGCTTTCGCACGCTTCGCCTATTATTTCGATCTTTGGACGGTTTGTTGGGGCAGTGCCAAACGACGGCATTGGCGTTGCTTCAGTAAACGACGCTGCCATGACACCGCTTGGTTGTGTCGACTCTGGCATTGCTGCCTGGAAGGCAACTACCGGTGACATACTGGCCATGCCGCGCTCCATCTGGGCATAGTTGTTACCAGAAAGCTGTACCGGTGAGGGAATAGACTCCATAGGCGACGTGGTGCGCACGCTTGTCATAACCGTTTCTTCAATAATGACTGTTGAGGCAACAGGTTGAGCAGGGGTAGCGGTGTCAGACTTCGAGGTGCCGCCGAATTTTGCCAAGTTAACGGTCGACTTTTCAATGCGCGATGCGCCAAGGGTGCGGAGGTAGTACGTCGTCTTCAAACCAAGACTCCAAGCGTATTGGTAGATGTCTGAAAGTGCTTTACCCGACGTTCCGCCGTAGAAGATGTTGAGCGACTGTGACTGGTCTATCCAGCGGCCGCGGTAGGCAGCAGCCTTGATGAGCCATGCTGGGTCGATCTCAAACACTTCTTTGTATTTGTCTTTAATTGCAGGAGGGATTTCCTCGATCTCTTGAATAGAGCCGTCGTGGAACTTAATTTTCTCGAGCATATCGCTGCTCCAAAGGCCCATGCGCTTAAGGTCATCTACCAAGTATTCGTTAACCACCATAAAGTCGCCGGCCATGTTGGACTTCACGTAGAGGTTTTTGTAGACAGGTTCGATCGTTGGGTAGCAACCTGCGATGTTTGCAGTCGTTGCGGTTGGCGCGTTAGCCATGGTGTTGCTGTTGCGCATACCCCACTGGCGTACTGCTTCGCGGACCAGTCTCCAGTCGAGCGTTTCGTGGCGAGGTACCTCAATGCGGACGCCGCGCTCCTGCTCAAGCATGCTGAGCGTGTCGTTCGGGAAGATACCACGATCCCACTTAGAGCCTTTGTAGGTCTCGTACGTACCGCGTTCCTTTGCAAGGAGTGCTGAGGAAAGTATCGCGTGGTAGGCAATAACCTCCATACTCTCGTCGGAAAAGCGTACTGCGTCGTTAGAGTCGAAGTTAAGGTTGAGCTTGTAGAGCGCGTCTTGGAGACCGCGGAGTCCAAGGCCGACCGGGCGGTGCTTCATGTTCGAGCGCTTCGTCTTTTCCGTAGGGTAGAAGTTAACGTCGATAACGTTGTCGAGCATGCGCATAGCAACCGGTACGACGCGTGCCACTAAGTCGCGGTCGAAGCGACCGTTGGTGACAAAGCTGCCGAGGTTGATAGAACCGAGGTTACATACTGCGGTTTCCGTAGCAGAGTTGTTAAGCGTAATTTCGGTGCAGAGGTTTGAGTTGTGGACGACGCCAACGTGGTCCTGTGGCGAGCGGACGTTCGACGGGTCCTTCCAGGTGATCCATGGGTGGCCTGTTTCGAAGAGCATGGTAAGGTGCTTCTTCCAGAGTTCGCTTGCGCGGATTTTCTTAAACATAGGAATCTTGCCTTCCTCTGCCATACGCTCGTATTCCTCGTAGCGCTGGTCAAACTTCTTGCCGTAAATGTCATGGAGCTCTGGCACATCAGACGGAGAGAAGAGCGTCCAATAGCCGTCTTGTGCAAGACGCTTCATGAACAGGTCGGGGATCCAGGTTGCAGTGTTAAGGTCGTGTGCACGACGGCGTTCGTCGCCTGTATTTTTACGGAGCTCAAGGAAGTCTTCAATGTCCGCGTGCCAGTACTCCAGGTACACAGCAGCAGCGCCACGGCGGCGGCCAGAACGATTGATAGAAATAGTTACGTCGTTCGCAATCTTAAGGAACGGAATAACGCCCTGTGACTCTACACCAGTTGATTTGATGAGCGAGCCAGTAGCGCGAACTGGAGTCCAGTCGGTACCAACGCCGCCTGCGTACTTCAAGAGCTGCGCATTGTCTTTGTATGAGTCGAAGATCTGGTGGAGGTCATCCGGCACAGTGTCGAGGAAGCACGAAGAAAGCTGCGGCAACTTCAAACCCGCATGGTAGAGGGTAGGAGATGACGGCATGTAGTACATCGCCGACATAATTTCGTAAAACTCTATAGCGTAGCGGTTGCGGTCTTCAGGAGTTTTTTCTGCGAGCGCACAGCCCATACCAACACGCATCCAGAACATCTGCGGGGTTTCAAGCAGGTGGCGTGTGCCGTGTACGCGGGAAAGGTAGTTTTTCTCGAGCGTTTGGAGGCCGAGGTACTTAAACTCGTTATCGCGTTCAATCTGGAGCGCGTCTGCAAGGCGTGGAAGGTCGAAGTCGAGCATGCGTGGGTCAAACTGGCCAACGTCGACACCTTTACGGATAGCGTTAATAAAGCCGTTTTTATGAGCTTCTTCAAACTTGCTGTAGTCTACTTCTCCAAGGACGTCGCGATACATAGACTGCAGGAGGAGTCGGCTCGCAACCATAGAGTACGCAGGGTCACGTTCGATGAATGAGCGTACGACCATGATAAGAACCTCGTGGATTTCGGTGGTTTTGATACCGTCGAACATTTCCTGGCGAACCTTAGCAATAACTGCAGGGGTGTCGACTGCACGGTCATAACCTGCTGCTGCGCGCAAGAGGGTGCGGGTCAGCTTACTCTCAGAAAAGCGCTCCTTGCTGCCGTCGCGTTTGGTAATAAAGAGGGCATTTTCGACAATTTTTTCAATGACTTCTTGTTTTTTCTCCTCGCGGATCTTCTCGTGTTCGTAGCGGTAAATGATGTACGACTTTGCTACGGTAAAATAGCCGCGTTCCATGAGAGCGTTCTCTACAAGGTCCTGGATATTCTCAACGGTCGGTATAAAAGCAGTGTTGCCGAATTTTGCATCAATGGAATCTGCCACCACGCGAGTAATTTCAACGGCTTCAGACTCGTGTGCGTCGCCCAGTACAGCTGCAAACGCTTTTTTGACGGCTACGGTGATCTTTTCCGGATGAAAGTCAACGATTTCGCCATTTCTCTTTTTTACTTTTTGGGTGGTTGCCATGAGACACTACTTACACTATTAAAAATAAGTGACACTGTTGGTTCGAACGGACTATTATTATACCTCTCGACCCTCTCTTTTTTTACAAAAAAATCCTGTGCATAAGAGATAGGAGCACATTTGTTGCCAAAGACGCAAAAAATCAGTAAAAAAGTTGTTCAAACGCACTATTTTTTACTGCAGAGAGAAAATTTTCTACAAACTTGTAGGTAAAAACGGCGCGCGTCTCCCACTTTGTGCAGTTTTACGTATCTTCATCTAGCGAGAATGGCTACTCGAAGGGAGGGTAGGTGCTTGTGCAAGACGGAAGGGTCCATACACATAGGTAAGGAGCGTAAAGCCTACGATAGCAAGTATGGTCACACTAATACCCCACATTTTCATGAGGAAAAGTATATCACGCAGTGGCGTTCTAGAGCGGTGTTACGCTAAGCGTGTGGATGCGATGCGGCACGCCGCCTGGGTCGCGGCTCCACGCCTCAAGACCAACTGTGCCGCTTGCAGAGGATCCTCTTAAGTCCGCGGAAAGCACCTTTTCTCCGTTAAGGTAGCAATGGATACGATTTCCCTCTACAGCAACAGCGTGTTGCACGTTTTTCCATTGGTCGATGTTAGGAACAGGGAGTTCAGGAGCTTGTGCGAGCATGACTGATTCGCCATTGATCACCTGATAGATTTGTGCGAACGCTCCATACGCAGAGTATGCGCAGCTTGCGTAATTGGTTTCGTCAACATAGCGTGCAAGGAGGGTAAAGGTGGTTGGCGTGCCCCAGTCGACGGTAGTATCCATACGGTAGTTTTGCCATCCGCGACCGCCCAACAGTATCGTCGCACTGTAGGTTTCCTGGGGCGTTAATCCAAGGAGCGCTTCTTGTGCGCTAAAGCGGAAGGTGCCGTTCGGTGCGTACCACAAACCTGCCGAAAGTGGCGTAAACGTGATGTTGTAGGGAAGTGGTAGAGGCGTTGCTTGAGAAAGCAGTTGGGAAACTGTTGGTGCTTCGGGTCCACCTGTTACTGTTTGTTCAATCCATCGCTCGGTCGGGGTTGCATTGGAAACGAGCTTAATGGCGTCGAGGTAGACCGTGCTTGGTGCGCGCGCGATGATAGATATTGTTCCTACAGTAGCAGGTACGTAGCCACCAAAGTTTAGGAGAGGAATAGTAACCTGCTGCCAACTTCCTGTAGGGAGTGTGTGGTTCGGGAAGTACCAACCGACAGACTGACGACCAATAAGCTGATCGTTTTTGTCGTGGATTTCTACGTACAGATTGTCTACTCCTGCTTGAGCAAAAAATGCCAGCGAGACCCCGTTATAGCCTCGAGTTACGGTACCAGGACCCTCGATACCAACGCCGCCCCAGTCCTCGGTTGTAGTGAATGCAAGTCCGTGAGTGCCGTCAAAGTAGTGTGAGTCGGTTCGCCAGTTTGCACTCCCGCCCCACGCCCAGTAGTCAAACCCAAGCGGCACTGATTCCGTAAAAAAGTAGGGAGAGGTGGTAGAGACTGCTAACGTAGGAATTTGCGTATCCACGTTGTCGAGCGCGTGGGCGTTCGGGAGGACAATGGCAGGAAGTTGTTGAGGGGCGACGTATTGAATGATCCCGTACGCAGTAGCTCCGCCACCAATAATAAGAGCGGCGCATGCGGCAAAAAAGTATTTCCAGAATCGGTCAGTCTTGGTTTTCATATATTGCTGGTTTGCTGTTGTGTCTGAGGATTAATCGTGTTGAGGAAGAATCGCTGCGTGTCACCTACTTTAGCAAACTTGTTCCATTTGGTGCCGGTGCCTTCTATAGCGCATACTACGCCCTTGATTACGGTGTAGTAGAGAAGTTGGCGGTAGAAGACACGCTGCAGCGGTACAAAAACGAGGAGCTTCCATGCGCCGCGTTCGCCGCGGAGGCCAAAGGTAGCGTACGCGATGTCGAATGCAGTAAAGAGGAGGAAGGGTATGAGTAGTCCTTTTGCGCCAGGGAGAAGGAGCCCCACCACGAGCGCGGTGTCCATAATGGGGTAGAGGATAGGAAGAGCAATACTAAAGATAAGATTGTGCGGCAACACCATGAACCCAATCGGACGATGCGGTTGGTCGATCATGGCACGCTTATGCTTCCAGAAGCATTGAATAGTGCCGTAAATCCAGCGGAAGCGCTGCTTGAGGAAATTTTTAAGCGTGTGCGGTGTTTCTGTGTACGCACGCGCGGTTGGCTCGTAGCGGATCTTGTAGCCAAGCTTAAGGATCGAGAGCGTCATGTCTTGGTCTTCAGCCAGGGTGCTGGTGTCGAAGCCGCCTGCATCCATAACCGCTTGGCGTCGCCAGGTTCCTGCTGGTCCAGGCACCACACCTACAGCACCAATGCGAGAGAACGCCTCTTTGTCGATATTTTGTCCCACCATGTATTCGATCGCTTGAAAACGATCGATTAGTGACTTTTGTCCCGTGGTGTAGACCTTGCCCGCTACTGCCCCAACTGCAGAGTCTGCAAAGTGGCGCACCATGGCAGTCAGTGCGCCAGGGTCAAGCGCTGCGTCTGCATCAAGCACTGCAATAAGGTCGTAGCTTGCAGCAGCACAGCCGATGTTAAGGGCGCGCGCTTTGCCGCCATTTTCAACACTAATAAGTTGAATAGCCTCGTCTGGATATTCTTTAATAACCGCCTGCACGATAAGTGGTGTGGCGTCTGTTGAGCCGTCGTCAATAACAATAAGCTCTTTCTTTTTGTGAGTGCTATGAATAAGGCTTTCAAGCGATGATCGTATATTTTCCGCTTCGTTCCAGGCAGGGATCAAGACAGAAAGCCCTTCTTCTGTGGCGCGCGCCTCGTCCCATACCACTGCCTTTTCCCGTTTAACGAATGCAAAGATACCCAGGAGGAGTGCAACACGAGCAAGACCGAACACGAGTCCTAAAAATACCAAAACCGCAAAAGCGTTCGTGCCGTGGGCTAGGAAGTAAATAAAGCCTCGTTCAATAGCGGTGATCGGAGTTTCTTGTGTCGGCGTAGACGCGTGTGCAAGGGGGAGCGCAGGCATTTGTGCCGATATGCTGCCGATAAGGTTGCGGGTTGCTGCGTCTGCAATGCCGGCACGGGCAAGATCCAGATCTTCAGGACTAACGAGTTTATTGCGTATTTGGAAGGAAAGCAGAGCGGCTTCAGTTTGTTCGTCGAACACGCCTGTTAATGCATACGGACTCAGTTCTCCTTGCTTGTAAAGAAACCACTGGAGCTTAGATACGTCTCCTGCGGTTTGTGCGTTGGTCATGCCGCGGCGCAAAGTAGTGGCAAGGGTAATGTGCGACGGCGGTACAAGGAGCTCATCGAGCGTCACGAGCTGATACCCATTACCCGTAAGCCAGGTAATAATCTCATCAATATCGGCCGCAGTGTATTCGTTGTCGTGCAGGAGCACAATGTGGCCTGATTCAACGTTATTTTGGAGGCCGTGTATCACGTCATCGGTTGATTTTGCTTGCCAGTCCTTAGTATCGATATCAATACCGACCGGAAGATAGCTTTGTTCCATGGACCATGTATTTGGCTCCAATGTTTCGATGTGTGGGTTCGGTACGCCGTCTATGCCGATCGTTAAGAGGAACGGTGGACGGTAGTAGGTTGGCTCAACCCCGGTAATGCGTTCGATCAAAAACCCGGTGGTGTGGAGCTCAAGCGCAAGACGAACCCGCGAGCTGTGTACCTGAGGCGAGTGAGTAAAAGAGTGGTTGCCGATACCAAACCCGCGATCGCTCGCTTCTTTAACAATTTCCGGGTTTGCCAACACGTTGCTCCCCATAAAAAAGAATGTGCCCGGCACTTGGTGCTTCTCGAGCGCGTCCATGATCGTGCGCGTATAGGGGACAGTAGGTCCGTCGTCGAAGGTGAGCGCAATTTTTTTATCATTTGCGGCACTGTGGTAGTAAAAAAAGTAGTCCTGTACGTCTTGGTAGGTAACAGGTGGTCGCGTCGGGGCAAAAAAGATGAAGTGGAAAATAAACAGGAAGGAAGACGCAAGGAGAATAGCAATAACGCTTACGACAAAAATACGAAATAGGATTTTGCGGGTTGCTGAAGCAGCGACGAAGATCGGCATGATGCAGTAAGACAGATACTAGTCAGAAGAATATGAAACGAATATGTGACGATTGCTATTGTTGTACTTCGATAGTATACCTCAGCAACTGCTAGACAAGTAGGTATTTTTTTGGGTATAACACTTCGACAATGCGATTGAGAGTCTTTCAAGGGGGTGCCGAAGAGAAAAAGGAGGTGGGAGTGCCTGCGGAAGAATTTTTTTCAATCGTCGAACTTATTAATTCCTGGATTGTGGAGGCGACCAAGCTCCATGCGTCAGATATACATATAGCCCCGAGTCAGAGCGGGGTACGTGTACGTATGCGTGTTGACGGTGTGTTGCAGGATTTCTTGCATATTTCGTCTGCCGCGCACGCGGAACTTATTTCCCGTATCAAAATTCTTGCCGGATTACGTACAGACGAGCATCAAGCAGCGCAAGACGGCCGCTTTCGCTTCGAATTTCCCGAAGGGAGTGGTTATGTAGATGTGCGCGTGTCTATTGTGCCGGCATACTATGGGGAACACGCGGTGCTGCGCCTCCTTGCAGACACTGCTGAGCAGTTTACCCTTACGTCATTAGGATTTTCTGAAGCTGATCAACATAAGATTGTGCAGGCACTTAAACGCTCGCACGGCATGATCCTCTCTACAGGGCCTACAGGCTCAGGTAAAACGACGACGCTGTACACCCTTTTAAAAATGCTCAACAAGAAAGAGGTCTCGATCGTTACTATTGAAGACCCGGTCGAGTACGCGATCGATGGTATAGAACAGATACAAGTGAATCCGCGTACGGGTCTTACTTTTGCGCACGGGCTGCGCTCCATTTTGCGCCAAGACCCAAACATCATCATGGTGGGTGAGATACGCGATGCGGAGACTGCGGGCATTGCCGTAAACACTGCCTTGACCGGACACCTCTTGCTTTCCACCTTGCACACCAACGATGCTGCGACGACGCTGCCACGCCTCCTTGATATGGGCATCGACCCGTACCGCGTGGCCTCTACGGTTGCAGTTGCTATTGGACAGCGGTTGGTGCGCACACTCTGTACCCACTGCAAGCGCGGGAAGGAAAGGGGGACGGGATGTAATGAGTGTGCGGGGAGTGGCTACAAGGGACGTACCACTATTAACGAGGTGTTAGTTGCGGATGACCATATCCGCGACGCCATTTTACGCAAAGCTTCGGCTGCAGAGATCCGCACGCTCGCTATGAAGCAGGGTATGACCACGATGCAGGAAGATGGGTTTAGGAAAGCAGAAGCCGGTGTGACATCTAAGGAAGAAGTCATGCGCGTTATCCATGAATAGACTAAAAGAACAAGTTACGTTTTTTAAACGCCTCGCGTTCTTGCTCAACGCAGGGATTCCTCTCGTCTCGAGTTTGCATATGCTAACCGAGCAAACGCGTGCAAAAAAAGTGCGCACGAAGCTTAACGAAATTACCACCGCTGTTGCACGTGGCCAATCGTTTTCAAAAAGTTTAGGCGCATACCCACGAGTGTTCTCTCCGTTTGTGCTCCATATTATTGCGATAGGCGAGCAGAGCGGCACCTTGGGAGAAAATTTACTCTATTTGTCTGACGAGTTGCGCAAGCGGCAGGTGTTGCGACGCAAAATTATTGGTGCCTCTGTCTATCCGCTCCTCATTACACTCGCGACACTCGGCATTACTGCGTTTTTGATGCTGTATTTGTTTCCAAAGATAATGCCGATCTTCACGTCGCTCCACATCGACCTTCCGTTTACGACCAAAGTGGTGATGGGAACAAGCATTCTGCTGCGCGACTGGGGCTTGGTGCTCTTTGTATGCGTCGCGGTGCTGGTGACACTGCTGGTGGTGCTGCATAAAAAGTGGGAGAAGTTTAGAACACTTGTGGATGCGGCGCTCCTGCGCGTGCCGGTCGTGGGTGGAGCAGTGCGACACTATAACCTTGCGATGGGTGCGCGCACGCTCGGGCTTTTGCTGAAAAGCGGTGTGCCGCTCTCGCAAGCGCTGCCTATCACTGCGCAAACAACTGAGCACAAAGGTTACAAAGCGCAGTATGTACTGCTTGCAGAAGCAGTATGCCGAGGAGAAAAAATTTCTACGCACTTGGTACGCAACACCACACTCTTTCCAAATATGTTTTCTTCTTTAACTGCAGTAGGAGAGAGTAGCGGGTCGCTCGCGGAGTCGCTCATGTATTTGTCGGGACTGTACGAAAGCGAAGTGGATGATTTTACAAAAAACCTCGCCACTATTTTAGAGCCTGTTCTTATGATTACGATGGGTCTTATTGTGGGACTCATTGCTATTTCAATAATCACGCCGATTTATGGCATCACCCAAAATCTCCATAATTAGAGCCACAAAACAGGGGCTTACGCTCATTGAGGTGCTTATATCGATCGGCATCCTTTCTATTGTTGGAGGCGTTGCGCTGTATTTTAGTTTAGATGATACTCGTGCCTACACCTTCCGCGATGACCGCGACAAAATCGTCTCGGTGTTAGAGCGGGCGCGGGCGCAGTCGATGCATGGTGTCTGTCGAAGCGACGACTGCGAAGAGCCTGCAGCGCATGGCGTGTATCGCGCCGATACCACACTTGTGTTGTTTGAAGGTGAGTCGTATGTAATGCGCGCGGAAGCGTTTGATGAAATTATAGAACTTCATAGCGGCGCAGCAGTACTCGCTGGCGCAGAAGAAATTATTTTCGCGCCGCTTTCGGGACGAGTCACCACAACTCCGCCCGGCGAGTGGTCCATAGATATCACAGATGGTATAGGACGAGGATCAACTATCACCACAAATAGCGAAGGGCGTATTTTTTGGACGAACTAAACTCATGCAGCGCGGATTTTCAACAATGGAATTAATGGTCGCGCTCGCGATCCTTTCGCTTTCGATGGGAGCGGCGCTTGTATTAGGCTTAGGACAAACGTCTGGATCAGACAGTGAGTCTGCGCGCGAAGCGCTGCTTGCGGCGCGTGCGGTCGTAGAGGAGTTGCGACAAAAAGGCGAGAGTGATTTCCGCACGCTCCACGCAACGTCGAGCTCGTATACATTCGGCAGCACGACGTACAGTGTTGTTGCTGAGGTGACGCAAGAAAATTTTTTTACAAAAACCGTACAGGCGGTCGTGTTGTGGGGCGCAACGTTCGGCAGAACACTTTCTATAGATATTCCTTTTATTGTCACTGACAAGGATCATGCTGTCGGTGGCAATACGTGTTACTCGGAGGTCGACACGGCTCTGTGGAAATCTCCGACCATTAAAAATACAGAAAAAGAGTTTGCAAAATTAGTGTTTGACCACAGTGGCGTGTATACGCTTGCAGCGGTTGATGCATATAAAGACGTGCTGTATGTCGGCGTGGGTAGTACGGGAGAAAAAGCTGACCCAACGGTTTTTATTCTTAATCCCGAGACAAAAAATCCCGCATTTCTAGGAGCTGTCGATACATCTACCTCGACCGTTAGCGGAGTTGCAGCTATTCGTGTTGCGGAAGATGTGGCAACTAATAAGCGCTACGCATATGTCGCCAACAACTACACGGCAAATTTCTCAACATGTTCGCAGTACTACAACTGTGCGCAACTGCAGATTATCGATGTAACAAATCCGCAATCCGTCGCTCTTTCGTCAGTGCGTAACTATAAAGTGCCCGGAGTTACTGGTTCGCAAGGTGCGGGGAAGTCGCTTGCGTATGATCGTGGATACGTGTATCTGGGGCTCTCTGGCACTGGCAACAAGGGGCCAGAATTTCATGTGGTAGATGTACGCGTACCCGAGCAGCCGCAGTTTGTTGGGTCGTATGCGGTCGGCAGTGGTGTGGGCGCTATATACGTACGCGGATCATATGCGTATCTTGCGACAGATAATCTTTCAAAAGAGGTACTGGTGCTCGATATAAGTGACAAAACCAATCCGCGGCTAGTGGGGAGTTACAACGCAATGTCTGATGTAACCAACTTTGGGTATGGGAAAGCACTTGATGTTGTGGGGGATACGCTCTACTTAGGAAGAACGTTCATAAGCAATGCGCCTGAGTTACAACTTATACATATTTCACAACCTTCAATAATTCCTCCTCCGCCTATAGGAACACGCGATGTGGGGCCAAACTCTGCAAACCCATTTAGCCTTAACGGTATCCTCGTGCGCGACACACTACTGTTTGCAGCGCTTGGGAGTGGCACGAAAGGCGGCAGCTTTCAAATTTTTTCTATTAAGAATCCTTCTGCAATACAATCGCATGCAGTGGTGTCGCTGCCTTCGGGAGGCAACGGTACCGGTGCGCAAGCGCTCGACTGCGAAGGCAATACGTTTTACGTTGTCTCAAACGATGTAAACAAGAAAGGTTATCTCTCCGTAATTACAACACCATGAACAAGCGAGGGATTACATTAATCGAGACACTTATCTATATAGCGCTCTTTGCGCTGCTTATCGGCGGCGGTGTTTCGTCTGCATATACGTTAATAGAGTCGAGCGATAAAATCGGCGTGCGGGCGATGATGGAAGAAGAGGGTAACTTTTTGTTAGCAAAAATTGCATGGGTACTTGAAGAGGGGATGCAGGCGGAAGTTGTAGATGGAGAGATGATACTAAACGGAGTAGTGCTGTCGAATATAAATGTAGAAGTGCAAGATTTTATACTCACGTCGGAGGAATATTCTTTTACGCTTCTTTCGCGTACAGGAGGGGGACAGGAACTCAAAGAAACTTTTAGAAATACAAGATATGAATAATAAAGGATTCATAGCGCTTATTGCGTCGGTGCTCATATCAGTAGTACTCCTTGGACTTTCGAGTACGGTAGGTATGGTGAGTTGGTATGCCCGCCTTGGGGTGGCAGAAGCAGAAGACTACCAACTCGCAAAAATACTAGCGCAGTCGTGTGTAGAAGTGGTGGAGCTGCGCCTGGCAGAGAATCCGCACTACGCACAAACTCCCGGCGAAGAAGTTTCTCTAGGCGAACAAACGTGCACAATTGTCTCGGTGCAACCGATAATTGTTCGAGCGAAAGTAGGTCATTCTATATATACTAAATAAATGGAGGTCAAAATTAACGAGTCCTGGAAGAAGCATTTGGAGGGGGAGTTTGAGCAACCTTACTTTAAGGAGCTCGCTACATTTGTTAAAGAAGAATACAAAAACGAGGCGGTGTACCCGCCGCCAAAGTTTATGTTCCGTGCGTTTGACTTAACACCTTTTGAAAAAGTAGAAGTAGTTATTTTGGGGCAAGACCCATACCATGGTCCGAAGCAGGCAAATGGCCTCTGTTTCGCGGTGAATGATGGTGTAACGCTACCTCCGTCGCTTAAAAATATATATAAAGAAATTGAAGCAGAATTTGGAAAGCCAGTGACACTAAACGGCGACCTTTCGCGCTGGGCAACACAAGGTGTGTTGCTTTTAAATGCAACGCTCACTGTGCGTGCACACTTGGCCGGTAGCCACCAAGGCAAGGGGTGGGAGCAATTTACCGACGCAGCAGTGCGCGCACTTTCAAACGAACGGGAGCATTTGGTATTTATGCTCTGGGGTAACTATGCAAAACAAAAAGGCGCACACATCGACCGCAGTAAACATTTAGTTTTAGAATCCGCGCACCCGTCGCCATTTTCTGCCTACAACGGCTTCTTTGGTAACAACCACTTCAAAAAAGCGAACGAGTATTTAGTTGAACACAACAAAAAACCAATCGATTGGTCGTGAAAGATATAAACGTGGAATGACGTAAAGAAAAGCCGCAGCAGCTTTTGGCTACTGCGGCAGAAATTACGGGAGACGCGTACATTAGACGCCCATGCTCGGACTCGCTTTCGCTTTGCCTACACCTATCGGCTTAAGCTTGCACGCAAGATTTCCCCCTGGTGAAGAGACCTTAGGCTTGGAAGTAATGATTTTAAGCGCGAGCATGTGCTCTCATTACTCCCGTTTTCCAGTTGGGCCCGTCGAGGCTTTCCTGTACTTACTTCTGCTCTCTGTGCTTTTACAGATACGGGGCTGTTTACCCACTATGGCTTCGCTATCTGCGAATTCTCTCAAGCGCGAGAACCTAAGATGGACGCCCGGAGGAGTCCATAGCCTGGTCCGGTTTCGGTTACGACGCCAACTCCCGGAGTCTCAATTGATGTTCTGTCCCTTCACGTCCGACGTAAACATATCACACCTGATGGTTTCTACAATACAACAAAAAAGAGGTAAGAAAGAATTTTACCAAATCTTGGAGCGGAGTTTTGGTTCTCTGTAGAGTTTGTCACCTGGCTGCACGTTGAAGACTTTGTAAAACGGTTCGAAATTGGCGAGCGGGCCATTGATGCGGAATTCGGCAGGCGAGTGTGGGTCGGTAAGTACTTGCGTCTTTGCAAATTCTGGCCGCGACAGTTCGCGTTCTTGCTGGGCGAAGCCGAAGAAAAATCGCTGCTCCGGCGTAAAGCCGTTAATGTCTTTGCGGCCAGTTTTTTTGAGATGTGTTTGGTATGCATCCCAGGCAATAACGAGGCCGCCTAAGTCTGCAATATTTTCTCCGAGCGTGAGTTTGCCGTTTACTGCAACATCGTCAGCTACTTTGTAAGAGTCGTACTGTTTGGCGAGCATTTCACCTTTTTGCTCGAACTGTTTTTTGTCCTGAGCAGTCCACCAGTCATTTAAGTTGCCTGCGCCGTCAAATTTTGCACCTTGGTCATCAAAGGCGTGGGTCAGTTCGTGGCCAATAATTGATCCAATAGCACCGTAGTTAACCGCATCATCCCCGGTAAAATCAAAGATGGGAGCCTGGAGAATAGCAGCAGGGAAGAGAATTTCATTCATGCTTGGGCTAAACCAAGCATTGACGATTTGAGGAGAAGCAAACCATTCTTCTCGATCGATTGTTTTACCTAGTTTGTTCATTTGCCGTTGATGTTCATACTCTGCAGCACGAAGAATATTCTCAAAATAATTATTTGAGCCAATCGTTAGGCCTTTATATATATTCCACTTGTCTGGGTAACCAACCTTGCGGCTAATTTTGGACAGCTTTGAGACAGCTTTCTTTTTTGTTGTGGGTGTCATCCAATCAAGCTTTTTGATGCGCTCTTTATATGCGATAAAAAGATCATCAATCAGCGCGTTCATTTTTTTCTTTGCACCAGGAGGGAAGTGTTTTTTAACGTAGAGTTGTCCTAACGCGTGGCCCAGGGTTCCATTCACCACCGAAAGTATGCGGCGCCAGTCCGGTTTCATTTTTTTCGTACCGGAAAGCGTTTTGCTGTAGTACTCGAAGTTTGCCTGCGTAAACGCTTTGGTAAGAAACGGAGCCGCGTCGTCGGTTAGGTGCCACTCCAGGTAAATTTTCCACTCTTCGAGCGAGAGCGTGTTAATAAGCTTCTCTGCAGCTTTAATAAAATTCGGCTGACAAACAATGTAGTACGGGCGGAGCGGAATATGTGCGGTAGCAAAGTACGCTTTCCAGTCGATAGACGGAATTTCTTTCTGTAATTCTTTGAATGTTTTCTTGTGGTAGATTTTTTCCGAGTCGCGCGTGTCTACTTTGTCCATCGACGCCTCCGCTAACTTTTTTTCGATAGCAAGGACGACCGCAGCCTTCTGCTCCGCTTCTTCGTGCGAGTATCCAAGCAACTTAAATATAGTAAGGAGGTGGCGCGCGTAGGCTTCTTTTACGCGCAGGAACTCCGGCTCCTCTTTAAGATAGTAGTCGCGGTCCGGCATACCCAAACCACTTTGGAAGAAGTGGAGCGCATACTGTTTGCTGTTTTTAGAATCTTGGTCGACAAAGAGTCCCCACGGCACACCGATCCCTATGTACTGAAAGTGGGCGAGCGTGTGGAGTAAATCTTTTGTTGAAGCAATGTCCGCAACTTCTTTGCGTAGTGCGGCAATAGGGGTAAGCCCTAGCTTCTCGCGGGTTTTGAGGTCCATGCCGGAGCGGAATAAATCAGCGACAAGCTGCTCACTCGATCCTTTTTTGTGCGTTTTCTTTTCCGTCAGGTCTTCAACAATAGCCTTGAGTTGGTGCTCGGTTTCGTAACGCAAAGCAATAAAGCTGCCCCAGCGTGCCTCGGTGTCCGGAATCTTATTCTTTTTGAGCCAATTGCCGTTCGCGTAGAGGTAGAAGTCGTCCTGCGGCCGAACTGTTTTGTCGATCGTCTTTGTATCAAAGCCCCAGTGTTGCATAGTCTGTTTCGCCATAGAGCGATTATACATATCCTCACCAAAACGGCCTAGAGATCATTGACAATAATTTAAATGTGGGGTATTTTAACTACCAGTAGACCTTCACACTCACTCATAAGGAAACATACGCATGCCTCCTCTTAAGGATGTACGTGTCGAAATAAAAGTGCGCAACAATCTCTTGCTTTCAGCGATGGAAGCGCGAGGTATTAGTTCGCTCGGCCAGCTTGCACGCATGGTGGGGCCAGGCTCGTACTCTGCTCTTTGTGCCATGGCAGCCATGAAAAGACCCGCCCGTCTCAAAAATGGCGAGTGGCGTAAGCTCGCACTGCAGGTCGCAAATGTGCTGCAGTGCATGCCTGAAGACCTCTTTAGCGAACCGCAGCAGTGGGATAAGTTGGAGAAGAATCGTGCTAAAGCGGAGATCTCCTTCGCGGAAATCCAACAGCTTGCTGCGCCTCGCGGCTCTGTCTCGACGCCAGAAGTGCAACTGGTCGCAACCGAGCTTCGCAACCAGATCCACAAAGCGCTTGCCTCGCTTACACCGCGAGAGGAGTTTGTGATCCGCGCACGCTTTGGTTTCGTGGACGGGACAGAGCATACCTTTGAGCAGATTGGTGCTCGACTCGGTTTCGGCATCGAGCGAGCGAGACAAATCGAGGCTAAGGCGCTGCGTAAACTGATGCATCCTGCACGGTCAAAACATTTACTCGCAGCAGGAGCTGGTGACTTCACACCCGAAGATTCCTGGCAGCGGCGTGTGAAGTTTGACCCCGAGGTGCTCGAAGCACTGTAACTGTGTACCAGGGACCGCTCTCAAGCGGTCCTTTTTCTTTTGGCCTCGTAGAGCTTGACAAGGCTTATTTTATACTATATAAGTATACATTAGCTTGTTCCTCGGAAATCAGACCTTACTTGCACTCAGGAGTTCCTAGCTCCGCTATGATCCTCTGCTGAACAAGCTCGTCTACTAAACCCGCCAAACCATGGGAGATTTGGCACCAATGGCTACCAAGCGCGTTATTGAGAATGTGATCGTGCATATTCAGCACGGGGACCCCATCTACACCTTCTCGCTCTCGGCGGAAGATGTGGTGGCGCTCTCGAAGGTCGAACATTTCGGTGTGGACTCCAACGGAGTCAACCGGAGGTTTAACGAGCCGCATGCGCTCAAGATCGCTGAAGCGATGACTGACCATGCTCTCGTCTGGATGGAGCCGATCCTCGGCGATCTGACCGGCAACTGGCGTTTCGACGAGGAGAAGCGTCGGCTCACGTTCGGTGAAGGAGCGTACATCAGTGTCGACGATGGACAGCATCGACGCGCTGCTCTGGAACTGCTCAACCCGCTCGAGCGCGAACATCTTTCCTTCAACGTCACGGCGACCATGGGCCTGTCCTTCGAACGGCGGCTCAAGATCTTCCGGATGCAGAAGGAACGGCGGCAGATCGACGCGAGGCTCGACCTCGCGCAGCGCCACCGGCTCAATGACTGGAAGCATCCGCTCGATCGCGAGGCGTACGAGCTGGTGCTCCAGCTCAACTCCGACACGACCTCTCCGCTGCGGGGCATGATCCTGCTCGAGGAGGACGAGTCCCGGCCGTACGAGGCTCGGCATCGCCCGAAGGGCATCAATGCCAAGGGTCTCCATGCGACGGTTCGCAGCGTGATCGGCGGCAACAGTCCGCTCACCAACCTCTCGCCCGAACAGCGCGGCAACGTCATTCTGACGCTGATCCGTCTGGCGGCCGAGATCTGGCGGAAGGAGTGGAAGTCGGAGCAGTACGTGTTGACGACGGCTCGCGGGATCAACGCGATCCTCATGCTCGTCGTGAGTTCGCCCAACTTCCGTGGGGCGATCGGCGACAACTTCACGCAGGAGTCGCTGCGCCGAGGTCTGGAGCTCTCGCGTACGTTCAAGTGGGCGGCGTCGGCGCAGAAGAACGCCAGCGTCCGTCAGATCGTTGAGCGGCTGGACCAGTCGATCAGTAAGAACAATCGGGCTGTTGCCGCGTGAAGCGGCGACGGGCCTCAACGAAGCAGACTATCGCTCAAGGCGAAAAACTGCTTCGACGGGCGAAGCGCGATATTGGCAAAGCCTGGAGACTCATCGAAGAGATGAAGCTCCAGCTCTCCAAGTCGGCTCGCTAAATCTCAGGGACCGCTACCACGCGGTCCCTTTTCTTTTTGCCTAAAAAACGCTACGCTCATTCTATATATATGAATCTGGCGGAGATTCGTTCGAAATACCTCGAGTTTTATAAGCAACGTGGGCACGTGGTTATCCCAAGCGCTCGTTTGACGCCTGAAAATGACCCAACCACGCTGTTTACTGGTTCGGGTATGCAGCCGCTTATTCCATACCTGCTTGGTAAGGATCATCCGGAAGGGAAGCGCTTAGTTAACTCGCAAAAGGCATTCCGCTCGGGCGATATTGAAGAAGTGGGTGACAACCGCCACACCACCTTTTTTGAAATGCTCGGCAACTGGTCCTTGGGCGATTACTTTAAAAAAGAACAAATTAATTTCTTCTGGGAATTTTTAACCAAAGAGTTGGGCCTTGATCCACAGAGAATTTTTGTAACGTGTTACATCGGCAACGAAGCTGCGGGAATTCCAAAAGACACAGAAAGTGCTGCTGTGTGGAAAGAACTTTTTAAAACTGCAGGCATCGATGCACAAGAAGTTGAGCTTGATACTGAAGAAAACGGATATGAATTGGGGGAGCAGGGAGGCCGCATTTTCTTCTATTCTGATAAAAATTGGTGGTCGCGCGCGGGCGGGCCAAACAAAATGCCCGCAGGAGAGCCAGGTGGTCCGGACACCGAAGTGTTCTATTTGTATCCTGCGGTTGAGCACGATACAAAGTGGGGTAAAAACTGCCACCCAAACTGTGACTGTGGCCGCTATATCGAGCTCGGTAACTCGGTGTTTATGCAATATCTCAAAACACCTACTGGTTTTGATAATCTGCCAAAGAAAAATGTTGACTACGGCGGCGGCCTTGAGCGTATTCTTGCAGCCGTTGCAGACTCTCCCGATGTATTTCCAGTTGCGCACGCGCCGATACTTTCGTATCTCGAAGGAGCTTCAAATAAAAAATACGACTCCGATAAGCGAAGCTTCCGTATTATTGCCGACCACATGAAGGCTGCGGTGTTTTTAATTGCCGACGGTGTGCGTCCGGGTAACGCTGATCAGGGATATTTTGTACGCCGACTGATTCGCCGTTCGGTACGCTATTCGGACAAACTCGGCATTACTGAAAATGGTTTTGCAGGTATTGTGCGTCCCGTGGCAGAGATGTATCAGGACCAGTATCCGGAAGTGATGGAAAAGATTTCTGAGATTGAGGCGGCGATTGCAGGCGAGGAAGACAAGTTTCGTAAAACCCTTGCACGTGGCATGAAAGAGTTCGAACGCTTTACGGGCGACGGCTCTATCTCTGCACAAGATGCGTTTCAGCTCGTTACTACCTACGGATTTCCACTGGAACTTATTATGGAAGAAGCGGGTGAGAAGGGGATTAAACAAATTGATACCGCAGGATTTAAAGACTTGCTGAAACAGCACCAAGACCTTTCTCGCGCAGGTTCGGAGCAAAAGTTTAAAGGCGGCCTTGCCGACACGTCAGAGAAAACGGTGCGCTTGCATACCGCGCATCACCTACTTTTGAAGGCCCTTCAAATTGTGCTTGGGCCGGAGGTGCACCAGCGCGGCTCTAATATTACGGGCGAGCGTTTGCGTATCGACTTTAACTACCCACAGAAGATGACCGACGAGCAAAAGCGTGAAGTCGAGCGGATTGTGAACGAAAAAATTAAAGAAGACATTCCGGTTATCCGCACCGAGATGGCAAAAGAAGAGGCAGAAAAACTTGGTGCCGAGCACGAATTTGGCGCAAAGTATCCGGAGCGCGTGTCTGTCTATTCTGTCGGTCCTGTCGACAGTGCGTTCTCTATTGAATTCTGTGGCGGCCCACACGTAGAACATACTGGACAACTGTTAGAGTCAGGAACATTCAAGATACAAAAAGAAGAAGCGGTGTCTGCCGGCATTCGTCGCATTAAAGCAGTGTTGACGCAGTAGAGGGAGTTTGAGAGACTCGCGAGCAGAAGTTCACAACGGAGACATACATGACAAAGAAAACACTCATATTTTTGTTCCTCGCGTTGTTGGTGCTCGGTACGGCAGCCATCTTGCTTCTTAATCGCCAACAGGGAGGTTTAGTTACTCCGCCTACGGCAACGTCGACACCGCCACAAGAGGAGCCGCTCGTTCCTGTTACAGAAACGGGCGAACAAATGACCGCCTTCCTAACCGGCTACACGTACTACGACAATACACCGCCGGGGAGTGCAACGATAGCGTTTGCTCAATCGTATGGATATCCAACGGTGCATCAGTTGGCGGGAGGTACCGGCACATACGCAGACCCGATTACGATCGCGGTCGGACATGTAATAGAAGAGGGTATAAGCACTCCAGACTTTGCTCCAGGCACTATCTTTTATATCCCGAACGTCCGTCGTTACTTTATCGTCGAAGACTTGTGCGGCGATGGTCCGACGCCTCAGTTAGGACCATGTCATGTTTTGACGGGCGACTCTGGTGCACAGGGAGCGACCGTGTGGTTAGACATGTGGATCGGTGGTGGGCCACGCGACACACAAGAAGAGGTTGATGCGTGCATGTATGCCTTAACAGGCACGTACCAGGTCATTAAAGACCCGCTCTCTACTTACGTTGTCGAACCTAGACCGCTCTTTAGTGAAAATGGGTGCACGCGGATGTTCGGCAACAAAGCAATCCTGCAAATATAACGTACACGGGAGCCTCTAGGGGCTCCCGTTTTTGCTATATACTACTAGTGTATATGTCGCCGCTCTTCGGTAAGAAAAAAAGTACCGGCACTACCGTCCTTGTGCTCGATATTGAAAACGGGAGTGTTGGCGCGGCGTTGGTGCGTCTTTCTAAAGACAGTGCACCGAAACTATTTTCAGAAAAGCGTGTATACGTGCCTGCGCTTGCAACACGCGACAGTCTTACGTTGGTACCTCGTGTGCTTAAGGCAACGCGGGAAGCGCTCGCACATGCGGCAGATGTTGCTGCGCGCGTGCGGCTGCATCCAACCATGAGCGACGTGGGGGAAGTCTCGCGAATTATCTATTTCTTGCACGCACCGTGGGTGAGTGTCGGAATTCCTGAAGTGGGGAAAGTGTCGCTCGATGCGCACGAACCATTTTTAGAAGAACTGCGTCTGGCAACGATTGAACGATTTGATGGCACTCCTATTTCGTTTCAATCATTCGGTTCTCGTATCCCGAGCGTGGTGGGCAGTATGTTCGATGTAGGCGATGACCTGCTTATGGTCTCGATGACGGGCGAAATAACTGAAGTGACGAAAGCGCGCGGCGGCTCGCTCTTGGGTCATGCAACACTCCCGTTCGGCACACACACGTTTATCCGCACCTTGGGGAGCCATGCGGGCATGACCGAAGCAGAAGCACGCTCCGCACTTACTCTGTTGCGTCACAAAGGGGCACACGAACACGTGCCGTGGGGCGAAGCGTTTAAGGCGGCCAGTTCGCACTTGGTAGAAGAAAGTAAAGATGTGATTGAGGCGCTCTTGCGCGAACATACCTCGCCACATGGTGTCTATGTGCTGGCGCCGGGGCCACTTGCCGAGTGGTTTGCGCAAACGTTTGCAAACGATGAACGCCTCGCAAGTCTTTTTCCGGAGGGAAGCAGTGCGCGGGCGCTCCATGCGCACCACGCAAAGCCCTTTTTAGCAGTGCATGCGACGGTCCCTGATGTGCCGCTCTCGCTTGAGGCCTTGAGTATCCACGCACGCACGAGTGGTATATAATACAAAAACTATGCGCGATATGATCCCTCGCAACGATCGTTCTATTCGTAATATTCCAGTGCCTACTAACCATCGTCGCCCGGCGCCGCGAGTTGAAGTCGATATGGAAGACGAAATACCTGAGATGCCTCCTCGTCCGATGCGTCGTAAAAAAAGTGGTCGCAGCCGCATGCTCATTATTATTTCCATTATTGTCATCGGTATCGGTGCGCTCTTAGCACTCCTCCTTTCGACCACCTTTGTAGGGGCAACGATTACCGTCTTTCCGCGAGAAGAGGCAGTTAACCCTCCGGCAAGTATTGTTGCGCGGGTAAATGCGCCGGTAGGAAGTTTGTCGTATCAAACAATGACGATTGTCCGCAGTGCAACCACAACTGTGCCAGCAACCGGAACTAAACAAGTCTCACGTCAGGCATCAGGGCTCATGACGATTTACAATACCTACAGCACCGCAACGCAGCGCCTCATCGCAAATACACGTTTTGAAGCTCCCGATGGAAAAATCTATCGCATCCATGAATCAATCGTGGTTCCTGGTATGAGTGGTTCGAATCCAGGCACTATAAGCGTTACGGTATATGCAGATTCTCCAGGCGCGGATTACAATCGGGGAGAGACACGTTTTACTATCCCTGGGTTTAAAGGTGAGCCACAGTACGCTAAATTTTATGCACAAGCGGCAAGTGTGACTGGTGGGTTTATAGGAACAGAGCCGTCAGTTGCAGCGGCAGATGTACAAGCAGCCCGCACGACGCTTGAGCGTGGTCTCCAGTCTGCGGTGCAAGCAGCTGCGCTGGCAGAAGTGCCGGAAGGGTACATCGCTATTCCAAGCACAACGCGTATTACCTACTCAAATGTGGTGCAGACCGCTGCGGGGGGCAACAGTGCAAATCTTTCCCAATCAGCACAAGCGACTGTCTCTATGATTCGTGCAAGTGACTTGGCCATGATCATCGCCGCACAGGGTGTGCAAGGGTATAGTGGCGAGGCAGTAGCATTTAAAGACCTTTCACAAATTTCTATCACTGCAGCCACGTCATCGACAGCTGAAGCGCCACTCACGATCCAACTCGCAGGCTCGCCAACACTGGTGTGGCAGTATGACCCAGGCGCACTTGTTACCGCTCTTGTAGGGAATGAGAAAGGCTCGTTCCAAACCATTATCCAGTCCTTTGAGCCAGCTATCATACGTGCAGAGGCAAAAATCCGACCCTTCTGGAAGGGCACCTTCCCGAACGATCCTGAGCGGATTGAAATTGTGACCGGAAACGGCGAATAAAAGGTACAAGATGGGGGCTCTGTTGACACTTATTCTCGCCTTTGTTACTATTCCTTTTGTCGTTTCGTAATGGATACACCAGGCACAGAAGTCCAGGGCATCGTTGAAGAGGCCCTTCCAAACACCCTGTTTCGAGTAACACTAGATTCGGGTGAGTTAGTGCTGGCGTATCTTGCAGGCAAAATGCGCCTTCATCGCATCAAAGTGCTGGTGGGGGACAAAGTGTTGGTCCGTCTTGATCCATACGGAGGCAAGGGACGCATTACGAGACGCATATAAATTCTGTGAAGATTAAGGCATCTATCAAACCACGTTGTGCGAACTGCAAGTTGATCCGCCGCAAAGGGCGGGTGTATGTTACTTGCTCGAACCCGCGCCACAAACAGCGTCAAGGCTAATTTTTTTTATACTATGCGTATTTCAGGTATCACTATTCCAAATAAACGACTTCCTTATGCGCTTGCGACGCTCTACGGTATTGGTATTCCGCTTGGGGAAACTATCTGTGTTGAAGCGGGAGTAGATGCAAGCAAAAAAGCAGACGAACTTTCTCCTGAGGAGGAAAACAAGCTTCGCGCCATCATCGAAAAGATCAAAATCGAGGGTGATCTTAAGCGTGAAGTTGCGGGTAACATCAAACGCCTTAAAGACATCGGTGCTTACCGTGGCACACGTCACCAGCGCGGTCTTCCTACTCGTGGTCAGCGCACGAAGACCAATTCTCGCACCGTTCGCGGCAACGTTCGTAAGACTATGGGCTCGGGTCGCCGCAAGGTTGAAAAGACGTAAAATTTATTGTATATTACTAGACTACACCTATGGGTAAGAAACGAATAGTCAAAAAGGGAGGCGAAGAGGCAGGAGGCGCAAAAGGCGCTCCGCGCGCATCTAAGCGCAAAATGGAGAACGGCATTATGTATGTCGAGGCTACCTACAACAACACCAAAGTGTCTATTGCAGACGCTTCTGGCAACGTGGTTGCATGGTCATCAAGCGGCTCACTCGGTTTTGCAGGTGCAAAGAAGGGTACGCCTTTTGCAGCGGCAAAAGTAGGAGAGTTACTTGGTGATAAGGCTACGGCTATGGGCGTTAAAGAGCTTGCTGTAGTAGTTGCGGGTGTTGGCGCAGGTCGCGAGTCAGCAATCCGCGCTATCGCCACTAAGGGTATCCATATTACTTCTATTAAGGACACGACTCCGGTGCCGCACAACGGCCCACGTCCTCCTAAGGCGCGTCGCGTATAATTTTTTAATCTTTATGTTGGTAGGACCAAAGTACAAAATTTGTAAGCGTCTCGGCTCAGCAGTATTTGAGAAGTGCCAGACACAAAAGTTTCAGCTCTCTGAAGCTCGTGTACCGCGTGGAGGTAAGGGTAGTAAGGGTGCTAAGCGCGGCGGCAGCGACTATGGCGCACAGCTTCTTGAAAAGCAGAAGGCACGTTTTATTTACGGTCTTTCTGAAGCTCAGTTTGCACGCTATGTGCATGAAGCCATGGAGAAGCGTGGTAAGGACTCTATCGCTGGTCTTATCAACAAGCTCGAGTCTCGTCTCGACAACGTAGTCTTCCGTGCAGGTCTTGTAAAAACTCGTCGCGCAGCGCGCCAGCTCGTGTCACATGGCCACGTAACCGTAAACGGTCGCCGCGTTACCATCCCTTCTTTTGCTGTTTCAACAGATGACACCGTCGCTATCCGTACTGAGTCTCGTCAGAGCCCACTCTTTGCTAACCGCAAGGAATTGATGCTCGAGCAGAAGACGCCGCACTGGATGGAGATGGGAGCAGACGGTCTCTCAGTAACGGTGAAGCAGACTCCGGTAGTGTCGGAAACCGAGTTGCCGTTTAGTCCGGGAGTGATCATTCAGTTCTACAGCCGCTAAATTTAGTTATCAAAGTAATTAGTAATTTTTGTATTGCGTATGATGGAGTATTCGATCACATTGCCGAGCAAGCCACGAATCGTCTCTGAAGAAGAGGCTGGTGGCGTGTATGAAATAGACGGCCTCTACCCAGGCTACGGTCATACCCTTGGTAACAGTCTCCGCCGCATCATCCTCTCGTCTCTCCCGGGCGCGGCTATCACCTCAGTTAAAATCGAGGGTGTTGAACATGAGTTCTCAACTATGAACGGCATTCGCGAGGATGTCATCACCATTCTCCTTAATCTCAAGAAACTCCGTTTTGAAGTATTGAGCGGCGAAGCACAGACCATCACCGTTTCGGTAAAAGGTCCAAACAAGGTAACCGGCGCAGACCTTACCCTCCCAGGCCAGGTTCGCTTGCTTAACCCGAACGCGTACATCTGCGAGGTAACTGACAAAAACGCAGAGTTTACCGCAGAGTTCCGTGTTGAACGCGGATTGGGCTACGTACCACGCGAGGCATTGAAGAAAGACCGTGTGGAAATCGGTGAGATCGCAGTTGATGCTATCTTCTCTCCGATTCGTCGCGTAAACTACGAAGTTGAAAACATGCGCGTTGGCGACCGCACCGACTTTAACCGCCTCCGCATTTCTATCGAGACTGACGGCACCGTATTGCCACGTCAGGCACTTGAGTCTGCTATCGAGATCATGATCACTCAGCTTAAGGCGGTTGTTGGCTTCCGTGAGGAAGTAATGCCAGAACAGGCTGAAGTAGCAGGTGTTACGTCTGTTGATGCAGCTGCAGCAGCTGCAAACTCTGCAGAAGCATTGAAGACCCGCATCGAAGATCTTGAGCTTTCAAGCCGCACCGTTTCTGCTCTCGAGAAAGCAAACATTCGCACCGTTGGTGGTCTTGCTCGCAAGCGCGAAGAGGACCTCCTCGAGGTCGAAGGTTTGGGCCCGAAGGCTATCCAGGAAATCAAGCGCGCACTTGCAAACTTTGGCATCATCCTTAAATAATCTGTAAGTAAAAGAGCGTTATGAGACACCACAATGCAAACCGAAAATTTGGCCGACCGACTGACCAGCGCAAAGCGCTTTTGAAGTCTCTTGCACGCTCTTTGACGCTGCGCGGTAAAATCACAACTACTGAAGCTCGCGCAAAGGAGATCCGCCCGATGGTGGAGAAACTCATTACCAAGGGTAAGTCAGCAACACTCGCTGACCGCCGCGCACTTATTACCGCACTTGGTGACGAGCAAACTGCTCAGAAACTTATTGACACTGCTAAGAACTACACGGAGCGCAAGGGCGGCTACATTCGCATTGTGAAGATGGGTCCTCGCAAGAGCGACGCAAGTCCAATGGCATTGATCGAATTTGTATAAACATATGATTACTATTGACGCACAAGACAAAACACTCGGACGCGTAGCAACTGCTGCTGCGAAGGCTCTCCTTGGTAAACACAAGGCAACCTTTGCTAAGCATGTAGTTATGGGCGAAGAAGTAAAGATCATCAATGCCTCGAAGGTCCGCATCTCGGGCAACAAGAGCTTGCAGAAGGAGTATGATCGTTACTCGGGCTACCCAGGTGGTCGCAAGGTAGAGACCTACGCTATGCTCTCGGCACGTCGTGGCGAGGCAGAGGTTATCCGTCGCGCAGTGCTTGGCATGCTTCCAAAGAATAAGCTCCAGTCACGCCGCATTAAGCTCCTCACGATCGAGAAATAAACTGTATGGCAACTAAAACTACTAAAGACGAAAAATATATTGAAGCAGTCGGTCGCCGCAAAACGGCTATCGCTCGCGCACGCATTACGCCGGCAGCTCGCACTGCGGTTGTAGTAAACGGTAAGGATGTGAACGCATACTTCCACACTGAGCCGCTACGTATTGCTGCGCTCGAGCCATTCCTTAAGATTGGCCTCCCAACACAGTTTTCAGTAACGGTTGTTGTTCGTGGTGGTGGTATCGCTGGTCAGGCTATCGCTGTCCGCCATGCTATCTCTCGTGCACTCGTTGAACATGACCACAACCTCCGCGGTACGCTTAAGAAAGAAGGTTTCCTCAAGCGCGATCCTCGCGCAAAAGAGCGCCGCAAGTTCGGCCTCAAGAAAGCCCGCAAAGCTCCACAATGGTCAAAGCGTTAATTCAAACGCTCTCACAGAAAAATCCCCGCCCTGTGGCGGGATTTTTCTTTCTTGACAGTTTTTGTGCTTAGAATATTATTTTCACAGAGGGTCCTTTTTGTTAACAGAAGGTGTGAGGCTTGCTCGTCGCACGCGCGAGCCTTCAGGTGTAGTTCGGAATAACCCGCTCGGGGAGCATGCCCTACGAGATTGCGTGTTTACACGCCCCTAACCCGGCAGGGAATGGGAGAGGCCAATACCGGATAATCCGACACTGACCGAGCCCATCATGCGGCCAGTCTCAAGTTTGGGAAAGATTTATCGCTTCACCACCCTCTCGAAATTTTTAGCCGCCGCACTTTGCGACGGCTTTTTTTGTAAAAAAGAAAAGCACCCTTTGCAGGGTGCTTTTTGTTGAAGATCAGTGAACCAGGTGACGAAACTGTTCCCGAATTTCGGGAGGAACTTGTTCTTTGGCTACCACCTCCCATTCTGTAGCAGGGTAGCCATTGCCCAACCATCCATCAGGATTTGTGGGATCGGTTGAGAATGTGATTATAACTTCACCCTCGCCGCGAATACCGTACGGATCAAGTCCGCTAACGCCCCATTTACCGCTAGTTTTATTGCGGAGAAACTGGCCGCTGTCCAAACCGCCTCGTGACATTGTAGGATCCTTTTGAGCTGTTGCTACCGGGAGGAACTATAAGTTATTCAACTTGTATCGTCAACAAACTTTACGGCGGAGTTTTTTAATTATGAAATACGAAATCTGTGTATAAAAACAATGCTTTTTTTATAAAAGAGCCGTAGCCTTGTGAAGGGAGTTCAGTAGTAACAAGGAGTATGGATAATGTCGACTCGCGTCGTCATTGGCGGCCCGCGCAATTCGGGCAAATCTACACTCGTGGCGTCCGTGTACCGTACCCTCGAAGGTGAAGGCGTGTCCGTCGGCTTGCACGAGGTCGATGTCTACTCCGACACCATTCCTTGTATCCTGGGGCACAAACCTTGGGACAAGAGGAAGAAGAGGCATCATGCGTGGTTTAAGACAACCGTCGAACCTCGCATTGCGGAATTCGCGAACGATGATCACGCGGTAGTGCTCGGTGATTTGCCGGGGAAGGTGAACAGTACATTCCTTCCGCGCATGATCATCCCTGCGGACCATGCGATCATCGTGGCACGCGACCTGGAGAGTATGGAGCCGTGGCAAAAACTGTTTGCGGCAAAGTGCATTCCGGTTGCGCTTCGTGTGATTTCTTACCAAGGGGATCTTCCTGTCGACCGCGCTGCACCGAAAGATTTGCTCTTCGTGGGAAATCTCAATCGCACTGTCATAGCGACGAGCGAAATTGTGGCGGTGTCGCGCAGAATTTCCTCTTTGCAGCAACCAGCACGTCTTGTGCGTACAGGCTGACCCATGGGTCAGCCTGTTTTTTATAAGCGAGCGATAGTTTCTTGTAAGTGGGTTCGAGCAAGTGTGGCAGTATTTCGCATCTCTAGAGCGGTGGTAGGGTAGTGTGCAAACGTAGTTGTTGCGAGAGCTTGTTGCATAGGGTCAACAATAGGGAGGAAGTACGAATGTACCCATTCTTTTCCAAGCAGTGATGCAGAAAAACTGACATGAAATATATTGTCGATAAGATCCGCGTATTTTATAAGACGAGCTTCTTCAGAACCCGCCGCAACTTGTGCAACGTACGGGTCCGCGTGCCCATCGCCCCAGGTGTTGGTAAGAGTTTCCACCAACTGGAGCGCTGTGTCGCCAATACGGTCACGCAATTCGTCTTTCGTGATAGACGAGTCTTCTAAAAAATCGTGCGCAAGTGCGGCGTAGGCAATCGCACTGCGCAAAGGCTCTTGTGGCGCCTCTCCAGAAGTTTCTAAAGCAGCAAGTACAAGAGCGCGGACTCGTTTTGCGTGGTGGGCATTTGAAGATCCGTCCGCGCGTTTTTGGCTCCCAATAAGTGTTTCTGCAAGCACTTCAATTTCACTCGTCTTTACATCCATATGTATAGCTATAGTATAGGCTCTAGACCTGTTCAGTCATAGGAGGATCTTATGAAGCTTGCATATGCTACATGGGCAGAAAAAGTGCACCAGTCTGTCTCTGCATTGTCCCGCACTGCAAAAGGAACAACCGCAGCTGCATACGGCGGCGCAAAGCCTGCGCTTGAAGTATCTGATGCGACTCTGCTGGCTCAAAAGACTGCAGAGAATCTCTCGCTCGCAATCGACTACGTGTGGAAGCACGGGCTCGCTATACGTCCACAGACGCATCATGTGCTCGGATTTATGAATGCTGTGGCAAAGCAGGTGTCTGAAGGGCTTTTGCGGCCCGGGCAGTCTCTGTGGCGCACGTGGGATACAAGAGAAAAATATCCGACGCAGGTGTTGCCGAGCGAGATCGAAGTAGCGATGGAATTGCTTGGTGCTGATGTAGCTGCAGCACTGCTTGATCCACAGCAGGATCCAGTAAAACTTGCAGCCTTGCTCGAACGCGAGATCGACGGACACATTCATCCCTATGCGGATGGATGTGGTCGGACTGCAAAGTTGCTCGGTGCGTGGGCGCTGTTGCGCTCCGGAATGCTGCCGGCATATTTCACTGATCGTGCGGCGTACTACGGCGCAATGGCGGCAAGCGAGGAGGAGTGGTACAAGTTCTATCGTTCTCATGTGCCTGTGCTTGCCACGACGTAATATAACCCCTTCGCAGATCTGCGAAGGGGGATTTTCTTTTCTAGAATATTTGACAAACACGGTTTTTTGATTAAAATACTTGCACAATGTCCGACATCGATACTGAATTCGTGCCGGAGGAGGAAGCGGAAAATCCCGCCACACTGATAAAGAAACTGCGGGAGCGACTCCATACGGCAGAAAAAGAACGGGGAGAATATTTAGAGGGCTGGCAGCGTTCGCGTGCCGACTTTGCTAACCTCAAGCGCGACGAAGACAGCAGACGGACGCATACCGAAGAGCGCATTAAGGCAGGGATAGGAGAAGATTTGGTTCCGGTACTCGATTCCTTTGAAATGGCACTGCAGCATCAGAAGACGAAAGAGCTTGAAGTCCTTCAAAAACAGCTCCTCGATACATTAAAACGAATTGGTATTGAACAGTTTGGCAAAGTGGGCGATGTGTTTGACCCTAAAAAGTTCGAAGCGCTGCAAGAAGTTGCAGCCGAGCGTGCAGAGCAGGATAATACGGTCGCGACGGTCTTTCGATCCGGCTATGCACTAGGAGAATATGTGATCCGTCCCGCACAAGTAGTACTCTATTCCTTTAAAAACTAGTTTATTCATTAAATAAAAATATCTATGGCGAAAATTCTTGGTATAGACTTGGGTACAACAAACTCTGCAATGGCTATCATGCAGGGCGGCGAGCCGCATGTCATAGAAAACGCAGAAGGTGCACGCACAACACCATCAGTCGTTGCTACCTCTAAAACAGGCGAGCGCTTGGTTGGTCTTATTGCACGCCGCCAAGCAGTAACGAATCCTAAAAATACGGTCTATCAAATTAAGCGCTTTATCGGTCACACCTTCGACGAAGCAGGGGTACAAAAAGACAAATCATCTGTGCCGTTTGAAATGCGCAAGACTGCTACTGGCGGTATCGAAGTAGAGATGGGTGGCGCATGGCACACACCGGAAGCCGTCTCTGCAATGATCCTCCAGAAGTTGAAGATGGATGCAGAGAAGAGACTAGGCGAGCCTATTACCCAGGCAGTTATCACCGTGCCTGCATACTTTAATGACTCTCAGCGCCAAGCAACGAAAGACGCAGGTAAAATTGCTGGTCTTGAGGTGCTGCGCATCATCAACGAACCAACCGCGGCAGCACTCGCATACGGTTTTGATAAAAAGAAGAATGAAAAGATCGTCGTCTTCGACTTCGGTGGCGGTACGTTCGACATCTCGGTTCTTGAGGTAGGAGATGATGTCATCGAAGTTAAATCGACCGACGGTGACGCACACTTGGGCGGTAAAGACCTCGACCAAAAGATCATCGACTTCCTTGCAACCGAATTCCAGAAGGAAAGTGGTATCGATGTGCGCAATGACCCTCTGGCACGCCAGCGCTTAGACGAAGCAGCAGAGAAAGCAAAGATCGAGCTTTCAACCGCACTCGAGTCGGAAGTAAACATTCCGTTTATCACTAGTGACGCCTCTGGTCCGCGCCACCTCCTTATTAAATTGACCCGCGCAAAGCTCGAGGAACTCTCGGCAGAATTTATCGACCGCGCAATTTCTATCACCAAGCGCGCGATGGAAGCATCGCCATTTAAGATCGGCGATATTAACGAGGTTGTGCTGGTGGGTGGTCAGACACGCATGCCGGCAATGCAAGCAGCGGTAGAGAAATTCTTCGGCAAGAAGCCGCACATGGGTGTAAACCCAGACGAAGTGGTGGCTATCGGTGCAGCTATCCAGGGTGGCATCTTGGGCGGCGAAGTAAAAGATATCCTTTTGTTGGACGTTATCCCGCTGTCACTTGGTATCGAAACTATGGGTGGTGTTTCAACGAAGTTGATCGAGCGCAACACGACTATTCCTACCTCGCGCTCACAAGTATTTTCAACCGCGGCTGACAACCAGACCTCAGTAGAGATTCATATTACGCAGGGCGAGCGCGCAATGGCGTCTGACAATAAGTCGCTCGGCCGCTTTGTGCTCGACGGAATTCCACCCGCACCGCGTGGGTTGCCGCAAGTTGAAGTATCGTTCGATGTTGATGCAAACGGTATCCTCTCTGTAAAAGCAAAAGACAAAGCAACTAATAAAGAGCAGTCTATTCGCATCGAAGCTCGTTCGGGACTCTCCGACCAGGACATTGAGCGTATGCAAAAAGATGCAGAGGCAAACGCTACTGCCGATAAACAAAAGATGGAACTTGCTGAAGCACGCAACCAGGCAGAACAGGCAGTCTATGGTGCACGCAAAGCACTCTCGGACAACAAAGGCAAGGTCCCAGCAGAGCTTGAAGCATCTATTAACGAAAAAATTACTGCAGTAGAAGGCAAGAAGGGTAGCGACAATGCGGCTGACATAAAAGCAGCGGTAGAGGAACTTACCAAAGAGCTTTCAAAGGTCTACGAGGCGATCCAAAAAGCAGGAAGCCAGCAGACGCCGCCGCCGGGTGGAGACGCACAGCAGGGTGGGTCAGAAAATCCTGGCGGAGAGCCACAAAATCAGTAACAGGTGCGGACAAAACCCTGCCTTTGTGCGGGGTTTTGTTTTAAGGTAATTTTTGTTACAATGCAGTTGCAAATATGTCTACTAAACGCGATTACTACGAAATACTAGGAGTATCAAAAGGGGCCTCAAAAGACGAAATTAAGAAGGCATTCCACAAGCTTGCGCACAAATATCACCCGGACAAGGGGACGGGCGATGCAGATAAGTTTAAAGAAGTAAGCGAGGCGTATTCCATCCTTTCCGACGATAAAAAGCGCGCCGAGTACGACTCCTACGGCCGCACCTTTGGTGCGGGCGGAGCGGGTGGCGGCTTCGGGGGCGGAGCAGGTTTCGACTTTTCGCAATTTCAAGATGCGTTTCAGCAGGGCTTTGGTAACTTCGACTTTGGCGATGTCTTTACCGACTTCTTTGGTGGGGGCGGAGGACGCTCTCGTCGCGGTCGTGATATTTCTATCGACCTCGAATTGTCGTTTAAAGAATCTATCTTCGGCGTAAAGCGCTCGGTACTGCTTGCAAAGACCGCACAGTGCGACACGTGCAAGGGAAGTGGCGCTGCACCGGGTACTGAGCTTGAAACCTGCAAGCACTGCAACGGTGCCGGCAAAGTCCACGAGACAAGCAACTCGTTCTTCGGAGCTATTACGATGGTGCAGCCATGTAAGCATTGCCATGCAACCGGCAAAGTACCGAAGCAAAAATGCGCTACCTGCCGCGGCGAGGGCGTCTACCGCAAACAAGAGGAGATCGATATTGTTGTCCCTGCAGGCATTGAAGGCGGCGAGATGATCCGCCTTACGGGAGCAGGCGAGGCTGTAGCAGGTGGTGCCTCGGGCGACCTGTACGTAAAAGTACACGTCACTCCGGATCCACGTTTTAAAAAAGAGGGGACGAACCTTGTAACCGATCTTTCAGTTAAACTTTCTGACGCGCTCTTGGGGAGCGACTACAAAGTACAGACCTTAGACGGCGAGGAAACAATCTCTGTCCCTGCTGGTGTAACCCATGGAGAAGTTTTGTATATAAAAAATAAAGGTGTGCCGAATAATCGTGGCAAGCGCGGCGACCTGCTCGTCAAAGTTAAAATAAATCTCCCTCAAAAACTCTCTCGCTCCGCAAAAGCCCTTGTCGAAAAGTTGAAGGAAGAGGGGATCTAAGACCGACAAAAAGTAAACTGCTTTACTTTTTTCGGTACTTAAATCGGCCGGAGACATGTTTTGACAGCAGTCAAAACAGTCGAGGCGGGGTCGCGGAAATTCCGGAGCGACGGCGACGGAATTATCTGTGACTCTAAGTAAAAGAAAACGCCGCATATACTGCGGCGTTGATCTGCTATTGAAGAAGGTTAACGGACTGCGTGGCCTGCTCTGCTGAGCGCCTCAGCCAATTCATTCCTAGATATTCTTCCGAAATTTGGAGCGCGATAACGATAGATACCACCATGTTCGCGAATGCGTGCAAGTGCTTCGCCGATGGTGTGCAAGTTGTCGTTCTTTAGAGTTTTGAGGACTCGAGTCGACAAACCTAGTTCACTGACGGGTGTCTCTGGCGGCATTGCAGGTTGCGAAGGGGTTGCAGGTTCGTTAAAGAGCTGGACGACTTCGTCGAAATCTGTTGGACCAAGTTTCGTCCGAAGCATTGCTACAAGTTTGCAATGCTTGCAGGGGTTAAGAGGGCTGCACCCAGGCAGATGCTGGTCAAGGGCAAACGAGGACGACATGAAGACTCTCCGTTTTTGATATTGACTTCTGATGCAATTGTAACACACTTAATTTAAAAAAGCAACTTTCTGTAAAAGAAAACGCCGGACTCTTGGTAGAGTCCGGCGGTATTGCTGTGGGCTGGTTCGAACGACTATTCGTCGTTGAACGGGCCAATGATGAGGAAGAGCAGCTTTGCGAAGTTCATGGTCTGGATGCGCGAAGCCTGGTTGGCGTCGACGTCATACGTGACCACCGAGCGGATGACCGACTCGCCGCGGAACGTGTCCTGGTAGGAAACCGTGCCGGTGAAGCCGGGGACCGTCGTCATCATGGCGAAGAACGCTTCTTCCGCGGTCATCGTGGTCGTGGGGGCGAACACGGCGGCTTCGTCAGCCGGCGGTTCGTTGATACGAACATTCAGTTCGTAATACCCAAGACCATTCGCTTCGCGGTTGAGGTCTTCGACCCAGCGGATGGTGCCGGTGTAGTGGTCGTTGTAGACCACGCCACCGCTGGTGTAGGACGCGAACGCGTCCAGGAACCAATTGCCGGTCTCGGGGTCATAGTCGATCGAGCCGTTGATGGTCGTCTCGGGATAGACCTCGAGCGGGCCGGCGCCCATCACCACGTTGGTGAAGCTCATCGGGTCGGCACCGGCGACGGTGACCTGCACCTGCTGACCGTTCACCACACGGGTGTACGTGCGATTCACGTAGTTGGTCGCTCCCTCGACGAGAGCGGCGAGACCACCCTGCCGCGGCTTGCGGCCCTGGATCTCACCGCCGAAGTTCGACACGAAGCTGTTGCCAGCCTGGATCGAGAAGCGGAGCGGGTTGCTGCCGTCCGGAGGGACGGAGAGCAGGTACTTGCCGGCGCCGTCGAGCTGCATCCCGCCGACCCAGCCGCCGAGAATGGCGACCTGGGCCGGATTGGCGGGGTTGCGCAGGCTGGTATTGATGTTGAACTGCAGGAAGCCCTGCTGGCGCGTCCCGCCCATGATGCTGCCCGGCAGCCACGGCTGCCGCGTCACGTCGCCCTGGAACAGGAACGAGTTCAGAATCGTCATGTTCGCCGTGTAGACGTCACGGGCGCCCTCGTTCGGAACATCGTTGGCGTCCCGGTTGGTCCGGGTGCCGAAGTCGATGGTCATCGTGCCGGTGATTGCATCCGGCATGTCGATCGGAGTGGTCGGCGGAACCGCCTGCGCCAGAGCGGCGACAGGCAGTGCCACGGCAAGCGCCGCGGCAAGGACAAACGACTTCATTCGCATGTATGTAGCCCCTTTCGTGGGTAATGCTGCCCGAAATGAGCAGTCCGTCGAGCACTATAACCTAGTGGTTTACAAATGTCAAGTTTTTAGGTATTCACAAAAGCCTTCAGTTTTAAGGATTTTCTGGTAGACTCATCAGTATATATATGGCAAAGAAACGCCTCCTTACGGGTCTTCAAGCTTCCGGTACGCTCCACATTGGTAACTATTTTGGTGCATTGAAGCCGTTTGTCGATTCCTACAAAGACTCTGAAAGCTTTTTAATGGTCGCGGACTATCATGCGCTTACTTCGGTTAAGGACCCTGCAAAAGTGCGCACCGACATCGTTAATGTTGTTAAGGATTATGTTGCGGTAGGAGTAGACCCGGCAGAGGCAATAATTTTTAAACAGTCCGATGTATTGGAACATACCGAGCTCGCCTGGATTCTTGAGACATTGATCCCGGTGCCGTATTTGGAAAACGCACACGCGTACAAAGACAAAGTTGCAAAGGGGCTCGAGGCGAACGCAGGCTTGTTTAACTACCCAGTATTAATGGCTGCAGACATTCTTTTGTATGACACTGAAGTGGTGCCGGTAGGGAGCGACCAAAAGCAGCATGTTGAATATGCTCGCGAGGCGGCTGCAAAGTTTAACAATGCGTACGGAAAGACATTTATCGAGCCGCAAGAAAAAATTGTAGAGGGTGTCGGCGTCGTGCCAGGTACCGACGGTAAGAAAATGAGCAAGAGCTACGGTAATACCATTCCTCTTTTCGGAACGAAGGAAGAAATTACAAAAGCGGTGATGGGTATCGTAACCGACTCTTCGGGTGAACGTCCGGAAAATGTGTACCAGATCCACAAACTCTTTAAGAGTGAGGCAGATCTGGCGGCACTCTACGAAGAGAAGAAAGGGAAGTATAAAGATTTAAAAGAAGCGCTGGCAGCAGATATTGAAAGTTTTATTGCGCCAATGCGTGCGAAGCGCGACAGTATTACAGACGAAGATGTGAAGAACATTCTTCGCGATGGTGCAGCAAAAGCTCGTGCAATTGCGTCTGCAAAAATGGCAGATGTTCGTAAGAAAGTGGGCGTAACACTTTAATTTTATATGGAGAGAATTTTAATTGGCGACTTATCAGGACATGTGGGCGAAACGGTATCTATCTCTGGATGGGTGGATGTTGCGCGTAACCAGGGGAAGATGGCGTTCTTCGACTTCCGCGACCGCTCCGGCAAGGTGCAGGGTGTTGTCTTTGGTAAACCTGAAGTGCTTGAAGTTGCGCAAACTCTTAAGCAAGAATGGGTGGTGCGTATTGAGGGTAAGGTAAACGAGCGTCCAGAAAAAATGCGTCGCGACGTGCAAAACGGTTCTATCGAACTGGAGATTACGGCTATAGAAATACTTTCGGAAGCGGAGGCAATGCCGTTTGCAACCGATGCAGAGCTTAACTTGGACACCATGCTCGACACACGTCCGCTGACGCTGCGCCGCGACAAAGAACGTGCGATTTTTAAAGTACAGTCAGAAATTGTTGGCGCATTTCGCGAGTATCTTCGTTCGCAGCAGTTTGTAGAATTTCAGGCGCCAAAGCTGGTGGGCGACGATGCCGAGGGTGGAGCAGGGGTATTTAAGGTTGAATACTTTAATGATAAAACCGCTTACCTTGCGACCTCGCCACAGCTCTACAAGCAAATGTTGGTAGGAGTGTTTGAGCGTGTGTTTACGACCGGTACGCAATTCCGTGCGGAAAAGCACTCGACCACGCGCCATATTAACGAGATAGCCATGCTCGACTTCGAGATGGGCTTTATTAAAGACCATACAGACGTTATGCGTATGATCGCGGACACGCTTCGCTTTATTGTAGAGCGCGTAGGGGAAATCTGTGCAGCAGAATTGAAACTCTTTAACATCGAACTTCCAAAAGCGCCAGCAGAATTTCCGTCAATGAAGCTTCGCGAGGCGCAAGCTCTTATTAAAGAAAAAACGGGGAAGGATAAAACAAACGAGCCAGACTTAGAGCCCGAAGATGAACGTTGGCTTTCCGACTATGCGAAGGAAAACTTAGGGAGCGACTTTGTGTTCGTCACGCACTACCCAGTGTCGAAGCGCCCGTTTTATACGATGGAAGACGAGAACGACAAAGGCTTTACCAAGAGCTTTGACCTCCTCTTCCGTGGTGTAGAACTTATCTCCGGCAGTCAGCGTGTCCACAACTACGAGATGTTGGTAGAGAAAATTAAGTCGAAGGGCTTAAACCCAGAGAAATTCGGCTTCTACTTAATGGCTTTCAAGTATGGTTTGCCGCCGCACGGTGGTATCGGCATGGGCCTCGAGCGTCTTACGCAAAAGTTCCTCGGTCTCGATAACATTAAGGAAGCAACACTCTTCCCACGCGATATAAACCGCATCGACACGCTCCTCTCGACCGACGAGAAGAAATAATTAGTACATAATAGTTATTTATGAAAACATACATTCTTGGACTTATTGGTGTAGTAGTGGTTGCGGGTGGTGGATACTTTGTGTGGCAAAATACGCAGACTCCCGCAGCAGCTCCACAAGAACAAACAGGCGACACCACTCAAACCGAGACAGGAAATACCAACCAGCAAACAACATCTGAAGAGAGTTTTTCTGGCGAAGGTAGTTTTGCATCACTCATGGCGCGTGGCGGTAGCTACCAGTGCACCACTTCTATTGTTGTGCAAAATTCCGCATCAGAAGGTACGGTATTTATTTCGGGCGATAAAATTCGCGGTGACTTTACCTCACGGGCAGCAGGCATGACCATTACAAGCCACATGATCACGACCGGCGGATACGTATACTCGTGGTCAGATATGGTGCCGCAGGGTGTGAAGTCGAAGGTGACCGCAAGTTCGCAAGGAGGTACTGCTATGCAGGGTTCGTTTGATGTAAATATGAATATGCAGTACGACTGCGAGGCATGGAATCCTGACCAAAGTAAGTTTGTTGTTCCTTCTACGGTTACCTTTATGGAGGTGAATGGACAATAGTAATCAGTAATCGACAAGAAAATACAGGTGTGGTACATATAAAGATATGACGTTTGGGAATACACAGTTTGTGCTCGTCGTCCTTAGCAGCCCGAGAGGTGGGTTGTTTGTTGGATGATTCCCAAAATTATCTAACGAAGAGCCCGCCTCAAGCGGGCTCTTTTCGTCTCAAACACCTAAAGGAGGAATAATGAGCGGAAATGGTCGGTACTTTGGTCCGTATAACGGTGCGCGCTGGGCTATTAGCGTCCCCGTTGGCAACCGGTGGGTTAGTCTTGTCGAGGGGTGCTGTCTTGACGACCCGAGCGACAAGGAAGCCATTCTGCATGCGCTCTACATCGACCCGAGTGACATCGAGCAGGTGGAGCAGCTCTTTATAAACGGCGATGGTCGGCCCCGGCCGACGCTCGAACTCCTGGAGCATTTTGCACCCGCAGAATTTAAAAAGCGGGTCGTGCGAGGGGAGAGCGGCGTGTGAGTAGAGTACGTAAACCCAGACCGAAAAACGGTCTGGGTTTTTTCTTTGTTTTGTGGTATGGTGCGGCCACTATGACGACCACTTTTACTCAAGCTCTGCCAGACGGTTTTACCCAGGTTCGCCTTATTTCAGGCCCTGTTACACGGTTTATAGAAAAGAACGGAGTTACTGAACTCCACCTTGGCTACGGTTCTAAAAAGCCGCTTACGCAGCGCAAAGCGACCATCTTCCTGCGCAAAATTATCGTTGTTTCGAAGCAATACAAACTGAAGAGTATCGCGCTCGATTGGAAAGAGCTTCGCGCGCTCGTTGAGAAAAGTGTGAGCGATAAAAAGTTGGGCGAAGTGGCTGCAGTTGCATTTGCGATGGCGAACTTCGACTTTAATATTTATAAAACCGAGCCAGAGGGCGGGTTTGATAGTGTGGACGAAGTTGCACTCCTTAACGCACCTAAGACGGCACAAGAGGGTGTCGCTCGCGGCGAAGTAATCGGGATTGAAGTTAACTCAACCCGCGCACTTTCTAACACTCCAGGTGGCGACATGACGCCGCGCCTGCTTGCAGAGTCTGCAAACACACTCGCCAAAGGAACCAAGGTGCAGGTAAAGGTACTGAACCAAACCGACATGCAGAAACTCGGCATGGGCGGCGTTGTCGGTATTGGTAAAGGGTCTAAGGAAGAGCCACAATTTATTATTGCTGAGTATTGGGGTGCAGCGAAGTCTGTAAAACCGGTCGTACTTGTCGGTAAAGGTGTGACGTTTGATACCGGCGGGCTCAATATTAAAACTGGCGACGGCATGTACGAAATGCATATGGACATGTCGGGTGGCTCGGCTGTTATTCACGCAGTTATTCTTGCTGCGAAGTTGGGTCTTAAAGTAAACGTTATCGCACTTGTCCCTGCGGTAGAGAACCATCCCGGTGGTGAGTCAGTGCGCCCAGGTGACATTTTGAAGTCACTCTCTGGCCGTACGATCGAAATTTTGAATACCGACGCAGAAGGTCGCGTGATCCTTGCGGATGCTATTACGTACTCGAAGCGCTACAATCCGAAAATTGTTGTCGATGTTGCAACGCTTACCGGCGCGTCGCTTACGGCGCTCGGGACTCAGGCGAGCGCATTCATGACCAATAAAGACGCGCTTATCCCGAAAATCCAAGCACTCGGTGAAGAAAGCGGCGATTATATGTGGCCGTTTCCGGCATGGGAAGAGTACGAGGACATGGTGAAGGGAAACTTTGGCGATGTGCCGAATATTTCTACTGCGGGCAACTCGCGCTACGGTGGTGTTATTGCGGGTGGCATGTTCCTCCGCGAATTTGCAAAAGACCTCGAGTGTCCGTGGGTGCATGTTGATATGGCGCCGCGCATGACCGCAACGAGTGGCGAATTCTTAAGCAGGGGAGCAGCTGGTGCGCCAGTACGCTTTCTTCTTGGTATTATTGAGGAGTACGGTCGCTAGGCTTTGTAAAACAAGTTGAGCGGAGTGTCTCGCAGGCCGACGGGCCGAGAGTCAGCGCTGGCGCTGCTGCGCCAGACAGCGACTCCGTGAGACTTCGTTTTACAAAGCCTCGAGCGAGCTATACACCCATGCCCATCACTGTTAAAACACCAGTATACGAAGGCCCACTCGACCTTCTTTTGGAGTTGATAGAAAAGCGCAAGCTGCTTATCAACGATATTTCGCTTGCGGCAGTTACGGATGAGTATATTGCGAAAATAAATTCGATGGATGAGGTCCCGATGGGGGAGACAGCCGAGTTTATTGCGCTTGCAGCAACACTCTTGCTTATTAAGTCGCGCTCGCTCCTCCCGACACTCGAGCTTTCCGACGAAGAGACGCAAGACATTAAAGAACTCGAGTACCGCTTGGCTGTCTACCAGATTATTAAAGAGTCTGCGCGCGAACTTGTGAAGAATTTTCGCCTCCCGATGCTGCACGAGAGTGATGGTGTAGAGCCGGACCCTCTCTTCCATCCAGATGAAACAATTACGATTGCAAATATTGCTGCTGCAGCACACAACCTGATCGCTGGTTTTCCGCAACCCACGGTGCTTCCTAAAGTTGCGGTAAAAAAAGTTATTTCGCTTGAAGAAATGATCGAATCTCTCGCGAAGCGCGTTACGACCGCGATGAGGCTTTCATTTAAAGAGTTTTCGGGGATGGGGAAGGCGCACAAACCCGACGTGATTGTGAGCTTTTTAGCCTTACTAGAGCTGGTAAAACAGGGTATAATTAAAGCTACCCAAGAAAACAAGCACGGCGACATTACGCTGGAAAGCGACGCCGTGTCGACCCCTTCGTATGAATGACCAGGAATTGATGCAAAGTATAGAGGCGCTGCTTTTTGCTTTTAGTCGCCCATTTTCGCGCGACGAACTCGCGTCTATGCTCGATGTTGAAGCAGAAAAGCTAGAAGCTGCGCTTGCGGCTCTCAAAACGAATTTTAATAATCGCGGCATAACACTCGTTGATGATGGAAAAGTAGTGGAACTGCGTACGACACCAGTTGCCGCGGCAACTATCGAGCGTGTTCGCCGGGAAGAATTTTCTCGCGACATCGGTCGTGCGGGGTTAGAAGCTCTTGCGGCCATTCTGTACCGTGGTCCGCTCTCGCGCTCGGAAATTGACTTCATTCGCGGTGTTAATTCATCGCAAACACTCCGCACGCTCCTTATGCGCGGTCTTATTCGCAAGGTACCGAACCCTAAGGACGAGCGGTCATTCCTCTACGAGCCTACAACAGAGTTGTATGCAGAATTAAGCATTACCGCGCGCGCCGATTTGCCTGAGTTTGCAACAGTACAGCAAAAACTTGCTGACCTGGAGGCGTCATATAAAGCACAATCATGAGATTCCCACGTCACCACACTGTTCTCGATAGTCTTGCGGCAACCTTTGCTGGCGGCACCGTATTTTTTGGCATGCTGCTTTTCGCAGCGCATCCGCAGGTTGGACTCGTTGCTCCGACGACCCCACAATTTCCTACAGCTATTACGGTGGCACCCGAGATGTTGACCGCACAAAGTGCGGTGGTCTACGACCCAGGGACGAATCGCATTCTCTACGCAAAGGAGGCGAACGTGCAGCGACCGCTCGCGTCACTGACGAAACTGATGGCTGCCGCTGCAGTACTTTCCGCACAAAAAGAAAATAGGGCAGTTACTATTACGCGCGAGGACATTGCACCGGAAGGTGATTGGGACCTGCGCGTTGGCGAGAGTTGGCCGCTCTATGACCTGGTGAAACTCGGTCTTGTTGCTTCGTCGAACGATGCTATGGCAGCAGCTGCGGCATCAGTGGGAGGGTCGCTGATCGATACGATGAATCAGGCGGCAAAAAACCTTGGTCTTTCGCACACGTATTTCCTTAACCCAACAGGTCTTGATGAAGACTTAGAAACAGCAGGTGCGTACGGCTCAGCTCACGACATGGCACTTCTTACCGCAACATTCTTGCAAGAATTTCCCGACTTTTTTGAAGCGACTGCACAAGAAGGGGGCATAACCATTCAAAACGGCGATCATCTTATTTATGCAAACGCGACGACGGAGCCGCTCCACGCTCTGCCGGGACTCATTGGTGCAAAAACAGGGTACACTGATCTGGCGGGTGGCAACTTGGTTGCCGCAGTCGACATTGAGGTCGGACGCCCGCTTATTATTGCCGTGCTCGGGTCTACCCGTGAAGGCCGTTTTACTGATGTAGAGACATTAGTACAGGCGCTACGCGGCACTCTTGTAGCTTCCTCAACAACACCATGACCATAGACGCACTTCGTATTTTTATACCGGCAGTCATTACCTTTTTAATCGGCATCGCTATGACGCCGTTTGTTACGCACATACTCTATAAACATCGCCTCTGGAAGAAGAAGGCCGGCAAGGTGGCGCTCGACGGTACCACGGCAGTTGTTTTTAATCAGTTGCACGAGACGCGCGAGGTGGGCACGCCGCGTTTAGGTGGCGTCATTATCTGGGGCAGTGTGCTCCTTGCTGCAGGGTTGTTGCAGCTCTTGGCGTTTGTCCTCCCAGAGACATTTGAAGGATTAGGGTTTATTAGTCGGAACCAGACGTGGGTGCCGCTTGCGGCACTTGCGGTGGGCGCGCTGGTTGGCCTCGTAGATGATCTTTTTGAAGTGTGGGGGAAGGGAGGTTTGCGCTTGCGTGTCCGTCTTACTGCGGTTGCGATCATAGCAACACTCTGTGCATATTGGTTTTATACACGTCTTGATGTGTCCTCCATCACGTTTCCATTGCTCGACACGGTTAATCTCGGCCTCTACTTTATCCCATTCTTTTTGCTCGTTGCGCTTTTCCTCTACGCGGGAGGAGTTATTGACGGTATCGATGGTTTAGCCGGTGGCATATTCGCAATTATTTTCGGAGCCTACGGCGCGCTCGCATTCTTTCAAAATCAGATGGACATTGCGGGTCTTTGTGCCGCAATAACGGGTGGTCTGCTTGCATTTTTGTGGTTTAACATTCCGCCTGCACGTTTTTACATGTCCGAAACAGGAAGCATGGCGCTCACTATTGTTCTTACTGTTGTTGCATTTCTTACCGACGTGCGCGGTGGCGGACAAGGGTTGCTGGTGCTTCCGCTCATTGCGCTCCCGCTTGTGCTTACCGTGTGTTCGGTTATGGTGCAGCTCTTTGGTAAAAAAGTACTAAAGCGAAAGATTTTCCGTGTAGCCCCCTTGCATCATCACTTCGAAGCGCTAGGGTGGCCTCCGTATAAAGTAACCATGCGCTACTGGATCGTAGGAGTGGTAGCGGCAATAGCTGGTCTCGCGATCGCTCTTTTGTGAAAAAAACGTTTGATACACCATTTTTGCTCGTACTCTCAAGTCTCGTGGTGGCGGGGCTCCTTATTTTTACCTCTGCGGCCCTTGGTCTCTTGGCGCGCGATGGCGCCAGCTTTTCTTCCGTAACAGTAAGTCAGCTCTTGCTCGGGTTAGTGTGTGGTGGCGTAGCATTTTTCGTGCTCTCTCGGATGGATTATCGCAAGTGGCGACCGTACACGCCGTACTTCTTTGGTGTCGCCATGTTCCTTACACTCCTCACATTTGTTCCCTTTATTGGGCTTGAACTGAAAGGAGCTGCGCGTTGGATCAATCTCGGCCCGTTTACGTTCCAACCTGCAGAGTTGCTTAAGTTTGCAGCCGTACTATTCCTAGGTGCTCTCTATGCAGCCAACTTCAAGAAAATTAACACTCTGAAAGGAGGACTACTGCCGCTTGCGGTAGTGCCGGGAATTGCAGCGCTCGTACTGCTTTTGCAGCCGGACACCGACGCAGTGGTGATACTGATGCTTGCGTCAGTTGGAATGCTGTTTGTGGCGGGAGGCCGGTTGCTGCACCTCGGGCTACTGCTGCTTATGGGTGTGTTGGTGATAGGGGTGGTCGCATGGCAGCGCCCGTATGTGATGGAACGCATCCAAACGTTTATACACCAGGAAGCAGACCCGCACGGTGCAGGATGGCAAATACAACAGTCGCTTATTTCTGTGGGCTCGGGCGGACTGACCGGCAGGGGGTTTGGTCAAAGTATTCAAAAATTTTCGTACTTGCCGGAACCAATTGGCGACTCGGTGTTTGCTGTAGCGGCCGAGGAGTTCGGTTTTATGGGGAGTGTGGGGCTCGTTATGCTCTATGTCGCGTTTGCGCTGCTTGGTCTACGGATTGCCTCGCGCGCAGCAGACCCCTTTGGTGGACTCATTGTTGTTGGGCTTGTTATACTTATTATCGGTCAATCGTTTTTCAATATGGCCTCGACCTTGGGGCTTATTCCACTCTCGGGCTTGCCGCTTATTTTCGTATCGCATGGTGGTTCGGCGCTCGCGATCGCACTTGCTGAGGCGGGTGTTATCGTAAGTGTATCTCGCCGCATGCGGCAGAAATAAGACAATTTTCACTCGATTATGAAAATACTTTTTACAGGAGGAGTTACCGGCGGACATTTCTACCCAATTATTGCTGTTGCAGAAGCGGTGCATGACGTGGTGCGCGAAAAGAAGTTACTTGATCCGACGCTCTATTTTGCGGCTCCCGACCCGTACGACCGCGAGCTCTTGCTTGCAAACTCAATTACGTTTGTTCCCACTGCAGCAGGGAAGACGCGCCGCTACTTCTCCATCCTTAACTTTTTTGATGTATTTAAAACTGCGTGGGGGGTGTTCCGCGCAGTTATACGTATTTTCTTTCTCTATCCGGACGTGGTGTTTGGTAAAGGAGGCTACGCGAGCTTTCCGACCTTGCTTGCTGCGCGCCTGTTCCGGATCCCGGTTGTTATACACGAGTCCGATGCAGTGCCAGGGCGCGTAAACGCTTGGGCAGGGAAGTTTGCGGTAAAAATCGCAGTGTCATTCCCTGAGGCGGCTGCCTATTTTCCAAAAGAGAAGGTTGCATTTACGGGGAATCCGGTACGCCGTGCAGCACTCTTGCCCTCGCGCGAAGGAGCGCATGAATACCTGCAGTTAAAACACGAGCTCCCTGTGCTTTTGGTGCTTGGTGGTTCGCAAGGCGCGCAAGCAATTAACGATGCGATCCTCTCCGCACTTCCTGCGCTAGTAGAGAAGTACCAGATAGTGCATCAAACAGGTGCAAGTAATTTTGCTGATGTATCTGGCAGGGCGAAACTGATCCTCCAAGATTCTCCCTACGCCGAGCGCTATAAACCATTTGGCTACCTGAATGACCTTGCGATGCGCATGAGTGCAGGCGCAACGGCGCTGGTTATTTCGCGCGCTGGGTCAACTATTTTCGAAGTTGCTGCGTGGGGTGTACCGTCTATCATGATTCCACTTCCTGGAAGTGCAGGTGATCATCAGACACAAAATGCATATTCGTATGCTCGTGCAGGTGCGGCAGTAGTTGTAGACCAAAATAACCTAACTCCGGGCCTCCTGGTAGCAGAAGTGAACCGTATTTTGAGCGATGAAACGCTCGTTCGTAAGATGGGGGAGGCGGCGCGCAGCTTCTCTCGCCCTGACGCAGCAAAGGTAATAGCCACAGCACTCCTCGACATAGCCCTCTCGCACGAATCCTAATATTTGCTACAGTAGGGCCTATATGGCAGGTATCGTTACTCGGTTTGCCCCGAGCCCTACAGGGTTCCTTCATGGCGGCAATTATCGTACTGCAGTGTTTGCATACCTCTTGGCAAAGAAGGAAGGGGGAAAGTTTATTTTGCGTATAGAAGACACCGACCGTGAGCGTTCTAAAAAAGAATACGAGGACAATATCCACGAGACTATTGCCTGGTTGGGGCTTTCGCCAGACGAAACGTATCGTCAAAGTGAGAACGCGCCGCGCCACACAGAACTGATCCGCAAGCTAATTGCTGAAGATAAGGCGTACGTATCAAAAGAAACGCCAAAAGAGCCGGGTGATCGTGCAGAAGTGATCCGCTTTCGTAATCCAAAAAGAATAGTGACGTTTACCGACAGTATCCGTGGCGACATTAGCATGGACACCACAGACCTGGGCGACTTTGTCATTGCGCGCTCAGAAACCGAACCGGTATTCCACTTTGCAGTGGTGGTAGACGACGCAGACGAAGGCGTCACGCATGTCATCCGCGGCGAGGATCATATTTCCAATACGCCGCGGCAAATTCTTATCGGCGAGGCGCTGGGTTTTGCAATCCCGACTTACGCGCATCTTCCTTTGGTGTTAAGTACCGACCGCACCAAGCTTTCAAAACGCAAAGGTGCAAAAGCACTGACACAGTACAGAGATGAGGGGTATATGCCCGAAGCGATGATCAACTACCTTGCGCTCTTGGGCTGGCATCCGGAAGGGGAGCAGGAAGTATTTTCTGTTGCAGAATTGTTGAAGATTTTCTCTCTTGATCGGATTCAAAAATCATCCGGTGTATTCGATGAAGTGAAACTACGTTGGTGTAATGCGGAACATTTGAAAAAACTTTCTGATGAAGCATTTCTTGCTACGTTAACGTCTTACATGGGCCCGCTTCCTCCGTATGCGACACAGATTGTCCGTTTGTTGCGTGAACGCTCGCAAACTTTGGGCGATGCGAAGCAGGCTATTACAGGAGGGGAGTACGCGTTCCTCGGAGACACCGTTGTCGTCACTAAAGAATTACTTTTGAAGGGTGCAAAAGCAGAAGCGGGGGATGTGGCCAACTACCTTAAAGCAGTTGAGGCGAAGCTCTCGACTATTGCTGATGAAGACTTCACCATGGAGAATGTAAAAGAAGCTATTTTCCCATACGCCACCGAAGTAGGGAGGAGCGGAGTGCTGTGGCCTATGCGGGTAGCTCTCTCTGGGTTAGAAAAATCACCTGATCCCTTCACCCTTGCGGGGCTTATAGGTAAAAACAAAACAGTACAGCGAATTGCTGAGGCTCGCGCTGTGTTAGAGTAAATGGATGGGGAGTATCATCCGCAGTACTCTTAGTGTGCTCTTTATTGGTTCCCTTTGTATTGTGGGGGGAGTTGGCTTCGTGCGAGCACAAAGTGCTGAGGAACTCCAGACACAGATCAGTGAAAACAATAAGCAAATCGAACAGCTCAAAGCAGAAATCGCCAAACTCCAAAGCGACCTGAATGCGACTAGTAAACAAAAACAAACACTGCAAACGGCAGTAACCGAACTTAACCTCAATATTCAAAAACTCACCAAGAGTATTACGCTAACGCAAGCAGAAATAAAAGAAAAAGATAGAGAAATTAGCAACCTTTCGGGAAGTATTTCAGAAACCTCCGAGAGGATAGGTCGTTCCCAAGACCAGGTAGGGAATTCGCTGCGCCAGCTTGATATGGCCGATACGCAACCGCAGGTGTTGACCTTACTAACAGGTGGCACACTCTCGCAGTTTTTTGACGAAGCGGCAAACCTTACGGCGCTTCGTATAGAACTCGAGAACAAGATCCGCGAACTCTCGACCTTAAAGGAGGAGTATCAAACGGATAAAGATGTTGCAGAAGAAAAACGTGCCGAACTTGCCGGCCTGCAGCGACAACTGAATGAGCAAAAGCAGGGGCTCGCCATATCGCGTGATGAACAGAATAAACTCCTGACTGAAACAAAAAACAAAGAGTCTACGTACCAGGCGCAGATCGCACAAAAACAAGCCGAGCAAAAAGCATTCGAAGCAGCGCTCTTTGACCTTGCATCGAAGTTGGAGTACGTACTCGATCCAAGCAAGATCCCAGGTGCGCGCGGCGGTGTATTGCAGTGGCCGCTCGACAATGTACTGGTGACGCAACAGTTCGGGAGAACAGCCGACTCCGGCCGTCTGTACACATCCGGAACGCACGACGGTATCGACTTCCGCGCAAGTGTAGGCACCCCGGTACGCGCGTCGCTTGGTGGTACGGTGTACGAAGTGAACCATGGCGCAGCGCCGAATTGTCAGTACGGTAAGTGGGTGATCGTTAAACATCCAAACGGTCTTGCGACACTCTACGCCCACCTCTCCAACATTAACGTCGGCAAAGGACAAACGGTCGCAACAGGGCAGGTTCTAGGTTATAGCGGTTCAACAGGCTATGCGACGGGGCCGCACTTGCACTTTACAGTGTATGTTGCGGAAGCGCTTTCCTTAAAGCAATACACCTGCAAGAGCGGGGCAGTGGTAACAGTGCCTATTGCGCCACTTAATGCATACCTCAACCCGCTCGACTACTTACCGCGGTAAATTTATCCCCACCCTTCCTTTTATTGCAGCTGTTAAACGTCTCTTAATGCTTCATACTTATGAGTAGCGGTGGGGTCGAGCCGTGGGTTATTTTCCCGCTATTTCGTACTACTTTATATTTATGAAACTTCTCCAAACTCTCGCATTTATTCTTGTTATTGTCGGTGGTCTTAACTGGGGTCTTGTAGGCCTCGGTGGCTTTACGGGCAATAATTGGAATGTTGTGAACATGATCCTCGGAGCATGGCCTCAGGTAGAGTGGCTTGTCTACGTCCTCGTAGGCCTCTCTGCTGTGTGGATGCTCGTGTCTTTAAAGGGCAAGATGAGCATGTAATCCAGCTGTGCGAGAAAGGCCGCTTTCGCTATTTCAGCGAAGCGGTTTTTCGTTTATACTAGAGTCTTCATATGTCGCATGCAGTTGCAGTGAAAGACCTTCGCAAAACCTATAGTGGTGGCGTAGAGGCACTGAAGGGAATATCTCTCACTATTGAAGAGGGAGACTTTTTTGCACTCTTGGGGCAAAACGGGGCAGGGAAGACCACGCTTATTAACATCCTTACCACCCTGGTTACGAAAACAAGCGGGGAGGCACGCATCTATGGTTTTTCTATCGACCAGGAGCCAGAAAAGGCGAAACTCCATGTCGGTGTGGTGCCGCAGGAATTCAACTTTAATATTTTTGAAAAAGTACTCGACATCGTGGTAACCCAAGCAGGGTACTACGGCATCCCGCGCAAAGAGGCACTCGTACGTGCAGAGCAAATTTTAAAAGACCTCGGGCTCTGGGAAAAACGTGCAACAAAAGCCCAAGCGCTCTCCGGTGGTATGAAGCGTCGCCTGATGATCGCTCGCGCGCTCATTCATAAACCCTCACTTCTTATCCTCGACGAGCCAACAGCGGGGGTGGACGTAGAATTGCGTCGCAGTATGTGGGAGTATCTCCGTAAAGTTAATAGCGGAGGGACGACCATCATCCTTACGACGCACTACCTCGAAGAGGCAGAAGCGCTGTGCCGCAATGTTGCCATGATCAAAAAAGGGGAGATCGTGGTGAACGAAAGTATGCAGTCCCTCTTGAGGCGTCATGGCGAGCGCAAGTTGGAAGATATTTTTATGGAGCTCGTACAAAACTAAGTATGCCAACATCAGGAATCATGACCGCGTTCTATACGATGATGCGCAAAGAAATAGTGCGTATTTTGCGCATTTGGTCGCAGACGTTGTTGCCGCCAGTCATAACCACATCGCTTTATTTTATTGTTTTTGGTGCCTTCATTGGTTCCCAAATAGCGCCTATACACGGTGTCTCGTACATTCAGTTTATCGTCCCGGGCCTCATCATGATGAGTATTATTACGAGTGCCTACAGTAACGCAGTGTTTTCTGCATATTTTGCAAAATTTACCCGCACGATAGAAGAGCTTTTGGTGTCGCCGATGCCAAACTGGATAATCATTGCCGGTTTTGTTGGTGGTGGCATTATGCGTGGGTTCTTGGTGGGGGTGTTGGTGCTCGTGGTGTCGCTATTGTTTACCCATCTTGCAGTTGCAAACATCCTGGTTATCGTCGCGGCTCTTATCCTTACAGCAATACTGTTTTCGTTTGCAGGGCTTCTCAACGGGGTGTTTGCAAAGTCGTTTGATGCGGTCGGTATTGTGCCAACGTTCGTCTTAACCCCGCTGACGTACCTAGGCGGTGTCTTCTATTCAATAGAGCAACTCCCGCCGTTTTGGCAGACCGTCTCTTTGTTCAACCCTATCCTCTACATGGTAAACGCATTCCGCTACGGCTTCCTTGGCACCTCGGACATTCCGCTCTGGATCTGTTTTACCGTGCTTACAGGACTCACTGTATTCTTTAGCATTCTTACGATAGTGATCTTCAAAAGGGGAATGGGGTTAAAGAATTAAAGGTGTTGAATATCCCTACCCTGCAGTATCTTGATTCAAACCTGCGTAGTGCTATATTAGTGACGGCAGAACCTTTGTTCAGGAAGTCGGGTAATTCCGATACTCCTGAAAATGTGGAACCTACAGCCGGTCTATAAGACCCGCCTAGTTCGACCTCTTGCACAGGCACGATAGAATTTGGAGTCCGGAATAAGCTACGGATCACTGACCGCTAAGTCAGCCCACACCTTTCTGCGGAAAGGGCTCCGACCTCGCAAGAGAATATCGGAGAGAGTTAATACCGGATACGTCCCAAAAGGAGAAAGATTGATTTCGCTCCAGATAGGGCCGGATGAACATCTTAGTGCGTGGGGTAATGGCCCACACAGCAGTTCATCAGTTCTGCCACGCGCGCTCCTTCGGGGGCGCGCTTTTCTTTTTCCAATTCTGCATTTTTAATAACTCGCGCTCGAGTTTTGTGGCGCGGCGGAGATTCTTTAACGGTGATGCAGGTGCGACAGGGAAGTGGGGCGAGTCGTCTAACTTTTCTGCCAGCCAATCGAGCGGATCTTCAGTAGTCACCCACTGCTCTGCTTTAAATTTTGATAAGTGGAATGGTTTCGAGTAGGCGAGCATAGTCTTTTTTCCATTTGCTAAAAAGTATTCGTGGAAATAACTCATCGCAAGTTCGCGTACCGTTTTGTATACCGGGTCGCGATAGCGAAGGACAGGGTTGTTGGTCTTGCTGAGTGCGCCCCAGCGATCGCCTTCTTTAAAAAGCGCGACGACATGGTCAAAGTCATCATCACTGGTTTGTATATCCAGGAGTAGCGGCTCCCTGCCATGGTAGGCGAGGGAAGCGGCAGCAAATACTGCACCCTCAAAACAATAGGCAGATTTTTTCTGCAACATACGTCGCGGGCTGCGAAAGGTCTCTGCCCTACTAAAGTGAAAATTTTGGGGGAGGGCTTCAAGGTAGTCTTGAATCTTGTGTGGAGTATTTAATTTTTTAAAAACCGCGTGCTCGGAGGGGGAGAGAAGTGATCGGAAATTATTCCGGTACTGAATATTCATTCCGTTCAGTATAACAACGTATAAAAAGAAAACCGCCCGACTTCAAGCCGGGACGGCTTTCGATGGGCGGTCAGATGTTCAGCGTCGCCACGATGGAGTCGAAGTTTCCCAGAGTAGCTTCCGTCCTCTGAAGGGAGGCCTTCGCATCCTCGACGGTTTCTTGGAGTCTTCTCCTGCGCTGCTCCAGGTACGCTTTGACCTCAGCAGGTTCGACAAGGCGCATGGTCTGGCGACTTTCCGGAGAATTCTTGGAGATAGAGAACTCGTACCAATCGAATTGCTCTATCATGTCGTCGAGCGAACGAACGCGGAAGCGCTTCCTCTTGTTGTTGACATTCGTGATGATCGCGGGGCAATTCCACCTGCCGCCGCTTGTGAAGCCGTTGTACCACAGCAGCCGGCCGACCTCGATGTGTTCGGCCAGAAGTGGGCGCTCGATGACAACAGGTTCTCCAGAAATTCCGTCCTGAATGGTAATGCTCACCTTCGTTCTCCTTTCCCGGATCAAAAATGGGACTGTAACCAAAAAAACAATATAACACCTAAAGATAAATGTCAATGCATATTAAACCCTGGCAGGGGAGCAGGTAGGGAGTTTATACCCTTCAAAAAATGGACCTACTTCCCCGTTAAAAATCAAAAAACCGGGGGAGGGGTTTGGAAGAGGATTTTTAAATGGGTACATAAAAAAGAAAGCTCTAAATTTTTTAAAAGTTCTGTGGCCGGGGTAGGGAGGGAGATAAAAATTCAATCCGGTACAAACTTCATGCAGGCTTATTTAGGCAGGGCGCTCGAGAGTATATACGTCGCACAATATATCTTTTGCGACGTATAGGCGCCCCTGGAGAGTAAATAAAAGCCGCCCTGGTCTGGGCGGCTACACAGTCTCTTCCCTGTGGGTTTGGAGTTTTTATGCAGCTTCTTGGACTGGCTCTACCTTAACCCCTTTCAGGCCCTTGTCACTGAAATGCTTCGAAGCTTCTTCTTCTGACATGTGTACCGGCACTACGACCGTCTCGTACGTACCGCCTTGGCCGCCTTCACCATGCACTTTAACCCAGGCGAGCAGTTTGCCGTCCTGGTGGTACTCGGCTCGCGTAAGTTCGCGGTTAAATTGTACGCGTACTGGCGCATGTCCTGGGACGGACAATTCTGCAGCAATCTGGTTCAAAATGCCGCGCGTGCGGAGCTCGCCGATATACGTGCCGCCGCTCCCGAACCACGGGTCGACCATTTTTGCTGTGGCGGCAGGTACTCGCAGCAACCGTCTCCATAAAGAACCAAGCATGGGCGTTTTCCTCTGTTTGGATTACCGGAAGGCAGCATACCAAAGTGTCGTGTAAAGGGAAGTCACTTCCCTTTTATATACGCAAAACCGCCCGGATTTTTGGTCCGGGCGGTTTTGGTTTTAATACTAGTGAGAATTACTTCTTAGCGAAGTGATCCTTAGCTGCCTCAGTTTTACCCCAACAGTTTTTAGACTTCATATCGGCCTCCCAAGGTTTAGTACCTTGTTTGTCGTACAAGTAACGTGCGTAGGCAACGTTACCCTGGAGGCTGTAGACGTCGAGACCGAGCTTCTCTTCTGCAAAGTCTGCATGGATCGAAGCCATGATCTGGAATACACCTACTGCGGAGCTACCTGGGTTTTTAAGGACCTGGCCGTTCTTATTGAACTGGCGGAACTGCGACTCACACTTTGCGACCTCGATCATAACCGGAATGTCGGCAAAGTACTCAGTAACGTACTCCTCAACGGTCTGTGCTGCAGGTATTGAGAGGCCAACTGCTGCAGTAGAATCCGAGGAATTTACTCCAAGGACCGCAGAGAGCGCCAGAGCGACACCAACAGTGAAAGACATAAATGAATAGGCATAACCTTAATGACTAAGCAGAAACAAAAAAGCTCCGGGCTCGACAGCCCAGAGATAACATAATGATAGCATCATTTTGTCAATAGGTCAATGGATACCCCTTGACAAAAAAGAGGGGTCCCCGGATGAGCCGAGAACCCCATATTTGACAACCTTGCCTGCCTATGGCGAGGCCGTTTGAGCCTTCCTTTTCCATTCAATACCGCGCAGGTATCCCGTCAGGAGCGCGATTCGCTGAGTACGGTCCAGGTCTGCTCCCCATATATGCACACTCTGAGCGGATACGCCCATCTTCCCCAACCGTATACCGAGTCGGAAATGAGCCCGCATTTGGCGTAAGAGAATCTTGCGCCGCTCTGCTATGCGTCGAGTTAGCCACCGCATGTTACGCCTCCGTTGTTGGTTCGAGGATAAGCTTTGAGAGTGCGTGTGCTGCGGGCTTGTAGAGCCCGGGCATGGCGTTTTTGGTGAGCCATTCTTGCACGGCTTCATCCCCGATCACTAGGTCTTCCGCGAAGCCTCTTTCCGTAAAGTCTTCGAGGCCCAAGTAGGGCGGTGATGTATCGTTCCCGCCTCCTAAGTGGAAGGGGTCGAACAGAGGACCTTTCTCGGTCTCAAGCTTGCCATCAAGTTTGTCGTCGTGCAGATATATCGACTGTTCGAGTTGTAGGTACTGGGAGGTAGGGAGTGTCAGGATTTTACCGTTGTTACTGATTACGGACTCACTGCTCGTCCATACCACCTCTTCGCCTTCAAGTACTGCTAGGCGGAGCATCCGGTGAGGAAAGGTGTCGACGCCGTGTGAGTGGAAGGTGTGCGGCATCTGGATCACGTAGTGGATGAGAATAAACTCCCCCTTCTTCCCTTTAAGCTGTTCTTCGAGTGTGCGGTACTTGGCCGTCAGTTCCTCGAGCTTCTCAACACCGTGCATGCGGATGACCATGTCGACGTATCGGTCGCCGGTCGTCTCACCCTGGGCGAGCCGCTCTCGGAGCTCTGTGACGACCTTGTACTTGTCGGTACCGAGTTCTTTCAGCTTCTTGTTGAGGATATTCTCCTCAACGGTTAGGTCGCTTATCGTCCGTCGCAATTCTTGAATCGAGGACATACATCCCTCCTGTATTGGTTCTGTCCGTTGGTCAGGGTACTAAATTGAGGGGTGGTAGTAAAGCAAAAAAATCCCGCTTCGCCAGTGGGGCGAAGCGGGATGATGTGTTACGCAGCCGCACTAGCAGCTGGGAGGTTTGCGATATTAATGTCTGCCCCAAGCTCCTTGAGGTAGCTTTTGTGGATGATCAAGAGGTCGTGGTGGCGCCGCACCACTTGTGTAGGAATCTCAGGGTCGTAGAGTTCCCAGTCCAGCGCACCTTCCGCGTTTACAGCTGCCTCATTTGGAGGAGGTGGAATAGGGCGCATGCACACGAACCCAAGCTTCTTCGAAATTCCGTATACAGGAGTCGAGTCCCACGGCGTCTCATTCCCCCGTGGGATTAAGAGTGCCGCAGTCTCGCCCTTCCAAAGTCGTGCAGCCCATATACCGATGCTACCACCCTCCACCTCGTAGTTCTTGAATGCCTTGAGGCTTTTGCGAGAAATAGGGGTGTACAGACGCTCGGGCGGGTCGCGAAGCAATGCATATCGCGCACTGAGTGGCTGAGAGCTTTTGCCCTGCAGCTCTTCCGCAGTATCGAACTCGGTAATACGGTGTACCCTGTCAGAGCCGGGCCGATAACCGTAGATCTCCTGCGTGTTGATGTCGCCGATGTACGCAGAGACAACCTCCCCGCTTTCTTCGTCGACCAGAGCGATCATAGTTCCGACACCGTGCGACTGCCGGCGCACAAACGCCTTGGTGCCGTCGAGCGGGTCGACCGTAAAGTACAACCCGTTCATGCTCTTTTCGTGCACACCGTCTTCCTCTGCGATGATCCCGTAACCCGGGAAGCATTCGCGGATGGCGCGGAGGTACACCTCCTGCGCCTTCTTGTCCGCCGACGTGAGTATGTCATCCATCGCGCCGCTGTAACCAATCTTGAGCTGTGACTCAAAAGTGGCACGTTCAGCACGGATGATAACGATCGCACGCCGCACCGTCTCTTTCATGAGTCGTCCGACGGCATGACCGTTGAGGTTCCCTAAGCGATGTTCGTATGACAAATATCGTTCCTTTCTTTTACGTTACTGTTTCCAAATTAATAATAACACTTTTTTATAGTTTGTAAATATGTGCATGAGTAATAAAAAACCGCTTCGCCAAGGTGGCGAAGCGGGATGATTAGGATGCTTGGGCGACAGTGCGAGACGCGACTGATGTGCGCACCTGCTCAAGCAATTCTTCAGAGGTGTAGCGCCGCCGCACGATCGGCTGCCATGGCGTGGGTTCAGGACTCTTCCACGGACAGCATGTTCGGACCCACCCCAGGTACTTCATTTCTTCACCCGTTTCCGGGTTAACCCTAGTGTAGTGGAGCATCATTCCATTCGGGATCTTGTTTGCGGCGTTATGGCCCCGGATCTCCACGAACTGCTCTGGAGTCCAGCGTTCATGGAGCGAACGGGCGACCCACATGTTGTCCCCGTGGTTGACCACGACCACTGCCTCCATGTTTCCGCATTCGCGATGGAGTGTGTCGAGGAACAGCCGCAGGCGGATGGTGACATCCGCGTATGACTCTCCCCGATCAGGACGAAAATTGAACAGGTCGAGCTCTGGTGCACGATTCCGTATTTTCGAGAGCCATTCTTTACGTTCCGGAACCGACATGTCTTCGAGAATGCCGCCACTGCGTTCGCGGATATTGTTCTCGATGAACCATTCTGCGTCTGGAAGGCCGAGCAATCCGGCTGTTTGCTTCGCTCGGTTGAAACTCGACGTGTACCAGCGCTCGAACTTGAATCCTTGCGCTATGAGCCACTCGCCGCTTGCGCGAGCCTGCGTTTCGCCAAGCGACGTCAATGCTGCGTGCGAGGAAGGTCTGTTGATGACCTCCTCAAACATGGACATGTCGCCCTTCTCGTATGCGAGCTTGCCAGCCTGATTACGTTCAGACTGACCGTGACGCACATATATTAAATGCCTCGGAAGCATTTCAACCTCTTTCTTTTGTTAGAGTCCTTCTACTTTGAAGCTACTACTTCTGCCAAGGAATTTCAAATTGCTCGAAGTCCGGGAGAATTTTTTTGTCGTAGAGCAGGCGCGAGATAACCTCTGCGTGGCTCTTGGCTCCGGTCAGTGCATTGTGTGGGGTCGGCTCTTCCGGGATGCCACAGTAGACCAAGATCGCGTCGAGGTCTAAGGCGGAGCGTTTCTTTTCTGGGTCGAGTGGCGGAGTGATCCCCTTTTTGATCATGTGCATCCAGGCAAGGGAGTGACTGTCGATGGTGCGGTGTGCAAAGGGCCAGTCCGTGTGTCCTGCACGAGCGGCAGCGTACTTTAAAAAGTCGCGATCAAACGACGGGTTTTGTCCCGCGAAAGTGTGGTCATCGCTCTGGAGTGCCCATGCAATAAATTTGTGCACCAAGTCTGCCTCGCTCTGTTTTTTCTGATCAGTCGCCTGCTCCACGGTAAAGCCGTTTACCGCAAGCGCCTCGTCTTCAATCTTTGCGCCATCCCACGCGCGACACTCTTCGTAAAACTGTCGCGAAGGATTACTAAGGTCCACCGCCCCAACGCTTAAAATAGAGTGCTTATGCGCCTCTGTACCTGAAGATTCAACATCAACTGCAATCATGCAGGTATTGTAGCGTATAAGAGACGCGGTTACCCGTACTTGACTCATGCATTAATAGATGTTATTGTTTTTCTGGACGCAGGAATTCGATAGCGTCGTATTCCACAAACCCAGAAAGGAACATCTGATGACATCAGGCGTTTGGATAGTCATAGGGGTGGGCGTTGTTGCCCTCCTCTTCATTTCGCTTCTCATTTCGGTTCTCTATCGCAGCGTTGTTGCGACGAACATGGTCCATATCGTGCAGTCGCACGGCAAAACCACGTCGTATGGCTCCGGCCTCGAGGCCGGCAATGTCTATTATCGGTGGCCGCGTTGGCTGCCGCGTATCGGCGTCACCGTGATCGCGCTTCCGGTCTCGAACTTCGATCTCTCGCTCGAGAGTTACGAGGCGTATGACCAGGATCGGGTGCCGTTCATGGTCGATGTCACCGCTTTCTTCCGTATCAAAGATACGGACAAGGCGGCTCAGCGTGTCGAGAGTATCGAGGAACTTAAGGCACAGCTCCGGCAAATCGTGCAGGGTGCTGTCCGCAAGATCCTCGCCTCTTCCGACATCGACACCATCATGACGCAGCGCTCCGAGTTCGGCGAGCAGTTCACCCAAGAGGTGGATGATCAGCTCGCCGAATGGGGCGTCGAAACCGTGAAGTCCATGGAGCTCATGGACATTCGCGATTCGAAAGACAGCAAGGTCATCGCCAACATCATGGCGAAGAAGACCTCCCACATCGAGAAGGAAAGCCGTGTCGAGGTTGCCCAGAACAGACGGGCTGCCGAGACGGCGGAGATCGAGGCTCGCCAGGCGGTCGATATCCGGGCGCAGGAGGCCCAGCAGGCCGTCGGCGAACGGACAGCGCAGAAGGATCAAGCGGTCGGTATTGCCAACGAGCAGTCCCGGCAGCATGTTCTTGCTGAAGCAAGGGAGACCAGGTCGCGAGACATGGAAGTCCGGCGCGTCGAGATCGTCAAGCAGGCAGAGATCACGAGAGATGAACAACTCGTGGCTGCCGAACAGGACCGGCAGACTACCGTCATTCGCGCCGAGGGCAACCTCGAAGCGAAGAGGCGTGAAGCGCAGGGTATCCAGGTCGAGGGCGAGGCCAAGGCTGCGGCCGAGCAGGCTATCCTGCTTGCTCCGGTCGAGGCTCAGATCAAGCTCGCCAAGGAAATCGGCTCGAATGGTGGATACCAGAGCTATCTGGTTACACTCGAAGGCGTGAAGGCCTACACTGTCGTCGGCACTGCTCAGGCGGAAGCTCTGCAGAAGGCCGACATCAAGGTCATCGCAAATGCCGGCAATCCAACCGAAGGAGTGAAGTCCGTCATGGATCTTCTCTCCTCCAAGGGCGGCACGGCACTCGGCTCGATGGTGGAAGCCATGGCGCAGACGCCGATGGGCGAAGCAGTCCTGTCTCGGCTTGGGGTCAAGGAATCGGCACCGACGCCTCACAAGGCGAATGGTGCTGACCCTACAGCTCCCTCAACTTCCACGCCGCAGTAGGTTGCGTGGAACGTATAACATCAGTCAAGCGGGCTCTTCGGAGCCCGCTTTTTTCTTTGTATTTAAATCTCTCCGACGATGCGACGGACGGCGGCGTCCATTTTTGTAATAAGACGGTGGAGGCCGGGGTACTTGCTCGTGCGTCGTTCAATATAGTCGCGCAGCGTAAGCGAAACGAGCGAAAACAGGATGAGTGCTATAGCGACGAAGATGAATCCTGGAATGATAGGTAGCAAAAAGCCCACCGCGCCTAGCATTAAAAAGAGGGTTGCTGCGATGATGATGAATCCACGTTTTACTTGTCGCTTCATGTATAAATACATTTCCTACTCGCCCGAGGTCTCGGGTGCAGGATGTATGACGAGCCCAGCCGTATTTTCTTGCAGGGCGGAGAGCCTTCCTAAACCGAACGCCCCTACCCCAACGAGGACGATAATAAGGGGGATAAGCAGCCTATCAAGCCAGATCTTGCCAGTTTTAAGCTTGTCTGCTATCATGTGGCAACTATAGCATAAAGCGTTATGGCACATAAAAAGGCGGGCGGTACAGCGAAAAACCTAACAGATTCAAAGCCAAAATTCCTTGGCGTGAAGCTTTTTGCTGGTCAAAAAGCTAAGCGTGGCGACATTATTATCCGCCAGCGCGGCACTCGCGTTATGGCAGGAGCACATGTGGGTATGGGCAAGGACCACACACTCTTTGCTCTCGAAGAAGGTGTTGTAGCCTTCCGCACCGCGCGCAAAACGAACTTCAATGGTTCAAAAACGGTGCGCTCGGTAGTCGACATTAAGACTAAATAACTCTCACCAAAAACCCCGCATCAAGCGGGGTTTTTGTTTATCGTGCCGATCCTCCTTTCCGTCCAGCTTCAGCCGCTTTCCGTCGGTCATTTGCAAAATTGCCAGGATTGTTCTGTTTGCCTTGGCTCCTGCCACCAAGCGACGCTATCTCTCGGCGCCTTTGTGAGTCCATCGAGGCGAACCCGCGTCCACTCCCCCTACCCTGTGTCATATCCCAGTTTTTATTGATGTGGTTAGTCGTGACTAATGTTCGACCTACCCGCATATCGTACAAAGAAAGGAATGAACCCTGTGTTAAGCAGCTGTGATCACCACGGTGACAGCGCTTTTCACTGTCTTGCTGTGTAGCTCGACACTGTGTTCGCCTAAGGTTTTGATGTGCACTGCAGATGCAATTGAAGTCTCTGGTATCTCGAGCGAGTGTTCAGCGCGGATCGCTTTTGCAATATCTTTTGCGGTAATAGATTTAAACAGTCCGCCTTTTTCGGTAGCGCGCGCCGTTATCGTAATCTGTTTCCCACGCAGCATCTTAATTTTATTGCCGAGCTGCTCCTCTTGTTTTGCGAGCTCTGCTTCGTGTGCAGCTACTTTTGCGGCATGTTCAGCTAGCTTGTCGGGTGTTGCGGGGACGGCGAGCTTGTTCGGGAAGAGGAAGTTATTCGCGTATCCTTCCGAGACCTCCTTTACTTCCCCGTGTTGGCCGATCTTCCGCACGTCCTTCAGTAGTATGACTTTCATATTGCAGACACTATAGCACGAACTCGTGTGGGGTTAATTGACATTCAGTGCATATATTGTAATTTAGTATCGGTGTAACCGGGATCATAAGGAGGTTTCCAATGGTATCCCAGGAGATCTTTGTTATCGACTATGCGCCCGAGGTTGATGCTCAGTCAGCCAAGGCAGCGCAGGTGCTCCGTGCCAAGGCTACGCTCGCGGAGAACCTGGGCCTTACTGCCCAGGTTGCGACACTGAACCAGGAGATTGCTGTGCTCGAGCGCGGCAACAGGCTTTCGCTTCAGGCGCTCACACCGGGCGAACTTGCTGTCTGGCGGGAGTGGCTTCCTACTTCATACAGGGAAAACGACGCCCCCAGAGGACATGGGCAGTCAGATCTGCTCAAAGTGTACTCTTTCGATCGTATCCCGCAGCCGGTTCTTCGGAAGTGGAACGCTCTCAAGGAGAAAAACATCTTTGATCGTTTCGAGATCTGGACTCCTGAAAGGCAGACGATTGACGACCCTGCGCTGGTTGGCGTGATCGGCAACGCATACTACATGGTCACCCGCTGGGGCGAGTCCGATGCTAACCTGCTCTCCTTCGAAGATATTCGTCGCAAGGTGTTGCGGCGAATTGTATTCAGTTTCGAGAGAATGTTTCTCCCTCTGTTTCTGATTGCCGCAATTGCAGGCCTTGTGGGTTGGGGGGCAGCTGCTGCGCTCATCTCGCTTTTTCAGGGTTCTCAGGAAATGGCGCCTTGGGGTGCTGCCTTTGCTGCCTTCGGGGCGGTAGTTGCCTGCTTCTGGGCTGTGTGGAATGAGCCCAACACTCGTCTGATTCGGCAGGCTCGTCAGGTCGATCGAGAACTTGAACCTGCAAGTGCATCGTAAAACAGCCGGTCCCCAAAGGGGACCGGCTTTTCTTATAGGAACTGCTGTAATTCTGCTGCGGTTGGAAACGTGCCACCTGGATGGTCTTCCTCTCCGCCTCCCCACCCCGCGCAGTGTGGTGCTTCGTGGAGTACAAGTACTGCATTGATATACCACTCTGGAGGCTCTCCCCAGAGATATACAAAACAGAGGTTAAGTATTTGGGTACGGCACCCAGCAATTGTCTCGCCGCGAGGAGCTTCGTCTTGGCAAAAGTCTGGCCACTCGCTCCTGTGTGCAACAGTCTGCACAATTACCAATCCTTGGTCTAACAGGGTACGACCTTCAGAGAGGTATAGCTCCGGAGCAACTTGCCAGCGCACCTTAATGCCTTCAAAAAGCACATAGTCCCCTTTGCTGTCTCGCAGCACCTCTTGCGCGTGAGATGTTCCTGCAAACGAACAGAAAAGCATGAGCGAAGCAAAGGTACTCTTTAAGCTTTTACGCATCTTTAGCCTCCTTTTTCATGGCTCCGCCGCGAGCCTGTTCCTATGCTATTCAACACTAAAAAAAGTTTCTGTCAATCTGCTTCCTAAAAAGAAAGACCGCACCTTTTGAGGGGTGCGGTCGAGGTCAACCCTAAAGCGGGTTGACGAGTGTAGCCGGGTCGATGACCCAGCGCTCGTCGGGGACGGGGCTCGTGCGGCCGCCGGGCGGCTGGAGCGTCGTCCAATGCCCCAGCATGCGGTCGGTCCTCTCGGCGAGAACTGCCTGCTGGTCGTAGTACGTAGCCCGGTCGTACCAGGCCAGGTAGAACCCGTTGTACTGGGCCAGCAGAGTGTCGTAGGTCGCCTGGTTCTCCGGAGCGACACCCCACGTACCGTCGGCGCGGAGTGTGTAGAGTTCGCTCATGTCCGCAGTGATGTTCCGGATCAGTCGCTCATTCGTTGCGATGCCGTTCTGTTCCGCCTGGAACCATGCCGGCGTGCCCGGGTCGAGGGTAACGGCCGTCGTGGCCGGCGCCCGCGTGTTGTTGTAGACGATGACGGCAACGCCGCCCAAGATGATCGCCATGATGAGAAGTAGAGTCTTCCGGAATCGCAGCACTCCCCACTGGGAGGAGGTAGCAGCAGCTCGGCCATTCATCTAGTAGTGCTCCTGTTTCGTTGGAAACCACAGTGACTTCCGAAACAACACTAGCACAATTTTTACCACTGTCAACTCTCTAGCGTGAAAGGAGGTATTGCACTGCGGCGTCGCGCTGTGGGTCTTTGCCTGCGGTGTAGTCCTCTTGCGAGCGGTCTGCTTCAATGTCTGGCGTAAGACCGCCGTCAGAGATTGATGAGCCGTTTGGTGTCAGCCAGCGAGCGATCGTGATCTTTAATTCTGCTCCCCCGCCCAAGGACATCAGCTCTTGTACCGAGCCTTTGCCGAAGGTTTTTTTGCCGATAAGTTTTGCAACATTGTTTTGCTGCAAGGCGCCTGCCAAGATTTCTGACGCAGATGCAGAGCCTTGGTCTACGAGGATCGCCATTGAAAGATTTTTCCCGGCAAAAATGTTGTAACCAAGTGAGCGATGGTAAATGTTATCCTCTTTGCCTTGGAAGTCTTCTGCAACAACGACTGCACCTACCGGGAGGAAGAAGCTAGCCATGTCGACAGCTGCTTCAAGGTAGCCGCCTGGGTTGCCGCGAAGGTCAAGGATCAGCTTTGTCGAGCCTGAGTTTATAAAGTCGCGCAAGGCATTCCTAAAGAGGTCTGCAGAATTTGCCGAGAAGCTGTAAAGCTCGATAACGTAGATGCCATCGTCGCGCTTGTAGTTGTTAAGTACTGGAATAGAGATCGTATCGCGCACAACTGAAATTTCTTTCGGTTCGGTAGAACCTTCGCGCATGATACTTAGTTTTACCGTAGTGCCTTTTTTGCCGCGGATTACCTTTACTGCATCGTCAACACCCATGCCGTTGGTGAGCTTTCCATCAACTGCAATAATCGCATCGCCGCTTTTAAGCCCTGCTTTTTCTGCGGGCGAGCCTTTAATAGGTGCAACAACCACCAGGTTACCGTCACGCAGCCCAAGCTCCATACCAACACCTTCGAATGCACCGCTGATGTCTTCTTTAAATATCTGCGCTTCCTGCGGCGGCATGAAGACCGTGTACGGGTCGCCATAACTTTGAGTGAGGCCTGTGATAGCGCCCCAGAGACGCTCTTCTTTAGTAGGGATCGAGGTAGATGAATGGGTTTGTACGAAATTTTCGTCGAGGAGCTGCCACGCAGTCCAGAATTGGTTCATGTCGACATCGCTTGGCTGTGACGCTTTGCCAACAAAAATAGTTTGAGCAGACGCTGGTCCGCCCATGTAGTGAGCAATGCCGGCGTAGGTGCCGACGCCAAATGCTGCAAGTAACCCAAGCACTACGAAAATCGCCTTAGAGCGAGCTGTTGTACGCATATAAGAAGTATATCACAGCAGACGATACGCCCAAGAAATAATTACACATACAAAAAAGAAAGGCCGCCGGATTACCGGCGGCCGCTCAATACGGGCGTACGAACTGGGGTGTAGGGAGGAAAGTACGGAGCCGCGATCGTAAGAAGGCGCTCAGCTGCATCGTGCTCCTCTACTTCCTTTGCGAAGTTGATGAGCATCTCCCACTCACGTTTGCGCAACGATGTGTGATTATAAAATCGAGTCGCAGCAAATATTGCACGCTTGTCACGTGCGATAAGCATTTCTCGCACAAGTTGAGCCCGTAGCTGTTCGGGTATAGGAAGTCGACATAGTTGAGGCTTCAGTTTTGGATTCAGCTCCAGTATATGTGTGGGGACAGCTCCTGCCATGTCGGGATGACACGCGCTCCACACGTAACTGAGTATGCCGAGGAACGCAAGGAGTTGTTCGGCAGTCTCTTCTGCCGACCCTTGGCGCTTGTATATCTCATTCCGAAACGCGAGGTAATCGAGTTGGTCTGTACTCTGTAGAAAACCACGCAATTCAAATCGTTGCGCAAGGTCGAGTACCGAAACCGCGTCGCCTGCTGCTGTGTATCGCCGTACCGCTGCAAGAGCAACGAGTTGCTCCTCGAAGCGACGTTGTTTGCGAGTAAAGAACATCCTGAAGGGATGCCACACCCAAACCACTAAAGCTTTCAGCACGAGTAACCTCCCTTTCTTGAGGTGAACCTCCGCCAATAAAATACCACGCTGTTGAGAAAATTCAATGGCACTCTGCTTTACATGCTACGCTACTAGTACGTATGTTGACGCGCCACTCTCAGCGCCATTTAACGTGGGTCGACCTGGTATCTCCTACTCCGGGCGAAGTACGTTCGCTCATGAGCGAGTTCGAAATCGACCCTACCGTTGCGCAGGAACTTCTTGCGCCATCGTTCCGCTCCAAGGTCGAGCGTCGCGGCGAAACTATTTACCTCATCCTCCACTTCCCGCTCGTGCGTGCGACTGAGGGCGCTGCGCAAGAGATCGACTTTATTGTTGGTAAGCACTTTTTAATTACCGCCCGCTACGGCGGAGTTGACCCGCTCCACACATTTGCGACCGCGTTCGATGCGAACACTGTCCTTGGTCGTGCGACCGCGAGTCATGGTGGCCACCTCTTTGTGCACATGATGCAGACGCTCTACTACACGCTTGTTGACCATACAGAGATGCTCAGTCATCGCTTAGACGAAGTAGAAGAGAAGATTTTTAAAGGAAATGAAAAGAAAATGGTGGCAGAAATTTCGCGCATCGGTCGGATGGTGCACGACTTCCGCCGCGCACTCATGCCGCATCGGGAGATGCTTATTTCGCTCGAGCCGGTTGCAGGACGCATATTTGGCACCGAGTTCGGCTACCACGTACAAAGTGTGCTCGGGGTCTACGGCCGTGTCGAACGCGATATTGAAGGTGTGAAAGAATCGCTGGTCGAGTTGCGCGAGACAAACAACTCCCTCCTTACCACCAAGCAAAACGAGATTATGAAAAATCTGACGGTCGTTGCGTTTTTCTTCCTTCCCTTGTCGTTTATCGCGGCTATCTTTGGTATGAACACCGTGAACCAGCCGATAATCGGTACTACCTACGACTTTTGGATCGTGCTTGGCGGCATGCTCCTCGTTGCGGTATCATGCTTCATCTACTTCAAGCATAAGAAGTGGCTCTAGATTATGTCTCTTATTTTGCAACTCCTGGCACCTGTTCTCGAAGTCTTGGGTGTGTGGCCACTGACAAAAGACCTTCCCCCACTTTCGTTCCACAACACCTTGGGCGGTAAGGACGAGGCGGTTACTCCGCTTACAAAGCGCGAGGTAAAGATGTACAACTGCGGGCCAACCGTCTACGACCAGGTACATATTGGCAACCTCCGCTCATATATTTTTGCTGACACCATTCGCCGCGCGCTCGACCTCTGGGGGTACCGCACCAAACAGGTTATTAACATTACCGACGTTGGGCACTTGGTTGGCGACACAGACGAAGGTGCCGACAAGATGGAAGAGAGTGCAAAGAAAAAAGGTAAAAAAGCGCAAGACATCGCGAGTGAAATTACCGAACTCTTTTTTGAAGATCTTGACCTGTTAGGGATAGACCGCAAGCGCATCACCTTCCCTCGTGCGACGGAGTATATTGCCGAGCAAATTGCACTTATACAGTCGCTCGAGCAAAAGGGCTATACGTACACGATAAGCGACGGGGTGTATTTTGATACGCAGAAGTTTAAAGACTACGGCAAGTTAGGGCATATTAACCTCGAAGGTCAGCAAGAAGGCGCACGCGTAGAAGAAAATAAAGAAAAAAAGAGTCCACACGACTTTGCACTGTGGAAGTTCTCTCCTAAAGGAGAAAAACGCCAGCAAGAATGGCCGTCGCCGTGGGGTGTCGGCTTCCCTGGCTGGCATATCGAGTGTACTGCAATGATTTTTAAGCTCCTCGGGAAGCAGATAGACATTCACACAGGCGGCATCGACCACATTCCGGTGCATCACAACAATGAAATTGCACAGGCCGAGGCGGCAACGGGCAAACGATACGTGCAAACATGGATGCACCAGGCGTTTATAACCATAGAAGGTAAAAAAATATCCAAATCGCTTGGCAACACTATTTATCTACACCAGCTGGTTGATAAGGGATACTCGCCAAAGGCGCTTCGCTACTGGTACTTAACTGGCCACTACCGCTCCCCTATGAATTTTACGTGGGATGCAATAGAAGGTGCCAACACAGCCCTTATGCGCCTGACTAAATTTTTCTTTGAGGAACTTGCAGACACTCGGGGGAAAGTTGATGCAGCATTTGCACAAGATTTTTATGCAGCCATTGCAAACGATCTTGATACGCCAAAAGCCATTGCCCGCATATGGGAGTTGGTTAAAGACGATGCCATCTCCCCTGCGTCAAAACGCGCATCGCTGTTGCTTGTAGACAAAGTGCTTGGGTTAGGACTTTCAGATAAGCGTGTGGCTGTAAAAATAAATGTTGTCGAGAAAGACGACATGCCGCAAGATATGCAAAACAAACTTGCCGAGCGTGAAGAAGCGCGCGCATCTAAAGATTTTGCACGTGCAGACACTCTTAGAAAAGAAATTGAAGAAGCTGGCTACGAACTAAAAGATACTCCCAAAGGTGCCAAAATAACCCGCCGTTAAGCCCCCTTGACACTATTGACTTTTGTGGTGTTTAGGTGTATACTTACTAGTGGAAGCCTGTGGCCTGTTTGCCGGATCGTCCGGCATATAGTGCTACGCAAACAAGGAGGCATTCCATGTCTGCAGATACGACCGTCGTTATCGGGGCCCGTCGTCAGAACGACGGTGAGCTTGCGTACACGGCCGCCGTGGTGCAAGCCGCCGAAAACATCTATGGCGGCTCTGACGAGTTTTGTGTGAGGTGGGCGCATGCCTGCTTCCTCAACCGCCAGCGGGAGTGGTTCACCGGCAAGGGTGGTCTTGCTCGGGCGAAGCAGTTCGCCAATCTTCTCGCACAAGAATACCGCGAGAATTTTGTCCTCGAGTACGAGGACCGGCCGATCATCGAGATCGGTGACGACAGGATTTACCTCCTGTCGCGCAAGGGCAACCGTTTGCCCGAAGGCGACATTCATCGCGCGCAGCTCCGGGGAGTTCTCCTCGTTGTTGCGCATGAGAATGCGCAGATGGAGGGCTATCGCTAGTCCTTCCAACGGTGAAGGCAGTCGAGCTACCAAGCTCCTGCCTTCACCTCTCTACCGAAACTACGATCTTCAATCGCGGTTTCCGAGAGATCATTCACAACGCAGGAGAAAACGAAATGGACAGCATCACTACACCCCACTCCTTCGAAGTCGCCCTCAAGGCGGCGGCGTGGGAGGCGCAGACGATACTGCGCCAGAGCGGCTTACCGAGCAGTCACGTGGGAGACAGATTCCGTGTCTCCTATAAGGCGGCGGAAGGGCTTCATCTGATCAACGAGGGAGCTCGCTCTGCAGGCACCAGCACCATCGCCAAGGCGGTTATGGTGCTCGCCTTCGAAGAGCCGGACATGTCGGAAGTTGATACGCATCTCACGCTTGCGTGGATTGCATACCAGCAGATGCGCGTTGAGGAGTACATCACTGGTTCCCGCGACCGTCGCTCACCCACGGGCGAAGTGGTCATGATCTACGAGCGCCCCACCGGGCAGCAGTAGGTCAACAGGGAGGAGAGTAGCCCCAACCCCCGACGAGCAATCGTCGGGGGTTTTCTTTTTTTGATATGTATTGCGTCGTTTTAATTTTTATTGTATAAGTTCGGGCGGTTGAACATAGTTGGGATGGAGGAATGGAATGCGCTTCAAGGTTTTGTACCTGCTGCCGCTTTTGCTTGCAGGATGCACTGCGACGCTCTCCCCTTCTGCACCTTTGGTGCAGGCGGAAGCGGCGCCGGTAGTAGTGCCAGCGCCGCTTCCCCAGTACTCGTACCAGGTGCGTAACGTGCCGGAAGCGACCGGATGTGTCGCGCTTACTTTCGACGACGGGCCGCATGTAACCCTGACCCCACAGCTTCTCGACATTCTGCGGAGTGAAGGAATTCGCGCGACGTTTTACGTCGTCGGTCAGCGCGTCGCTTCGTGGCCGGACATTGTTGCGCGAGCAGTGAGAGAGAGTCACGAGATTGGCAATCACTCTTGGAACCACGCACTCTTTACGACGCTCAGCGACGCCGAGATAGCTTCACAACTTGCCCGCACCGACGCGGCGATTCTTGCAGCGACGGGTATAGTACCGGCGACGGTACGTTTGCCTGGTGGCGACGGGAACGCACGCGTATTCGGACTTATCGACCGCCCTGTCGTATTTTGGGATGTCGACACGCTCGACTGGCAAAATCGCTCACCGCCGACCATTCAGCAGATATCGGCGCGTGCGTACTCGGGGTCGATCGTGCTCTTGCACGACATCCACGCAACGACAATAGCTGCCGTGCCAGGGGTGATAGCGACACTCCGCGCACAGGGATTACAGTTTGTGACGGTATCGGAGTTGCTCTCGGGCAGGGTGTGTACAAACCCGACCATAGTAGCTGCGCGATAAATAGTGCCCCGCCGATACTTCGGCGGGTTTTCTTTTATAGTCATTGCTTGACTTTGATACGTTTTATGATACTATACTCGATGGTCAGTCATTCTTTCTGAACACAGAGGAGGTTCTAATGCAGAATTCTCAGCGTTCCAAATTCTTCGATCCTACGGACCCGGAGCACACTCAGGCTCAGGACTCCCCGCTCGACCGCCGTGCTCTGCAGAAGCAGCAGGACGAGGTCGCTGCTGCGGCCGGCGACGAGAATGATCCGCCGATCGCTCCGCACGATGGTCGCGACGACTACCAGGACTAGCTTTCTGGTAGTACACTAAACTCGGTCAGTCCTAGGGAGGGTTCTGTGGGTTGGCGCGCTAGGTTCCGATTTCCCCGCTTTTTCCACCTCTTCCATTTTCGTCGGCGATCGAAGGCCGCTCAAGTGAAAGAGGTTGAGTACGAACACGAGGCGGACATGCCGCCTCAACATTCACGCAGCGAACTCATACAGTAGCTGCCTTCAAAATCGAAGCTCCGCCAATCCGCGGAGCTTTTTCTTTTCTTATAAAAAACTCCGCGGGATTTCCCGCGGAGTGTGTGGTTTAGGCCGCTGCACGGCCGTCTTCCCGATAGAAAGAGGTGAACCCTTGTGACTGGGTCGCAAACATGTCGAGCATGAGAAGCGTTGCCGGCCAATACTGCGCGTGGTCGCCAAACTGAAACTGGTGGCCAAATACGGCAGACGTAGCAATGCGATACTCTCTTCCCTCAACGCCACGGTCACGTTTGAGTGTTGCCTCCGCCTTGAGCGTCAGAAGCACTGGTGCCGGGTTTACGTGTGAGGGGCCAAGCTCGTCTTCGTGGAGAGGCATACGCGAAAGCAGCGTCACTATCCAGCCGTTTGTTGTAACATCTCTTGTACGGGAGATGGTTATTGCTCCGGCGACTGTCTCGTACGGCTTGCCCCTGCAGTACGGCCCAAAGTTGTGGAGTGGTCGGACACGACACGCTGTATGGATACCGACCATAAACTTCTTCTCGTCCTCAACTCTCCCCCCATATGCGTCTGAGATGGTTCTAAAGATATTCCAGGGAATATCGAGCAGCTGCGCCACAGGGCGGCTGGTCGGCGTCGCAGATTCCATTGGAGTGCTCCCTTTGCTGGTGAACGTCCTTCGCGATACTACCACAGCGGGTATTCTTATCCACCTATCAACACACAAAGGCGCCTGAAGCTAGGTTTGCGCGCTGCTTCAAAGCGGGTACCATTGATAGACCTATGGCGCCTAAGAAAAAGGATGCAGATTTGCGTACACCGCCTCAGTCGCTCGAGTCTGAGAAAGCTTTTCTTGGTGCAGTGATGATTAGGAGCGAAGCTATGGCGGAATGTACCGACGTTATTTCTGTCGACGCGTTTTATGCTGAAAAGCACCGCATTATTTTCCGCGCGATGCTTACGCTCTGGAGCAAGTCCGAGCCGATCGACGTTGAGTCGATGCGCGCGCATCTCTCGGACCTTAAATTGATCGAGCAGGTTGGCGGTGTCGCCTACCTTGCCGAGTTGGTAAGTAATGTGCCGGCTGCAAGTAACGCACGCCACTACGCCTCCCAGGTTCAAAAAAAGTACATGCTCCGCAACCTGATTACCGCAGGCGAATTTGTTGCGGAACTTGGCTACGAAGAAGCAGACGACCTAGACGAAGTGCTCGACAAAGCCGAGAAGAAAATTTACGAAGTTACCTCGACCCCTACCCTTTCAAAATTTACCTCGCTGCGCGAAACGCTTTCCGGTGCATGGCAGCGCCTCGAGTATTTGCACGAACACAAAGACGAGATGCGTGGTGTGCGCACCGGCTTTAAAGACCTCGACAACCTGCTTGCGGGTCTGCAAAAATCTGACCTTATTATTTTGGCGGCTCGTCCGTCTATGGGTAAAACTGCCTTCGCGCTCGACATTGCGCGCCAAGCGGCGGTGCAGGGTAAAACCACCGTCGGTATTTTCTCGTTGGAAATGAGTGCACAGCAGTTGGTCGACCGTATGGTTGCGGCAGAAGCGCGCGTAAACTCTTGGAACCTTCGCACGGGCCACATTAACGAACAAGATGACTGGGCACGTATTCGCGACGCGTACGACCGCCTTGGTGCTGCGCCGATTTACATCGACGATCAGCCGGGCAATAACATTTTGAAAATGCGTGCAACGGCGCGCCGCTTAAAGCGCGAAAATGGTTTAGGGCTCCTGGTGGTCGACTACCTCCAGCTCATGGTGCCGACCAACTCTCGAGCGACGGACTCGGTTGTGCAGCAAGTGACGGAAATTTCTCGCTCGCTTAAAAATCTTGCCCGCGAGCTCGATGTACCAGTACTTGCGCTCTCGCAGCTCTCGCGTGCTGTGGAGCAGCGCGGCGGCAAACCGCGCCTCTCGGACCTCCGCGACTCTGGTTCTATCGAGCAGGACGCCGACGTGGTTATGTTCATTCACCGCGAAGACAAGATGAACAAAGACAGCGACCGCCACAACATTGCAGAAATTTTGGTCGAGAAGCACCGTAACGGCCCAGTCGGACATATCGAGCTCTTCTTCGACGACAAGCGCACGACCTTCCAGTCGCTCGATAAAACCGACTTCGGTGTCTTCGAAGCCGCGTCTACAGATTTTTAATGCTGCAATCGTGGGCGGAGCAAAACTACAAAAAAGAGGGTTAGACTTGGGCTAGCGCCCAGCCCCGCTCGTTTTGGTATTCTCTTGTGTGGCTTGCTACACTATGCCAAAACGAGCGAGCGCGAGGAGTGCACTCTTTTTTGTAGTTTTGTGGAGTTGTATATGAATCCTATCGATAAACTCATTGCTGCGTTCGAACGCTTTCCTGGTATAGGCCCGCGCCAGGCGCGGCGTTTCGTGCACTATCTCCTGTCTACGTCGCAGGCGAATCGTGCCGACCTGGCCGCAAGTATTAAAGAGCTTGGCGCGCACTCGGCGCAGTGTCAACGCTGCTTCCGGTGGTTTGTAAAAAGCGGAAGTAAGGGCGCACTTCCGCTTTGTGAGATTTGCAGTAACGCTCGCCGTAATGAGTCACTCCTTTTTATTGTCGAGAAAGATGCGGATATTGATAACGTGGAGCGCAGCGGCTTCCGCGGGCTCTATTTTGTATTAGGCGGCACGGTGCCGCTTGGCGCGGAAGAACCAGAGAAGCATATCCGCGCGCGGGAACTCCTGTCCCGCGTCGACCTCGAGGGTGGCGAGCAAAAATTAAAAGAAATTATTTTAGGACTCTCGGCGACGACCGAAGGCGACCACACCCGCTCGCTTTTAATGGAAAAACTGCGCACTCCTGCAGAAACCTTTGGCATTAAAGTCTCCTCACTTGGCCGCGGCCTTTCAACCGGCAGCGAACTTGAGTATGCCGACCCAGACACGATAGCCTCGGCACTTTCTTCCCGTCAGTAGTACTGTGCGGAAGTATTGACAAATACTCAAAATCCTGTATAATTAAACAGGAATGCGAACTAGCGTTCGTTGATACAGAAAATCAGAAAGGATACAGGAATGTTCTACGGACTTGTGGCGCTGCTTGTTGCAGCGGTAGGATCCATCCCCCTCTTTTTGCGAGGTCGGTGGACGCGTGGCGTCATCTTCGTCATCAGCTTCGCGCTGATCGGCTGGGTGACCTTCTACCTTTCCACCCCCTCCACTGCCGGCCCCTTCTGGGGATGGTACGGTGGGGCGGTCGTTTTGCTGTGGTGGGTCGCCTTCTTTATGGGGGTCGACTGGGACGGCTACAGGACGAAAAGGCCTAACGGCTTTCTCTCCTTCGTGCCCGCTCTCATCGGGACCCTGTTGATTCTCGGTACGTGGTTCTTCCACACACCGCTCTTCACCGCGTCTCAGTATGCGGCGATGATCGGCGACATCGAGGAGCGGAACTGGACGGCTGACATTCAGCCGAAGGATCCTGAGCATATGCGCATGGTCTCCTACGAGACCGCAACGTATCTGGCTCAGAAAGCGATCGGCCAAGGTGGTGCTATCGGCAGTCAGTTCAACCTGACGGACGGTATCACGCTCCAGCGCATCGGCGACGAATTCTTCTACGTCGCTCCGCTCGACTATGCAGGCTTTTCGGTCTGGACCAGCACGAACGGCTCCCCCGCATACCTCAAGATCGATGCGGAGGATCCAGAACGTGTGCCGGAACTCGTCTACCTACCCGAAGGGGAAGAGATGCAGTACACGCCGGGCGCGTTCTTCTCCTACAACCTGACTCGGCATCTGCGCGCCAACGGATACCTCGAATATCGATTCGCACCGTTCCGGTTCGAGATCGACGACGAGGGGAACCCGTGGTGGGTGGTGTCGGCGTACCTTCCGACCATCGGATGGAATGCGCCACGGGTCGAGCAGCTGCTCACGGTTAATCCCCACTCGGGTGAGATCGTGGCGTATGCAACTGATGCTGTGCCGGCGTGGGTTGACCGGGTGATCCCGGGCTCCCTCGTCGAAAACTATATCGACTGGCATGGCTGGTATGAAGGTGGATTCTTGAACTCCTTCTGGGGCAAGAACGGTGTGACTGAGTCGGAACTCCCGACGCTCATCTACGGCGAAGACAACAACGCCGAGTGGGTGGCGGGCGTTACCTCGACCAACCTCAACGACGACGCCCTCGTCGGCCTCATGTATGTGGACTCCCGCACCGGGAGGGCCGTGTACTACGACGTCAACGGCGGCGCTACCGATACCGCGATTCTGCGGGCGGTTGCCGCCAACCAAGACGTGCAGTTCCGGCGTTTGCGGGGCACTACTCCGCAGATCTACAACGTGGCTGGCGTGATGGCGGCAGTGGTGCCGCTTGTTAACGACACCAACGCCTACCAGGGCGTCGCTATCGTTCCGGTGCTTAACGTACAGGACGTGGCGGTTGGTGATACGCAGTTTGAAGCGCTACAGGCGTTTCAGTCGCTGCTCTTCCGACGCGGTCAGCAGATCGCGCTTGAAGGGGTTGCAGAACTGCGTGAGTTGACGGGCATTGTCAGTCGCATCACACAGGACGTGACGCAGACAGACAGCCCCTACCTCCTCATGATCGAGGGGGCGCCGCGTATCTTCATGCTCTCGAGCCGAGACTATCCGGCTCTGCCGGTTACGTTGCCGGGCGATACGGTGTTTGTGGAGTATGTCGCCACCGGCGAGACCACGGTACCGGTTCGTCAGTTCGAAAATCGTTCGCTCGTTCTGGACACTACCCAGATGGCGACCGAGGTCGAACGCGCGGCCCAAGCAATGCAAGACGCGGAAGCAGCTCGCCTGCTTACGCAACAGACGGACGGTGCTCGGCAGAACCTGATCGACCAGATCGAGCAGATGACGCCAGAGCAGCTCGAGCAGCTCAATAGGCTGCTCGCACAGTAGTCCATGTACAACCATGCCCCTGGGGAAACTCCCCAGGGGCTTTTCTTTATCCTCTTGGCAATAAAAACACGTTACACTTCTCCTACATGGCTCGCTTTTTTATATATGGAGGCACAGTACTCGCGTTCGGTACAAAAAACTCCCTAATTAGGGAGTTTTTTGTTACTTCAACTTGCTGATTTTGACTTCGAAGTATGGCTGCTTGTGGCCACGCTTTTTGAAGTATCGGCTCTTTTGCTTGTATTTGATAACCGTTACTTTAGGAGCGCGAGAAATCTTCGTGATCTCTGCTGCAACCTTTGCGCCCGAGATGTACGGAGCACCGATGGTAGTGTCGGAACCGTTATCAACCAAGAGGACATTTTCGAAGGTAACTGCGTCACCTACCTTAAAATCGCCCGAGATTTTCTCGATTTTTACGGTATCGCCCTCGGAAACCATATACTGTTTTCCGCCGGTCTCGATAATGGCAAACTCCTTTTCCATGGCCATCACTATACATAAAAAGGCCCCTGTGCGCAACTCCCCTTGCCGTTTGGGCACTTTGGAGCCATACTCGAGGCGGCTGGATCCCAAGGGTTTGGTCATGGAGTTCCCTGTCGCTGTCATCCTGTTCTCTCTCCTCGGTTTCTATCTTCTGTGGCGATTTTCCAAGCCACTTCCGCCCTCCAAGTAGGGCGCATTTCAAATAAAACCCGTCTCCTAGTGAGACGGGTTGCTTATTTACTCCTTTCCTTCAAGGAGCGGCTTCTCGATACTCTCGGGGCTAAACCCTATTGCCTCGTCAGTGATGCGCAGTACGTCTTTGTCTACCTTGCCGAGCTCTTTGTAGCCCGCGTTAAAGTGGTTGACGGTGGTTGCAAGCGAGTTGCCAAGCTTTTTGTAGTAGTCCTCATAGGTTTTGAGGTGGCGGCCCAATGCCTCGACATTTTTTGCAATATCTTTTGCCTGTTCTTCAATTTTGAATGCCTTAAAGCCGTAGAGCACCGACTGCAGGTATGCCGCAAAGGTTGTTGGCGACACGATGATCACCTTCCGCTCGTTTTGTGCGTAGTCTATCAAGTTGCGTGTGTTCACTGCCCCCACCCCATCGTTTAAGAGGTCGTAGTAAATGCCTTCTGCAGGGATATACATAAATGCAAAAGGCAGCGTGCCGTCCTTGGGTCGCACGTACTTCGACGTTTCATCAATTCGCTTTTTTAAGTCACGTTTAAATGCCTCTTCAAATTCAGCGCGGCGAATATCGTCTTTTTCATCGCGCAGGCGCGAGTAGTTTTCAAGCGGAAATTTTGCATCAACGGGGATGACGCCTTCTTTTGTAAATATCGCGGCGTCCACCGTCTCACCTCCGGGGAATTCGTACTGCATTTTGTAGGCCGTAGGTGGAAGGATGTTGCTCATCACCAACTCAAGCGACGCTTCGCCCAAGTTGCCGCGCTGTTTTTGGTTTTTGAGCACTTTCTCCAAGTTGTTGAGCTGCTCGGCGATGGTGAACACTTGTTTGGTAGACTCCTGCGTTTGGGTGACGCCTTTTACCACCTCAACCAGTTGTTGGTGCATGCGGTTGGTGATGGCATCCATCTGCTGCTGAATGTTTTGAATAGTCTGCTGCGACTGGTCAGACTGTATGGTCATCAGTTCAGACATGGTGCGCGTGCCTTCCCCCAGGCGCGCGTCCATGGCGCGGGTAAGGTCTTGTAGTTGGTTCTGCAAAAAGACTAACCCCTGGGTGTCTTGTTGCTGCGGCATGTTGCTTTTGCGCCACAGTACAAATAAAAATGCGAGGTTACCAAACACAAGTATTGCAACTACAATGATGAGCCAATCCATGCTAGTATTTTCGCATGTCTCATCAAGAACTCAAAGAAGCTATTAAAACAGCAATGAAGGCTCGTGACGCGGTGCGTTTGTCTGTACTTCGTGGCATTTCTGCTGCTGCGACGAACGAAGCAGTGGCAAAAGGCAAAGGTCCAGACGCTATGCTTACCGACGACGAGCTCCTTACCGTTATTATGCGTGCAGCAAAGCAGCGCAAAGACTCTATAGAGCAATTTACTGCAGGTGGTCGCCCAGAACTCGCAGAGAGCGAACAAGCAGAACTGAAGATCATTGAAGAGATGCTTCCGAAGCAGATGTCTCGCGATGAAATTGTTGCCGCTGCACAGGCAAAAGCAGCCGAGCTTGGTATTACAGACAAAGCAAAGGCTAACCAGCTTATGGGTATGCTCATGAAAGACCTTAAGGGCAAGGCAGACGGCACTGTTGTTAAAGAAGTTGTCGACGGAATGTTTGCGTAAACCTCCCCATTCACTTTACCTTCAGTTTAAAATGTGTTAATGTAGTTGGGCACTGTCTCAACATAACGTGTCCTAATCCCGCACGAGGAGCAAGGAATGCAAACGAGTAACTCTCCTGCGGCGAAGCCGACAGAAGATGAAATCCCCAAGGAAAGGCAACAAGATGTTTGCCCTTACTTGGATGAAGCGTCGGGTCATGTACGACCCGAGATGCTCCGTATCATGGTCGACAAGGCCGTGACCACTCGCCATGTTGGCGAGTCGGATCGTGAAGCAGCGGAGCGCGCAGTACGCATGTGCGCTTCTGAATTTCGTTTTCTGTCGAATGAGCGGCTAGACCGCGAGTACCGCGATGCGATCATCGCAGAACTTGTGAATCTTTCCGCGCAAGACCGAAGTGAAACAGCGGCATAAGTTCTTTTAACGGCGACCCTTGGTCGCCGTTTTTCTTTTATACACAAGGATATATCGGCAGAGCTTGACTTTTTACTATTTTTAGACTATAATTAACATTAGTTAGTAGTGCGTTTTTCTTCCATAAGGAGGCGTACAACATGGCACGGCTTATTAGAAGTGTAGAGGGATTTGTTTCCGGTTTGTCGGACCGGATCCCCGGCAGCGAAACCGAATCGACACGCACGCTCGAGCAGGGGCTCGAAGAATTTCTTCGCGCGCCTGCCGAAAAGGCCAATCGTCGACGCCGCGGACACTACAATGTCCCCGGTACTCCGGCGACGCGTCGCGAGACGCTTCGCAGGGTCGGCGAGAAGGATGACTAAACTCGTCGGCGTCGGACTCGACGCGCTGCTCGCGCTACGGCTGGCAGACGACTTTGCCAGCCGTCTACGGACGGGCGCGGACTACCACAACGCCCGCGCCGACGTGCTCTACACCCTTCCCCTGGGTATGAGCTACGAGCAAGTGCAGGGCTACAAAAAATTTCTCGACCGAGCTATGCAAGCCCGGTCGAAAGCCAAGCGGGAGCGAAATATAAAATTTAAAAACCTCCCCTTTGTTCCCCCGGAGATCCATAAGGACGACATGCGGTAAGCGGTCGTCCTTTTTCTATTCTCTAGAAATACTTGACAAAAAGCTTTTTATAAAGTATGGTACGGGAAGTGGTTCATTTGTAACGGAGGGTGCATGGAAGCACTAGAACGGTTAGCGGCCCCCTCACTCGTGGCGGTGCCGCTTGTTAAACTGCCTGCTGCACGTGCGTTGCATCTGCGGCAGCTCGTCAATGAAGTACGAAGTATTATTCCTCGGCCGCTCCCACTGGTCGAGGAAACTCACTTCCGTCGTCTCTATCAAGAGGGTCGTTTCGAAGACTTGCTGAAAGTGGTCTGGGGCATACTCCCTAGCCAGGTTCAGCTTGTGCTTCTCACTACTACTCTAGAAGAGCGAACGGATTGGGGATACGTCATCTTTCCGAGGTTCTCTGATCCTGTATTCAATGAACCGCGCTTTGTGGTGCGTCTCTATGAAGACTGGCTGAGAGAACTTTCGTACGACGAAACAGTGGCAACTTTTTCGTCCTTTGTGGCGGAAGTGTTACTGAAGACAACCGCTCACCCGTTCGATGGGAATAAGGAGGCGGTTGTGGCGGCGGCTATGATGCTCGGGTTCCGAGACATTTGGTGCCGCGCTGCAACCCACCTGCGGTTCCTTTCGATGAGTCGGGAGGATATAGAATATGTGGCGAGCCTGATTCGCTCCCCCTAACCAACGCCCTGTCGCTACCAAGCGACGGGGCGCTTTTATTTCAAATACTTTTTTCCTTTTAATTTTTCGGGCAGGTAACTTTCCTCATCGTATTTTTTATATCCTTTTCCGTATTCGAGGTCTTTCATGAGTTTTGTCGGAGCGTTGCGGATTTTCATAGGTATAGGTAAGTTGCCGAACTTCTTCACATCGTCGACTGCAGCGAAGTATGCGTCGTACGACTTCCTGCTTTTCTTGCACTCGGCAAGGTAGGCAACCCCGTGTGCGAGGTTTATCGCACACTCAGGGTAGCCGATAACCTCGCACGCCTTAAAGACCTCGTTTGCTACGACAAGTGCTGTCGGCTGTGCTAGCCCCACGTCCTCGCTTGCAAAAATGACCATGCGGCGCGCAATAAACAGTGGGTCTTCTCCTGCCTCTACCATACGTGCAAGGTAGTAGAGTGCTGCATCTGCCTGTGAAGCGCGCATGCTTTTAATAAACGCGCTAATAGTGTTGTAATGCTCCTCGCCTTTTTTGTCGTAGCGCAAGTGCTTGGACTGCACAGTTTCCTTAAGAGTCTCGAGCGTTACTTTCCCATATAAGCTTTGCGTGTTTGCGAGTACGGTTATAGCTTGTCGTGCGTCGCCGGCCGCCATTTCTATAAGCCACTCTTTTGCATCTTTAAGGAGCTTTATTTTTGTATTTTTTAAAATCGTCTCCATGTTTTCCGGCGTGTGTTCTTGGAGAACGAACACTCTGCAGCGCGATAGGAGTGCGGGTATGACTTCAAACGACGGGTTTTCGGTCGTTGCGCCAATAAGGGTAAGCTGCCCACTTTCTACAAACGGCAGCAAGAAATCTTGCTGTGCTTTATTAAAGCGATGGATTTCGTCAATGAAAAGTATTTTTGGTTTGCCAAATTGCATGGCACCGCGCTTCCCGACAATGTTTTTAATATCTTCCTTACCGGAATCTACAGCAGAGAGTTCGTAAAAATCTGCATCAAGAGCATTAGCATAAATACGCGCGAGGGTTGTCTTCCCCGACCCGGGCGGGCCCCACAACAAGAATGAAAAGAGATGCTTTGCCTCTATAGCCTCGCGCAGCGGCTTGCCCGGGCCAACCAAATGTTCCTGCCCGACAAACTCTGCAAGGGTCTTAGGGCGTATCTTTGAAGCGAGAGGTTCTGCCATATATGTAGTATACCCCCATTTCTACACAAGATACACAAATTACTTCTTTTTCACCGCTGTTGGGAAGTCGAGGTGGCGCAGGGCATCGCTAAAGTTGCTTCCTACTTTTTTGCCTGGGTTAAAGATGTTAAGAGGGTCAAATATGCTTTTTATTTCCAAAAAGAGCGCATACATTTCCTTGCCAAACATTTTCTCTACATATGGTGTGCGGATGTAGCCGTCGTTATGTTCCCCGCTTGTTGACCCCTTGTACTTAAGCACGAGGTCATACGTTTTGTGCGAAATCTCATCGATCATTTTTGCTGTGTTCGGGTCCTTCGGGTCAACAAGGGGAAAAATGTGGAAATTGCCATCGCCCACGTGGCCGGAAACCGCGTAGGTAAGTTTGTAAGAGTCGAGTATTGCCTGTAGTTGGGGAAGGAATTCTGGAATCACTGCCGGGGGCACGACAAAGTCGTCGATAAACGGTGCGGTCTTCTTGCCGCGAACTTTTTTACGTAAAAGATTAAATGCTTCTCGGCGCATGATCCAGTACTTGCGTGATTTCTTTTCGTTGCGCGCGATGCGGATTTTTACATGGCCTCGTTTCCCCCGTACTTCTTCAACGAGCGCTTGTGCACGCATGAGCGCCTCTTTTTGTGTGTCAGCGCGAAACTCTACAAGCATCACGAGTTTCGGTACGCCTCCCGTCAGTGCCATCCATACTTCCGGCAGGAATTTGATCCCAACAGAAATGAGGTTCGTCTTCATTTGTGCGACAAACTCGGGGAAGTACTTCGCAACCAGGTAAATAACGTGGTCGTCGTACGACTCGAAGCTATCCGGCTTGTGGGTTAGTACTTCGGGGATAAGCTCGCTTAACTCCTTGAGGTCCCGTACAAACATAATAGCCATGGCCGAGTACGGTTTTGGTTCGACGAGCTTTAGTTTTACTTTAGTGGTAATACCGAGTGTACCTTGTGCGCCTACTACCAAGCGTGCGAGATTAAGCGACGTGACGCCATCGCCTATGTCCCACAGTGCATAGCCTGCAGAGTTTTTTTCTACCGTCGGTTTCCCTTTTTCTATTACGCTTTTGTGGGATTTCACGAGGGTCGCGACTCGGCGGTAGAGGTCGCCCTCAAACCCTTCCTCTGCAAGTTTTTGCTGGAGCGCCTCGCCCGAGAGATTTTTAAGCGTATGTACGTTCCCGTCACTTAACACTATATCCATCTCTTCGACATAGCGCGCGGTCTTGCCGTACTTTAGATTTTTCTCTCCGCCCGAGTTATTTGCAACCATACCGCCCACTGCACAGAGCTCTCGTGAAGCAGTGTAACTTGGGAGCTCGAGGTTTTTCTTTTTTGTTTCTTTGTCGAAGTCGCGGAAGTATATTCCTGGTTCAACCACTGCGTAGTCGGGGCCCATCTCTACAAAATGATTGAGATATTTCGTGGTGTTAAGGAGGATAGAGTCAGTCAGTGGACCGCCCGACATGTCGGTACCTGCTGCGCGTGCAGTCACAGAAATGTGTGCTTTCGGGTCTTTACGTTTTTTGTCGAGCACATAGCGTACTACTTTTGTAATATCGTCTGCGTCTTTTGGATGTACCACCACACTTGGGGTAACCGTAAAAATGCTCGCGTCGTGTGCAAACGACAAAAGGGCGGTGGCAGTATCCTCCACGTCGCCCTTTTGTACTTTTCGCAATTCGTCCCCAAGGACTGACATTGCTTTCTAGTATACCGTCCTTTTTTAGATGCCCTGGAAGGTGATGTTGGTTGGGAGTGCAAACTTGTCTGCCTCTGGTGCCCACGGTGCACATGCGTACTCCATCTTTGCACTTGCGTCGATGCCCGATGTTGCGCCGCCTTCACCGCTCATTGAGCTAAACGGAAGGTAGAAGCCCTGCGGAGAAGAATCTGTCCAAAGGTAGCTGTTGCCGTTGCTGACGACCAGGTGGCTCTTTACCGTCTGGCCATTTGCATTGGTTGTAAAGTCGCCGCGCATCTGCCCGCCTGCGACGTAGATCATGCCCTCGGTCGTTGCGCCGTTTGCTGCTGTTTCGATCGAGCACTGGCGTGCGTCAGGACGAGCGAGGAGTTCAGTAAGCGAGGTAGACTCGCGAACCAAGTCGGCATCCTGCACATTTGCAGTCATGCCGGGAAGACGGCCGGTCATGTTAAGGATTGCTGCGCCGCCAATAACCGCAAGCGCGACCGCACCAAGACCATAAAGTAATGCTTTGTTTTGCATGGAAGAAAATCGTTAGTGGTATGCGTCACAGTATATCACAAAGACTTCATTTATTTTGAAGGACTAGTCTCCATGGCTTCTTAGCCCATGCTTCTGCATATGCAACGCCAATACGTGGGGTACGCGTAATGGCTTTCCTTGAAGGCTTCACTCCCTTGTCTTCAATCCAGAGACCAGTTTTCCGCCCAAGCGGCTTAGTATTGAGCGTTTTGTCTATTGAGAGCGCTTTCGTAAGCCGTGCAGGGCCGACTACCTCCCCTGCCCCTCTAATTAGTACTGCTGCAGGGTACCCTTCTTCGCCGCAGGTAATATTAAGCATCCAGTGCATGCCGTACGTAAAATACACATATATAGTGCCTGGCTTCCCAAACATGGGGGTGTTACGCGGCGTTTGTCCGCGGCTTGCGTGCGACGCTTGGTCTCTAAACCCGTCATACGCTTCTACTTCGTTTATTTGAAGTGCGACTTTTTTGCCATCGATTTCACGCACCAGGTATTTCCCTAAGAGGTCGCGTGCGACGGTGAGTGTCGGTCGATTAAAAAACTCTGGTCGTACAATTGCCATTGCCGCACTACTATATCACTGCTATATTCGAGCCATGACAGTAGACAAAATCCGTCCATATTTTCTATTAGCAATTTTGCTCGGGGCAGCACTTTTGACGTTTGTGGTATTTCAGCCATTTTTGGCGCCTTTGGCACTTGCGGGTGTGTTTGCGGTGGTGCTCTACCCGACGTTCCGGCACATACTCAGTTATATGCCGAAGTATCGTGCGCCTGCAGCGGTCCTCACGGTTATATTTGGCGTCATCGTTATTCTGATGCCGCTCTTTCTCCTTGGGTTTCTTATTTTTGCACAGGCAACGGCACTCTATGCCATGCTTTCGTCCGAAGGTGGCCGTGCGTATGTAGAAAACACTGTGCAGTCGATCATCGCGTTTGTTGCGCAGTACGTCCCACAGGTTGCAGCTATGCAAGACACTATCATTAGCGACTTGCAAACATATGCAACGACGGCACTCTCGTTTGTGGTAAGTAACCTTGGCGCAGTTGTTTCAAGTATTACCGGACTCTTGCTCGCGCTGTTTATCTTTTTTATCGCGCTCTACTACTTACTTAAAGACGGTGCGGCGTTTAAGCGTTTTATTGTGGCGCTCTCGCCCCTTGCCGACAACGACGATGAGGCGGTGTTTAAGCGCCTGGAGCAATCGGTCAACTCGGTTATTAAAGGCAACCTCTCGGTGGCACTTGCACAGGCGGTCGTAAGTGGTATCGGGTTTACTGTCTTTGGTTTACCAAACCCTGTGCTCTGGGCAGTCGTACTCTTTTTCTCTGCTATGGTGCCGGGCGTCGGTACTGCCCTTGTACTCGTGCCCGCCATTCTTTTCTTGTTCTTAACAGGCAGCACTATGGCCGGCGTCGGACTCCTGGTGTGGGGTATGCTCGCGGTCGGACTTATCGACAACTTCCTCGGACCAAAACTTATTGGCCGCGGTATTCGTCTCCATCCGCTTCTTATCTTGCTTTCTGTCTTGGGTGGTCTTGCATACTTCGGGCCTATCGGACTCTTCCTGGGGCCGCTTACCGTCTCGCTCCTCTTTGCGCTCCTCTCTATCTACACCGAGTCCTCAAAAAGCGCATAAAGAAAAACCGCCCCTTTGGGGCGGTTTTCGTATCAGTTGTACAGCTCGTCGCGGCGCTTCTCGAGCTCCTCGATCTCCCCCCGGTCGGTGATAAAAGTATATTTTTTTACCAGTCTCTTTTCGTGTAGTGTAGTGCCGGTAAACTCTTCAACCGTCATCAGGTCAAAGCCGCGATTCAGGTTGGTATAGACGAATTTGCTTGGGTCGAGTGGTCGAAAGACAACCATCATTCTGCGATTAAGGCTGCTGTATGCGCTCACAACTGAGCCCATGCCGCATACTTCAAACACGTGGTCGTGGATGGGGCCGGCAGGGTCGAAGTTGTACTTACGGTAAAAGCCGGGCTGCGGAAATGTGCTGGTGTCGACGGTGGTCATAGGTGATGTCTCCGGTTGCGTCCGTACAGTAGCGTACTATGTACAGGCCACTTGAAGAAGTCTAATTTTTATTGTATAACTCCAGTCAGTCGAACTTTACAGAAAGGGCTTACTGATGGAACGTGTGGCCGTATATGTCGGCTCGTTTGACCCGCCGACCAATGGACACTACTGGATGATCGAACAGGGAGCAAAACTCTTTGATCGTCTCATTGTGGGAATAGGTACTAACCCAAAAAAGCACTATATGTTTTCCGAACGTGAACGCTTGGACATGGTCCGAGCGATAGCTGCCGAGATCCCTAATGTCGACATCAACGCATTTCCGAACCAGTTTACCGTGGACTTTGCGCGCTCTATGAATGCGTCGTTTATTGTAAGGGGCATTCGTTCTGCGAGCGACTACGAAGCGGAACACAGAGACCTGGTGTTCAATAATCGGTTTGACCAGAAGATCACCACCTGGTTTCTTATGCCGCCTGTCGATATCGAGCTCATTAGCTCAAGCTCAGTGAAAGCAATGACTATCTATCGCGGATGGGAGCGGAAAGTCGCCCCGTTCGTTTCCCCATTGGTGTTACAGAAACTCAAGGAGAAAAGTCGTGGCAAACATTCTTAGGACGACAGACGTGAGAAATTACTGGGTGTCGCTTGCGGTGCTCATAGGCATTCCTCGTGTTGCCGCACTCGATACCTTTCAAAAGCTTGTGGCCATGTATGGAGGGCCAGAGCGGCACTATCACGGGCTTGCGCACGTCGCGCAGGTGCTGGAAGAGCTCGATGCAATGGTAAACCATACACATGATCGGCTTGCCGTTGAAACGGCATTGCTCTTCCATGACGTGGTATACGACGCGCGCAGGAATGATAACGAGGAAGAGAGTGTACGGTTTGCACTTGAGGCTCTTAATCATCCTTCGGTGCACGTAGATCTTAAAGACAAGGTGTCCAGACTCATCCTAGTAACCAAGCATCGACACGACGAGATGTTGGACGACAACGATATGCAGCTCGTTGCGGGGATCGATCTTGCGGTGTTTGGTCATGACGAGGAGGCGTTTGACTGTTATGACGAGCAGATTGCCCGTGAATATGCATGGGTGCCTCCTGAGGAATATCGTGCGGGGCGGGTTGCCGTCCTGCAGGGGTTTCTCAATCGCGTATACATATACCAGCACCCTGTACTGCGTGCTCGATACGAAGTGCAGGCGCGCAAAAACATTGCTCGTGCAATTGCACGGCTAGAGAGCGTATAACTTTCCCCGCCCTTCGCACTGAAGGGCGGGTTTCTGTTTCATCAAAACTATAGATACGTTTATTCACAATGGAGTGCATGGAAGTTGTTACTGTTGCTGCGTGTGCGCGAGCTTTGCAAGCTTGTGGCGCAGTTATTGTTACCTTTGAATGTTTTGAAAGTGTCTACGACGCTCCTGCAGGACTTATTTCCCCTCCAAAAGAAGGGGAGAAAAAAGTTGGCGCGCATGCAGTAGCGCTCTATGACCACTCTCCGGAAGAGCAGTGTTTTTATTTTAAAAATTCCTGGGGCGAGGAATGGGGCGACCGTGGACATGGCCGCCTCCCCTACTCATACATAGAAAAAGGCCATGTTATAAAACTGACGACCCTTGGGTAGACTATTTGTAGGTGCTTGTGGCATGCTTATGGTGGAAGTTCAAAAAACACTATGTTAGGAGGAAACAGTGTCTGTCTATGGGCGACGGAATTTTACCAGCAAGAAAGTGCTCGACGAGCGTAAACGTCAGTCAGCAGTCTTCGTCGGCAAGCCAGTAGTTGCTGGAGGAGAGTTGGGGCAAGCATTGCGGGTCAATCCGACCACGGGCGTGCTCGTGGTCGAGATAAAAGGCAAAGAGAAAACCTTCATGCCGGAAGCGGTTTCGCTAGCGTCGCAGTAATAGTGCGAGGTTGACTCTGTAAAATAGTAACGATACTATTGCGTAGGACAGCTTGAACGACCTTACTTGTGCCCGCCAGTTTCGGGCTCCTTCGCAACGTGAGGAGCTTAGTGAAGCCGCTTTGCGGTCTGAACTACATCGTAGGGCACGAGAGAGACATAGGGTCTAGAGGGAGTAGCTTAGCTCCCAGACCAAAGGCTAAGGTGCATAAAGGCGGTTTTCTCACCCGCTACCGAAGCCCTGGGCAGTTACACATTCTGGCGATGCAGAATGCACAGATGAAAAATCTGTCTGCGGTAGAGTTGTCCCCTTTCATTCCAGACCACCCAACGAGGTGGTCTTTTTCTTTTGGTGAGCCACAATAATTTTCTCGCCGTCGCTCTATTTTTCAGGAGTGGTCCACAACTCAAATTTTTTCGTCAAAAACTTTGGTCGCCGACCCCGCCTCGCGGTCGCCTGATGGCGACATCGCTGCGGCCTCACAAAAAGCACAAAACCTCCCGCAGGGGAGGTTGTTGTGTCTTTTTGTGACCCTACGGGGATTCGAACCCCGATTTACGCCGTGAGAGGGCGCTGTCCT
>CAZTNI010000004.1:0-50972 GCA_964615415.1 uncultured Candidatus Saccharibacteria bacterium
GAGCTTCATCTAGAATGATTAGATCGAAATCTACCATATTGATTAGCTTAGCCCACGGCGAGACGAATAAGCCTGCATCTTCATCTCTATCTCCACGACCAAGGATATCATAGTTCATGATGTGATACTTGATTTCCTTGTTCATCATCGAATTAATTGCAATCATGTCTGGAACAGAACCAGATAACATGACAGCATTATGTGGAGTACACTTCTGAATCTCTCGCTTCCAGTTAATCTTGAGAGTAGCTGGACAGATGATGAGAACTCTGCAATTAGGAATAGACTCTGCGATTGAGATTGAGATTGCAGTCTTGCCTAGTCCCATGTCATAAGAGATAATAGCTCTGTGTCCTACATGAGCTGAGTATTTCTTAGCTACACGTTGGAAAGGTTTAAGAGATAACTTAATGTCATCTGGAATCTCTGGTGCGTCTTGTGCAATAGAGATTTCTAGTAATGCAGAGCGAGTCTTGAGTTCATTCTCTAGAAGAGTCTTGACTTCTGGAGAATAATCAAACGTGACAGATGGATTCTGTTTAGGCAAGAGAGCAGTTAACTTGTATGCTTCTGATGTGGAGACAGCATAGTAATCTGTTCCCGCATACCAAGTTGTGATGCCAGAGACGTAGATATCCTTGACCAAAGCATCGCGCTTTCGGAGAACAATTCTCCCGTGCTTAGCATCCAGAGAGACTGAGTAATCACCCTTGTTAATGAAAGAATGAATCTCATTCTCTACATTTAGGATGAAAGAGAGAGTGTAATTTGTACCTGACAGACTGGTCAGAAAATCATGCCAATTTTTAGCAGGCAGCAAAAATACTCCACTTCCCATGTGATAAGATATTCCAATCTGCTTTGAGAGGAATGTCTTAATCTCTGGTGTGGATTCAGTTGGCTTGAAAGAAATCCTACGAGTCGATACGTCGAAAGCTAGAACGATGAATGTCGGAGGTTGATTAGCTTGAGGCTTAGCTATGTGAGAATTGTTATCTTGAACTAAGACTGGAGGTGGAGCTGGAACATATGGAACAAGAGATAGTTGAGTTGACTCACTCATTGGATTCTGCCTTGTAGTTGAAAGCTACTTGTGCTGATGCGTTTTCATCTGCTGAGAACTTGAGAGATATAGATTCAATCTCTTGTGCTGAGTCTGCAAGCTTGAGTTTAGAGAGTAGAACTTGTTGAGATGAAACTAGACTGATGAGTTCCTCTTTACACTTAGCTCTGAGATAGGATGGATTCTCACCAGAGAGTGTGACAGAGATGTCTGTATTAATCTCACGCATTGTTACTGTGTAAACTTCTTTAGTCTCAATGAATGAGTCGGGAACAACTGGAGTGAAGCGTTCTGGAACGTTAGTCTTATACCATTTGTTATCCTTGGATACAAATGCTATTAGCTCCGCGGGTGGATTGTTAGAGAGAGTCTTTTCCATCCGAGGAATACGAGATACAATTGTAGCAATATTACGACGCAATCTGATTTTGTTACGCTCGAATTCCTTTTGGTCCCGTGCTCCAAATACAAAGTCTGCTAAAAACATAGAGCGCAGAGTGATTGTAGGTGGAAAGCCTGCGGAGATTGTAGCGTCAGAATTTAGAAGGGGACTTACGGAAACGACAAAATCACAACTTAAGCCTTGGGCTTGAGCTGTGTCCTCGACTAGCTTCTTAGCTGTATTTAATAGGATGGATTTAAACTGTGGATCTTCTAGATTTTCTATCACATTATTATACCTCTGATTAGAGTTGATAAAGGATAATACTATACAAAGAACAGAGCCTCCCGCGAGACTCGAACTCGCGACCGCTTGATTACAAATCAAGTGCTCTACCAACTGAGCTAGAGAGGCGTGTGTTAGTGTTAGAACCTCTTACTTGCTAACAGAAACTTTCAGAGGAATTGTTATAAGTATGAGTTACTGCTGTTAGTCAGAGCCATACTGTATCTATCTAACACTAACAAGTGGACCTGGGGAGAATCGAACTCCCGTCTTGTATAAATACTTGTGATTATTATTTACGGGGGTAGACTATTTACTTTGATTGCAGGCCAAAAAGAAATAGACAAAGAAACACACCAAGTCGGTTTACACAACCTTAACTCCTGCAATTAATAGGGGCTATGATTTCTCACGGCCCTCCACCACTCTATTTAACTGACTTATTAGAGTAAGTCTTGTAGTATAGAGACTACAATCCTAATCTCTCACACTACATCGTGAGGTTCTTTGGTGCGCAACTTGGATTACTATGGCGTTACGCGGCCATACGATTGATGTTCGCATTCTTACGAGCGCGGAAAGCATCAAGCGAAACAACACTGTTGTCAGTGGCGTTTGATTTGTGGATAATCTTATTTAAAGTCTACGATTACCAGAGAGACTCCCCGAAACAATTACTTTCTTTACACAATCGAAACCAGTCAGGCCCGAAGAGAGCATTTACTTTTTCCACAGACAGCGAAAAGAAATACACAAAGAAAAGTCTGCAACCGTCCCAAGGAGGGGGACTCTGTGACTGAGAGGATTACTTTCTATCTACTAACTCAGCTATTTTTGTTGTATCTTCCAACTTCGCAATTCTTTCAAGAAGTCTATCAACCTCACTTCTGAGAGAATCTACCCGTGCAGTAGTAAGTTCAAGCTCTTTGTTTCTAATGGAATTTTCTTTTGTGATTTCTTCAACGAGCAAACTCATCGCAATACTAAAAGCATCTCGAACTTCTTGTACTTCAGCTTTTCTACATTCAGCAGCAAGTACTCCTAGCCTATAACAAAGCATTTGTTCTTTAGTATCGAACTCGAAGTCATTGCCGATAATAGAAGATACTTCATGAAGCTTCATACTTTACCTATTGTTGATGTGAGTGGTGCAATAAAAAATCCTAACCAGAACCCTGGAATTTAATCCATACTCAGGAATTCTCATTCTGTTGCAACAGTGAGAATACTAGCCGGAAAGGATTTGGATATCTACTGGTGGGAATCGAACCCACATTGGACGTTTTTTCCAGTATCGTCTCAACGAATTGAGATTTACAGTAGAATACCTAAGTTTGTGTTATTGAGGCAAACTTAGAAACCCACAGAGAGTTTAACTGAGTTTAATGTCATCAAGTCACTCACAAATTGAGACACCTAATTACTTTAAGTTGATTGGATAAAGAATTAGGAAAGAAAAGCCAGTCTATACATTACTTCTATTTCAGTTGGAAATCTCAGCGAAACGCTTCGCAAGCTCTTCCATAGTAAGCTTGCCTTCCTTGAAGAGAGACTGAAGCTCATCGAAGCGATTAATCTTCTCCTTAGCAGAGACAGAAGTATCCTCACGCCAAGTATAAGTCTTGCACTTACGAAGACCAGCTTCAATCATTTCCTCTTCCGTACCATTCGTAGCCATACGAACAGCGGCCTTACCATCTCGTGTAGCAGCATCACGAGTTACATCATTGAACACAGCAAGAAGCTTATCAACACCACCACAATCAGCGGCAGCTTCCTCTAATGTTTCAAACTGCGGATACTCGAAACGTTCAGCGGGAATTGAAATCTTAACAGGAATAACATCCTGTCCAGCGGGAGTGTCCGCCTTATTGCGAACGTTGTTTGTAATCTCAACGATATTCGGACGATACTCACCAGCCTTAGCTAAACCTGCAAGAACTTCCTCATCCTTCTCAAGATACTTCTTACCAAGAAATGCGGGCAGACGCTCGTAACGCGGCATTGTTAACTCACAAAGAAAGTTTTGACTATCACTTGTACGCGGATAGTCTTGGCGTTGATGTGCTTATTTCTTAAGGTAAAGAACTAATTCTACTTCACGAAGATGAATGAATCCTTCATCCTCTACCCTTTCGATTTCTAAATAATCTGATTCAGAACTAAAGCCAGGAATAACAACTACAATCTCTTCTTCTGGACCCATCGCTTCTTGCACCTTTTGTAATTGTGCAATTAAATCTGTGACTTTCATCTTAATCCTCAATGATTAAAAGAACATAATCATGTACTGATGCATCTACTTCAATTACATTCTTATCATTACTACCATCTTCAGGTTGTTCAGACTTCTTACAAAACTTAAGTTCTCTATCTAAAGAGAGTCCACTATTTGCAATTTCTTGCAATAAATCCATAACTTTCATACAACTTACCTCGCGTCAGGAAGGGTAATATAGCACTCTCTAGGCTCCCTGTCAAGAGCCAATTTAGAGGCTGTCAACTGGGACCGCGGGAGCGGGAGCGGGAGGCTGAGAATTAGAATTGTTTAGTTCATTAGTTGCCCAATATTCTATAACATCTGCGATTTGTGGGAAGGTGAGACGAACTGGAGAATATTCTAATTGAGAATGAACTGAAATTCCTCTCTCCCTGAGTTCTTTATTTGTTGGATAGTATCCATCATTCAATAAAGTTAGTTCAACTCCCCCAAACTTAAAACCATACTTTTCTGGAAAACCATAGAATTCCTGAACTTCATAGGGAAGATTTAAAGCTTGGCCTAGAAAGTGTAAGTCATTATCAAACTTTCCGAGTCCTGAAATTTCACAGGCTACACCGAGACAGCAATAAGAATTATCAAACTCTTTCAACCTACCTGTTGTTTGACGAAGCCTTCCAGACCTAAGTTCCTTGCATAGATTCATGCAATTGTTAAATTGGGTTTGGTTCATCTTACGTCATCTCCGTTAATAAATTTCATAACTATTGCTACTATTCCTACAGCGCACAAAAACATTACTGTTGCCATACCTATAATACTATAGGGATAAAGGGTACACATCATATCTTACTCCCCTTTGGTTTGTAATCACGCATTTCAAACATCACTTCCCAAGTCTTATCATTAAGCTTAATCATAGACTTGATATGATGAAGATTGAGGAACTTAAGAAGAGTCTTATCACGCTGGAGAATTGATTTGATTATCTCGCTTTCATTTGTAGCGCAGAGTATAAGGACTTTGAGCTTAGTTCTATAAGACTCATAAGTATAATCATACTCTACACGGATACCGTCGATGATTAGGTGTTTCATTATTGTTCTACCTTTATCATGTCAGATATAGCAGTAAGTCTATCAATAAACCACTGTGCATCCTTTGTGTTTACCAGGAGAAAACCAGCGTTTCCTCCGCGATTGAAAACAGTAATACAGGTATGTTGTATTCCTTCATCTACAGAAATAGAAGAAAGAATCTCCGTTGCAGGAGAATAGAAATCTTCTTCATATTCTTTTGGAACGTATCGGTATTTCTTCATATTCCTCTCAGTTAAAGTAAAAGTACATACAACAATTCCCCCAGCGGAACTCGAATCCGCAACCTAGTGATTAAAAGTCACTTGCTCTACCAGTTGAGCTATGAGGGATTGTGAAGCTTTAACTCTTTGCAATTACCTTTTCGATTTCATCTGCGATTTCTTTGAAAGATGTTCCATTGTCATTCATTGAGGTTAATGCATAAACTAGAAAAGGAAGGTTTCCAAAAGCACTTCTGAATCCGTACATTTCCCTTACTGTTGGACTATTAACAAGAGCAGTATCCTCATCAGCATCAGGAAAAATTACTGCATAATTCGTTTCACTATTTGTCAGTTTCCATTCAACTCCGGCAAGGTCGTATGCTACACCCAGACAACAATACTTGTTATCATAACTGCGAAGACAATTTTGACCTTGCTCATACTTCCCAGACCTCAGAGCTTCAACAAGCTTAGTGAGGTTTTCTTTTTGTGTTTGAGTGAGAGACATTTTATTCCTCTATTGTAATGTTATCAATCCAATACTGAATAATATCCGCAATCATTGAGAAAGTAAACTCTCCCGAATCATTGAGAACATCCAATCTAACTTCAGTATAAGCTCGGAGAAAGGTTTGATCCTTAATCATCTTTTGTTCAAACACACTAGCTTGGTCTTCTCTACTGTATACATCCGACAACATTAAACCACGAGAATTTTCAAGCCCGAAATATTTAGTAACATCAAATGGCATGGACGTAGAACTTGCAACATCCTTGTTAATTTCGTAACAAAGATTATTTGCAATATTGTATTCCCATTTACCAAGATTGGAAATTTCACAGGCTACACCGAGACAACAGTAACCAGCCTCAGTTTTAAGCAAGTCTGTAGCTTGTTTATACTTTCCAGAACGTAGAGCAGCAATCCATTCTTGGATGCGTTGTTTCTGTACTAGTGTGAGAGACATTATTGAACAACTTCCTCAGGATTGACAAAGGAAACATTACCATGTTCATCTTCGATTGCTACTTTTGGAAGCTGGAGCGAGAACACTACACAGTCTGATTCTAAATCAGCGGAGAAATCATGAACAGATAGGATATCTCCTACAATATCCAAGTTCATATTCTGTGTAAGCATTGTGCGTTCAAGCAGAGAGATTAACTCTTGTTTTGTTGTAGCTAGGATTTTCATTTTGCTGCCTCCTTCATAGCCTCTTTTAATTCTTCGTCTGTGAAGGTGTCAAGACTAGCCATAAACTTATTATGGAGAGTGTAGATTGTATTTGGAGCTTGTGTTTGCAAACCAACAATTCCTTGTGTTGCTGTTTCTTTATCACCTCCATAAACAGCATCCATAGTGAGTTTTAGAAGTGAGAATTCTAACAAATCTAAAACTAGTATAACTTGTTTCATTTTACTTCCTCCTTGAAAAGTGAAATAATGAGTGGAACAAATACCCTCTTTCGGAATTGAACCGAAATATCTGGAGCCAAAGTCCAGTGCATTAGCCAATTATGCTAAGAGGGAGAGTTTCTACCATGTATCATTATGTTCTGTACCAAACATCCAGAGTGCTACGAGAATGTAGACTACTATTACTATTGTGATTAGCATTTTATTTCTCCTCTAAAGTGAAGGTACATACAAACAAAAGTGCCCCATCCCGGACTCGAACCGAGACGCTATTTCTAGCGAGAGATTTTAAGTCTCTTGTGTCTGCCAGTTTCACCAATGGGGCGGCGTTACATTAGATTATTACTACTTCAATAGAACTATATTCACAGTTAGGATTTACGCATTTTTGAACATCTATAACAGGTTTACAATTTCTGGCTCTAGGTAATACTACTTGAACATCTCCGTGTTCCTTCTCGAATTGTTTAAGAAGTTTGATAAGCTCAGAAATCTTCATGTTCACACTTCTCCTCTTGATTCACCCAGGTTGAGGATGTTACATCAGATTCTAGTATGATTACTAGAAATATGAGTGCTATGAGCCAGTAGATCATCTTAATCTACCTCAATGAGAAAGATAGGAGTATCTTCCTTATCACCAGCAGTCACTTTAACTGACTTAATAGGAAGATATACATTGGAAGTAGCAACTCTAACTTTCACTTCCATTTCGGGAGATTTCCAGAGTACACTGAGAAGTTGTATGACAGTCATCATTTTAAAATCTCCAGTTAAGTCTTACAATCAGAGTCCAACGCCAGAAATCAAGAGTGAGTGTCCAATTACGCTCAGTAATCTTGTTTTCTTTATCACTGGGATAGCAATAAAGCCATACTCCAAGACCTTCAAGAAACTTCTCACTCTTTCTAGTTTCAATTTGCATTTACCTTTTCCTCGATACAAGGTTAGACAACTGACGGAGATTCTCTTTCTCTTCTCCGCGGAAATAAACCAGAGTTGGAGCTGTCTTGTGAGAAAATACCATAGCTCCCATGTACTTTTGAACACGGGAGCATTTCACACAAGTTGTTGTTTCTGGAAGAACTTCGAGGCGAGCGGGAGAGATTTCAGAGCGACAGATTGAGCAAATCATTGTCCTATCACATGAGCATAAAGAAAGTCGATAATAGCAGAGTTACTTTCCATCTCATAACCAGTCCAAGAGACACCATCAATTACTTCTACTTTGTCATGCCCTCCCCAGATAGAAGCATTTTTAAGTGCCTCTCTGAGAGATTCAGGAGTATTAGAAGTTGGAATAAAAATACGGGGTCCATAACCACACTTAGAATCTTGAAATTTGACTAAGAGTTGGGCATTCATTATTCTAAACATCTTATCCTCTTTGTGAGAGTTATACAACAAAACAAATCATTAAAGCTTCACTCCCCAACGATTGAGAACAAAAATGCGGGCCTGCGGGTGAAACTTTCGCAAGTCCTTGATAGAAGTGCAAGAATCCAATTTCAATCCATGAGAATAAATCTTCCTATCCCCAAGCTTCTTCCACGTACGATAAAGTTCGCAAGTGAACTGAGAGACAGAGAAATTACGCTTACTCATGAACTGATGAGTCAAAGAATCAGGCTCTCGCATCTTCTTGGCGATATTCAAACAACGAGCAAGAGATTCTCTGAATTCAGCTTCGGCTCTTCCCATATTTAATTCCTCTTTGTAAGAGTTATACAACAAAACAAAATGGACCCAGCGAGATTTGAACTCGCGCACTTCCGATTATGAGTCGGCCGCTCTACCGCTGAGCTATGGGTCCGAAATACGGTTTATCCTAGTTTCATCACCGTAAGTTTTTTAACTAACTAGGACTCAGGCTAGTCATTATATTCGCCGCGCGTCAGACTATTATGGCGTTAAGATATTATCTTTCTCTGTTTATATTGGAATCCCAATACTTTAGAGTACGCCTGCAATTGAGCGCGAGCTAGCTAGTTTCATCTTTCATATTAACGAGAGGTGAGAAACTAGCAAACATATCCTAACGCGGTTTGTTTCAGAGAGCCATACACACAACAAACCATAACAGTTGTGTATAGCTTACCACAGATAGGGATTTATATACTCATCATCGTTGCCCTATCAGCACTAGATTGAGGATAGATTATTCAACATATCATCGAAATGTGTTGAATTTTCGGAATCTATCATTCCGCCCTTTCAATGTAGGGATACACGTTATGTCCCGTAATACTGACATAACACCAAATAAAGGACGATAACCTAGAAAACGCAGCGTGAACTGGCCCCTTTTGTTATCTAATGTGTTCACGCACACTAGACTTTTTGTGGGGACTAGGATAACATACCGTCCAACAATAGGGCACCTTAGGAATCGAACCTAAGTACAATAGAGACGCAAACTCAGTCATGTAGGTCATGCTACACTTTATCTATTGTAAACTCCACTTCCTACTATAAAGGTTGTGCCCTGATGAAAACTAACACTCCCCCGCCTTATGCTAATATCAGCACAAACCCACATACAGGTATCCAGCATGGGCCGTCGGGAGAGTGGTCAATATAACACACTCTCTACCCTTTGTCAAGAGCACAAAGACTAGAACACACTTACAACAAGCACCACAAGCCAGAATAACACAATCACAGGACTGAGAAAGAGTAGTAGAATACCACATTCTTTCCAGAGCTGGAGATACTTGTTCATGTTAAACATCCTTGCAAATTGTAAGAGCTTTCTTGAGATAAGAATGTTCCTCACTACCAGTACACTTCTCACTATATACTGGCTCTACTACAACTTCGACACAATACTGAGAAGAATATTTATTCTTCCAAGATTCTGCCAAAGTTACAGCTTGTTCCTTATCAAAGAGTATTTCACTCTCTAAGCATCCATCTTGATTAAAGGGCAAGTACCACAAGCGAACTGTGTATCTATTCATTTCACTTTCCAGCCGGAAGAATGAAAGCAACTATGAAATCTCTTGCATCGTTGATTGAAGCAAACATAGCAATCTCTGGATTCTTTTCCCAGCTTGCTACTGGCAGTCTGTAAACAGAATACCATCCTAACATATTCCTTGATTCACGAATATATCGGTCTGCCTTATTCACACTCTCCTCCCAAGTTAAGAATGTACTAGCACTAAGTCTGGCTCCCCACTTTAACTAAAATTCAACTATTCGAGGATTCAAGGATTCGAGGATTCAACTAGCCTCTACCCCCTCCTCCCTGTCCTAGCTAGTGTCATTCTGCTACACTAGGCAATAGCTTCCTATCTCTACTAGTGTCTATTAGACACACATAGTAGGTAGGTTGTTTATTATTTTTTTTTGTAACAATACAGTAACAACTACAGCCTACCCCCTAATCTGGCACAGTCCTTGAAAGAGGACACTATCCAGCTACAGGGGTAGCCCTACCCTAGGCTTGAATCCTAGAATAGTCGAATAGTTGAATAGTTGAATTTTAATTACAGTTAGGTTCAAAAGTAATTAAGTTCAACTATTACATTTATTGTTACAGTTAGTGCTAGTAAGCAATAAGAGCACTAAAAAAAGATGCTAAGGAATCGAACCTTAGTTAAAAACCATTCATCTTTAGTGTTTAACAATCAAACACTCTAGCTAGTATCACTGGAAGTTGTACGAGAGAGACTGAAAGACTTGGGCGAAAGATTGGGCATACTGTGCTTCAATCTTTACGCCATCCGGGTACACGATGATTGCGTAGGTCATCGTTACTTCTTAAGCGGGAAAAACTGCGCGTACTTGTTGAACAGCTCTTCCACTTCCTCGATAGAAGATTCCAGAGCGGAATCATCCATCGAAAGGAAAGTGTTTGCATCCTTCACGAACTGGTTAGCGACGTTCTGCATGATTCCGCAAACAGCGCGAGCAGTACGGATGCGAGCGTCATCGATCGGATGCGAGAGATCGAGCTTGTCTGCCGAGAACATGACTTTTGCCAGTTCCTCTGGAATCGCATCCTTGTGTGCTTCCGCGAGTGCGCGAAGTTCTCGCGCTGACTTCAAGGAACGCAACGCGGACTTTGCCGCGTTAAGTTCCGCTTGTGCATCGTTGGCGGTCTTAAGTGCCGTCATACGCTGCGGAAGCTTGTTGCTGTGAGTCGTGTAAGACATTGTGTGTATCCTCTTTGATTGGTTGTGAGAGGATACTAACTAGAGTGTTCGATTGTCAAACAGCGACCTAACGGTAGCCAAGTGTGGCACCGCACTACCCTACATAGCAACTCGCGTGCTAGAATATGTAAGTTGTTGTGTGACAATGACTTAGCTTTTTCGTTAATGTAATCTTAATGTTCTGTTCGGGTGCGTTTCGGGGTATTGGTGCCACACTGTAGCGGCGTTGCCGCAACGTTCAGAAACTATACACTTTCATGATGTTTGAGAATCATTCTCAATCTTAATGTAGCACGCTTGTAAGCAAGTGCTTGCTTGCATATCCTGTGCTTGCTTGACGTGTGAATAGATGCGAGTGGAATAGTTGACGTGTAAACTAAAAGCACTTTACTCTGCAAAGCACTTTATAACATAAAGAGGGGGAGGGAAAAATCACACGGTCCATCGCGCGGAAAGAGACTCAGATAATTTTTTCAAAAAATTCCTAGAAAGAGAATAAGATTAATGATTATTATGAGTTAAATATAATAATGTTAATAATGGAAATGGGATAATCCTCCGGTATGACTAGCCTAGCACCATTGCCTTGCCAGCGCGGGAGTGTTAGATTAGATTCCAGAGGAAGGCCAGAGAATCAATAACTATTTTAGAGAGGTTTTTAGCAAAATGGCTACATTTAAGAATCCAAGACCTCCTAAATTCACAGGTCAGAAGTTCATTGATGCTCAGAATAAGAGAAATACTAAGAAGACTAATGTCTCGAATAAGAGAACTCCTAAGAAAAAGTGAGCCAATCATGGTCGAGAATAATGGATACACATTCATTAAGTTTAAAAATGGCTTTGTTGAGGCTTCACTTAGGGATTTCGAGAAGGTTAAGCACTTCTGGATGAACAGTGCTGATTCTTTCATTGAAGTCGCGGGAATGTATGGTGAGAGAATCGTGATTAAACGCGCAGATGTTGTGTATATTGTGGAATGCACACCAGAAATCAAAGCTCGCATAGATGAAGATAATAGAGAGCGGGAGTTAAAAGGTGAGTAATAAAGCCTTAGACATGTCAAAAGTGCACGAAAAAAATGAATTTCGACCTCCTTCTTCTGCGACAGGCTTTAGAGTCAAGAAATGGAGGCCGAAGTATGATATGATTGTTGCAGGACACATCATGGGTAAGAGTAACATAGAACTAGCTGCTGAATATGATGTGACTCCTGTTACAATCGCTAACATTCTTCGTGCTGACCATGCGCAGACTCTCATAGCAGAGGCGCACAGAAGGATTAGAAAGGATACAATCGAGAAGACTAGTGAGAATGTGGATATGCAAGCTCAGATTAGAGAGCTTGCTTTAAAGAGAACTAAAGAATTCCTTGAGAAGGATGTTCTCGCGGAGAATTCTCCTTTTGCTTTCATTGATAGAGTGCATAAGTTAGTATCTACTGGAAGTGAGAGAAGTGTTCAAGTTGCTCCCGTCCAGGTAAATGTGCAGAACAACCAAGTGGTTGACAATTCGCAGAAAGAACTGAAAGAGGTTCATCTGAATCGCATTGCAACCGCGCTTGAAATCGTGAAAGATGGATGACGATATCAAGCAATACACACAAGCTGACATTGATGCTGCAAGAAGGCGCGGAGAACAGAAGTTAGAACATTTAACTTCTGATCAAATCAAGCATCTTAGAATCAAATCTAAGAATAACTTATTCTTCTTAGCTTATGGTATTCTAGGATTCGACCTCTTGCATCCAGTGTTGCATAGAGATTACTGTAGATGGTTTGATACAACGAGAGATACTGCTCAGTTTAGATTAAGCCTTCTACCAAGATCTCACTTTAAGAGTACAATCAACACGATATCTGATACGATTCAAGTTCTACTGCCAGATGATTTAGGTACAAGTCTCTATCCTAGAAATCTTGGACCTAATGTTAGAATCCTAATAGCCCACGAAATTGACTCAAAAGCTCAGCAATTCCTGTCTGCTATTAGAGATTTCGTCTATACTGGTGATGTGCTGCTTACTTTGTTTCCTGAATTAACTCCCTCTAAAGGAAGAAAGGATAACAAAGGTGAACTTGAATTAAATAGAGACAAGATTTGGCCAGAAGCTACTGTCTCTACAATGGGTGTAGGTGGCAAGAGACAAGGCTCTCACTTCAATTATCTAAAGCCTGACGACTTGCAAGGTGAGTCTGCCACATATTCTAAAGCAGAACTAGTTGCTACTAAGCAATGGGTAGATAACTTACAGTCTTATCTCTTGACTACTTCAATTGATAAGATTGACTTTGCAGGTACAAGATGGGCATTCGATGATGTGTGGAAGCATATCATGGATATCTATGGAGATTCTTTAAAGATCTATCATAGAGCTGTGATTGAGAAGAATCCAGTAACAGGTAAAAGAGAACCAATCTTTCCTGTTACATATGATAAAGATGGAAACATCATCTCTGGATTCACAGAAAAGTCTCTTGACATTCTCAAACGTAACAAGAAGGTTTGGACAGCTCAGTATCTTAACAATCCTTTAGAAGGTGCTTCTACCTTCCAAGAGGATTGGCTTAGATATTGGAATTGGTTCCAAGATAGAAGACATGTTGCTATCTTTTCTGGTAATGAGAAAGAACCAACAGCTGTCTATGATATCTCTGACTTAGATAAAGTCATATTCATAGACCCAGCTATGACTGGTAATTTTGGTATAGCTGTAACTGGAACTACTCCTAAAGGTCAACATTTAGTTCTTGACTCTATTAAGAGAGAGTTTGAACAGCCGGAGTTTATCAACTGGCTATTTCAAGCTGTGAATAAGTGGAAGCCTAGATTAGTTGTGATTGAAGGTGTTCTATTCTCACATCTCTATCAACATTGGTTAGTTAGAGAGATGTCAGCTAGACACACAAGATTCCCAATTGAAGCTGCTTCTACTAGACAGAAAGCTAAGGAAGAGAGAATTACTGGACTTTCACATTACTTTGAAGCCGGACAAATTCTCTTCCACCAAGAGCAACATGATATCATACAAGAGTTTCGAGAATTTGGTGCATCTACTAACATCCACATTCTCGATGCTCTTGCTTATGGACCTGAGTATTGGAGAAATCCTCCACCGCAACATGTACTCAATTCTATAAGAGAAGCAGAATATACTGTCATGGGAAGGGACAATCTCACTGGTTACTCGGAGATGTGAATAATGCAAGTTAAGATTAATCTAAAGACTGCTATACTATTACTTGGTGCTCTTGGTTCTATGTCTGCACGTCCTGAATTGCTAAACTTCTTGCCTGAAAATTGGGCTAATGGACTTAGCTTCCTCTTTACTGCTGCTCTCGCATTTAGCAATGCTTTAGCTAGAATCCCACAGGAGCGTTCAGATGATGCTAAATGAGGCGAATCTTCAGACATTAGAAGAGGAAAAGCTTTATACTGATGAAGTTAAGCTTCTGTTCTCTTCTATTGCTTGGCGCTGGTTCCATGCAAATCTTAATCGAAAGTTAACTACTATTAAATTATTTGGTATCATCAAAAAGTCTATCTACGTTCGTGACTTGAGAGATATCTTCACTCTCCTTTTCGGTTCTCCTAATGGCTTATCCGAAGGAAGTATATCTTAGTCCAGAACGCGAAGAAACGATTAAACTCTGGTTAATGTGGCAGATTAACAATCACAGAATGGAACGCTCTGGGTTTGTTGATGATATAACAAGATACAATAAGGATTACTGGGCTGTACCTAACGAGACAGTTAGAAAGTTTCCATTCCAGGGTGCAGCTAATATCGTAATTCCAATTACTGCTATTGTTGCTGAAGCTGTACATGCTAGAAATATGCAGAGACTTTTCTCACAAGACCAGTTAGTTAACCTTAAGTTCTTTGATCCTAACTGGTCACCATTCGATAGAGATATTGAGTTATTCTTAGATTGGCAATTGATGAATCAGATGAAGTTTAAAGCAAAGGCTGAGTCTGCAATCTGGGAACAAGAACTCTTTGGAACTGGTGTGATTAAAGATGGTTACATGAGATTAGTGAGAAATGTAATCTACGAGGAAAATGAATTTGAAGTTCCAGTCTATACTGGTCCTTGCATAGATAGCGTTCCACTTGCCAATTTCTTAATGCCATTCTCTGCATTAGATCCACAAACAGCTCCTTGGTGTGGAGAAGAGCATGTTACTAATCAATATGAACTGAAGCAGTTAGAACAAGCTGGATTATTTAGACCTGGAACTTATGATAGACTTTCTAACTACTACACTATGGCTAATAATCTGAACTTGTCTTCGGATAAGTTTAGACAAAGTGTAGAAAAACTTCAGAATCAGCAACCTGCTTGGCCTAGCAGACTTGGTTGGTACGAAATCTATGCAGGCTTTGCTCCACAAGAAAGTGATGGTAAACAGAAGAAGCTAATTGAATATGTGTTCTTATATCACTTAGATTCTAATACATTACTTTCTATTAGACATAATTGGTTCTATGATGGAAGAAGACCATACGAAATTGGAGTGATGCAGAAGGTTGCTAATCGCTGGCTTGGTATTGGTATTGCTAAACAAAACGAACAAATCCAAAGGTCTATTACTACTCAACATAGACAGCGACTAGATGCGGGAACAATCGCCAACGCTACTATGATGAAAGTTAAGAGACTCTCTGGTATATCTCCAAGTGAACCTGTGTATCCTGGTAAGTTATGGTTCGTTGAAGATATGGGAGACATTGAGCCATTACAGTTCAATGGAACATATCCTACTGCTGCTAATAATGAACAACAGACATTGTACTATGGTCAGCAAAGGTCTGGTATCAATGACTTAACTTTAGGTATGAATCAAGTTGGTACGCCAGGTACAGCCACTTCAGACATGGCGAGACTGCAAGAAGGTAGTCACAAGCATGATTACTACCACTCTAACATTCTTGATTTCTTATCTAGAGTCATTAGAAACACAGTAGGTAATATTTGTCAGTGGGGAACTTCTGACCCAAGATACTTCGAGTTTAGAGAGAATGGAGACATAGTAAGACAATTCTTTGACTTACCTCCTTCTCTATTAAAGTCTGGTATTCTTGCTGAGATTAGAATGGTTTCTCAGTCTGATAATAAGCTTCTGGATAGAAACAACTGGATGCAATTGGTAACAATCTTCCAGCAATACTATGCCAATGCTTTCCAGTCTGCTTCTTTGATTGATCCTAAGATTGCTGTGATGGTTGCAGCACAAAGCATTAAAGCATCGACCGAAGCTTTCGAGCATATTCTTAACACATTCGATATTCCAAATGCTCATAAACTTTCACTTCGGCAATTGATAGATGGACTCCTTCCTCAAGTTGGAAATAACGACGGAAGAGCTTTACAGTCTCCGGGATCTCAGCAAAGCTTCCCAGTTTCAGGTAATGGTGCGGGTATTCAAACGGAAATGCCAACACTCACTGGAGAAGTTGGGCCAAGCGTCTGAGAAAGAATTTGCTAAAGCTCAAGCTGAATATATGACGTACAAAGAAATCGTGAACTCTCTCCAGCAGTTATCCACTACTGTTCCAGACACTCAAACATTTAAGGACGATTTAGATGACATCCCCGCTAGGGTCTCCTTCTGAGAAAGATATTCTTCTTCAGATGATGCAGCAGATGCAGAGTCTTACTTCTGTTGTTGCAGGTCTGCAAGAAGCTCAGACAAGACGTGAAACTCCTGCAGAAGTTGTTCACACAGATGAAGAGTTGAGAGAGCGTCCTTCTCTTATTGTTGATAAATTTAATAAGGCTCTTGAAAGAATTGAGAGACCTATCAATGAGTTTAGAACACAAGAGAATCGCAGAGCTATGCTTGCAGACTCTATTGCTGCTGTGAGACGTAGTGATGCTCGCATTGATAAACTCTGGAATAGGATTGAACCTGGAGTTATTGATGCAATGAATAGAGCTAACATTGACCCAACTTTCCAAGTTGTGAACTATCATGCTAGAGCTTTGCTGGGAGACTTACTTCTTAATGATCCGACAATCTTAACACAGAATGAATCTATGCACATTCAGCCTTCTGGTCCCGCGCCTGCTGCTCCTGCGCCTGCACAAGTGAGAGAGCTTACAGAGAATGAAAAGATTATTGCTAAGCAGCGTGGATGGACAGCGGAAGAGTACATTAAGAAGACTGAAGAGCATAATGGAAGTTCTCTCATTGTGACAAGAGGTAAGAGATAATGTCACAGGAAAGAGAAGTTATTAGACTTACTAAATCTACCAAGCCTGTCACGGAAATGTCCGATGAAGAGTACGAGGCAAGCATGGTGGAAGTATTAACTCGTGATATGTTATCTGGAAGATTAACCGTTGACCTTCCTGATGATATTCACGGTGAGTGGGCTGCTAATGACCCAGTTGCTATTGAACGAAAGAAAGCACTAGGCTTTGAGATAGACACTCAATATGCTACAAAGAATGCTCTGCATAGAGATGCTTCTGGCAATCCGATCATTGGTGATACAATCCACATGATTATTCCTAAGAACAGATATGAAATTCTTAAGAAGATCGAGAAGCGTCGCTACAACGAGCAACATCAGATTAAGGAAGGGAAGACACCGGAAGAAAGAGCTTATCTTGAGAAGAATAAGGGAACAGATATGCCTTCGATTGATAACTCTAAGACAGAGAAAGTTGACTTAACTAAGCTTGATTAAACTAACTTAATTTTACTAGGTAAGCAATGCCTATCAGAATGACTGCTGTTCGTACACCTTCTGGCCAGGTTCCGAACATCCTCGCAGTTCCGTATGATGCAACTGATGCAATCGTATTTGGTTCTGTACTGTTTATTTCGTCTGGTATTTATAATCTTGCTGCGGCTGACCCTGCATTAATCGCAGGTGTTGCGCTTCAAGCTAAAGATACAAATCCAGGCTTTGCTGCTGCTAACAATCCTGTTCCGATTACAGGAAGAAGTGATACAATTTCTGTTGCCATTGCAGATACTACAACTATCTTCATGGCTACTCTTACCAACGGTTCTGCTACTAGAGTTGCTCCTGCTGTGACAGATATTGGTGCACAGTATGGTATTACTGCATACTCTGGTGTTTGGACTATTGATAGAGCTAAGACTACAACATCTGCTAGAGTTAGCATTGTTGGCTATTCTACAGAGATGTATGGTGCTCCCGGCGTTGTATTCTTCAAGTGGCTTGCCGACCACATCTACGGCGCAACTTAATTCATAGGATATAATAACCTAAATGTTAGTACAGGGTAATTTTGCTCCGCTCTTTCGCGCTGGTTTGAGAGAAGACTTCCGTGATAGTTATCAGATGTATGAGCCTGACTATCCGAAGTTCCTCAAGACAATGACGATGGACGGACCGGAAATTAAAGCTGCCGTCATCTCTGGGTTGAACAGACTTGTTGAACTTGGTGATGGTGAAGCTTTAACGTACGATAATCCGCAGATGTCTCCTGTTGTGATGGGTGTTGACAAGGAGTTCGGTCTTGGCTTCATGCTCACACAGAAGACTGTTGAAGATGATAAGTATAATAAGGCTAACCAGTCTGCGAAGTGGCTTGGCGAAGCTGTTAGAATGACTGAGGAATATCGTGCTGCTCAGTTGCTCGATGATGCTTTCGCCGGGAATACTTTCAAGGGCTTCGATAACCTTTCTCTTATCAACTCTGCTCACACATTGCTTGGTTCTGATTTAACTGTTAGCAATCAGGTTGCAGGTAATACTGAACTTTCTGTTACTGGTATTACTGCAATTCAGAATCTTGCGATGCAGCTCAAGAATGAGAATGGTTTCCCGATGCGTTGCAACTTGACTAAGCTCATTGTTTCTAATGATGCTGGTCAGTTGAATAAGGCTCGGCAGATTCTCGGTTCTGCTCTCGAACCGTTTACTGCTAACAATCAGGATAACGCTCTTAAGAAGGCGTTTGGTCAGATTGAGCCGGTTGTGTCTATCTATAAGACATCTACAACGTCGTACTTCATGCTTGATGACAACCTGAATGATGCGTGGTTTGTCACTCGCAGACCTGCTACGTTTGATGATACTTATGATTTTAACACACGCGCAATGCTTAACTCTGTCACAACTCGTTTCTTGATTTGGGTTGTTGATTGGAGAGGTTGGTTCGGCTCTAACCCCACATAAGGAGATAAGATGGGAAATCAAATTCCGTCTAACTTTCCTTTCACTACGAACCAGTTGAGTGATACAGGTATTGCAGAAGTTGGTGGTAATGTGAGAAGGCTTTTAGCCGCGGGAACACTTTTGATTGGTGATGTTGTTCAGCTTTCCGCAGCTGATACTGTAAACAAGACCACGACTAATGCTGATTACCAACGCTTTATTGGTGTAGTAGTGGGTGGTAAGACTTATGACGCTGGCGGAACTGTTAGCGAAAGAGCTGCTGAAATTGGGCAGACTGCTGCAACAGTTGGTCAGTGGGTTCTAGTTCAAACTGATGGAATCGCTAGAGTTAAATCTGATGGTGCAATTCTTGCTGGTAGTAGAGTTATTCCAGATGCTACTGTCGCGGGTGAATGCGATGTAGCAGGTGCAAATCCTGGCGTAACTCTCGGAATTGCATTTGAAGCGATTCCTGATGGTTCAGCAGGAAGAATCCTAATCTCTCCTTCTTACGATGAAGCCTGAGGTGATCTAGGTCTAAAAGAGTGGGACTATATTAATAGAGAGTTAGTTTTAGATAACTATTCTCTGCTAATATAGTCCCATTTCTTTTTGCTGGATTAATTACTAAATTAATTACACTCCCGCGGTTTGCAGTTGTAGTTAGGTGCGCGGAGCTAGTGCGGAGCGAAGCGGAGCACAGCGTAGCGCACTTGCAGTAAAACTATCCCTCGCGCGGGAGCATAATAAACGCACAGGAACTCTGATTGAATCCGTATCCCGCATAACCCGCGGTTGCCGTTGTAGTTGCGGTTGCGGTTGTAGTTCACTCTTATTCATAATCAAATGAACATCCCTGTTCTAATTCACAGTAATCCAAAAGAAGTTAGAGTATCAGCTTCTGTCAAATTGAATCCTGGTGTATATCAGGTTCTATTAAGTGACGGAGTTGATTCTGAGATTGAACTCAAACTAGAAAATGGAGCTGCTTATGCAGCTAAACATAATCTAAAATTTCAAACACAGAAAACTGTTACAATACAAGCTCATGTAATTCGGCCTGGAACAGAAACAGTAATTTCCTTGACTCTTAGGAAGCTTTCATGATTAATCTGATTAACCTCAGAAAGAGTGTTCGGAGGGCAACAGGACAAGACGAACTTGATTTAGAAGATCCTGATCTTGATTTACTTCTCAATATTACATATTGGGAAATTCAAGAAAAGTTTCACATTCGAGAAACAGAATCTTCTACAATATTTTTAGCTAATGCTGGTCAAAGAGAATATTTATTACCTCCAAGTTTTGAATCTCTTCGTATTGCTGCAATTACTGATCCAACTAATGGACAGCATACTAAGTTAGAAAGAATCAGTATTAAAGAATATGAAGATATTTACAATCAGGATGTAGAGTCCAGAGGAACTCCAACTAAGTATTTTAGAGGAGATAACTCTATCATTCTTTGGAAAACTCCTGATCAAGAATATACAATTACTATTCATTATCGTACTAAATTAGATGATCTTTCAGATGCTACTCCCGACCCTCAACTTCCGCGTTCCTGGCAAGAGATGTTGAAGGCAGGAGCTATCTATAGAGCATTCTATGAAAATAGTGATTACGATAAAGGTAATAAAGCCAAAGCACATTATATTCAGTTAATTCAATCTGCTGTCCCAGTTGAATCTAAGGAAGAGTGGGATAGCTCAACTGCTGGCGTCCAACCTCTTGGAATTGATTACTAATGTCGAATAATCTTGCACAGTGCCCTGATGTTGTTATTCCAAATGGAGCTGCTGCATCTCAATGGGTGAAGGTTGCTGATATTCATGAAGATGCGGTTCAAATTTCTCTTACTGCTCCTGCTGTTTTAGATGGTGTTACATATACTATTCAAGTTTCTAAAGATGGTATTACATCTGATGGAACTTTGAATAATGGTACTACTGATGTGGCCCCGCCCACCGCTGGAAAATCTGTAAACTATCCTCCAATTGCAGCTAAGTACTGGAGAATTTTTGCTTCTGGTAATGCTGCGGCAGAGAGACGCTTTAAGCTTGCTAAGATTTGGAATGCATGGTAAATGTTATATCCTCTTTTACAGAGGCTATTGAATGAGATAAGGTATCCTCTTCTCTGGCCGGGTTCCACTGGAAGTCTGCCAGTACCTTCTGCTGGACTTTCTAATGTCACATTAGATAAAGCTTCTATTGATAATGATGGTATAGATTTTTTAACAGCTACTATCACCTTATTAACTGCTGCTTCAGCTCCAATAGTAGGATATACTCCAACAGTTCTAATCTCTCCTGCAACTGGAATGGAATTGTTTGGAGCTACTTCTACGAATGGTTCGGGAGTTGCAACAGTTAATATCAGAGGTACCAATGTAGGAACTAAAACTGTGATAGCTTCTTTCAATGGAGTTACAATTACAGCGCAACCTACATTTGATGTTAATTCTGTTCCTGTTCCCGGAACTGATGATAGAGATGTTTCATCCCTTGGATACCTTGGTAGGTTCGGAGTTGCTGCGAGATGACTATTAGAAGGTTTAAGTTTGGGAGAAACAGTTCTTATAAAATAATTCCTCCTGTAGGTGGTGCCCAACTTGCTTGGGACTTTACAGGATTAACTACACAGTCTCAGTTTGAAGCATTAGAGGGTTGGAGAAATAATGATTATACTTACTGGGGAACTTCTAATGGATTATCCATTCAAACTGGAGATGCTGCGCCAGGTGAAGAAAGATGCTTACAATCCAATCAACCAGTAGGTGCTTCTGATTATAATTCTGGTGGCGGATTCTCTATGCAATTCGCTTCGGGATTCGCACCACAAACAGAAGCTTGGTTTACTCAGTATGTTAAATTTTCTCCGGGCTGGACTTCTGCAGGAACTGGCCCAAATAATGCAGACTTTAAAGCATGGTTCTCTAGCGTTGGTCTTACTTATGCAACTTCTGGACAAGATGCAGCTAGAATTTTAATCTCGTCTGGTAGAGATGAATGGAAGGCAGGTAACTCTGGAATTCTAAATAGATGTACTTGCTTCCCGAATGGTGGTAATGACTTACTGTATATAGCTCTTCCTGCTGATATTGGAGATTTGGGTTGGTTCAGAGTTAGAATTCATCAGAGAGTCGGTGGAGCTGGACAAGGTATTTGGAATGTTCAATTCTATTGCCCAGAATATTCTGGAGCTCCAACAGTTGAATTACTAAACTCTGGTTATACGCCAAATAATGCTAACTATATTGGTGAGCTTCTATTTGGTAATAACATCAATAAGCCTTTATCAAATGCACAATGGGTTCGTTGGGGACAGCCTACTGTATATGGGGAAGACCCTGGTTGGGGGATATAAATGTCACAGCAATTAGGAACTAATGTTTCAGCTGCTGGTAGTACTGGTCAATCTGCTTCAGTTAATCATACATTATTACCTGGTACATTAGGAAATAGAATAGTAGAAATAGCTTTAAGTCATGAACATGATACAAGCTTGCCACCTACTCCTAGTGCAACTTACGGTGGAGTTAATGCTACGTTTATAGCAACTACAACCTCTAATAATCAAAAAGCTGTTTCAGTATTTCAAGTATTAGAGGCTGATTTACCTGCTGATGGTGTTAATGCCGCAGTTGGTACATTAACTGGAGGCACTGGAGCACAAGGTATAGCTATAATGGTTAGGTGTATTGAAGGTGCTCAACAGCAAGCTACACCAATTACATATCCAGCAGTATATATATCTACTGTAAATACTAGAGTTCCAGTTAGTCCTGCTAACTTTTCTACTGTTGCTGGTGATTCTATATCTGTGTTTCTTGGCTCAAATGGCGGAACAGCTACGTTAACTGGATCCGTTAGAACTTGGACTTTATCAGCTAACGTAACAGGACATGGTGGAGATTTTAATGGAGCTTTTGGTTATTGTGATTATACTGATATAACAACAGAATTCTTAACAGTAACTATGAGTAGCGAAGTTTTAGTTGCTATTTTAGCTATTTATCGTCCTAATGCAAGTGCTCCGCCAGGTGGTTTATCGCCCGGTTTAATACAACTTCTTTTGGGTGGATACTAATGCTTCAATTTGTTGTTCCCTACGGAGAAGCTTCTCAAATTCCGATTGGCTCTCTTCGTGATGAAGATGGTGCTTTTATAACTCCAACATTTGCTGCTGGCGATGTTACTACTCAGCAAGATGATGGAAGCGGTTTTGAAAATGCGGATGATGCTACTCCAACATTAGATGGAAATGTAATCATCTTTGATGTATCTGCTGCTGAAGCCACAGTTCCTTCTGTTTTAGCAGGAAGAAGAGTTTATAGAATTATAGATCAAACAGTTCCTGCTGCTTGGCTTCCGATTGAATTTCAAATCGTTACTACAGACCATCCATTAGCTGCAATTCCTAATGGAGTTATTCTTCAAGCCACTGGTAATGCTTCTGGACAGACTACAACTAATATCAGACTTTCTGGTAATCCAGGTATTACTATTAGGTCTGGTTATTTCTTTATTGTAACTGATGGGACTGGTGCGGGACAAGGTGGTTATGTTAATACATATACTGCCGGAGCTACTTATGATATTGTTCCTGAGAGAGCATTAGCTGTTGCTCTTGATGCAACTTCTATCATTAAGTTCTATGTTGATAATCCTAACCCACTTACATTAGCTGATGGTGGATTAACTACTGCTAAGTTTGCGGATGGTGCATTAACAGGGTCGAAGTTTGCAGATAACTTCTTGTCTGCCGCAAAGATTGCAAATAACGCTCTTACTGCTGCAAAAGCTGCTTCTGACTTAATTACAGCAATTCAGTCTGGTCTTTCTACTCTCACTCAAGCTCAGGTTAGAGCTGTAAGAGATGAGTTACTTGGAAGTTACACTGTCGAATCCACTGGTACAACTACCACTAACATTGTAGTTAAGTCTGGTGCCCCGACACTTGCTGCTAATATGTTGAAGGGTGGCATTGTTAAGTTTAAGCTTGATACTACTACAGCAGCACTCAGAGGAACTTCTGCTAGAATTCTTTCTAACACAACTTCAGCTATTGTTCTTGTAACTGCTGATGCACTTCCTGTAACTCCTGCGGAAGACGACGCTTTTTGGGTGTTGTAAACTTACTTAATCGAGTGCAAATTGGCCAGAAGATATTTTAATACTGTCTTTTGGGACTCTGATGCAGATGGGAAAATAGAGGTTCCTGGGGATTTATATGCTACTGTAAATCCTTTCTCTATTTACATTGGAGCTGAGGATGAGATACTAGCTGTTAAATTTTCTACTGAACGAGCTTATATTCCAACTCAGCTCCATGTAGGAGTTCCAGAAACAACTAACAGTGCTTTGTTTGAAGCTGGTGATTCTATCAGAGCACTAAATAGAATTAAAGTTATTAGAGTAGGAGCAAGTCCTTATTTAATAGGAAGTAATGTTAGAGGATCTATAGAAAATCCTACTCAGACTTTAGGTGGTGATGTAGGATTAACAGTTCAAGGCAGGGGTATAACTCCGGCTGCTACTGAATCTTCTATGGGTGAAATTAGATTCAGAGCTACTCAAAATCATACTACAACAGCTTGGGGTTCTAGTATTGATTTTGCTGTTGCAGCAACAGATAGTATAGTACAGAATATAATAATGCAAGTATTTGGTACTAGAATTCTAACTAATGTTCCAGTTGAAATCTATACAGATACTAATACTAAACTTAAAGTCTTTAATTCCACAAACGATGTTGGATTAAATCTCAATATAAATAATTCTACTGGTGTGGTGAATTTCACTATTGCTGGTGGAATTGGAACTAGAAAGTTCGAGTTTGCTGAATCTATAGATTTGACGGGAAATCTTACTTTTGTTGGTCCTTCTCGTAGGATTATCATTTCTGGTGTTAGTGTTACTACGCCAGCAATTACACTTGGCTTATCTACTAGTAATACTGGTATTGATAGCTTAGCCGCCAACCAAATTGATTTAATAGCTTCAGGCGCTGCTCGTGTAGTTATCAATTCTGGTGCTGTAGAAGTTGGGCCTGTATTAAGAGCTTTCAGTGGGGCTCAAGTTATAGTAGGTGGCGTTACATCTACTTGGAGTAGAGATGTTTCTGGTGTATATATTGAAGCTGTGGGTTCTAATCCGATTAGATTAATTTCTAATGGACTCACAGGAATACTCATTAATGTTGCAGGTAGATCCTTATTCAATGATGGTAATGCTACAGATCCAGGTATATCTTTCCAAAGTGAAAGTAATACAGGTCTATATAGAATAGGTGCTAATAATCTTGGTATTTCTGTTGGAGGTGTGTTAAGATTTAACATTACCACTTCTGGTATGAGTACTACAGTACCTTTATTGTTACCCGACGGAGTTGCAGCTAATCCTGGTATAGCTTTTAATAGTGACGCGGATACTGGTATATTTAGAGCTGGTTCCAATTCATTATCTTTAGTTACCGGCGGATCAGCAAGATTTAATATAACTAACTTTGCTGCCACGTTTAACGTACCAATAACCGCTTCTGTTGGTATAAGTATAGCTGCCGGACAAGTGTTTACATTTAATGGCGGAATAACGTCATTATTTACATTAAATTTACCTGATGACACATCTACATATATAACAAGAACTTTAGTATATGGTGCAGCAGATTCTGCTGGCGCAGGTTATCGTGTTGTTCGTGTCCCTAACTAAAACTTACTTATGGCTACGCAAATCATAAAGGTTGGTAAAAAGACTCTTGTCGCTCTTCAAACTCTTCATGCTCAGATGAATGAGGCAAGAAAGCAAATTGAGATTATAGTCCAAGTTGCTCTAGATAATACTGAGTATGCAGATATAGATTTAACGGTAATTAAGTATGATGAACAAGGTATTCATGTGGAGATTCTTGAGAAGAAGGAGGAGTAATTGGCTTATTCAATTGCTTGGAATGAAGCATTTCCAGCAGGTTCAAATCCTGCTAATCAATTAGCTTTATACATCCAGCAAAAACAGATTGCTGTTAGAGAGAGACTTGATGATATATTTGGCACGTCTGGTCCTACTTCTATAACAACTGCTGATCCATATAGAATTGATGTATTAAAGATGGGAGCTAGTGCAACTAGTAAAATTATCCCGGGTTCTACTTCGTTTGCTATTAGAAATAGTGTAGATGCAAGAGATAATTTTCTAGTTGATGATGCTGGTAATGTTACAGTTTTTAAAGATTTCCGTGTTGATACTGGACAAGCTTATATAGATAGGTTAGCAGTTGGTAACATTTCCACTACTTATACAGTGGATTGGAATTCTGGTAATACACAAGCTGTCACTTTAACAGCAGCAGTTTGTGTTCTTACATTATCCAATCCAAAGGTTGGAGCCTTCTACACACTTGAAGTTAGACAAGATGGTACAGGTGGTAGATTAATTACTTGGCCTGCGAGTGTAAAATGGCAAGATGACATTGAACCAGTACTAACCACAATCGCAGGAAAGACTGATATCATTGGTTTGTATTGGAATGGTACTAACTATGCCGGAGCTGTGGCAGGTTATAACTATAACCTTTAAACTGAGGTAATTAAAGTGTTTAAAGGTCTCTTACCTAATGCTGCTGCGCTGGAACCAATGAGTCTTGATAGTGCTGTTATTCAAGATTCATCTGGGTTATGTGACCCATCAGAAGGTGAAGGAAGATTACAATGGGTTACAACTGGAGATAGACCAGGAAGTGTAATTGAATTCGCTTATGATGTGGGGTCAGGTTATGTTGTATCTGATCCTGCATTAGCTCCAAGTCTATTAGAACATAATTTTGATATGACTGGAATTCCTGGGTTCACTTCTCTTAATAGCACTAACTTTAGAGTTAGACTTCTTTCTGCTGGAGTAGATCTTCCTGGTTCTCCTATATTCTTAACACCTCCTTATTCTTGTATCTAAATGGAAACATTCAAAGAATATGGTTCTGTAATTATTTTAGTAATTTCTTTACTATCATATGCGTTTTCCTTTGTGGTGCTCTTAGCACAGAATAAAGCTAAGAATGACAGAATCTCAGAATTCATAGAAGATTACAAAGCCCATATAGAAGACTATAATAAACTAAAGAATGATGTGGCTTTCATTAAGGGAGGTTTAGAGAAATGATTTCAGACGAAACATTTGAAATCGTATTTCGGTTTGAAGGTGGGTATGTTAACGACCCAGATGATTCTGGTGGACCCACTAAGTATGGAGTAACCCAAGAAACATATAACACCTTTCGCAAGAAATGGAAATATTCCCTCCAACATGTTAGATACATAACAAAACAGGAAGCTAAACAAATCTATGATTCCTATTGGCGAGACAGCAGAGCAGAAGAAATCTCTAGAACACACCCTAGAGCAGCAGCAATCCATTTCGACTTTGCGATCAATGCTGGATATGTCCAAGCAGGAAAGAGTTTACAGCGTTGTCTTGGTAATCTCAAGCTTGATGGGATTATTGGCCCTAGAACGCTTGCTGCTTTAGCTTTAGTAAAGGATGAGGATTTAGTTAAAGCTTACTCTGAAGAGAGGAGAAGATTTTACAATTCTCTTGCTGTAAGAAAACCTAAGAACCAGAAGTTCCTTAAAGGCTGGTTATTGAGGACAGACAAACTTGAAAGAATCGTCAGTGAACCCGGATACGGTAGCAAGTAGGACTGATTATGCTTTCAAGCCTACTCGGTTTGTCTTTAAGTCCTTAAGTCAAACAGTGATTAAAGTGAGAGGTGTTGATATAGTACAGTTTATTAACACCTCTCCAATCACTGTGACTAATATTCTTGATGGCAATGATAATCAAGATATCATACTTTATGGTGATGGACAAACCACGCTACAGAATAATAGCAATATAGTAACAATTTCTGGAGCTAATCTTTTACTAGCTTCTGGGAGATTGTATCAATTCATTAACTTCCTTGGAGCTTGGAGACAACTAGTTTGAGTAAGAATAGATTGCTCTCTGTTCCTGAGACAACTCCAGGGCAGAGATTCATGGAAGAGCAAAACAGTGGATTGATTGTTCCAACTCTAGATGGCGGAATGAATACTAAGATTGATCCTGCTGACCTAGAGAATAATGAATTCACTGTAGCACAGAATGTTTACATTAGAAACAAACGTATTACTAGGCGATTTGGTACATCTGGTTTAGGTCCAACAAAGCCTAATAGTCAAGCTATTAGTAAGATGTATACAGCTAAACAATCAGATGGAACTGTTGTTCAGATTAGATTTGGTCAGACTACTATTCATCGTAGAGCTTCTGGAAGCTGGACTGCAATTACTCCCGCGAGTTCAGCAATCACGGGACCAGCTAACAATGTGGTATCTACTGATAATAGACACTTCTTCTCGAACAATGGTTTACAAAATATACAAGAGATTGATTTAGCTGGTAATACTTATGATGACTTAGGTAATGCTCCTAAGTACAAGTATATTACATCTTTCTACAATCGTATTGTTGGAGCTAATCTTGTAGATGCTGGGAATGATATTCCTATTCAAGTTGGATGGAGCGGAGATTTTAATTTCGATGAGTGGGATACAACAGTTGACCCATCTGCTGGATTTGCTCCACTCGAAGAGTCTCAGAGTGATTATTCAGATTCAATAACAGGACTTTATGGTTTTGCTAAGCAGATGATTGTTCTTAGAGAACAGTCTATCTGGCTTGCTAATAAGATTCCTGGAACTAATCCATTTTACTTCTACACAGCAGTTCCTTCGATTGGATGTGATACTCCGACTAGTGTACAGAAGATTCCGGGAGGTATCATATTCTTTGATAGACGAACAAAGTCTGTGTATATGTTTACTGTAGAATCTGGATTAGTTAATATTGGATTTCCTGTTGAAGATGGAATCTTTTCTTCTATTGCTGATCCTAATCAAGTATTCTCTGGTTTCAATACGACTGAATTAGAATACATGCTAGCATGTCCTATTCAGTCTACAGATACTGTTAGAGTTTGGACATTTAGTATCAAATCTTCCAGAGACTAATTATGAAACCTACTTGGTGGTATAATGACTATGAAAATATCTCTTCAATAGATAATCTAAACTTTGAAAACTCTTCAGTTTTAATCCAAGATTTAGTTGGAAACATAGAAAATCTTCAAGGTAATATTGAAGATTTAGGTCCAGCAACAATTCCTACTCCATTGTTAGTGTTTGGTAAAGATGATGGAGGTTTAGATATTGAAGATCAATCAGTAGTGACTGGTTATGAAACTCTGATTGCATCTAAGACATGGACTTCGGAAGATGGAGAAGAGTTCTATCTTCAGAGACTTAAGTTCACTTATCAAGTTCTCAGTCTTGGTAGCTTTGAGATTCAGTACTCTAAAGACAATCAAGTAACTTGGAGAACTGAGAAGACTGTAGTTATTGATGCTGCAAATCTTGGTAAGCGAGTTCAAGTTGTTAACTCTAAGTTAGTCAAAGCTAGGCAGTTTAGTTGGAGAATTAGAAGTTCTAATGGTATCATAGAATTAGTTGACTTTAAGGCCACTACTCACCAAGCTGGTTACTCTCGTTAATCTAATCAAAATGACACAGCCTATTTTTACTATTACCTGCCATGAACCTGAGGGTGAGTTTGAGAGGAGTGTTTATCTTCTTGAACTCACTCCTCAAAACCTCTCTACAGTTTGGAAGAAAGCCAAAGACTTTCCCACGCTTTTTGGAAGAGAGCTTTCTGGAATCAATGAGTTTGCTGATTTGTTCCTCAGCTATCAAGCAGACGGAAGCATCAAAGCAAATGGATTAATCTTCTGTGTTGCAGATGATAAGGGTGATATCATTGGTGTGTTTTATATCACTAATGTACTGTATGAGAATAATCAAATCTTAGAAGCTGATGTTCACTATATCTTCTTTGATAGAAGGCATCGCGGGAGAGTTCCTCTTACTAAGAAGATGATTAGATATGTATTTGAGGAATTTGGATTCCGCAGATTAAATGCCAGAGTTCCTCTCTATTCTACAAAATTCGTTAGACACTTCATCTCTAATGTTGGCTTTCAGGTTGAAGGTAGAAAGAGGAAAGCATCCTTCTACGATGGTAAGTGGTTCGATGATATGTTGTATGGTATTCTGAGAGAAGACGTTCTCACTTCTGAAGATAGGATAAACGATGGGAGCGAGTAAAACTAGAACTGTAGGTGGTGGGAAAGCTAGACCAGTAGCAGATAGATTTAATAAGATGCTACTGGAAGGCTTGGATAATGGAATGTTCGAGGATAGTATTTATAATCTATTCTCTGGAGCTGATAATCCATTAACTACTCCCGCGCCAGTTGACATGAATGACCCGCAATTTGCTGCGGCGGGAAGATTATTTGATCAAGAAAGAACAAGGAGTGTAGCAGACTTGCGTTCTCGTTATGGTGCAGAAGGCGGAGCGCCGAGAGGTTCTGCTGCTATGACAGCGGAAGCTTTATATGCGAGTGATGCAGATGCTAGAAAAGTGTTAGGAATGAATGATATTGCTAATACTATTCGAGAACAAAATAGAGCAGACAGAGCTATTACTTCTCAAGAGTTAATGTTCCAAGGTAATAGAGAACTTAGTGTATTAGCTAATCTCTTTGACTCTTATAGACAAGCTAATAGTCTTGGCACAGCACAAGCTCAGATAGTTCAGCAACCTTCTGATTTCAGTCAAGCTTTAGGTGCAGTTGCTGGACTTGCTCCATTTGCTTTAGCTCCATTTACGGGCGGAGCAAGCTTAGGACTTAGCTTTGGTAACAGAGGTAATGCTGGTGGTTACACAACACCACAATTTAATCCTAATATGTTAACTAGACGTTCTAGTACATCAATCACTCCCGCGCCACTTACATTCAGATGACCATACCTAGACTAAATGGTACTTGGGATGAGATTGGCGAGTCTGTTAAAAGTCTTGCACAAACTATTACTCGAAGCATAGACCCGCACTTCGATAATAAGTTAGCTCTCTCCCAAATGCTGAGAGAAGACCCGACAAAGCAGCAAGCATTACTTGATTTGGATTTGAATAATCCTGGATTGCTTGAAGGATTGTATGGTAAAGATGTTACTAATAAACTCCGTGGTATGGGCGGAGCTTCTGCTGCTGCTAAAGTAGAGAAGACAAAAAGAAATCTAGTAGATAAGCCTGTTGGAGAAGTTGGAGATACTGTTGGTGAAGAAGCTGCTCTTGCAGAGATGGGAGTTGATAATGCGTTAAAAAGAAATATCAAGAATGCTGAATTAGATGCAACACGTCAGCAGACTGATTACTATAGCAGCAAGTTATTCCAAGATAATTATATCTTTGAATTGACTAAAGGTAAGTATGCAGAACAGTATAAGGCTGACCAACAAGCTAGAGCTATGTATCCTGATTTAGCTATGTTAGATCCTTATCAGATGGCGATGAGGCATTTTCAGGGAACTCTGGATGTGAATGAGCTTCATGCTCTAGCAGATAAGTCTAAGGAAGGAACTGAAATGTTTTGGAGAGCTTATAATACTCTAGTGCAAACTGCTCAGGATGATAAGCAGATTAAGGCTAGACAGAATGAAATAAGACAGCAAAATGCTAGAGAAGATAATAAAGAACTTAGAGCAGCTAAAGAATTTGCAGCTAAGTTTATCACGAGAGGTTTACCATTCCAAGATTTAGTCAATTATTACATGACTGGTGAAACCTCTAATCCCATGCTCACTAAGATATTCGAGCGGGATGAAACAATGAGAAACGCTGCTGCTGTTGGTAAAAACTTAAAGGCTGTTCAAGATTTCATGAAGGAGTTTAAGAATGCTGAACCTTCTAACAGACCAGCTATTCAGACTCAGTTAGAAGGTGCACTCTATACTGTGTTCAATGCTCCTGTTAAGATTGTTAAGACAGGTAATGATGATACTTGGGCTCCTTGGGATAAGAGTTACAAGTATCAGTTAGATGGAATCATGGGAGAAGTAGATGGTGAGATGTTGTTTGAGCTTGCAAATAACAGAGAATTATTCGATGATATGCAAGCTGATTACACATACATTCAAGCTATGTCTCCTGATCAGATTGAAACTAGACTTAAACAGCTTGAAGCTTCTAAGGCTACAATTAATCCGTATCAGTACAAGAAAGCTGTAGAAGCTCTCAAGGCTAGACTTAACGTTAAACAACCTATGGACAGAAAGACACGGAGTCGTTAAATGGGAACAAGTATCTTTGAAAAACTTGGACCACTAGAAGGTGGAGTTAAATCAGGAAGTTTATTCGGAGATACTTCTCTCGTAGCTCCCACTAAAACAATTCCTGATATACCTATGTATGATACACCCAGAAGCATGGGTGGATACTTAGGTAATCTGTTCGAGCTTGGATATGAAACTATGGGTAAGAGGCTTCCTAAGATGCTTCTTACACCACAGTATGCTTATAGCAATGAAGAGAAGAATGTCTTGAAGGAAGGCTTCTTTGCTATGGGAGCTAAAGTAGAGAATGCTTTGAAGGCTCCGATTAACTATCTGTTTACTCCAAGTGAAGAAGCCGAGTCTAAGGGTGAACAGATAGCTGGAGACTTGAAAGGATTAGGAACTGGTGTAAAAGAAAGTACAGTTGGATTGTTCTCTAATCTTTGGAGTAATCCAGTTGAGACTCTCTCTGGTTTAGCACAAGGTATTGTTGGAATGACTGTTGAGCCTGTACTCACAGCAATTACAACTAAAGCTATTGTTGGCGATGAGATACTAGATGCTACACCAGAAGAGATTGGTGATGCTATGCTTGCTACTGCTGCATTACCTGTCTCTGCTGGTGTATATACTAAGCTTGCTAACTCTGGTAAACTTGCTAGAGCTGGCTTGAGTGCTAATAAAGCTGGTATGATGTCTAAAGCTATTGGCAGAGAATACATGGCACAAGTTGCTTCTGGTGTTGTGCAAGAAGGACTGTCTAGTCCAGAAGATATCTCTGCTGAAATGATTGGTAGAAATATTGCTAATCCGCTGTTACTTCTTACTAGCGTGGGCGGGGGAGCTGGTAAGTATGTGAAAGCTTCAGTTGATAATGTGAATGATTGGATTAGTAATTCTGCTATTATCAACAAAGACATCACAGTTAATATGCAGTCTGCAATGCAAGCTACACTTAATCCTTTGTCCTCTATGAGTGATGCATTGTTGTTTACAGATGCTCTCACTGTGAGTGACAATTGGATTGAGGCGGGAGCTAGGATTGCTATGAAAGATAAGAGTAAGATATTTACTCTAACTGGATTGACTGCTGAGAAGGCTGATGAAATTGCTAAGACATTTGCTATTGATAAAACATTCAAGAAGCCAGAGATGCAAGTTGGTGAAGGTTATGTTATCAATAAAGCAGATGGTATGACACTCTACTTTAAGGATAGCTTTGACCAATATGTTGCTACATCTGGTAAGAGTATAGATCAACTTGCGAAAGAATTTAAGCTTCCGCGCCAGCAAATGGCGACCATTCACCAGAACATAGCTGACGTAATCGTTGAGAAGTTGAAGAAGCCGAAGGTTCAGGCTAACTTCAAGTTTGCAGAGATTCCTTCTGTGAAGCTTCCTGACATGGAAGGAGCTAAGCTCAACACTTATAAGTCAGACTTCAATGATGTACTTATTACAGCTAGAGAGTTAGACAAAGCACAGATTGAACAGTTCCAGAAGAGTGGATTCTTTGTTGGTGAAACTGTTAGCGTGAATGGGAAGCAGGTTAAGATTGAGGGGATTAGTGATAGTAAGGCTAGGGTTGTAGAGAAGTTAGAAGGAACAACTACAGCGAAAGCTCAAGAAACAATTGTATTAGGCCCGAAGAAACCTAAGAAGATTCTATATCAAGAGAAGGATAAGATTCAAATAGAAACAGATGGTGTAGAAAGAACTTCTAAGAGAATCAAAGGTGGAAAGGTATTCTGGAGTGATGGATTCGAATATGCCAGCACTCCTAATAAAGAACTCATAGGTTCTACATTAGCTGAAGATTTATTTGATCCTGGTACATTAGATGAGGCTGGGCGTCCTGTATTACTAGTTAAAGCAAAAACTAAAATTACTGAAAAGGTTTTGAAGACTATTACGGAAGCTGGTTTAGAAGATATCAGTATCTATACTAAGTCTCAAACAATTGATCCTGGAGGAATCAAACTCAAAATCCGCGGAGATAAAGGTAAGTTCAAATTCATCCCGCGCGAGGAAGCATCCAAGATTTCTAATGGTGATATCACTGTTTGGGATAAGACAACATACAATCAGGGAATCATCAATGAGTTCTTAGCTTATGCTGACTTGAACAAGAACAAGTCTCCCTTTGTGGATTTGATTGGTAGATTTGTTGACAGAAAAGCTAGAAGTCTTGGTGCTGATAATGCAACAGGTTGGGCTACTCCAGCAGCTAGAGAAACATTCACTCAAGCTGTGTATGCTTATCTGAATGATACATCTAATCCTAACTTCAAAGTTAACGAGCCTTTGCTTCAGAAGTGGAACGCTAACATTGAGAAGGAAGCAAAGAATCTCAGACAGATAGCTTATGACAAGCTAGAGATGAATGGGATGAGATTAGAGGAAGATGCTACTAAGTTCCGCATGATTGACATGGAAGGTAATGTCATAGCTAACTTCTCTAATTTAGATGAGATTGTAGAATTCTCTGCTGCATCATTCCAGAATCTTAATCTGCCTGACTTAACAGCAGTTTCAATGGCTCCCAATGTTAGTTTGGAAAGTATTCTTCCTACTAATAGAAATAAGGGTAGCTTAAGTCTATATAAGGATAGAATCCTTTCAATCTGGAAGCAATCTGCTATTGCTAATAAGCTTCGCCGTGCCGATAGAAGAGTGATGGACTTAGCACAAGGCGGCGGGCAGAGTGATATTGGTGCTGAGATTGCTACTAAGATGGATGACTTTGCTCTTGGTATTGATGCAATGGAGCAGGGTCCAATGAAAGAGATTCTTAACAGAGAAGAGATGGTGATTAAGAAGGGACTTAAGCTTAGTCCTGAAACTAGAAATCAAGTCACAAGAGTATTGGAACAGAAGAGTCATAATGAGCTTAGAGCCGTTCTTAGCAATGAAGAGGTAGCTCTTGCTGATGCTCTTATGGCTTTCTTTACACGCGCGGGAGGTATGGAGAAAGTTCTTCAAGCCTCAGTTAAAGTTAGAAATGGTTTGAAACTTTCTAAACTTAAAGATCCCGCGCTTATTGATGCTGTGAAGATGCTTGATAAGTCTGTTAAGGAGGGATTATTAACGGATGATAGAGTCCTCCGGTATGTTCATGCGCTAGATATTGGAGAAGATTTCACAGCAGCAGAGTTGATGGATAGATATAACTTCACTCCGGAAGCTAGAGAGTATGTCTCGGAGCTGAAGGAAATCTATGCGGATGCTAGAAATGCCTTTGGTATTGAAGAAGAGATTTCTGGTTATTCTCCGCACGTTGTAAGGTTCGATAGATTCTTCAATCAATATCAGAACGTACAGTTAAAGGATACACCATTCATCCACGAGATGAGACGTGTTGGTAGCTTGCCGGGAGATTTAAAGGTTACTGATTCTAATGAATTGATTCATAGATATCTTAAGACAGGTATCCATCATACAGCACCAACAGCACAAGGTAAGACTGCTGCTGCGTTGTATAATGAAATCAATGAGTTAGTTCAGACACTTGCTGAGTCTGGTGTTCCCGTCGAGGATATCCAATCGTGGATGAAGAAGTTCAAGGGTATTCCTGATCCTGACGTTGCTTCAGAGTTGGCATTTAAGAAGCACTTTGAAGATGTATTCCAGAAGAATATCATGATGCCAAGTGTTGATGGTGTGATGGATTTTGTAGCTCTTACCAAGCTTGGTTTTAGACCAATCCTTGCACTGAAAGATTACGTAGGTACTTATGGTATTGGATTACTCTTTGGTACAGATATTGCTAATGGATTATTGGATATCTCTCCCGCACGTAGAAATAGAATCAGCGTGCTTCAAAGAATGGGAGAACTTCCGCAAACAGAGTCAGATGCTTTACTTAGCCGCACAGGTAGAAGTGTATTGAGTAAGGTAACTGATGCTGGTATTAAACTCTCTGGACAAAACTTCACATATAAGATGTTCGTTGGTAATGCCTACATCACTGCGTTTGATAAAAGTCTCAAAGTGATGAATCAGTCTAAAGGTAATATCAATGCTCTTATTGAAGGACTTGGTGACTTACTTGATAGTCATCCAGAACCTATCCAGAGATACTATCTTGGTCTAGCACAAACTGATCCAATTGCTGCAAGTAGATTCTTAGGTAAGAGCACAGCTTACGCTATTGCTAATAGATTCGGAAGATTACACAATCCGTTAGATTGGCAAGGTACATTTGGTAGAGCGTGGGGACAGATTGGTAGCTGGAATCTTAATGCTCTTACTACTGTGATGGAGAGTGTTAATCATAGTAGGTCTAAGACTGCGGCCGCGGGAAAGCTTGCTAGAATGGGATTGTATAGCGCAGGTGTAGCTACTGCGGCAGGTTTAGCTGGATTGGAAGTTAGTAATTGGTTAGTTAATCCTCTTACTATGATTCCTGGTTCTGGTCCAATTGTGAATTACTATGAGGATGTCAGAGATGCTAACAGAATGATATTCTCTGGTGATGAAGATTTGGCTAGAAGAGGAAAGAATCTTCTTGAGTATAGCACGAAAGGATTTATAACTCCTACAATGTTGAGAGATATCAATGAAGGAATTAAGATTATGAAGGAAGAAGAAGATGGACTGAAGGCTGGTATGAGAGCATTAGGTTTTAGATTTCAGGATGAGGAATAAAAAAACTCCCTTAGTTCTCGATGTGAGAGCTAGGGGAGTTTTTATTTTAATCTCCTAATTTTTCAATTAGAACTTTTTCTGGTAACGGAATAATAGAATTAAGCAAACCCGTAAATGTTGGAAAGTCACTAATTAGCAATTCAAGTCTTTGTTTATTTACTATAATTTCTGCTTTCCAAGAGTAAGTGATTTCTTCATGCTGAAGGCTCATACCTTCCAATCCTCCGGTATATCTGGGATAAGTTTCTCTCCCGCACTGGGATTACCATACTCTACTAAATCAACCATATCCACCACACGTTGGATTCCAGTGTCGTAGAATCTCACAATGTAAGATGGATTAGAACTGGTAGAACCTGCTATAAGAAAGCGAGCTAACCCATGACCAAGTTTTCTAACGTACACATCGAATGGATTAACTATCTCGTGGAGGGTTTGGATTATCATAATAACCCAGACATTACAGCAAAGCGTCTCCTCTCTTCAGCAATCACACGCCAGATAGGAACATAAGTTTTATTTCCATAATAATCTGTTACTTCCATTGTATTGTGTGATATATAACCTAACTTCTCACAAAGAGCTATAGCAGCTTGTTCTTCATCCCAAGATGGGTTCCACATAAAATTAACGATCATTTGATAGAATCCTTATGAATAACTACACTAGTGTTGTTTACTATCTTCATGCAATAGGGCCAAGCTGATTCGGGGTATCCTTTAGAATAGCAAAAATTTTCGTGCTTAACAAAAAGAATTATGAAAATAGCTAAAAAGAATAATGCTAGTGCAAAAAAGAGATCATACTTATTTATATAGATTGTTTTTCTTAAAGCCATATCAATCCTTCCTCCAATGGTAGACAATGTCTTGTTGTGCTGTATCTAGTTCGTTAGTTACAAGCTTCATACTTACTAGAGCTTCAAGGAAGCTATTGATTCTATGCGGCTCTGCTGCTGATTGGAAATGACGAAGAATAGTAGCACGAGCAACAGTACCATTCTCCTTGATATAATCTGCCATATCTGTCATTTCTAAACTATACTCATTCTTACCAACTCCAGCGAATACTAACGGAAGTTTCTTCTCTGTGAGAGTGAGAATGTTAATAGCCATCTCAGCAGTAGGCCAATCAATAACTAACTCATCACCTTTAGCTACTGTTAGAATCATTGCAAGTTTCAGAACATGAACGTGCTTTCTAGCCATATAACCTGCCATCTTCTTAGGAATAGCAGTAGTGCTCATGTTCTGATACCAGTGTTCTAACTTCTCCCGCGCTTCTGGTGTGAAGGTGAAGGTGCCGGAGAGATTAGAGGAGATATGAACTAAATCATGAACTAGCTTCTTCTCTATCTCATTGAACGCAGCTTCACCACCATTCTCCATTTGCTTATTAAAGAACAATCCACGCTTAGAGAGTTCTTTCTCATAGACGAATATCACACGAGAAGCAAAGCCACCAGAGATTGACTCTTCTGGCATGTTAGCACTAATCCAACCGGGAGTAGTACAAGCAGAGAAGTTTAAGCAGGGTCTTTCTGTACCTTCAAATCCGCGAGCCATTGTTCCAACTGAAAGCTCACGATTAGCATCGAACAGAGATGTAAGTAAGTCATACATCTCCTTACCACCTTTTAGGATTAGGTCGGAGAATTCTTTGACTAGGACTGAGGCAGAGGAATCGGGAGATTGAATGATAGTATTAACAAGAGATTCTTTAGTAATCAGAGTCGGAGGACGTTTGATATTGGGGTCTTGCACTTGGAGGTCAATACCATAATCCATCGCTGTTGACTTTCTCATTCCTGGAGGGCCGACGAACATTATGTATAAATGTGGGAAACATTCCCACCCTCCTAACTCTGCGCGCGGGATAAAGACACGCCTACGCAAAGCAGAAGCAAGTGTACCAACTCCGGCCCAGAATACAAAAGATTCTGGAGCTTCCGAACGAGGTACAACCCATTCTCTGAATGATTGAAGCCAGTTCTCTGTTTTGCGTTGGGTCATTAGTTAAGCAGCAAACTTTAAACTATCCATCTTATTCTTGTCCCACACTTCACCAACATCGCAATCGACGGGGATTTTGAATGTCTCACCATTAATCATCAATGGACGGTGTAAGAGATGATAGACTTTCTCTGACACTTCTGAGACTAGTGTAAGTGGGACTTCTAAGATGACAGAATCGTGAGAGGAGTTAACAATCTTGATTTCTTCGTTGGAAGGAACAACTAATTGTTCATCAATACCAACAACACCACCAGGAATTCCTAACTCTGGTTGTATTGCTCCCATGCAATGATCTGCAACTGTTGATTGAGGAATGTAAGCATAAGCTTCTTTGAATAACTCTGGACCCCAGCGACCGAAGAAAGTTCTTTCGTGTCCATAAACTGTTCTAAGCTTTCTCTCTGGAGCTAAGGCTCTTTGTATATCCATCCACCAGCGAGGAATCTCAGGATAGAGATCTAACCATTTCTGATGTAACTTCTTAGCATCAGAAATAGAGATAGACATATACGGAGGATAGATTGACTCACTATTAATCATGTGTGCAACCATCATTGCAGAGGTACCGTAAGAGCAAGAATGATTGAACTTCTTACCCATGTAACGTTCATCGGATGTAGGAATAACATCATCCGTATAGTTGAACATACCTCGGGTAGATGTATAGTGAATGTCAAACTTTGTTCCAGCGCGCCTAAGAGCTTGCTTCATAGTCTCAGAGTTAGCTAGGTGAGCTACAATCCAAGACTCAGCCTGAGAGAAGTCATAAGCTAGAAGAGTACAATTAGGCGCGGCGCGGAGGATGGAGCGAATTGGGAATTTTTCTTTCTTCATTAGACTCCCTTAATAAATTGTAAGAGTCTAGTCATTCTAGAAGGAGTCTTCTTCTCGAAAGGATCTACTTCAGAAACAAAGATTAGAACTCCTAGTTCACCGTCGAACTTCTTATAGTATAATAATGTATCTGAATCCAGACCAAGATGACGCTTTACTATTCTTTCTAAAACATCAGCAGCGTAAGAATTCCAAGGTCTAGGACTGAGTTGATTTTCTTTTCTGTCTAACTTGAAGATTATATTTTCCATCTCACGTTCTGGAAAAGAAATCTCGTAGGGATAGAGTGGATGTCTCATCTTACACTAACATCCCTTTCAAACTTATAGGCTCTATCACACACTACACAGATAAACAAATTCTCGTGTGCTTTGAGAAGAGGATTTACTTTAGCGAAAAGCTTTGAGTTGCAACGATCTATATATTCATATATGGTATCTTTACCTTTTGCGTACTCACCCTTACATCTAAACTCTTCCTTATCAACAAGCAATCTAACTACTGGCTGCCACTCCAGAGACTTCTTCGGATTGATTATCGTCGGGGACTTCAATTTCTAGTTCCTCCCTCGGCATTGTTTGAGCGTTAAATCCAGTATCATCATAGTATTTAGCACACGACCAGCGAGATGTTTCTGTTCCACAGACTTTCCAGACAGAGCGAACTCTTCCATCTGGAGAGATACCAATGTTGAAGTAAGAAGAAACTAACTTCTCATTACCTCTAAGATTAAGAATCAGACGAACTAAGCCAAGCTTCTTACGCCAAGCATTCTTAGCTTCTTCTGTTTTCTTCTCTGCTATCTGTCCCTTAATATAACCAATCAAACTAACAAGAGCATCTTGGTCTGCTGTAACTCCGCCCTTGCGATTCTTACGCTCAGGTAAGCCAAGCTCGACATAGAGATAGTCTTGAACTTTCTTATGAGATTGGATATTAATTACTTTACCAGCCATGTGCATGAACGTAAGATAGTCTAACTCCCAAGACTTCTTGAGATAATCCTGGAGGAACTTCTTACGCTCTGCATCCACATAGAATCCGAACTTAGTCATGCGATACGAGACTCGCAGAGACTTCATTTTATACTGAAAGTATGGATTTTCATGCATACCTTTTTCTAAGAAGTGCTCAAGAGCTTCGTAGGTTACTACACAGTCTAAACAGTTATAAATGTATAGAGATTCTCTGTTTGCAATCTTCTCTGAGTGAGACTTAGAATCCTCATCAAAGGTTATATCTGACCAGTAGCAAGGCCGCCAAGTGTAAATGGAACAGAGAAAGTCAAGCCCCTTTGGTAATTCTGGTTGCGTAATATACTGAGCAACCATTGTATCGAAAGTCGCGTCTGGAGATTCGATTCCGTGGAAGAGTCTTTTAACAGTGATATCAAATGACGAGTTATGGTAAACTGTTCTGGTGAGCTTGGGAAGTAAAGTTCTGAGGAGCTGTAATGTACTCTCCGTTTTGCAGACAAAACATATGGCACGTTCCCTTGAGAGTCCAAAGCCCACACAGAGTATTCCGAGATTGTCTCTTCTGGTTTCGATGTCAATGGTAATGTACTTGCCAGATTCACAATGGGCAATAATTTCTTGTGCGAGATTATGTTGCTCAATCGGATCTGCTGTAACTGTGAATCTGTCATTATAGACTCTCTGCTTTCCTTGTTTGTATAGGAATGCTTTTGCTATGTCAGCATCGAAGACTGGAAACAAAGAATTGTTAAATGCTACATCCCGCGGATTGTGAGTCGGGAGAGTAGGGATACCATTATATAACAAAGGGGAACCACGCCATGCATAGATACCATACTTTTGTGTAATGTATCTGAGAGGCTGGTCCCCAAGTAGAATAATCAATTTTATCTTTGTCTTGTAAGCTTCAATGTAAGCTTTAATCTTCTGTAAGCCAGTAGCTAGAGCTTCACTTCCTTCTAAGTAACGGAAGTCATTATCATCCGGTCTTTGCTGAGATAGAGAAGCAACAACACAAGAATCAAGGGGGATAGGTAAACAAGTTGCGAGGGTGGCCCCGGCATCATTGTCTAAAAGCTTACCTTTTTCTTCCTCTTCTCTAGTAGGGAAGTCTGTGATAATTAAGACTTCGCTACCCGCTGTGCCTCTCCACGGGGTTATCTTTTGATTGACGTGGGAGTCCATTTATTAGCTTATGAGTTTGTAAGAGAGTTTTGTGAGCGATTAAGATTTGCAAACGTGAAACTAAATCGGAGATTTCTTTTTCTGTTTTATCTATGTCTTCATCAATAGAAGACTGAAATGCTAAGAATACATTCATACGATTTTCTTACGGGGGCGGTAAGGAATGAAATGAGTATCTCTTAATTGAGAAGCACAATGAGCCATTAGTTGGGTATAACTTATGTAGATACTTCCATCTACTAATGACTCATCTATTAGATCATAATCAAAGTTTATCTTCACATCCACAACTACTTTTGCATCTAGTCCGTCCTCCGGTATGATAATCATAGCTTCGGGCTTTCCATCTGCACCATCGAAAGCTACGATTGTTCCATCGTATGCGGAGAAGAGAACATAATCACCAATCTTAATGTCCACTACATCTGGACCGAGAGCTTTAACTATGCCTTGCTTACAGCGTTCCTTTGCTGTCTCTGGTGTGATGATTAATTTAGAGCGTGAATAATCACCTTCCCAGATTGGTTCAATCCCCACTTGATTTCTGATTAGTCTTAGCATGTTCTCTGAGATAGTGGATTATGGCGTGATAATGTTCTGCTGATGTTAGTAATGCTGGTGTAGATTTGTGAGCTAAAGAAAGTTTTGTGATAAGAGAAGTTAAAACTTTCTTGTGATTCAGTGCAAAGAGTAAACACTCATCTACGGATTTCATTGCTTGGGAATAGCATTGCCGGGAGCAATGATAATGTTAGGCTTCTTTTTTGCGGTCTTTAATGCATCATTGATGATAGTATATTCTTCTATTGTAAGCTCTATGAGAGAAAGAAGAACCACACCATTTGCCATCAAGCCAAGAAGAACTTTAGTTTTATCTGCCTCTTCGACTACTCCTGAAACTGGGCCGCCGGGAGTGAGTCCAGAGAAATAGAAACGAACTTTTTGTTCTATCATTTTTTGTTGGTTAGAAGAGTCTATCTGAATCATTGAGAGTCAGGCGAGTGTCAGAGCGGGTGGGATTTACTGGAAAATGATCTTCTTTTTGTCTATCATAAATATGTAGTTCATCATTACTTTGTAATCTGTCTCTTATATTACGAGCCTTCTCTAAACTATCAACCACATAATGCACTTCGTGAGAGATTCTGTAGGTGAGTTTTGGAGTTTCTTCAGGCATACGAATTAAAGTCTCTGGTCCAATGGAGAATGAATTTGTTAAGCCATTTGCTTGTTCTAGTTTTTCTAAGTCTAATGCGTCTGGCATTTTTACTTCTACAATAGGTCTATCTTCTGGCATCTTTACTCCTATAAAGTGAAAGGTAACTTATTCCAACTAGCCTTAAGCTTTTCATAGTCTTTGTTCTCTCTATGAAGAGTCCAATTTTGCACTCCTTTTATATCACACATCCAGGCTTTGTAAATCTTTTGATTATCTTTTCTCTTAATAAACCAACAGTAATTACAATCTTCTGGAGGGTGTTCTAGTTTATCATTAAGATGTGCAACAGAATAAGGCATCTTGTATAATAAGATACACTCAATTCCATCTACTACTACATCATAATCTTTAGTTGTATCTCGCATTTTATTATAGGTTATATTGTTTGTGTTACAATGTCCCCGGCAGGAATCGAACCTGCGACCTACTGCTTAGAAGGCAGTCGCTCTATCCAACTGAGCTACGAGGACAAATATCTAGTAGAGAAGTAGTTTCCGAATCCTACTTTTTATGGCGGATAAAACTCTACTAGATAGTTACTACTTAGCTAACCTGATTCTCTTCTGCAACTGCAATAGCTCTAGTAGCCCAGAACTTTGCAGTCTGAAGATGTGTAAGAGTAATAGAAGCTTCTCTAGAGTCCTCTACACCAAGTTCTTCAAGCTTAGTAAGCAAGTCAGAGAACAAAGTGCCAAGTTCTGCTGCCCTATTCTTACCAACTTCATTCAATTCATGAGACTTGAATTCTGCTCTTGCCATTTATAACCTCACGGAAGATAAGGCTTCCAGTTGAAGGACTGATACTGCTTGCTAGCATCATTCTTATCTGCACGAACATCGCAATCAGCACAAATGATAGCACCCTTCAATCCAGCCCAAGCATCACCAACAGACTTGTTAGAACCTTCGATAGAATACGACCAATCCTTAGGACCAAACTCTTCATTCCACTTCTCTTCCTCAGAAGAGTTAGCAGGATTTGCACCAGTCGCAGCCATCTGGAATCTCTTTGTGATGCTCTGGTTCATCTCATCATGCTGACCGAGGAACACAGAAACAGCCTTACCCTTAAATACACCGTCAGTCTTAACGATTAAACGAACCTGAATGCCATGACGAACAGCGTTCGGGTCTTTATCGTAAAGCACGGGAACAAGGGAATCAACCTCGAAAGTATAGAAATCTTTCGGGAGGACGAGATATCCAGCAGTAGCCTGAGTGGGATTCGGATTAAAGCGCATTGTTATTTAAGAGGAGTTGAGGTTTTGATGTGTTCGAAAATCTTAGACATAGGAACAAATTTCTCGATTAGAGTTGGGAACAAACCTCCCCATCGAGTCTTAGCTGAAAGAACTGAATCACCAGATGTTCTAATCTGATACCAAGTTCTGTCACCAGAACCTTTTGTTTCTGTGTGCCAAGTCAAATCGAATAATCCAGTAATATCTTCTGGAAATGTTTGACCTGTAAAGCCCGGACGGATAGAGATGACTGGAGCTTGACCTCCCATTGATTCAGGTTTACCAAAAGTGAACCGCTCATGTGCAGTCATAATGAAATTGATGTTGAGTCTCTTACACTCAGTACACATCTGACGTGCGAAAGATTCAATTAGATTCATTTCAATTGCATAATCCTGCACAGTTGGGACGATGACATCATTCTGAACTAGAGACTTAAGACGGTCCTTTGTCTTAGATAGACCTAACTTCTGGTTTAACTCTAGTCCCTTGTTCAATGCCATACGTCTCAAATTCGTGGAATCCTCTACTACGATGGTGCGAATCTCATCCTTCTTCTCTGTCAGATACTTATCAATGATATCATACACCTTGTCGAATCCATAAGCTTTCTCTGGAATCGGCATCTCATCATTGATTTCAATATACGGATTTGAATCTGGACAGAGCTTACGAAAGAGTGGAGATTTTAGTGTTGCAAATCCATTTGACGGAGTAACAATCAAAGCTTCTGAACCTACTGAGCCCGCAAGGAATGTTTTACCGGAACCAGAAGGACCATAAAGCAAAGCTGTTACTGCCTCGTGAGAGTTGTGATCTAGGAGGCGAGTCATACTATTACCTTATCCATCTAAACTCTCCATTATCTGTTGGTCTATATTTCATTCATCACCACTTGGTCAACATGGGAGGGGTCCCAAGGTGAAAGCTTAAAGTTAGCTTTTAACTCATAAGCTATTGCTTCTTCTGAAGCTTTCTTGCAGACAGTATGATAATCACAAAAAGAACAAGAATGAGTTTGCATTGGCCAGATATCTTCTTCCTCACAGAGTGAGAGAATCTTATCAAAGAAGATTTGTTCCTTAAGCCATTGCTTTAACTGGTAACTGTTCTTTGTGATTGTAACGTTGGAGATTTTCCCGCGATTACTATTCGTCTGCTTGCCGTCATTCTGCAATACTTCAAAGATGATTCCTTGGATTTGCTTTCCATTGTCGATGGCTTCGGAACCATAATGAAGCTTGGACTCTGCAAAAATGTATCTTGTTGCTTGGTCATTGGGGTCGAGAGTAGCCTCGAAATACTGGAGTTCTTTTGTTGTAGTCTTAAAATCTCTTCCCCAAAGCTTGCCATTCCATCTAATTATTTGGTCGGCTCTTCCATAGATAAAGGTACCATTAGGAAGTTGGATATTGAAAGGTTGTTCAACACCTACAACTTCAATGACACCCTTATCCTTTTCAGCACACCACCACTTGAAAGCCTTATTACAAGATTCTAAAAGTAAACCACGAGTATAGAATTCCCACTTCTTCAGTGGAGAACGTGCAAGTGGCATATCTTGAATAGCAGTCAAAGCAGCAGTAAGAGCTTCCATTCGTGACTTCTTATTGAATGTAAACTCTATCTCTAAGACTTCACGAAACTTATGGTAAGCTGAACCAAAGTCAAAGATGACTTGATACTTTGAAACAGGAGGAACTCTACCTAACTTGATACGGTAGAAATACTTTCTCAAGCAATCATTAGCCATCTTCATAGCCGTAGAATCAGCGTAAGAAGGAAAGCGCGGGAGAGACTTGAGGAAAGTAGGTTCAGGGTTAGAAGGAAGTGGAATCGGCGCTGTAACTAAAATAGAAGCCGGGGCCGGGGTCAGGTCATCTAAACTAAGAATTTCTTCTTTAGTGTCCATCTATAACTCTCTCAAGTGTTCGTCAGCTTGACGTGCTGACTTTTTGTAGATGTCAGTTAATGACATTCTTTGTTCTTGTAACACTTCTCGAAGAGACGAGATGAGTATGTTAACTATTACACTAGGAGCTATTGCTCCGTAGCACTGCTGGATGAAGTCTAAGTTATCTGCGTCGAATACTATTTGCTTAGTTATCTTTTCGCTCAAAGTTCAGCTCCATGTTCTGAATGGTGATAACATTATGCTGATACAATCCGCGTGTGCTATCCCAATAGAGCAGGTTGACAAAGCCGAACTTAGCATAGAGATACAGAACAATATAAGTATTCAGTACAGCAGGACCAGAGAGAATGATGTAGTCTGAAGGCTTGGCAGAAGCTAACTGAACGTTAAGAAACTCCTGCAACTCCTTCAGTCTATTCAACTTTACGAATCCATTGGTGAGATAGACTAGCTCTCCATAAGACTTCGCGGAAGTGTAGTCATCCTTTGGACGAAAGTTTACGACAAATACTTTATCAGCTGTTTCTGTCATTTTCTAGTTCTAAAGGAGAAGTTGATGAGATTAGAATATTCTTAGAAGAACAGAATAGTTTTAGGGATTCTATCTCTGAGGGTGAGAGTGTTACGTTTGGAAACTTTGTGGGAGATGTGAGGGGATTATTGAGGAGATGTGATACTAGATTGAGGAGGCTATAGTCCTCCGGTATAATCTTAACCTCACGCTCTACTGATACATCTAATTCGAGAGGCTCATAAATGCAACGTACACCAGGATTTGCTCCCTTAACTAGACGTAAAGTATAGTAAGGTTTGAGATACTGGTGAGTTACATTTAGAGCCTGCCGAATTATATATAGAAGTTTAAGTGGCTTTGGTGACGCGAAGAATACTGTCTGTCTCTTCTCCAGTTCCCGCATCTGGGGTTCCACTAACTTTTGATTCTTCTTGCTGAGATGATAAGGCATTTGTTGTTAGATCTATCTCTGCATCTAGAAGACGAACTATCTCTAACTTTACAGACTGTTGAAAGAATGGTAAAGTAGGACAGTGAACAAGTAAGATGAGAAGCTCCATCTGGTACTGAAAGAGATTCTTATCTGGAAAGTTAGACTTAAGAGTTGAGAACAAAGCTTCTGCATCAGCCTGATATTTTTCTAGGAGCTTTGTTCTCATCGTAACTCTTAAGTCGGTCGGCAAAAGCTTCGAGTCCTGAGACAAACTTTTCCTCCTCGTCGCGGGGAATAATGATGGAACCTATGCAATTGTCATCTGATAGAAAGATTGTGATAAGAACACGACTACCACGAATCTCCCTTTCAATTGAAACATTACCTGCGAGGGAGGAAACCATAACGCTTCTTCTTTGGGTTAAGTTTGTTCTTATGCAAAGAGTACAGCATAAGAGCATAAAATACTGCCTCTGGACCAGAAGTGATATACACACCAGTTTCAGTGCGAACAACTTTATCTGCTGTGATATTGGATAGTTCGTCGATTATCTGTGAGAGAGACTTGGACTGAAGTGACATGTTTAACATGCGACTAAGTGAGTCTGCCCAAGCAGCAATCTCTGAGCCAGCTTTACCAATATTGATTATGATGTGATCTAATTTACCATTAGCATCCTCTGTGCAATGCACAAAGACTTTGCCAACGGGAGATTTTACACCAATGGAATAAGCCTGTGAAATATCAACCAGGCTCTTCCGAACCTCCTTTATATTTGGAACTGTTTGAGTCGTCATCTTCCTCAATGAGTGCTAAGATAGGAGTGGATTCTTCTGCTATTAACGCATCGTCTTCCTCTGGGATATTGAAGGATTCCATCAGAGATGTTAAACGATCTAAAGCTTCTTCAACTGTAGAATTAACTGTGTCATTCTCTAATGAATAGTTCTGTTCGTCTAAGTCTACATCAATTGCATTGAACAGTTCCATCATTGCCTTCTTAATACGGGGATTCATGTCCTCCCTGAGATTGGAAACAATCAAAGGACGGAGATGTTTAGCTAAGATAGACATCTGTTATGAAGGGATAATTGTGGATTGACTATTTTCGAGAGCAATGAACTTGTCCTGCAAAGATTGCATAAAAACTGGGAAGTCTTCTTTTTGGATATTCATATCTATTAAAGCTTTGGAGAAAGCTTTATCAAGCATTGGGATTGTATATCTAGATTCTGGTGTATTAAGCGCTAATGTAATCTCGTGCCTAATAAAATGATCTACCATTACTGCACCAAACACTAAAGCAACAATCTCACCTTCAGTAAAAGTTAGCGTGTGAGTTTTCATTAGAGTGACCAGAGGTCTGAGAGGACAATATAACACCTTGGGGGTGACTTGTCAAGGGGGTAGCAGGAGGGGCTGATTTATAGTTAAAGCTATTCTACCTGCATATATGTTGCAGCAAATAAAGCAGGATTGCAAGAACTGAATTTTCCATTTGAATCTTTAACAATGAAATCATACATCTTTACTTTAAGTGCACCATCTAAAGTAGCAAATACTATATCACCATCTGCATCTTTTCCCATATCACCTCCAATAAATTCTTCACAGGATTCTATGGTAAAAAGTGTGAGTTGTAGAGCTTCTACATCAGGTCCGAATAATTCTTCTACGACAGAAACTCCAGAAACTTTACGATATTTTAAAGGCATTAGATTTTCCAATGAAAGTTTGTGTTGAACTACAACGGCAACGACAACTACAACTACGGTTGGCAGGGGGATTTGTGTGTGCGAATGAGTTATGTTCCCGCGCTCGCTTCGCTCGCGCTGAGAGATCGTAACTACGCGCTCGCCGCTTCGCGGCTTCGCTTGATTTGTGCTAATGATTGCTGATAGTTAGACTTAGCTTGTTCGGCGGAGATAAAGATTAAGAACATCTTAGATTCTGAATCGATATAAATGGTGGACAGGGACAGATGGAATGAGTTAGATGTGAGAATATTAACAGGCAAGTCTCCACAAGACTTTTCGTGAAGCTTTAATTCCTTGATGAATTCGGAGAGAGTTTTCATTGTTTACTCAGGATAAATGTAAGGTAAGTTACTAGGAACATCTGGAAAATACTTAGAGTAATGCTCTGGAAATTTACGAAGAAGATTAGAACGATGAGAGAGGTGAAGAGCTTCGTTTCCTAGCCATTTTGGATAATCTATTGTGTAAGTATCTAAGACTCTTAGTCCTTTAGATTGTTCTAGCTTATCTAACAAATCTCGAACTTTTCCGTAGATAGTATCTTGATATCCGCGAGCACGCCATTCACGACAAACTTCTATTGTATATTTGATTAATGCAAATGGATGATTCTCCCACATCTTTACTACTGGATGATTCCAAAATCCTTTTTTCTTTCTGCCGAGTTTATCTGTGGGAGTTGGAATGATTTCTTTCTTACGAAGAATGATTTGGATTAATTGTAATCCTTCTACTCGTTGCTTACCGAGACGTTTATAGTCTAAGACTCTTGCGGATTCTGTAAAATCTTCATAAGGTAGAAAAGTCTGCATTAGAGTTCCTCTTGTTTGAGTTGGTCTGACTCGAAGATGTCGAAGATTCGTATTATATCCTGACCTAAGAAAGCTATTAATGTAGCAGCTCTCTCATTCTTCAAATAGAATCTCGTCGGCTCTTCTTGGAAGCGAAGTAATGTTGACTTGGACATTTGCTGCACCTTCAAAAGCTTATCCGCGGAGAAGTAGTATGTACTAGCTCCGTGCTGGATTGAGATGAGTTTCACTTTCCACGCATCCTATTCAAGAGTTCATTGATTATGCTAGCGTTCTCTATGTTTGCAGCATTAACACCGTCCACTGTTTCTTCGATGATTTGAAGTTTCAGTCTGAGAATCTCCATGATATCTTCGGTGATGGTCTTTTCCACTTGCATATAGTAAGCTACTGCACCGTGCATATCATTGAGACGTGCATAGCACCTAGCTTCGGCTTGCCTGTGGTCCTTTGGAGTCCACATTAAATCATTGAAGATTACATAATGAGCCTTAGTTAGAGTAAGACCCTCTGCACCAATCTTAGTGGAGAGAACAAGATACTTAATGTCATCTCCATTTTGGAATCTATCAATCTTACGGAAACGTTCCTCTTCATCATCCTCACCTGTGATACAAAGAGCTTCCTTACCTAAGAATGATGTAATGTCAAAGCATGAGTTACGATACTGTGAGAAGATGAGAACTTTCTTTTCTGTCTCCTCATAGATATCTCGTGCTAGAGAAGCTGAATGAACAGCACAAGCATCAGCTAAGATTTGCTTGAGTCTCTGGAGTTGTGCTAAGATAGAGTTAATCTCTCGCTCATAATCTGGATTAGCAAGAGATACATAGATTCCTTCAAGAGCTAGATTGTAAGACTTCCAAGCTGCATCTGGAATCTCTACGAAATGGTCAATGCGTTCGATGGTTGGCAAGTCCTTGATAACATCTTCACGCTTACGTCGAATCATGTAAGCTGAGAGCATATCTCGGAATTGTTCCGGATTCTTTAGAGTCTTGCCACCATAGAACCACTGACCCTCAAAAGATTCCTTAGAAGAGAAAGTCTGCGGGTCAATCATGTGAAGCAAAGGCCAGAGTTCTCCGGGACGATTAACTACTGGAGTACCTGTAAGATGTAAGAGATACTTAGACTTTAGTTCACGAGCAGCTTTAGACCTACCTGAACCTGTGTTCTTGATATAGTGAGCTTCATCTAGAATGATTAGATCGAAATCTACCATATTGATTAGCTTAGCCCA
>CAZTNI010000005.1:0-1186 GCA_964615415.1 uncultured Candidatus Saccharibacteria bacterium
AGCTTCTTGAACGCCTCGACGTTCTCCTCGTTGACCTTCGAAACCATCTTCGAGGCCTGTTCGAGCGAGATGTTGGCGCCGCGCGCGAGGTCCATCGCCAGCCGCTGGCGGTCGAGCGACTCGTTCACGTCGCCCGTCGCCCCGAGCAGCTGCTGGAACGAGTCGCGAATCTGGTCGTCCGTGAACGCCATCTTCGCACCCGCGTCGATCCGCGCGTTGACCTTCGCCACGTTCTCATCGAACGCCCCGCCGGCGTTCCGCAGTGCCTGCTCCAGCCGCGCCGTCGCCGCCGCGTCCTCCGCCGCCCCCTGCGCCGCGTCCAGCAGGAAGCCACCGAGGCTCTTCGCGCCCTCCAGCAGGGCCCCGCCCGCGAACACGCCCGCCGCCGTCTTGCCGATGTCGCCCAGGGCGCCGGAGAATTTCCCCGCGGGCTTCGACGCCTTCTCCGCCTCGTTCCCGATGCCCTTGATGTCGCCCTCGACGTCCTTGAGCGCCTTCGTCGCCTCGTTGACCGCGCGAATCGCGAACGACAGCTGCTGTTGCGAGCTCGTCATCCGCCCGCCCCCCGCGCTCGCGCCTGCATCTCCGAGAGCTTCCGCGCCTCCGCGTCACCCGCCATCGCGATCAGCACGTCCTCGTACGCCCGCTCATCGACGGTCGCGGTCCACCGCACCAGCGCCTCCCAGCTCGCGAACCCGCCGACGTACTGCATCACCGCGACCCATCCCAGCTCGCCTGGCACCCTGCCACCCCGCCCGAGGTGCGCGTCGGCCCAGGCGCGTATCAGTTTTTTGCGTCCGCCTCCGAACGCCGCTGCCACAGCTCGTTGAGCCGCGCCACGATCGCCTCGTGGCTCTCGTCGTCCAGCGCACGGATGTTCTCGGGCGTCACCGGCTCCGCGAACGACCACCGCACGATCCCGATTTCGCTGCCCTTGAAGCGCGCCGCGTCCACCAGGCCGGGCCCCTCCTTCGCGTCCAGCACGGCCTGCGAAATCGCCGCGCGTTCGCCCGCGCTCAGCCGCGCCTTCACCTCGACCCACTCGCCCTCGGCCGGCAGCTCCACCCGAACCAGCTCCCGCTCCGTCGTCAGTAGCGGCATTCGAACCCTCCTACGCCACCGCGCTCAGGCCGTTCACGACCACGAACTCCAGCGTCTTCCCGCCCGTCGCGTCGTAGACCGATTC
>CAZTNI010000005.1:1286-8969 GCA_964615415.1 uncultured Candidatus Saccharibacteria bacterium
TTGCTCACGAGCGGCACCTGCGACGCGATGGCCACCTGCGACGACGTTGGCGTGCTCGCCTGGCTCGCTCGCGCGAACCACGAGTGCCGCATCGACACGTTCTCGTTCCCGCTCGCCGAAATCTCGAGCTCGTTCAGCACCGCGTCGCCGAACTCCCGCGCGATGTGGTTCGTGCTGCCGTCGCTCTCCACCTGCTCGAACGTGTAGTACTCGTTCGTCGGCGCCGCCGTCAGTTGGGGCGTGTACGTCCAGGTGTACGCCGAGTCCGTTGGCCCCGTCGGCGTAACCCCACCCTTCACGCCCGCTTGCAGGCACCAGATCAGCTCCTCGGCCGACAGCTCGCCCTGCACGTCGAGTTCGACGCCCTTCATCACGTCGACGCCCGCCGCGCCCACGTTCGCGTTGTAGCCACGCGGGTAGCTCGACCGGTAACGGTCCGAGATCTCCCGCACGCTCCACTCGCCCAGCACCTGCGACGTCGCCGCCACCAACGTCCCGAACGAGCTCTGCTTGCCGATCTGGAGCTTCCGGAACGGCTTAATCGCGACTGCCATGGCCCACCTCCCGCGGCGCCTTCGCCGCCCACGTGCGCGTCCCCGCCGGCCCGTGCTTCGCCAGCACGCGCGCGGCCGTCGCTTCGTCGAATTCGATCCCGGCCTGCCACTCCGCCGGCCGCGTCATCCCCTCTGGCATCTCCGGCACCCCCGGACCCACGTACCACAGCCGCATCACGATCCTCCCGTCACCGCGCTCACCGTCGCCTGCTCCTCGACCAGCAGCGTGATCTCGTACCCCAGGAACCGGACGTCGCCGAACTCGATGTCGATGAGCCCGCTCTGCCGCTCGAACAAGCACTTCACCACCGTGCTCGAAGGCGCCGGGTTCGCCCCCCCGAGCGTCACGTTCACCGCGAACTTCGCGATCAACGCGTCGCACACCGGCAGCACCGTCGCCGCCCGCGAGGCCGTGTCCCCGCCCGCCTGCAGCACCTGCAGCCGCACCTCGTACGTGTGCGACGCTCGCGGCTGTGTCAGCCGGTACACCCGCGTCGGCCCCGGGAACACCAGCACCGCCGGGAATGCGTTCACCGCCCCCGCCATGCCCGCCTCGCCGTGCTCCGCCGCCGTGTACACCGCCGTCACCGTCGTCTCGCTCGCGACCACGTCCCCGATCGCCCGCACCACCGCCGCCATGTCGAACGCCATCTCAGCCGCCCTCCCCGAGACGGTTCCACTCCGCGTCGATCGCCTCCGCCAGCCGGTCGCGCGCGTACCCCCGCGTCGCTTCCATCGCCTGGCCGCCCGTGATGATGCCCACGAACGGCTTCGCCGCCTGCCCCGGTGACGATTTGAACTTCGTCCCGCTCTTCTGCGAGCCCTTTCCCCCGCGCTTGAAGCCCCGGTAGTAGTAGCTCCGCCCGAACTCCTGGCTTTTCGCCCCCGGGTGCGCCGCAAGTCCGAGCGCCTTCACGTTCAATTTCGACTTGCTCAGGCCCTTGAACTGCAACGAACCAGCGATCCCGCCCACCGCCAGCCCCCGCGCCTCCATCACCAGGCGCCGGCCGATGTCCTCCATCGCACCCTTCAGGTACGGCGCATCGTCCGCCGCGAGCGCCTTCAACGCCCCGTTCAGCCGCTTCAGCGACTGCCCGTCCACCTCGAATTTCAGGTAGATTCCGCCCGGCATCAGCGCACCCCGATCAGCCGGAACGGCGCCAGCAGGTCCCGGATCGCCGGGTAGAGACTGTTGAACGCGAACCCGCCCACCGAGCCGCCGAGCGCGGCCGCACCCCCGGATTTCTCCTCGTTCCAGAACCGCGCCGCCTGCATCAGCGCCGCCTGCTCCAGCGCCCGCGGATACCGCCGCGCCGCCACCGCCGCCGCCGTCAGGTGCGTCGCCGCCGTCGTCCCGTTCACCGCTCGCACCACCGTCGCCGTGTTCGCCGAAGCGAACGCCCGCACGAACATCTGTTCCGAGTCCACCACGATCGTGTCACCGATCGCGACCGCGTGCCCCGCCGTCAGGTCGACCCCCGTCTCGCTCGTATCGAGCGCCTCCGCCGTCGTCCCCGCCTGCTCCGTCTCCTCCGACCAGCCCCACCGCCCAGTGATGCGCACCGCGTCCGCCAGCGCCGGCCACGCCTGGATCTGGGACCCCGTGCGCAGCAGCCGAAGCGACAACGCTGGCTCGTTCGCGTCCCGGTTCCGCGGCTCCAGCACGTAGTCCGTCCCCTCCACCAGCGTCAGCTCGTACGAACCGTCGTCATCGTCATCCACACCCGCCGCCGTCACCGCGATCAGCGGCCGGTCGAGGCGCAGCGACCGCCGGTCATGCCCCGGGGCGCCAGTCCAGCGGAAATACCGCGTGGCCGTGACCGCGTGCGCCGAGCGCCCGAGGTAGCGGTCCACCGCGTCGCTCACGCTCTCGCACAACGCCAGGAGCGCCGCATCATCCCCCGTTTGCGTCGAGGGAATCCGCAGCGCCGCCTTCACCATCGCCACGTCCGCGTAGCATCCCGTCACCGGCTCAGTCCCTCCGCACGAACACCTTCACCCGCCAGGCCTTCGTCGCGCCGCCCGCCGAGACCGTCGCGCGCAGGTAGACCCCGGGAACGAAGTACGGCACCGCGACCTTCGTCGAGGTCGCCACCGTCAGGTCCGCGCCCGCGTTGTCCTGGGCGAAACGACGCGGGTACAGCCAGTCAATCGTCGCGTTGCCGATGTCGGTGTGGTTGATGATCGACTCGCCCAACTCCGTCGACCCCGCGAGCTTCGTCACCACCGGCTGCAGCACGAGGTTCGCCGAGTCCGTCAACGCCGCACCGTCGACCTCGACGTACAGCACCTCGCCGATCACCGGCCGCACCGTCGTCGCCGTCGAATCGCCGCTCCCGTCCGTCGTCCCCGTGAGCACGTGCGTCTCGATCATCGCGAGCGTCCGCCCTTCGCGATCTTCGTCGGCGCGTCCGCCACGCCGTCACCGCCCTCGCCCTCCGGCTCCGCCAGCGCCTCGAACGACCCCGGCGACGCGCGCAGCAGGAACTCCCCCACCGCATCGTCGACGTGAATCACCGCCCCCGGCGAATACCCGCCCTCCTCGCCCGTGAGGTGGTTCACCGTCCCCCGGTACTCAGCCACGCACCGCACTCGCATCAGGGGATCCCCCACGCGGTCCAGTTGACCAGCCGCGCATTGTCCGTCGACGCCACCAGCGTCGGGTCCGTGCCGCCCGTGTTTTTCCACGCGTACACGTTCAGCGTCGTCCCCGATACCGCGCTCGTCACCGCGCTCGGGTCGTCCGCCGGCGTCGTCGATCCCTCCATCGACACCACCGCCCCCGTCACCTGGCGCAGGTAGCTCGCCAGCGCCACCGGCGTTGGGTTCGAACCATCGAGCGTCACCGTCCCCCCGAGCAGCCGCTTCCCGCGGATCGAACGGCCCGAATCGAACGTGATCGTCACGGCACCAGCCGCCATGTCAGCCTCCCTCTCCAGTCAGAGCGCCGGGCGGAATCCCCACCCCGCCCGGCGTCCCGGCACGTTGGCCGCCTGCTATCAGACGGTGATGTCGTAGATGCCCGCCGCGACGTTCCCGCCGAAGCGCGTGAACGCCTTGCGGATGTACATCTCGAACAGGAACTGGTCCGTCCGCTGCACCCGGTCGAAGTACAGCTGCATCCCCCGGCGCGTGCCCGCGAGCCACCCGTCCGGGTTCAGCACGGTGATCTGCCCCTTCGTGTTCGACGCCTCCGTGTCCGAGGCCTTGCCGTCCGCCTCCGTCTTCGAGGCGTACGACGGCGCGAAGACGCGGATGCCCTTGTAGCGCCCGAGCTCGCCCGTCAGCACCGTCGCCGCGGGCCCGTACTTGTCGACGGTCGTCACCACGTCCAGGTCGAGGAGGTTGATGTACGTGTCGAAATCGCAGATGAGGAGCAGCCGCGAAGCGTCCGCGCCCCAGTTGACGTTGTTGAAATCGGCGTCGACATCGTCCGTGGTCCCGTTCAGCTTCCCACGGGCACGGTCGATTTCCTTCGGATCGAGGGCGCCGGCCATGTCCTTGCCCTGCGCCGTGGTCGTCACCAGCCAGTACTTCCGGATGCCGTTGTAGGCCAGGTAGTGCTTCGTGTCGGCCGGGTCCGCGTCGTCAAGGTTGATATTCCCCGTCGCCGCGTTGGTGGTATCGCCGTTGTAGAAGCTCGACGCGACGCCGTGCTGCAGGCCACGCGCCAGCTGCTCACGCAGGAACGGCGTGTACTGGATGATCGAATCCTCTTCGAGCTCGCCGCTCCAGAGCTGGTTCACGCCGAGCTTCTTCGCCGTGAGGGTGGCCTTGCTCGACGGCGTGTCGCTCGCCGTGTAGGCCGTCGCCGCGTCCGCCGTCGATTCGCCGAGCAGGCGGAGCTCCGGCAGCGCACCGTCGATCGGCACGTAGTCCGTCGGGAACCGCATCGGGATGTCCCGGATCAGCCCGAGCAGAGGATCGTTCGCACGCGCCGCGCGCCACAGCTCCGATTCGTACGCCGCGCCCACCAGGTCGAGACCGTTGCCGCTCTCCGCCGTGTCCATCGCGCGAAGCCGCGAGTTCGGCCCATCGCCGCCCTCGCGCACCATGATCGGCGAACCGTACTTGTACGGGTCGCGCTTCGGCAGCTCGAACACGTGATGCTGCCACGCCCGGCGAAGGTCATCCGGCACCACCAGCTGCACCGGCCGGTTGCGCATCTTCCCCGCGCCGTCGATGACCATCATCGCCAGCTCGTAGTCGGCGCGCGTGTACTCCAGCTGCTCGAACCGCACCCGCATCGTGTCGCTCGGGTCCACCCCGCGCGCACTGCCCGGGAGCAGGTCCACGTTGCGCTCAGGCTCGCCGCCCTCGCCCTCGCCCGCGCCCGCGGCAGCCGGCGCCGGGCGCAGCGCCCGGATCTCCGCGACCATCGCTTCCTGCGACTCGCGAATCGCCGTCACCGCCCCCGACACACCCTCCAGCGCCGAGCGCATCATCGCGCCCATCGCCTCCACCGGATCGACCGTTCCCTCGGTCATCGTTGCGCCTCCTCACTGGCACACTTCGTGAACCCGGCCGCGAACCGCTGCCACGGGCTCTGTTCCGTCTCGGCCGTCACAGCCGCCGCCTCCTCGCCCTCGCGGGCGTACGCCCCCGCGTCCACACGCCCGCCTTCCGCGCGCAGCACCAGGCACCCCGCATCCGCCGGCACCGGTACGTAGCTCGACTCCAGCAGCTCGTGCCCTCGCGTGAACACCAGCACCGAGCGCGCCGCCTTCCCCTCGCCCACCTTCCGGACCTCGGTCTCGCCCGGGTACCACCGCACGCTCGTCGCGTTCACGAACCCCGCCCGCACCGCCTGCCACACCTCCTCCGCCCGCGGATGCGTCGCGAACTCGTGCACCTGCACCAGCTCATTCGCCCCCACCTGGCTTGAAACAGCGCGCGCGATCGGCAGCTCGCGGTCGTTGTGCGCCCACAACACCACCGGGTTCCGTTCGTAATTCCGCAGATCCCAGCCGGATTGGTCGATGACCGCGTCGTCTCGCGCCACGTCACCGGTCGAAACGACCACCGTTACCCGGCGCCGCTCCTCATCCACGGCCCGCACGAACCCGTGCGTCTCCAGCCTTTCAGGCATAGAAAAAGCCCCAACGACGCTGATTTGGTCGTTGGGGCACGATGACCGGGGCCACACGGCAGAGAAGTCACTGGCCGTCAGCGGCGGGTGTTACATGCTCCCCGCTGGCAAAATGCTAACCCGACTACTCCCTTACCTGTCAAGCCCCTATCAGGACGCGTTCCGCGCGTGACACCGCGGGCAGACATGCACCCCGCCCGCCTCCTCCGCGAGCTTCTTCCCGCAGCGCCAGCACCGCACTTCCGCCGCCACCGTCACCGGCTCAGCCTCCCGGCGCGGCGGGCGTCGCATTCCCGTATCCCGCGGGCGCCGCCGCATTCAGTGGCACGAAGTTGGCGGGCCGCAATCGCACGTCGCCGTCCGCGCCGATGCTCTCCATGTCCTCCTTCTCGCGGATCTCGTTCGGCGTCAGCACCCCGAGCGCCACGAGCTTCGAGTAGAAGTCCGCCCGCTGCCCCGGGTCCCCGCGCAGCAGCCCCTCCCGGCTGAACTTCGCATAGTGATTCGAGGGCATCAGCAGCTCCTCGCTGATCGTCAGCTCCATGTTCTGGACGTACGGGTCCAGCGTGTACACCAGCAGCCCCCGGTTCTGCTCCGCGATCCCCGTCCCCCAGCTCGACTGCTTGTCGTGCGACCCCAACAGGTGCTCCGGCACCCCGAACATCCGTGCCACGTCGCTCACCTGGAACTGCCGTGTCGCCAGCAGCTGAGCATCCTCCGGGTTCAGGCTCGTGTGGTTCCACTTCGTGCCCTTGCCCAGGACCGCCACCCGGTGCGCGTTCCCCGTCCCCCGGTGATGCGTCTCCCACGCCTCCGAAAGCGCCTGCGCCTGCGCCGCCGTCACATCCTGCTCCGAACTCAGGTAGCCCCCCGGCAGCGACCCGTTCCCGAAGAACGCCCCCGCGTACTCCTCGGCCGCCAGCGCCAGCCCCAGCGATTGCGCGAACAGCGCGATCGGACTCAGGCCTCGCAGCCCATCCGTACCCAGCCCCTGCACATGCACGATCTCGCCGCCCGCCACCCAATCCCGCGCCAACGTGCGCGAGTCGATGATGTACCGCTTGCGGCCCTCGACGCGCTCGACGCGCACCCGCCCCGGCTCCACCGGCCACAACTCCGCCGGCCGCCGCCGCGACGTGTCCGCCGCCGGCACCACGTAGATGTACGCGTTCCCGTTCAGCACCAGGTGGAAAAACACCGTGCTCCAGAAGACGAACTTGTTCACTTCCGGGTTCGGCTTCGACCAGATCGCAAACTCGCTCGCGAGCTTAATCTGCTGGCGCCCCGCCGAACCGTCCTGGTACACGTGCAGCGGCATACTCGCCGCCACGTTCGCCAGCAGGCTCGCCGCCCGCCACACCGCCGACACCGAAAGCGCCGCCCCCGACGTCATGTACCCCTGCTTCGCCAGCGAAAAACCCAGCTGGTTCGGGCCCTCATCCCGCCACAGCGTCCCATCACTGTTCCACGAAACCGTACGCTCTCGAATCCCCCGCACCGCACCCCGGATCAGTGCCACTTACGTTCCCCCTCGCGTGTTCCCGTACCAGAGCAGGATCCCCGCCGCTGCGAAAACGCCCGCGATTTCGTGCACCAGGTACGCCCCGAATACCAGCGCCGCGAAGCCCGCGAACTCCACCCCATCCCGGCTCAGTATAACCGCCGCAATACGCCTCGCACGCAGCTTCACGTCCCCGGCACCCACACGATAACCCCCTCCTCTGGCGCCCCCATCATCGCCCTCCCGAGCGCCATCAACAGCGCCACTACTCCGTCGACTCGCTCCGTCGATTTCGCCTTATCCACACGCCGGTTCCCGTACGCATCCTGCACCACAACCGCGTTCGAAGCGCACCACGCCAGCAGCGGATTCCCCCCGTGCTGCAACGTTCGCGCCAGCAACATCCGCTCCATTTCCGCCACCGGCGCCGCCATCGCCCCGAAGTGCTGGCCGTACGGGATCATCGCGAACCCTTCCGCCATCAGGTCGTTCACAATTTCCCCGGCGAAAATCCGGTCGTACGCGATCTCCCGGATGTC